>CAJOEP010000065.1 GCA_905233445.1 uncultured Bacteroidales bacterium | reverse complement strand
GAACTGATGGAACCCCGCTGTGTACATATCGGTGAAGCCATATTTCTCGATAAAATCGGAAAAATACTTTTGGAAGCGTTCGCCATTATAGGTGAAGCCTGCGGAGGTGGATAGTCCGGCACCCGCGCCGACAATGACGGCATCGGCGGATTTAAATGCTATGTTAAGTTTCTCTATTTCCATAAAATCAAAATACACTGCAAAAATACACAAGATTTCTATATTTCAGTCACTTACCTTTTGTCAATACACAAACCTTTTTGTAAGTATTGCTGAAAAACAATAAGTTAATATAAGACGCAGTTCAGTCCGCAGAGAGAAAAAAGTCCGTCTTTGCGTTCAAATCCTTGGCGGCTATCTCGTTGAGGATGTTTTCAATGTCGTTCTGCATAAAGGGTTAGTCTTTAACCATTATTTGTCGGCGATGTATTGAACGAAGTCGGGGTTGCTTGCCATGGTGGGGTGTCTTTTGTGATTGCGCAAAGGTACGAAAAAATCCGCAAGTCAAGACTTTTGCCTGGATTGCGGATTACATTGTTTCATATCGTCTCTTATTTGATCATTCTAATCACCTTGGCAGGGACGCCACCCACGATGGTGTTGTCGGGGACATCCTTTCCCACCACGGCACCAGCGGCCACAATGGCGTTCTCTCCGATGGTGACACCCGCCAATATCGTGGCGTTGGCACCAATCCAGGCGTTCTTCTTGATGACGATGGGCTTGGTGAGCAAGGAATGTCTTGTTTCCGGGTCTTCGGGATGGTATTCTGAGGCCAAAACCACATGAGGCGCAATGAAAACGCCTTCCTCAATCGTAATGCCACCAAGTGCCAAGAAGGTGCAGCCAAAGTTGACGAAACTGCCCTTGCCGAAGGTGGTCTTCTTGCCATAGTTGATGTTGAATGGCGGAAACACGCGCACGGTATCATCGATGTCGGAGTCTGTTATTTGTCGCAGGTATGCGCGCACCTCGGCCTCGGTGTGGTAGCCAGTGTTCATCTCGGCAACCAGTTTCATGCAACGATGCACATCGGCATAAAGCTCATCGCTGCCGACGTAGGTCTTCCCTGTGGGTTGTTCGTTCATTTTGTATTATTTCAGGTTTTCAGTGAAAAACTCCGCCAACGTATCCCAAGGAATGTAATTGCCCTCGCCACCGTCGTAAAGGTCGCAGTGGGTGGCACCTGGGATGATGAGCAGTTGCTTGTTCTCAGGGTTGGGATTGGGTTTGCCGATGAAGTTGTAGCCTTCTGCCTGGCCTTCTACCATGTATTTGTAAGCGGCTTCGCCGAAATAGCGGGAGTGGGCTTCCGAGCCATGCATCACGAGGACAGCAGAGCGGATCTCGTTGATGTAGTAAAGGAAACGGCTGTTGGCGTAAGCCTGCGTGCCGATGACGCGCCAGCCGTCGTTCGAGTTGCCAGAGCGAGCATGATAACCACGTGAGGTCTTGTAATAAGCATGGTAATCCTTGACAAACTGCGGAACCTCATCGGGTAGCGGGTCGATGACACCGCCAGCCATCGCCATCGGGTCGGTGAGACGCTGCTTGGCGAGGGCCTCACGTGTTGCATGGCGTGACTCTTCTTTGTCTTCACTGTCGAAGTAGCCATTGCCGCTGACGCGGGTCATGTCGTACATCGTGCTGGCCACGGTGGCCTTGATGCGGGTGTCGGCGGCAGCAGCGTTGAGGGCGATGCCACCCCAGCCGCAGATACCGATGATGCCGATGCGTTCGGCATCTACATTGTCCAGTTTCGAGGCTGTACGGCGTGGCTCACCGCTGCTTTCGCCAGTATAGGACGGGTCGAAGGCCAGTGCCACGAAGCCGCGCTCTGCCATCCGCATGGCATAGAGTCCGCTCGACTGCTCCTTGACAGCTCCGAAAGGTCCGCTCACGGCGATGGCTGCCAGCTTGCCGTTGGCATCCTTGGGAGTGTAGAGGTCGGCAGCCAACGTCAGGCCGTATTGTGTTTCGAATGTCACCTTGCGGTGATTCACTTTGTCGCTCAATGGGAACACCTTGTCCCACTCCTGTGTGAGGTTTAGTTCTTGTTTCATTTCTTCTTTTTTAGTTTTTGTTGCTTCTGTTGTTTGCGGTTGGTTGTTGCAGGCGGTCATAAGTGCTACCACTGCTGCCAGGATGATTGTTTTTTTCATGGTATTAATAGTTTATTCTCTTTTTCCCGTTTTGAATTACAATGCCTTTATAGCCTTTGGGTGCAATCTGCCCACTAATGGTGTAGGTTGTTCCTTCACTGTTTTCGTCAGGTGATAGTTCTTGGATCCCTGTATAGATGGGCTGCAATGAAAGCGTAATAGCCACTTCACCTTCACCTGCCTTGACGAAACGACGCACCTCGTCAGCAGAAAGACCGTCGAGTTTGCCGATGCGGGTGTACGACCACGAGTTGCTTCCATAGAAAATGCAAATGTTGTCGCCGTTGTATAAGACAAGATCACCCGCAGAAGTGGTGGTTTGGTGGTCTGCCGTGGGGAACGACTGCCCGACATAGCCTACCTTCTCAAAGTACCAAGGCCCTTGTGCCAACATTGTCTTCCATCGTGACGGTATGCGTCTCCTCTCCGATAGTGATATACATTGTCTCTTCCATTGTCTGTGCAAAAGTCTCGCTGTTTTTAGAGCAACCCGTAATCAGTAGAGCTACAAATATCCAAAGCATCTTTTTCATTTGGCCTAATTCTAATTTCGCTTGCAAAAGTACACTTGTTACTTAAAAGAGGTATTACACAAATTGGCTGTATAAATACCAATTTCGCAGAAAATGTATGATTATTATGAAAAATAGCACCATTTTTGCCTTGTTTTTGCATATTCTTCCTACCTTTGCGTCGCAATGAAGAAGATTCTGAAAATAGATAGCCCCAACGATTATGCCCGGTTTGTGGATGCTCCCGAGCTGCACCCATTGGTCAGTATTATCCACTATGACGAATTGGCTCTGCATCACACAACTGCTCTCCCAGATGCGACAAGAGTTGATAACACACGATGACTCGCCCTCGCTCAGAAGCACTATCTGCGTCAGCTCTCTGAGGAAGACAGTGGCAACAGCGACTTGCTGAAACGTTTTCATGACTTGCTGCAACAATATTTCCGCGAGAATCGGCAACTATCCCAAGGCCTACCCACGGTCTCCTATTGCGCCTCAGAGTTGGCCTATTCGCCGCGTTATTTCGGCGATATTGTCCACAAGGCGACAGGTGGAACGGCCATCGGCTACATCCACAACTACATCATCAACCAAGCGAAGAGCCTGCTCATGAACGGTCACAACATCAGCGAAACCTCAAGGCTTCTTGGCTTCGATTTTCCCCATCATTTCACCCGTCTCTTCAAGAAGATGACAGGCCTCACGCCTAGCGAGTATTTGGGGAAATAGCTGGGTTGAAAGAGTATATTGGATGATTGTTTATCATGGCTGTCATGGATTTTTCGGGAAAAGTTTCACATTTTGCGGTGTTGATTCTCTATTGTTATTATTTGATCCCTATTTCTGTAGTCAAACTACGTACCCCTCCACAACGAAACCTCCTTCGCAGTACCTAACAGGTCGCCTTTGCCAATCCTTGTGAAAAATCAGTCTAAAAGTAAACTATAGCGTTTCCTAAATCAAAACAGCCACTTAATATTTCTTTGGGGTTATTTTCACCGTAAATTTTTCAGATTCAACATATTCTCATACAATAATGTCATTAATTTCACGTTAGTAAAACACGAAATATGCAATAACAAATTATTAATTAATCAAATTATAAAATTATGAAAAAGGTATTTATCATAGCAGCACTTATGGTTTTTGCTGTCTATTTTCAATCATGTAAAAAGGATAACATAATCACCTATTCCGACTATTCCGACTATTCCGACTGGACCATGGAGACACACGGTAATGAGGCTAACAGAAACTACGATGTCGTGTTCAATCAGGAATATGTACAACGAATTGACATACAGATTTCTGCTGAAAACTGGGCTGTCATGCAAAACGAA
>CAJOEP010000064.1 GCA_905233445.1 uncultured Bacteroidales bacterium | reverse complement strand
TGTTTATGGCTTTTTCGGGCAGCGACTGGCAGCGTTTTTGTCATGATAAAGATTTAAAGACATGGCTGTTGCCGCTGTATCTGCTAATTGATCCCAATGCACTTAACACTTTATATATCGAGGGCCATGTGCATGGTTGGATGCTTTTTGCGAGCAGCATAACATATTTGCTCGGTATGCTGGTTTTCAACGGACTGATTATCGGCGTCATCAACAACGCCATAAGCAACAGGGTTGAAGACCATCATGACGGATTGACGCATTATCTCAAATCGGGACATCACATTATCATGGGATATGATGAGATGGTGCCTTCGATAATTAATGATATTTTTGCCAAAAACAAAGATGCCGACGTTCTGCTCATGACATCCGCCGATGTTAAAAAAATCAAGGAAAAACTGAAGAAATCTGTGGCGAAAAAGCAACTCGACCACATTATCGTGAACTATGGACATCGCATTGCTAGCGAGTATTACAGCGACATCCATCTTGAAGCCGCTGTTGAGGTTTTCATTGCAGGATGGCGCTCGCAGGCCTCACACGATGCCGTCAATGTGGAGTGTGTTGATAGTATCTGCAAATATCTGAAAGGGATTCCCAACGGCCAGAAGCCCAAGCGCATCACCTGCGTGTTTGAGGATATTGATACCTACGCCGCATTCAAAACATCGGAGATTTTCGATGAGGTTAGAGACTTGGGAATAGAGTTTATCCCATATAATTTTTATACCGGATGGGCAAAACAGGTGTTCGTGAACCGTTCGTACAAGGAAAAAAGCTATCCTGACAAAGAGATTCATTATCCTGCAGTATATGGCAATGGCATAGTTCCGGACGATAAGCGACATGTGCATCTGGTGTTTGTTGGCACCACAAACTTCGCCGTGGCGTTTGCAATGGAAGCCGCTCATCTGCTTCATTTCCCGAACTTTGAGCACGATAACAGCAAGAGGACTCGTATCACTTTCATCGAAAAAAATGCCGACGAGGAGATGCGGCTTTTCAAGACAAGAAACCGTCATTTCTTTGATATTCAGGAGGAAACATATCACGACATGTCGGAAAAGGATTCATTGTACAAGGAGAATGATATGTTTAAACAATACGACGACAGGCACAATTTCCTTGATGTGGAGTTCGAATTCATAAAAGGAGACGTTTATTCCGACAACATTCAGGAACTGTTGCGTAAATGGGCATGCGACGAAAAACAATGTATGTCGGTTTTTTTGGCGCAGTTTGACCAAAGAAAGAACTTCGTCATGGCAATGAACATGCCTGACGAGTTGTACGATCGTGAAATACCGATTTTCATCCGTCAGGACAGGGCCGATAATTTCGTTACAAATCTCAGAAATGCTGACAGCAAGGAGCAAACATATTCTTATGTTGAATACGGTGAGGTGGAGCATATTGAAAGAAAAGGCCGTTATGCCAATATTTATCCTTTCGGAATGGATGATATGGCTTACTGTACCGATGAGAGGGCATTCAAACAGGCAAAACTCATAAATTATCTGTATAGTAATATCAATAACTACCATTTCCCCGATTTGCTGGTTCTGGATTCGATGTCGAAGCAAACTATTTTCAAGGAGGCTGACAAAGTGTGGCGTGGTCTGAGCGTTGCTGAAAAGTGGTCGAATCTTTACTGTGCCTACAGTTTACGCTGTAAATTAGACTCATTGCGTGCGATGCGAGGTTTGAAAATGACCGACGACAGCCGCGACCAGTATCCGCTTTCGCAGGAGGAAATCAAGGTAATAGCAGCCGTAGAGCATAATCGTTGGAATGTTGAAAAACTGTTGATGGGCTACAGAAAGGCGAAGCCGGAAGAAGATAAATACGATCATACCGGTTTCTCCAAAGATGATGTCAAAGGCAATAAGAAATTGTTCATCCACCACGATATCCGTCCGTTCGAAAAGCTTGATTCTGTACAGCACCTTGATTTCGAGATAGCGAAATATATCCCGTGGATTTTGGAGATGACAGAGTAGAGCAGAAATCCACCAATTATTATTTTATGACCCCCTCAGAATTTACTCATCCCGATGATGCGGCTGCGTTAAAAACATTAGAATCCATTCCCATTTTGCCAGCTGTGGTCAAGAAAGTGATGGATATAGGCATC
>CAJOEP010000063.1 GCA_905233445.1 uncultured Bacteroidales bacterium | reverse complement strand
CCACGGGTACGTATATCTTCAACGAAACTGCACGGGACGTATATCAAATCACCCTTGAAGATCAGATTGGAGGGCATGATAGCCAAGTCGCTGAGATTGCCGGTTTCTGTAAGGACTTCAACTTTGCTTCGTTGCGTCAAGACATTAGACCTTTTGCATTCTATGTTTATGGCAAAGATCCGTGGCATATTTGCAGTAGGCTGTATATCCGTACCGAGGCTGGTGTGGATCTCCCCGCCCTGATGGAGCGCATCAGGATAACCCTCAACGACCTTGACCCCAATATGGGCGATGAAATATCATACGATGTGTGGCCTTTCTCGCAATCGATTGAGAACCAATACAAAAAGGAGCAAAACCTTTCGAAGTTGGTTACGCTGTTCACCATTTTGGCCATCGTCATCTCGCTCATGGGTGTGTTCGGCTTGGTGATGTTCGAGACGGAGCACCGCCGTAAGGAAATCGGCATCCGTCGTGTGCATGGTGCCACGGTGGGGCAGGTTTTGGCGATGTTCAACTCACGCTTCGTAAAAGTTGTGCTGGTGTGTTTCGTTGTCGCTGTACCCGTTAGCATCGTCATTATGCGGCGTTATTTGGAGGGCTTCGCCTATCAGGTGACGTTGCATGTTTGGGTGTTTGTCTTGGCGCTGTTGGCGGTTTTGGCGGTTACAATTGCGGTGGTCACCTTGCGCAGTTTGCGGGCCGCTATGGTGAATCCAGTGAAATCCTTACGTAATGAATGATCTTGTAGGAACGCATAATGCGTCCCTACAATTAAACAATTCAACAATCAACAATTCAACAATTCAACAATCAACAATTCAACAACACATGGCTCGAATCTATAAAAAAGGCAAGACCTCCCTCGTGTCTTCCATCCTGAACATCTTGGGCTTGACGGCAGCCTTTGCCGCGCTCTACATTATCCTCGTGCAGGTACACCACGACCTCACCTACAACAAGGCACTCAAGGACAGCGACAGGATTTATGTCCTTACCATGCCAGACCGGTTTTCAAACAATGTTTATTCGACATACGTCAATCGTCCGATGTCGGAAGCGGTCATTGCTGCTGTCCCCAGCGTTGAGGCGGGCGGCTGCGCTGCCAATTTAGGGAGCAATGAAGTTTCCGTACGCTTGGGCGAAGGACAGTCGTCGGTCGAATTGAGAGTCACCAGTTTCTCCAAGCCCGCCATCGAAGTGTTTGGATTTGAACTTGTTGCCGGCAATTTGGATAATTGGATTAGTTACACGGATGCGGTTATGTCCGAGTCGGCGGCCAAACGCTTGGGCTTGCAGGTGGGCGACCATTTCCAATTTGGCTCCTGGAACTGGACAGATGTCACGGTAGCGGCCATCTACAAGGATATGCCTGTCAACAGCGACCTTTCCTCCATCGACTTTATTCTGAATCTGGGTGATGCAGGTATGAGCGATTGGAGCCAATGGGGCTGGAATTATTTCATAAAACTCGCTGAAGGCGCTGACCCAAAAGAGTTCGATGAAATTGCACACCAAGTCGCTTTTGACCTTTTTAAGACAAAATTCGACATTGACGAAAGCAATTTGACCGAAGAAAAAGCAGCAGATCTTGAGGTAATGAAAAAAATGATGTCACCTCATCTCATGTTATTGACCGACAACTACTTTGCCGATAATGTCGGACATCCGGGAAAGTCGGGCAATCGCACCACGACCATCACTTTGCTTGTCATTGCCATTTTCGTGATGCTCATTGCTTTCATCAATTACATTAACTTCTTCTTCGCGATGGTGCCGCTGCGTCTGCGGAGTATCAACACACGCAAGATATTGGGCAGCAGCCGCTTCCAATTGGTGATGTCGTCGGTGGGCGAGTCGGTGCTGATGGTCGTTATCGCTCTTGGACTGGCGGTGGCCGTGGTTACGCTGTTCAGACAATCCACCTTGGCTGCGCTGATTGACACACGGTTGAACTTCGGCCAAAACTTGGGTATTGCGGCTTTGACCGTCGGTATCGCCTTGCTCATTTCGGTGTTGGCCAGCCTCTATCCGGCCTTGTTCTCCACCTCGTTCAATCCCGCTTTTGCCTTGAAAGGCACACTCGGCACCACGCAGAAAGGCAAGGCTTTCCGCATCGGATTGATTGGCTTGCAGTTCACCGTAAGCATCGTGCTGATTATCTGTGCGATTTTTGTTCATCAGCAACGCGATTTCATGATGAATCACGACATGGGTTTCAATCAAGAAAACCTGCTTCAGTCGCATGTGACATGGGAACTCGCCAACAACCGTGAAACTGTCGAGAATCAGTTGAAAACAGATGCTGACATCAAGGACATCGC
>CAJOEP010000062.1 GCA_905233445.1 uncultured Bacteroidales bacterium | reverse complement strand
GGGAAACACCGTATCGGAAGGGGAAAGCAATGCACAGGTCTCGCAACTTAACGAGTTGTTTCAGCAGCATCTACAATGGGAACAGGAACGGGCCGATGCCGAAAGGCAGGGGAAAGCCCGTGTCCAAAGAAACAGGATGATAGTGGCAACAGGCATCCTTGCGGTGTTGGCCGCTCTTATGGCTTGGCTGCTCCACAGGCGCAAAATGAAAGCCGAAAGGGAGGCACATCGTTTGGAGAGAGCGTCGATGTCAGGTCGATTGAAAAAGAGCAACCAGGAGGTGAGGGAGTTGAAGGACCAAATCAAACGGCAGGAGGAGGTGAACGCGAAGCCTCAACAGGCTGAATCGTTCGCCGATGAACCCATCTGCCGCCTCATCTTGGAGCGAGTGCATGAAGGACAGTTCAAGGCGCAGATGGACTGCAAACTTTTTAAGGACGCCGCCTTAAGCAAGGAACAGGTGACGGCGTTGCGCGATGCCGCCGACCGCCATTTCAATCTGTTCACCGTCAGGTTAGCCAAAGCCTATCCCAACCTCACCAAGAACGACCTCGACTATTGCTGCCTCTATCTGCTTGGCCTTTCTGACGCCGACATCTCTGCCCTGATGCAGCGGGCTTACACCACCGTAAACGACCGAGGCCGCAAAATGAAAACCATTTTCGGCGCTGAAGAGCCTCTTTCGGTCACTCTCCGAGGCTTCGCGGAGGAATCTGCATCTAATTGATTATCGGTACGATAGCGAAAAACCCGTACAAACCCGTACATGGTTTTGCTTGCCATGCATGGGGGCTTGGTGTAGTTTTGCCGAAAAATTCTAAAAGCAAAAATCAATATGAAAAACAGACAATTCAGATTCGGAACGCTGCTGGTGTTTTTGGCGGCAATGACTTTTACATTGAGCTCTTGTGAGTATATGGTGAATGTCGATTTTGAGATTGCTCACTACGGCAACGACACGCTTGTGCTGACAGGATGGAATGGGACAAACGAGGTTTGTTACACGAGTCCTTATGCCAGCAATTCCGGTGACGTGTTTGACAAAACGACTATCAGTTCTTTCAGGGCGGGCGGTGGTTCTTCCACTACCATTACGGAAGAGCAAGCCTTCACGCAGCTTATGTCGGATTTCGATAGTGTGAGGATTGCGCGCAGTTCTGATGGTGCATCTACCATCACTTTTCGCCATGATGAAAACGCCAGCGATGCACAACGATATTTCTTCACGCGCGAGGCATGGAGTTGCAAACCTGAGGGAGAAACTCAGAAAGACAGGACATATACGCTTATCCTTACGGAGGAGATGTTTAGATAAACCAACAAGTTAAAGATAATAACCATGAGAAAAGTTTTGTTATTTTCAGCTTTGATGTGCTGCACAGTTGCAGTTTCGGCACAAAATACAGAAGGTCAGGAAACGCTAAAACACATGCAAAGTAAAATCAACCAGGTAGAAAAATGGAACCGTTACGTCAATACCTTCAATGAGGCGTTGGACAGTCTTTACGGTGACTTTCAGAAAAGCGTGTTTGAGTATGACGAGCGCTTCAACTGCGTGAAAATCGATCACTATTGGTTTGAGGATAGCTGGGCTCTTGATTTTACTGAGGAATATGGGTATGATGAGCAGAACCGTATCATTATGAGAATGGAAACCAGCGATGGTTATGCCATGAAATCGGAGTTTATCTATGATGGTGAATGGATTACTGAAGAATACGAATCCGCACTTGATGGTGGCGTTTGGTACGTAGTCAACAAATACACTTATGAATACGATCCGGACGGTCACATGGTGCTTTCGGAAGGTTTCGCATTTGAGGAGGATTGGGTACCAGAAAGCAAAATGACATGGGAATATGAAGACGGATTGCTGTTAAATGACATCTACTATTACCATGGCGATAACAGCTGGAATCCCCTTACAAGAAACGATTACTTCTATACCGCTGAAGGTCTTTGCCGGGAACAGCTACAAAGCCATTGGGAGGATGCGTGGACGGAAAATTGGAAGATTGAATATGAGTATGATGAGGCAGGCAACCGACATACAGAAACCACATCGACCCATCAGGGGTTTGATGACTGGGTTTATACCTATATGACGGAGTATTACTACGATGCCAACGGTAATTGCTATGCTACGGCGGATTATTACAATGATGATTTACGTGAGTGGGCATTGGAAAGCACGATGACCTACCATTACGACCTTTCGGTGTCGGTGGAAACCACCGCTGGCATCTGGATGGTTTGGGATGACGAGTTGCCTATCCATAACAAATTGCTGGATTGGCAGTTGCGAGTGAATGACGATGTTTATACCACCACTTTCTATTATTCGGAATGCGTGGGGTTGAATGAAAAACCAGACATTTTGTTAACGGTTTATCCAAATCCTGCTAGGGAGCAAGTTACAATAGATGGTGCTGAAGCTGCTGAGGTGCAGGTTTATAATGCCCTCGGGCAGGTGGTGAAGACTATGCGAGGCACGAATGAAATATCTGTGGCGGAGTTGCC
>CAJOEP010000061.1 GCA_905233445.1 uncultured Bacteroidales bacterium | reverse complement strand
ATATTCCATAATAGCCGTTTTATCTCCACGTGGCATTTTTGTCCCTTTAGACGTTGCTGTTGAATAATTAAAAAAAGCATTATCGGTAAGTACATAATAAAGAAATCTCTTACTCACATCATTTTTCGCTCTAAAAACAAGGACATCATTAGAACAACCTCCACAAAAATTGGCAAACCATATTTTCTTGAAGTACGGTCTGATGTTTGAGACTAAAACATCACCTGAAAAAAAAGCCAGTGTTTGATTTATAGTGGGAAGAGAGGATGCTTTTGTTATACCGCCTTTATTGGGCATCATATTTTCTGTTGAGATGTAATTTCTATCATTCAGATTTGCAACATCAATTTTACCTTTTGCGTATTCGCAAATATCCGAAAGTTTATATTTCATTTCCAATCTCCCTCGGCCTCACCTAACTTCTCACGAAGCACTTTTTCAAGCATAACAAATGCAGGCGTAAAACTATCACGGACAAGTAAAAGCATTTCGTCAATCTCGTCATCATTATAAACGTGCATGAACGTATTGCGTTTCTTCAGCATTAAAAGCCATACAGCAGCATCATCGATAAATCCGAACTTATAACCGAGTTGTAATATTTCTCTCGGCGAACCTGTTTCAGCTCCTGACACTCCGTGCAGTCTTAATACTTCCTGCAACGCTTTCCACGCAAGCTCAAACGTCAAATTAAACTGCCCAATTACGCCCATTCTATAAATTTCGTTTTCGTCAGCAAGTTCAAAATCTGCGCCCTTCAGCACGTTTAGACAATTTACAAAGTTATCGAGCTTTTTCATATATTGTGATTCCGTCACTTTCGATTTCATCTTTCAAGTCACATGCGATCTCATCATTGAGATTGACTATATCAAAGGACAGGAGAGAATGAACTTTCTCGTTTATGTCCCAATAAAAGTCGTCGAAATTGTTACCACAAACGGCAATATCAATATCGCTTCTTTCGGTATGATCCCCTTTAGCACGTGAGCCAAAGAGAATGACTCTTTCTATGTCATTTTCTTTGGCTATCCTGCGAATATCACGCTGTACTCTCTGTGGAAGATTATATTTCATAACCAAGCACCCCCAGTTTCCTCTTGATCTCGTCCTCTAGCTCATGGGACTTTGCAAACATCTCACTTAATTCTTTCGTCAATCTCATCATTTTCTCTTCAAACGGCTCGCCGTCATCTTCCTGTTCCTCGATACCGACATAGCGTCCCGGCGTCAAAATATAATCCTGCTTCGCAATATCCTGCAAGGTAGCAACAGAGCAGAAGCCCTTCACATCCTCAAGTGTTCCGTTCTGGAATGCCTCAAAAGTATCAGCCAGCTTCTGAATATCATCTTCGGTGAAATCTCTGTGCTTGCGATCAACCATGTGTCCCATCTTACGGGCATCGATAAAGAGTGTTTTGCCTTTCTGTTTCTTGCCCTTCGTGATGAACCACAATGTGACTGGGATGGTCACGCTATAGAAAAGCTGTGTCGGCATGGCGATGATGCCTTCAATCAAATCGTCCTCTATAATCTTTTTGCGGATTTCGCCTTCACCGCTTGACTGTGTGGAAAGGGCTCCATTCGCAAGCACCAAACCGATCTTACCGTTCGGTGCGAGGTGATGGATCATGTGCTGAATCCATGCGTAGTTGGCATTACCCGCAGGCGGGATGCCATACTTCCAGCGCACATCTTCTAGGAGTTGCTCCTGATTCCACGGATGATAGTTGAAAGGCGGATTAGCGAGGATGAAGTCTGCTTTCAAAGTCGGATGCAGATCATTGGTAAAGGTATCCGCCTGGTAGGGACCAAAGTCCGCATCGATGCCACGAATAGCCATATTCATCTTTGCCATCTTCCAAGTGTCCGGATTTGCCTCCTGCCCGTAAACGGCAATAGCACCGCGCTTTCCGGAATGCGCCTGGATGAATTTTGCACTCTGCACGAACATACCGCCGGAACCACAGCAACAGTCATACACGCGACAGTTGTCGAATGGCCGTAGGATTGAAACGAGCGTCTTGACTACGCTTGACGGGGTATAGAATTCACCTCCACCGACGCCTTCCTTTTCAGCAAACTGCGCGATGCAGTATTCGTAGGTACGACCAAGGAGGTCTTCACTCTCCGTGGTATCGCTCATGTCTATATTATTTGTGAAAATGTCCACTACATTACCCAATACCCGTTTGTCAAGGTCGGGGCTGGCATAATTCTTCGGGAGAACATTTTTCAACGTCTTGTTCTCGGACTCGATAGCTCTCATAGCATTATCGATAACTGTACCGATCTCAGGAGTATGAGCTACAGCCGCGATAGTACTCCAACGAGCTTCATACGGTACGAAGAAAATGTTCTCCTCAGTATATGCATCGCGGTCATCTTCGAAACCATCACCTTCATCTACAAGTTCCTGATACCTCTTGTCAAAGGCGGCAGAAATATAGCGTAGAAAGATAAGTCCGATGATTACCTTTCTGTATTCTGCTGCCGGTATATGTCCCCACAGAACGCACGCCGCATCCCACAGTTGTTTTTCAAATCCAATGTTGGCATTAGTTTTATCAACCATTTATGTATCCTCCTGTATGAAAAAATCGGCGAAACGCTTTTTCAAAAGAATAACAAACATAATTAAACTCAACGCACCTAAGGCATTCTTCCACCTTCAAATGGAGGTTTCGCCTAAATTAAATGCCTTAATTTATTCACTGTTAAACCGTAAATAATTCGTACATGCCGAGTGTCTATAGTATCTCGGGAAAGATACCCCTCATGTAGTATTATGCATCAGACAAAAAAGGCAAGATGCAGAGCAAAGTATTACTCGTACGGCACAATAAGATGAAGAGTAAAGCACAAACAGTCGGTTATCCTGGCAAGCTGCCTTTCTCCTCTAT
>CAJOEP010000060.1 GCA_905233445.1 uncultured Bacteroidales bacterium | reverse complement strand
CACTGTTGACGTGCCGTTCGATGCTTTCCAAGAGAACAACACAATGCCGATGCAGTTCTATTTCGGACCTAACAGTCTGAAAATCATGGACAAATACGATCTGGACCTCGACAAACAGATACCGCTTGGTGGTAAGTTGGTGGGCTGGATCAACAGGTATATCGTCGTCAATGTGTTCAACTGGCTTGGTAGCTACGGTTGGAACTATGGTATAGTGATTTTGGTCTTGACGGTTATCATAAAACTCGCTTTGATGCCGTTTGCATTCAAATCATACCAGTCGACGGCGAAGATGCGTGTTTTAAAGCCTGAGATTGATGAAATCAACGCTAAATATCCGGATGAGAAGGATAATATGAAGAAACAGCAGGCGGTGATGGATCTTTATAAGAAAGCAGGAGCCAGCCCGACATCAGGATGTTTGCCGATGTTGCTGCAACTGCCTATTTTATGGGCTATCTTCCGATTCTTCCCAGCTAGTATTGAGCTTCGTCAGCAGCCATTCCTTTGGGCAGACGATCTCTCGACATATGACAGCATCCTTGATCTCGGATTCAACATCCCGTTCTATGGCGACCACGTCAGCTTGTTCACTTTGTTGATGACAGTAACGACTATTCTTTACACCTATATCAATAATAAGCAGATGGCTTCAACGAACCAGCAGGGCATGAAGGGAATGAAGGTGATGATGTATATCATGCCAATTATGTTCCTCGGACTCTTCAATAGCTATTCATCGGGCCTGAGCTATTATTATATGTTGGTGAACATCATCACATTCTTGCAGATGTACTTGTTTAGAGTCTTTATGGATGACGAGAAACTCCGCAAAAAAATCGAGCTTGCTAAACAGAAGCCAGTGAAGAAATCGGCATTTCAAAAGAGACTGGAAGAACTGCAGAAACAGCAGCAACAAATGCAGAAAAGGAAGTGATTCCAGATAGAATATACATTATCGGATATATGTGTTCCGGGAAGTCGTCGATTTCACGAAAGGTGGCGGCGAGACTGGGCTATGAACCATACGATACCGATGATTTGTTCGAGGAGAAGTATCACATTTGCGTACAGGATTTCTTCGAGAAATACGGCGAGGATTATTTTAGAAAATTCGAATCTGAGATTTTGAAAAAGACAGGCGAGATGCACAAGGTGGTAGTTTCCACTGGCGGCGGAACGCCTTGTTTTTTTGATAACATGCAATGGATGAAAGAGAACGGCACTACAATATTCGTGAAAGTCAGTCCACTGACATCGTTTCACAGAATCATGAACGCCAAACGCAAACGTCCGTTGGTTTATGGGAAATCGGAGGATGAACTGCGCCAATACGTTGAAAATCATTACAATTCGCGACTGCCGATATACGAGCAGGCGAATTGCATTGTAAAAGGTGAGAACTTCGATATCGAAGAGGTGATGGATTATCTATCTCAACTCTAACAGCACCACATTCTCGACGTGTTGGGTGTGTGGAAACATATCGACAGGCTGCACGGCTTTTACTGTATATAAATCATTAAGTAATTGTAAATCACGGGCTTGTGTGGCTGGGTTACAGCTTACATAAACGATTTTCTTAGCCTGAATCTTCTTAAGTTGATCAATGACTTTATCGGCCATGCCTGCGCGTGGAGGGTCGGTGACAATGAAATCGGGCTTACCATGCTCGGCGATGAATTCGTCAGTGAGTACTTTCGCCATATCACCAGCAAAGAAACTGGCGTTTGTTATGTTGTTGAACTGCCCGTTGATCTTCGCGTCGACGATGGCTTCCTCAACGTATTCGATACCAACCACTTGTTTCACGAAACGTGAGAAATACAAGGCTATTGTGCCAGTTCCGGTGTAGAGATCGTACATCAGCTCGTCGCCCTTAACGTTGGCGAGGTCGAAAGCTGCTTTGTAAAGTCGTTCTGCCTGATAAACGTTAGTTTGGAAGAACGAGACAGGACCGACACGGAACTTTAGGTCATCGAATCCCGCACGTGGCGATTTCATCGTCTCCACCAGATACGGCTCGCCTTTGAGGCATTCGAACGGCAGGTCGGAGATGGTATCGTTGAACTTGGAGTTTATGACCAGCATTAGCGAGATTATCTGTGGGAATTGTGCCGAAAGAGCAGGGATGAGCTCGTTTCTGACGATTTCATTTTCCTCGTTAATCACTATGATGACCATGAATTCGCCTTTGCCATTGCAACGGATTATGACGTTACGCATGGTGCCTTCGTGTGCTCTCACGTTGTGATATGAGAGCTTGTGTTTCATTGTGAAGTCCTTGATAAACAAGCGTATATCATTCGATGGGTCGGCTTGAAGATAACATTTCTCTATGTCGATGACGCGGTCGAACAAGCCCGGAAGGTGGTATCCGAAACCTTTGCAATCTTCTTCAGTGTAAGTGCCTGCAGGAGCTCCGTCGGTGAGCCATTTACGGTTTGAGAAGCTGTATTCAAGCTTGTTGCGATAATAAAACTGTTTCTCGCAACCCAAAATCGGCATCATCTCGGGATATTCTATCTTACCGATGCGGTCGAAGTTGTCTTTTATCTGTTTCTGTTTGTAATACAGTTGCCATTGATAGTCAAGGTGTTGCCATTTGCAGCCGCCGCAGAGACCGAAATGTTGGCAGACGGGCTTCACACGCTTGTCAGATTCCTTTTTTATGTTCAGAATCTTGCCGTCGAAGCAATTTGATTTCTTCTTAAACACTTGGATATCAACGATATCGCCTGGTGCTCCGAATGGGATGAACACCACTTTCTCGTCAGGCTTTGCAATGCTCATGCCTTCCGAGCCGGCGTCGATGATTTCGACGTCTTCGAGATATTGGGGTTGATGATGCTTTTTCATGGGTGCAAAGGTACAAATATTTTTATCTTGCGCTGAAAAAAGTTGACACAAAAGT
>CAJOEP010000059.1 GCA_905233445.1 uncultured Bacteroidales bacterium | reverse complement strand
TTTTGCTCGACAGGGAAGGGAATATCCTGATGAATCAACGCGGATACAGCAGCCAACACGAGGAAATGTATGAAAAAATCATTGTCGAAGCCTTGGAAAGCAAGAATTAAAACATTCAACATTATGAGAAAACATTTGATAATCATAACAGTAGCATTCATAATATCAACAATGCTATTGTCAAGTTGTAGCGCTTTGTCATTCCAATTGAGAAACTTTAAACAGGTTAAAAGCACTTATACAAGCTCCATAAGTGATAACGAACCTATAAATTTCGTGGTAAAAAATAATAGGATGTTGGCTCAAGCAACAATCAACGGCGAACCAGATACTGTTTTGCTGGACACTGGCGACAGTCAAGGTTTGACATATTTCCATAATCTTTCGGAAAAAACCGACGACTACTCTAAGTTGAAATTACAAAGTGCGCATAAAAAATCCATAGTCTATGCAAAAATGGACACCGTCAACGTTCAATTCTATTATTTCCATAATACATTAAAACTCGACATTTGCGTAAATTACGACAACCCTTGCGGAAATGCAATATCCGATTATCCCGTACTTGGAAACGATGCCATTTTCGCCTTTCAATTCACGAATTCTAAAATGAGTTTGAGTTTTACAGATCAGAAAATATCTTATTACAAATACAATGACGATACATCATTTAATATGACCGGTTACAAACCAATGAAATGCGACTTTTCTTGGACGCAAAACGTGTTATATGTCTATCCGATTATTGGAGGAGTGGAATACAAATGCCTTTTCGACACTGGCAACAATAAGTACATATTATTACAAAACAAAGGCAAAAAAGTACAAAAGCGTGATGGCGATATAATTCTGGAAGGAGCATTTGGTATTGCCACATCAGGAATAGCAGCAGTTGACGAGATGATTATAAGACCTGATGAAACAGTTACTCTCGGTGACGAAGATTTCAAAGCCACGGTAATGTATATTCCTGATATAGTGGTTGGTAACATGGGCATGCAGTTTATCCAACGATTCGACTGGTTCTATGATCGTGTAAAAAATGTGTTGTATTATAAACCTCGTGATGTCAAAGAAAACAAGTTTAATATAGATCAACCATACAAGGTTCTCGCGACAAACGATGGTCTTATGATTGTCAGCCGCATCGTTGATGATAAAAACACTCTGAGATTTGGCGACATCATCACGTCAGTCAATGGTGAGAAAATCACCAATGAAAACATGTGCCACTACAATGAATTGTTGAATAATACGCTGGATTGGGGTCAATTAGAGATTGAGATAAACCATTAAAACCCCTCAAAAATCGCATCCAAAGTCCTTTTGTCGGACTTAAACCCCAGCAATTCCTTTATTTTCTGCTTCCTTTTGAAGATGGCGCTTTGCGAAACGCAATAAATCTCTGACAACTCCAATGTCGTTAAGCGAGATTTCACTAAACAGCAGAACTGCAAATCTTTCTCATTCAAATCTGACTTCTTCAAAAAATTGGAAAATGAAGCGAAGATTTTCAAAACCGTTTCGCTTAACTCATTGGTTTCCTGCTCGTTAACAGCTTCAAAAACCGGCTTTTTGTTCGCCGAATAATAACCTTTTTCGTGCATCAGCTTGTAAATGTCGGTTTGCTTAAACTGATTATATGACGAGGCTTTCTTTGAATATCTCTTTCGTGTAAATAACCACAGGCACAAAATAATAACAAGCGCAATTATTCCATTAACCAATAATTTTTGCATTACAAATAATATAAAATGTAAAGTATTATGCCACAAACAACAATGTCAATAAGAGTTGACAGCAACTTGAAACAGCGTTTTGATACAATCTGCGATGAGGTTGGACTCAATACCACTTCAGCTTTGATTGTGTTTATGAAAACTGTTGTTAGGGAATGTCGTATTCCTTTCGAAATCAGGACCGATTCCGAGGAGGAAGTGCGCAGAAAAGCAAGACTTGCCTTTGAAAGAATGAGAATGGATGCTGCTGATGCAGGATTACAAGACCTTTCATTGGACGAGATTAATGAAATTATTAATGAAGTTAGATATGGCAAAAAATAACAAGCATTTCCCTAAAAAGCCGTTTGTGGTGACACCTGCTGAGATGGTTGCGATACTTGGTTTGTGATTATATTATTGTTCAGAATTAAAAAAGGAAACGAATTTTTTCGTTTCCTTTTTTGTCATCCCGTACGGATAACGCAGCGTTATCCGTACAGGTTATTTCTTCCCTCTCTTCTTCGAAGCATTATCCGGATTGTTCACGATGTCCAAGCAATCCTGATATGTCAAGTTGTTTGCGTCGTAGTTGCGTGGAATCTTATAATTAGCCTTTTTGTAGGAAATGTAAATTCCGAAACGGCCACGGAGTACCAACATATCTTTGTCTTCCGGGAAGGTGGCGACCACGTTGTCAGCATCCGATTTGCGCTTGCTCTCGATGATTTCGATGGCGCGCTGGAATGTCACCAACGACGGGTCATCGAGCTTCGAGAGGCTGTAGAAAGCGTTCTTATGCTTCAAATACGGACCGAAACGACCGATTGCAACCTGAATCTCAGCATCTTCGTATTCGCCTAATGAGCGTGGGAATGCGAACAAATCCAAGACCTCGTCCAAGGTGATTGTCTCGATGCTCTGGTCTTTGTGTAAGCCTGCGAACTTTGGCTTCTCCTCCGACTCAGTGTCGCCGATCTGTGCCACAGGACCGAAACGACCGATTTTCACGTAGACGTTCTTGCCTGACACAGGGTCAACGCCAAGAAGCTTCTCGCCGCTGAATTTGCCTGAATTATCTGATGTTTCGGTGATTGTCTTGTGGAAGTCTTTGTAGAAATCCTTAATCATCTTGTTCCACTCGCAACGACCTTCGGCAATCTTATCGAATTCTTTCTCCACATTAGCTGTGAAGTTATAGTCGACGATAGTCTCGAAGTAGTTGATTAAGAACTTGTTAACGAGCAC
>CAJOEP010000058.1 GCA_905233445.1 uncultured Bacteroidales bacterium | reverse complement strand
CGAACATCAATGATGATTAACAATTAAACAATACAATATTATGGGAACAATTAAACAAGGTATCTTGGGAGGTTTCAACGGCAAGGTCGGCACCGTGGTAGGCAGCAGCTGGAAAGGTGAAGCCTATATGCGTGGCCTCGCTCAGCACGTCAAGAACCCCAAGACAGAAAAACAGCTCGAGCAGCGTCATAAAATGGACATCGCTCAAAAGTTCATGAAGCAAGCGCTTCAGTTCATCAACCTCGGTCTCAAAGACGTGGCGAAGAAGCAATCACCGTTCAACTACGCAGTCCGTCAGATGGTCAACAACGCAATAGGGGATGCTCCAGACTACACTATCGATTACTCAAAAATAGTACTTTCCAAAGGCATCCTCACACCACCATCAGTACAGATTATGTACGTCAATGAAACTGATCTCGACATTCCTGTTTTCTTATGCTACAACGTAGAAAGGCAAGAAGTCTTTTTCGACCTCAACGGCTTCATCCGTTCATACGGAACAACTCATGTCCGTTTGCCAGACATCTGGGCAGGTAACCACATCCATGCCTGGTTCGCTATGCGCTCCGCCGACAACAAGCTCATCACCAACTCCGAGTATCTCGGATATTACCGTCTCGAATAAAAAAATAAGCACTGCTTATCCATAAATTTTGTATCTTTGCCCTCGAATTTCAGAAATGAAATTTTTAAGTCACTTGCCGCCTTTGGACACCCTGTCTGAAGGTGGCATTTTTAGTAACACGCCAAAAATCTTCCCAAACACGCCAAAAACACGCCAGAAACACGCCAAAAATTACAATAAAAAAACCTTAAAACATTGCTAACCAATATTTTAAGGCTAAATATCCTGTGACCTGGCTGGGGCTCGAACCCAGGACCCCCACATTAAAAGTGTGATGCTCTACCTGCTGAGCTACCAAGTCATGCAAATTTGTTGTTCACAATTGCGAGTGCAAAAATACAACATTTTTAAATACCTGCAACAAAAAACTTTAAAATTTTTTAATCCAGAATTCCCTTGCCCTGACGAGTGATAAGTATCTCATTATCAGTGCAATCCACAATGGTGCTCTCCTTGTTCTCACCAATGCCACCGTCAATGATGATGTCAACACGGTCCTTATAACGCTCGTTTATCTCCTCCGGATCAGTCAAAAAACCCGAAATCTCATCCTCGTCGAGAATGGAAGTCGTCATTATCGGACATCCCAACTCCTTCACGATATTGGTGATGATGGGCTGGTCGGGAATTCTAATGCCTATAGTCTTCCTCTTGCTCTGCAATATCTTTGGGATGTTGTTGTTGGCCTCCAAAATGAAAGTGAAAGCACCTGGAAGATTACGCTTCATCAATTTGAACACTTCGTTGCTGATGGGTTTCGTAAACTCCGACAGTTGACTCAAATCATTGAAAATGAACGAAAAAACAGCTTTTTCCTTCCTGATGCCCTTAATCTGGGCTATGCGCTCGAACGCTTTGTTGCTTTTAACACTGCATCCAATACCATATATGGTGTCGGTAGGGAAGATGATGACCCCGTCGTCGTTCAAACAGTCAATTATCATCTTTAAATGACGCTGGTTGGGATTCTCAGAATGTAACTTCAGGAACATATTTCTTCGATTTAAGTGTTAATCAAAAAACGCCCGGCTTGTTTGGCCAGGCGTTTGCTCGAGTGATCCGGTTGGGATTCGAACCCAAGACCCACAGCTTAGAAGGCTGTTGCTCTATCCAGCTGAGCTACCAGACCATTGCTTTTGCGGTTGCAAAATTACAAATTTTTTTGAAAAATGTATCTAAAAACACAAAAAAATATTTGTGCTCCGTAATTACCTGTAATACAATAACTTAGATGTTATTTCTTGCTCGTTGGAGGCTGTGGCTTCGACTTTTTCACGTTGATGACGCTTCCCATAAACTCCATTTCGTTCGTCTCAACCACCGCAACGTAAGCCTCACTGTCGTATGGCATCTCCACAAAACCATAGCATTTTGAACGCTTGGTGTCGTGGTCCATGATGACCTTGCATGAGGAAACGGTGCCGAAACGCTCAAAAAGGCGCTTTACATCATCAGCCGTGGTCTTGGAAGCCAGTTTTGCAATAAAAATCTTCATATATGAAAAATTAAATTAGAAGTTTTCTAACTGATTAAATATCAGCTGCAAAGATATATATTAATTTTCATATATTGAATATTTTTATAAAAATTTTTCAATAATAATTAAATAATAATTGTTCTATTGTGCAATTTCCATTATTTTACTGATGATTTCGGTGTTATCCATTATGCCGGAAAACTTTTCGGCGCCAGGTCCGAAAGAGAACACCGGCACGAATATAGCCGAGTGGCTTCCTGTGCTCCATTTGAAGTCCGTTCTCGTGTATTTGCCTTGAGGATCAACGAATGTGAGGCCGCCGGTCTCATGGTCGGCAGTGACAACAACCAATGTGTTGCCGTCTTTTTCGGCGAAATCGAGGACCACGTTAAGGGTGTTGTTGAAATCCTTCATTTCCTCAACGAGAGTGATCGAGTCGTTGTCGTGGCATGCAAAATCGATCTGCGAGCCTTCAACCATCAGGAAGAATCCGTTTTCGTTGTCGAGCATCTCGATGGCCTTCGCTGTGGCTTCCGGTAAGAAATTGCCGCGTTCCGGAGCCTTAACCATGTGCTTGCGGCAAGTCAAAACCATCGTTCTTGCGCTGTTGTCCTCAATCTGCGAAAGCGAGTCGTAGATGTTCCAGCCGTTGTCCCACATCTTGCTTATAAGGTCGAGACCGTCTTTTCTTTCAGTGAAATATTTCTTTCCGCCACCAAACAACACGTTGAGAATTGGCTTGTTGGCTATCTCAAGGGCGATTTCTTCGTTGTTTCCGCGAGCGATGTTATGCGCGATGAAATCGGCAGGTGTTGCATGTGTCACCGAGCAGGTCACCACAACGCCGGTCTTCTTGCCGCGCTCGGCAAACATTTCAAGCATGCTTGGAACAGGTATGCTGTCAGGCGTCATACCGACCATATTGTTTTTAGTCTTTTTGCCTACCGCGATGGCCGTACCGCCTGCTGCTGAATCGGTTATCTCGTTGGAAGCCGATTTCGTGATTGAGAATCCGGAGTAGGGGAAACGCTCGAAAGCTGTCTCCTCCTGGCTCGTGAGGATGAGTGAATACACCTGCGCCGGCCCCATGCCGTCGCCAATCAGGACTATGACGTTTTTGGCTTTCTTTGAAGCCTCTTTTTCTTCGTTTGAGCAGCAAGAACTTGAAAATAAAGCTGTTGCAATGAGCAAAAATGCTAATAATCTGCGTGTTTTCATGGTAAAAATCTTTTTTGCAAAGTTAATAAATTTCTGATTATCAATGCAAAAAAATAAAAATAAAAATTTTTCAAAGCCACAGAAAACTGGAGAGGTGGGTGAGTGGCTGAAACCAACAGTTTGCTAAACTGTCGTAGCCCCTAAGGCTACCGGGGGTTCGAATCCCCCCTTCTCCGCCGGATATTATCGGGGCATAGCGCAGTCCGGCTAGCGCACCTGCTTTGGGAGCAGGGGGTCGCAGGTTCGAATCCTGCTACCCCGACAAAACAAAAAAGGATGTCAATCGACATCCTTTTTTGTTTTGGAGTTAGCAGTTGGCAGTTACCAGTTGGATAACTGCAAACTGCCAACTGCAAACTGCTAATTATTTTTGTTGTTCTTCTTGCGATAGACAGTGTAGCCGGCACCAAGGGCAGTGAGGATTAAGAGGCCACTGCCGAGAGGAGCGCTCTCATCGGTCTCTGACCCGTGGTATACCGGTAAAATGAAAGAACCACCTGAGCCGTTAGTGATATCTCTATAGACCTCGTTGTCCACATCATTCCATTTGAAGAAACTATCCTGAGCATCGGCTGCGAATCCCATCATCATTACTATCCCGATCGCTAATAATATATTTTTCATCGTGTTTGTACTTTATTAAAGATTCAACTTAATCATTTTGAGTTTCCTTATCTAACCACTATCTTCTGTGTCTTTCCATTCAATTTTAATATATAAACACCGTTCTGTAGAGACGATGAGCTCATCGTCTCTATACCGTTGATGCACTGCGTAAAGACCAAGCGTCCCATCACGTCGAAGATCTGAAGCTCGCCTTCGCCTGTAACGACGATGTCGCTGCCGCTCTGGTATGCGAAGATATCGTTCGCGTTATCGTTGTTCTTGAACACAATCTTGAACCTCGCTGTCCTATTGGCAGGTGAGCCGATAAATGTATATGTGTGGTTTTCGCCCAAATCAATGTCTTTCTCTTCTAACATATCAATCAGGTGTACACCCTGTAGAGACGCGCCATGGCACGTCTCTACCGTGATGGTATATGTACCAACCTCATTGGTCTTGAAATTCAGAGGCAAATCACCCATGCGGTCGGAGAACACAATCGCATATTCCTCATCATTTTGAGGAATGTAGAGTTTTGCATTGCCGCCAAGCATGTTGAATTTAGGCATGCCCTTGCTTTCGCTGAAGCTCACAACGGCATTGTCGACAACCTTAGTGGAAACCTCGCCTCTTGAGGTGTTTGTCTTAGCTAATGTCATCTGCAATGAGATGTTGTTGCTTGGAGCGACAGCATTCTGTGTGGTGGCTTTAGTGAATGTAATTTTCTCATTACCATTTTCACTATATACTGCTATACCCTGGAAAGGATTAATAGTATTGCCGGCAGCTTTGTTTGTTACTGAAGAACCATTATTTAACTCACTATATGCGCAATCTACTGTAACCTTGCATGTAAGCGGGTTGCCAATCAGGTTCCAACCAGTTTTTGTAAGAGTTACAGTGGCGTTATCATCGTTGGAAAGAGGCTGAATTTCACCAGCCACGCTAAGGGTTTTATCTTCTTTACTTGCGTAAAGGTAACCGGTGCCACGTTGGAAACCATTTGCTAACAATGAGCTGTTCTCAGAGTTTTGGAGGTTGAGCCATAAGTGGTTGTCCCAATCTAATTGGAAAATATCCTGGTCATTGTAAGTGCCAGATGGGAAAGCAGCATCATTTACAGGCGAAGCAATGAAATACCAGCCGTCGGTAAGTGACTCGCCTTGATTTTGAATTATCGTGTAGGCTGCTATGTTCTTCTCAACTGTGGCGTTCACTGCGCTGTTGCTGACAAACTGACCGCCGTCGGCAATAGTAAGACTGCCGTTTTCACCAAGAGTGATACTGTTTGTTTGGATTACGACTCCATTCGGAATTGTACATTCAGCTCTGATGACCACATCACTGCCAGGAGCAGGTACCGCATTATCGCGCCAGTTGGCAGCCTCGTCCCAATCGCCGTCGGTTATGAAGTCATTAGTGAAAGTAAATGCATCGTGTGTTGTTGCGCCATTTACTCTAATCACATCACTTTGATTGAAATCTCTTGCTGTGAATGTCGCAATATTGTTTACAACCGTGACTGTTTCAATCGCTACATTGTTTACGAAAAGTGTCAATTCATCACCATCGTTTGTATAGCACTTTATTGCTCTGCCCGTCAACTTTTCATAATCCTTTCCGCAAATGTGTACGAATTTGTCATCCTGATTCCACCAAGCCTTGTACAGATAGAATGGATCCTTCTTCGTCTTGTGGTCTCTTTCAACAAGTCCCTTGTTGTTCAAATATTTTAGATTATCATCTGTCGAAGCGTTTACTCCATCAATACATATTGTATAACCTTCCTTTCTGCTGGATACTGCTATATCAAATAATTGCCATTGAGATGTGAACAAAAGTTCCGGGAAATTCTTAATAGCAGCAATATGTCCTTCATGCAACCACATCTGATATTCAATGTCGTGTCTTGGGTTGTTACCCCTTGTTGTTGTTGTCATAAAGTCATCAGAGTGACAGCTTTGTGTGCCACCGCAACCATATTCAGAAAATGCCAATGGTTTATGTAAGTTCGTAATGATGTTAGTTTTACGTGTATTCAATTGGTATGTTGGGTCATTTATATCTGGGCTAATATACCAACCAACGTAAATATTACATCCAAACCAATCCATATTAGGATTGCCCATCAAACTACTTGGATTTGATGAACTATGACTTACAACATAACCAACCCAACGTTCCGGATCAATATTCTTAATATATGTCCTATAATCTTCAAGTCTTGGTTTGGCAATTGAAGTATCATCAGTAGTTGCCTCATTGAAAAGTCCCCAGAACATAATACAAGGATGATTGTAATGCTGTCTTACCATATCCTCATATTGAATATATAGATGGTCATAATAATCCTGTGGTAATGTATTTTGGAATCTGTTTACACAAGGAACTTCGGTTTGGACAATGATTCCAAGCCTATCGCACCAGTCATAAACTTCTTTAGGATGTGGATAGTGTGCGAGACGAACGAAATTACATCCAAGTTCTTGAATTATGGCAAAGTCATTGGCAATATCTTCATCAGTAAGGGCATTGGC
>CAJOEP010000057.1 GCA_905233445.1 uncultured Bacteroidales bacterium | reverse complement strand
GCCTACCATCCGAGGATTAGCAACACCGATGCCCACGCAGATTTGCATATATTAATAGATGTCAGGGCGACACCCTAATACAATACAAAACCCAATGGACGTCATCAATTGCTTTATCGTGCGGATGGCTTTGAATTTGCGAGATTCTAATAGCCGCAGATAAAACGTTAGAACAACGTCTTTTCCAATATGTCTGTCTCCCACCCAACCCAGTCTTAAAGGGCTCCGGTGTTTGACGCCGCAAAATTACAAATAAAATCAATTTGATAAACAAAAAAAGTGAAAAAATTTATCGAAATGACGGAGAGCGAAACAAATTCTTCCACAAATAATGCTCCCCGATGCCATATTGGTCAAGAAATGTGAAAGGATTTTATATAAGGCTACTTGTCTAATTCATCTTGCAGGAAGCTATAAACATATCCCGAAGATTGGAAATAAAGACCAGTAGCTGGATTGTCAAGTTTCTCAAACAAACGTGAAGTGTAAACGACATCAAAAGCCTGCTGCATTGAGAGACCACGCTCATCCATCAATCGGGAAATCATGTCCTTAACGATTTCCTCCTTCATGTTTTGAAATTCTGCCTGCGATACGTTCATAGCTTTATCAGTTTGTCAACAGCCATTTGTGTACAAAATGCGTATTGGAAAGTAATGCCTTTGATGTAATGAATTCGTTTCAGGAACTCATCGAAAGTGATGTATCCTTGCTTAAAGCGAGTAATTTGTGCGCCAATGCGGTCGTTGGCTATCGGACCATAAACGATATCATAGTCGTGAAGAGTACGACCTTGTGGATCGGTGCGATGATCGTAAACAAAGTGTGCCCACTCCTCGGTGTATTCCTCGAAACGTTTGTAACGGAATTGTTTGAAGAGATTTTCATCAAATTCAAAAACATTTACAATGTGGTCGGTTTCTTCAAACTCGGCTCTGAATTGCGCTAATTCCAAAGCCTGCTGTTCATCGACTGACAGATAGAATGCTGGACCAAAATCCTTGTTCGGTTTAGATTTGGCGAGATCGATTTTCTCAATGTTTACAGTGGAGCCGTGATAAAGTTTCATAGCTTACCTCCTTTTCGCTGACAATAATCGTGCAGGGTTTGGATGTTCTCGTCGAGTGACAATGTATGCATGATGCCATAATGCTTTTCACATAATGTCAACGCACCATATTGGTTGAGATAGCGGTAGGCTTGTGACTCCGACACATTACTTTGATGGGCAAACGCTGCCACCAGTAACACGAGGTATTCTATTTTATCAATTATGGATGATGACATGACCTTATCACTTATTACATTTGCAAAATTATTAAAAATTTCAATACTGCGGCTAATTTTTGGTTGTTTTTTACTTTTTGCCATATTACCACCCATTAACTGAATTTCTCCAAAGATTACGCCACAGATAATGTTCAACTATGCCATATTGCTCCAACAAACCCCTGATCTGCTTTGCAATCGCATCCTTATCAACAGGTTTGTCGCTCTTTCTTCCGACAAGAAGCACGTTTTTCGGGGTGTTGTCAATCTCAATGAACTCCATAACCTGAGTTTTGTAGCCGCAATATTCCAAAACCAAGGCTCGCACCGCATCGGTAATCATAACTGATTGACGCTCAAGGAATATACCAAACCTTGTCATAGCATCAGTCTTGCCGGATTTCTCCATCTCGCGGCGTATCTGTTTGTGACAGCACGGTGCGCAGATGATAAGCTTGGCATTGTTCCTTATACCTTTTAATATAGCATCGTCGGTGGCGGTGTCACAGGCGTGGAGGGCAATTAACGCATCTAATTTCTCGGGTTTATAATTTTCAATTGAATTTTCAATGAAACGTATTGTTGAGACGCACGGCCGTGCGTCTTTACATTTTTCAATTATATCATTGATTTTCAAAACTAAATCTTTACGAATCTCCACCCCTTCCATCACGATTTTCTTGTCGTAATGTGTTGTAAGAGACTCGTATAACGCGAATGTCAGGTAGCCCTTCCCTGCCCCCATGTCGGCAATATGAATCTCGTCATCGAACTTAGTCTGGCGCATAACGCCATCAACGATTTCAACGTATTTGCAGATCTGCTTGAACTTATGCTGCATGTCGGCGAGAACCTTGCCGTCACGCGATGTCAGGCCAAGCAAAAACCACCAAGGATTTGTCGGGTCAATCAGACGCTGTTTTTCATGATCATGACTCAAGTCAACATCACGGTTTTCGTTGATTTTCTTACACATCAGCGTAGGTTTGCCTTTCTTGCTGACAAGCAGCGTCACGTCTTCCGTCAAGGTGAAAAGCGATACATTTTGAAAAACTTCATGGACAAGATTTTTTACCTGTTGCAAAGTTTGTCGGGCGTCAAAATTCTTCGTCTCGTCGCGACGCTCATAACGATAGGTAAACTGATACATCTTATTGTCTTTCAATAGAATAGGCTTGATGTAGATATTTTTCAACTCATTATTTTTTGACACTGGTTTTGACAACGTCATCTTTACAATCGCATTGTTTTTGAGTGCCGAATCGAGTTTTTCGAAGAATTTTTCCATTAGAATTTCTTTTTTGCAAAAGTACAAAAAATATACACAAGTGACAATTTGGCAGAAATAAATATATGGCATAATATTTGATATAATCGTCCTGCTGACGGAGGTTTCTTGTTACTTTTTTCTTGACAAAAAAGTAACCAAAAAGTCAAGAAAAATCCGAAAGCTCGAACCGCCGGATTTTTCATCCCCCCGCACCGCGAAGCGATTAACCAATGAAGCCGTAGGCTTCATGAGGTAAAGGATTGTCCCATATGGCTTTGCCCCACAGGGTTTACAGCACGGGCCTGAGCGAAAAGTGCGGTTAGAGCTTATTTTCGCTCTTGATCTTTTCGGTTCCTTTTCCATCAAGGGAAAAGGAACAAAAACAAAGCCCGTTAGGGCGACAAAACAGAAAACAAATTAAAATAAAAAATATGAGAAACGGATCAATTGGAGTCAAGACGGAAAACATTTTTCCGGTAATCAAAAAGTTTTTATACTCGGAAAACGAGATATTTTTACGTGAGATAATCAGTAACGCTGTGGATGCGACACAAAAGCTGAAAACCCTTGCATCTGCAGGCGAATTCAACGGCGAGCTGGGCGATTTGACCATCAAAGTGGAGGTCGATAAGAAGAAAAAGACCATCACCGTGCGCGACAACGGCATCGGAATGACCGAGGATGAAGTTGACAAATACATCAACCAGATCGCTTTCTCAGGCGCCACAGAGTTCGTGGAGAAATTCAAGACCAACAGCGAGGCTGAGGCTGCCAACATCATCGGACATTTTGGCTTGGGCTTCTACTCCGCTTTCATGGTGTCGTCGAAAGTGTCGCTGATTACTAAGTCTTACACTCAGAAAGACGACGAAAAAGGCGTGATTTGGGAGTGCGACGGCTCGCCTGAGTACACGATGAATCCTATCGCAAAAGGCGGTCGCGGAACAGACGTAATCCTTTATATATCAGACGATTGTGC
>CAJOEP010000056.1 GCA_905233445.1 uncultured Bacteroidales bacterium | reverse complement strand
AATCCCATCGATTCTGTCGTTCATGAGAAGATGATGGAGTTGCTTCGTTTATATCTTGTGATTGGAGGAATGCCAGCTGTTGTAGCGAAATATTTGGAAACCAACAATATGCAGGATTTCCGACGTGAGCAGGAGAACATCCTGAAACTGTATAAAAAAGACATTGTTAAATATGCTGACAACAAGCTGTTCATCAAAGAGATTTTTGACAGGATTCCTTCGGAACTCAATGCCCAAAACAAGAGATTTATACTAAAATCGCTGAACGACAGAGCAAAATTCGAAAAGTATGAGAACAGCTTCCTTTGGCTGACCGATGCGGGCGTTGCCATACCCACATATAATGTTGACAAACCCTGTGTGCCGTTGAAACTCAATGAACAACGCAACTTGTTCAAATTGTTTCTTAATGATGTTGGCTTGCTATCCTGCATGTACTCATCCAGTTTTCAACTCAATGTCATAATTGGAGAAATCAATGCGAACTTTGGTGCCGTTTTTGAGAATTTTGCCGCACAAGAACTGCGTTCACATGGTTACGACCTTTACTATTTCAACAGTAAAAAGCAGGGAGAACTCGATTTCGTCATTGAACACGACAATCAGGCTCTCCCGATAGAAATCAAATCAGGGAAGGATTACAAACGGCATAACGCCCTTTGCAATGTGATGAAAAACGAGGAATATGCGATAAAAGAGGCTTTTGTATATACGACAAAGAACATTGAAATCCTCGGCAGAACCATATATCTTCCAGTGTATCTGTTGATGTACCTCCGTGAAAGAGATCTTCCAAACAAAAAGATTGTGTTCAGGCCGATGTAGTTTTTCTGGTATTTTCACTCCGTCCTCAACGACTTCACCGGATTCATCGTAGCCGCCCGCAGACTGCGCAAGGTGACTACTGCTATCGTGACCGCCAAGACGGCCAACAACGCAAGTGCAAACACCCAAACATGCAGTGGAACCTGATAGGCAAAGCCCTCCAGATAGCGCCGCATGATGACGATGCTCACGGGTACGGCAATGATGAAGCACACCAACACAATCTTCACGAAGCGCGAATTGAACATCGCCAGGATCTGCTGCACCGTGGCGCCATGCACACGACGGATGCCGATTTCCTTGCGGCGGTGCTCCGTCTCGAACATCACCAAGCCGAACACGCCCATCAGCGAGATGACAATGGCCAAAATCGTGAACAGAGTGACCAACTTCGAGAGGTTTTGCTCCTTTTTGTATTGGTTCTCAATGGCTTGTTCAAACGGACGCATCCAAACCGAAAAACCGTCGCCTAATGTCGGGTCGAGGTCGTTGAGGGTTTTTATTGAGCGTTCCATCAACGCTTGCGTGTCAACACCAGCTTCAGTACGAATGAACAGCCTCATGCACGGACTCCACGGCTCCTTGCCATACACATAGAAAGCGAAAGGCTCAATCTTTTCGCGTAAAGGAGAGAAATTGAAATCCTTGCAAACACCCGCAATCTCGGCCATGCCGTCCTTATGGCCCTTGATTTCGTCTTCAGTGGTGATGCCGTACGTTTTCTGCGCCGTCTCGTTGATGATATAGACTCCGTTTTCCGATTGTTCGTCGGCGGGAGTAAAGTCGCGACCTTCCACGATGTCGATGCCCATGAAACGCAGGAAGTTCCACGAGACGGGATAGACCTGCCATGATACATCTCCATCTTTGAACGGACGATTCCATGCCATATGGCGGTTGTTGGCCACAAACGGGCCATCGCCCCAGGCAATGTCCTTAATGGCAGCATCGGATTTCAGCCGACTCTCGACAGTTTCACGGTTGTTGGCAAGATCCCATGTCACATGCGACTGAAGCAGGTATTCCTGATTGAAGCCTAAATCGTGCTCCATCATGAAACTGCGTTGCTGATGGACAAATATAGCGCAGATAATCAACACGATGGAAACAGTGAACTGCAAACCAATCAAGCCGATGCGGAATGCCTTGCCTTTTTGAGTAGTGCCAAGTGTGCCCTTCAAGGCGAAGGCAGGATTGATCGAAGTTGAGAACAAGGCCGGATAAAGGCTGGCCAGCACCGAGATGAGCAGTGCCAAACCGATGGTCAAAGCCACAATACCCATGTTTTTGTCGAAATTCAACGGAGTGTCAATCAGCGCAGCCAAGGTGGATTGCCTGAACAGTGTAACCACAGCCGCCGCCAGACCCAAGGCAATGACCACCATCAGCACCGACTCGCCTACCGATGACATTACCAACTGGAAACGACTGCTGCCCAATATCTTGCGGGTGTTGATGCTCTTTAGGCGCAGCGGCACCATGGCGAAGAAAAAGTTGATGTAGTTGATGAAGGCGATGAGCATCACGAAAATGGCGATGACGAGCAGGGTGATGGTCGTGGTACGGTCACCCGACTTGCCTGGATGCCCGACATTTTCGGCAAAATAGTTGTCGGTCAACAACATAAGATGAGGCGACATCATTTTTTTATATTCCTCAATATCCGCTGCTTTTTTTTCGGTCATATTGCTGTCGTCAATGTCGAATGCTTTCATAAATAGGTCAAAAGCGACTTTATGTGCAATCTCCTCGAACTCTTTTGGGTCAGTGCCTTTTGCGAGTTTTATGAAATAATTCCAGCCCCATTGGCTCCAATCGTCCATACCCACATCGCCGAGATTCAGAATAAAGTCGATGGAGGAAAGGTCGCTGTTGACAGGCATATCCTTGTAGATGGCCGCTACCGTGACATCAGTCCAATTCCAGTAGCCATATTGGAAATGATCGCCCACCTGCACGCCCAAGCGTTTTGCCGCCGACTCGGACATAACCGCATCCGTGTTGCTAATCCAATTGTCCAAATTGCCGGCAACAAGTTCAAATCCGAACACGTCGATGGCGGGCTTGGAGAAACTGGTGACTCTCAATTCAACCGACGATTGTCCTTCGCCCGAGCGTACGGAAACCTCGTTGCTCCCTAAATTGGCAGCGCAGCCACCCGCCTCAACGCTTGGGACAGCATCGATGATAGCTTCCGACATCGGTCGATTGACATAGGTCGAATAGACATTATTTGAAAACCGGTCTGGCATGGTAAGGACATAAATCCTGTCGCTGTCCTTAAGCCCCTTGTTGTAGGTGAGGTCATGGTGTACCTGCACGAGGATGATGTAGAGTGCGGCGAAGGCTGCCGTCAAGCCTAATATATTCAGCACTGACGATGCCAATGCTGTTTTTCCTTTTTTGAATAAGCGTGCCATGATATTTTATGTTTTTAATTGTTCTTTAATGATTTAACTGGATTCATCCTTGCCACACGGTTGCTGCTCAAAACGACTACAACCGTCACCACGAGAAGCACCACAACGGCTCCGATGATGAAATACAAAGGCGATAGGCCGATGCGCATGGCGAACAGCTCCAGCCATTTATCGGAGATGAAATAGGCGATGGCCACACCGATTAAGGCGGCAATCACCGCCAGTTTCAGCACGTCCACCACGAACATGCGGATGATTTCGCCCGTCACTGCGCCGTTCACCTTGCGGATGGCAACTTCCTTGCTACGGCGGTTGGACTCGTCGCGGACAAAGCCAATCAGACCAACCAAGGCGATGGCCATAGCAAACAAGGCTCCCATCGTGAAAGCACGGCGCATCTGGTAAGTGTAGGAATATTCTTCCTTGACCAATTCGGTATATGGCGTCACCTCTATGTTTTTCCGGTCGGGCAGACACTCCTCGATAACCGACTTCACCTTTTCTATCATCTCGGGATTCACTTCACGCACCTTCACCACCAGTTTATCCATGATTTGAGCATAATCGAAAGGACCATCAAAC
>CAJOEP010000055.1 GCA_905233445.1 uncultured Bacteroidales bacterium | reverse complement strand
AGTTGCATGTAATAAAAAAAACGTGTATCTTTGCAACAAAATTATTAGTAATAAATTAATTAGTAATAATGTTATTACATCATGAAAACGCCTTTTGTATTTGGGAAAACAGTGAGCGGCGACGCCTTTACCGATAGGGAAAAAGAGACTGAAAAACTAGTGTCTAACTTTAAGTATGGAGTGAATACCTTCATCATGTCTCCGCGCCGGTGGGGTAAGACATCGTTGGTGAAGAAAGCAAAGGCAATAGCCGAAGGTGATGATTTGAAAATAGTGTATGTTGATGTGCATCAATGTCGTTGCGCCGATGATTTTTGCGAGAGATATGCTTCGGCTGTTCTGACGCAGACTTCAAACAAAATGGAAGAATGGTTTGATAATGCCAAGGCATTTTTGAGCCGCTTGAGTTTTGGCGTCGATGCATCTGCGGACATGTCGGGGGAAATGTCGTTTAAACTGCAGTTCAAACAAAAGGAGAACTCAATGGAAGATTTGCTGCAACTGCCCGAAAAGATTGCAAAAAAGAAAAACATTCGGGTGATGGTTTGCATCGACGAGTTTCAGCAAATAGGAAAGTTTCAGGATTCTCTTCGGTTTCAAACACAACTTCGTTCGATTTGGCAGCATCATGAGATGGCATCATATTGTCTATTCGGAAGCAAAATGCATATGATGGAATCGCTTTTTGATGACACGTCAAAACCTTTTTACAAATTTGGGGACATTATTTATTTGCAAAGAATTCCGGTCGAGTATTGGGTAAAATATATTACAGAAAAATTCAGAGCGGATGATAAATATATCACTGACAAACAGGCTGAATGGATTGTAGGGAAAGTTGATGGAAACTCATCGTATGTGCAACAGCTGTCGTGGTATGTTTTTCAGCGAACAGAAAGAGTGGTTAGTGACGATATACTAACCGACGCATTGAATGAGCTTATCGACCAGTGTCGCGATGTGTTCGAAAGCAAGACAGAGAACCTGACCGCTTACCAGATGAATTTCTTGCGAGCTGTCGCCGATGGGGTGCATACCGGTTTTTCATCGGCAAATATTATTGAATCCTATAAACTTAACTCGTCAGCGAATATTGCTATTATTCGCAAATCATTGATTGACAAGGAGTTAATTTTGGAAGAAAACAAAGAGATAAAGTTATCGGACCCAATTATGGGAATATGGATACAAAAGGAATACTAAGCTTATCATAAAACTAACTACTATGAAAAAACTACTGTTTGTTGCGCTAACATTATGTTTTACAACTGTAATTTTTGCTCAAACCCAGAAAGGTTACGTCAAGACCAAAGGCCGTCTAGACAACGATGGCAATCTTATCCCAGGCACACCTTTAAGCGAAGTTGTTGTCAAAGTTAAAGATCGAAACGAAGTGATGAGCGACAAACGCGGTGACTTCTCGTTTCCGATGCCCGACCAGACATATTATCTCGAGAGCGTTGCCAAAAATGGCTATGTCCTCATTGATCCGGATGTTCTCTCGAAACAGTACAACTATTCGAAAAACAAGCTTGTGATAGCTCTTGAGACCAAAGATCAGCAGATTGAGGAGAGGATGGAGAACTTTGCCAAAATCAATGCAGCACAGAATGAGATGATAAGAAAACTCCGTGCAGAAGTGAAGCAACTTAAGGAAGAAAATAAGATTACAGAAGAAGAATACGGGAGACGTCTTCAAGAGATTGCTGACATGCAGATGGAAAGTCAACAGCTGGTAGAGGAGATGGTTGAGCGTTATTCGAAGATAGACTTTGATCAGATGGACGATTTTGACCGCCAGATAAAGGCTTATATTTTAAAGGGCGAGTTGGTGAAGGCCAGAAAATAAATGAGGCAAATGCAAAAGAGCGCGATGAGCTGACAAAGAGGAATAAAAAGCTCGAAAAAAGTGAAGCTCTTGCACTTAAAGAGCGTGACGATTTGGCAAATGACTATTACAATCTGTTTGAAATCTACAAGATGGAACACAAGAATGACTCGGCGGCTTATTATTTAGAAGAGAGAACTTTGTTAGATAAAGGTAATATGGGATGGCAAATGGAGACTGCCATGTTTGTTTCAGAGTTTCTCGGTGATTACAATAAGGCCTTATCGTTTATCGGTGATGTTATCCAATATATGGACGACAATAATATAAAAGACGATAAGTCGTTATTGGAAGCATATACTGCTTATAGCTTGTTGTATAAATTATTAGGTAATTATGATAAATCACTGGAATATATAAACATAGCACTTGCTAAAGAAGATACATTGGCGCAAAGCTATTGTGAGGCTTATGCTTCCATTTATAGTAACCTTGGCTTGGTTAACATAGATAAAGGCGTATACGAAGATGCTAAAGTCGCTTTTGATAAAGCCTTGTCGTATATCGACAAAATGACAGGGAACAATAACGAAATTTTAGGGAAAACATATGACAATTTAGCGTTGTGCTATTATAGTAATGGTGAATTGGCAAATGCATTAGAGTATTTCAACAAATCATTAGGTATATTTAAGGATCTATATGGAGAAGATTATCCGTATATTGGTGTTATTTACATAAACATTTGCTCAGTTTATATGAAACAGGGCAATTTTGTCGGTATGCTGGATATTTGCAATAAAGCGAAGAATATTTTTGACAAACACTTACAACCCGATCACCCTAATTATACCTTCTTATATAATATAATGGGACTTGCATATGGTTATACCGGCGATAATCGCTTGGCAATCGAATATGCCGAAAAAGCCCTGTCATTACAGGAAAAGATATATGGAGAAAACTATATTAACAATGCTTTTGCCCATAATAATCTTGGATTCTATTATAACAATATTGGAGAGTATACTAATGCTATGAAACATTATCAAATAGCATTAAATATGATGGAAAAAATCTTTGGTACAGAGAATAATCCTAACATTGCCCTGATTTACAATAATATTGGAGAAATATATAGAAACAAGGAAGAATTCGACGAAGCCCTTGAATATCATGAAAAAGCGTTGGCTATACGAGAGGCGATCTTTGGGAAAGACAATAATGATGTTGCCATGTCGTACAACAATATTGCTGCTATTTATCTTAAAAAAGGCGACTACGAGAAAGCCTTTAATTATAGTAAAAATGCAGTAGATGTTTATATCAACGTAAATGGCGAAAACAGTATGTTTGTTGCAAAAGCCAAAAATATCTTAGGTAACGTTTATGTGGCTCAAAATAAATTTGATAAAGCTTTGACTTGTTTTGAAGAAGCTTTAAATACTAATATCGGATTACTTGGAGAAAATTATCCCGATGTAGCCTTATGTTACAATAATTTAGGCGCTGCTAATAATAAAAAAGGCAATTACGAAAAAGCACTAGAGTATTACGAAAAGGCTTATATAATATATCATTCTATACAAAACGACAATAACCCTGAAGCAGCTGTTTGCTATTGTAATTTGGGAGATATAAATTATAGATTTGAGAGATATGATAAAGCACTTGAGTATTATGAGGAATCTTTGGGTGTTTACAGAAATCTTTTTGGCGAAGAGCATCCTCAAACAATAAAAGTAAAATCCAAAATCTCCGAAGTCGAGCAAAAACTCCAAAAATCCAAAAAGAAATAACCATGTCAGGTAGCTTCAAATATTTCGCCTTCATTTCCTACTCGTCGCACGACATCGAGTGGGGCAAGCGACTGCAAAAGCGGCTGGAGCATTACAGACTTCCGGCGACCTTGTGCAGTGAGCATAATTTGCCGCGAAACCCAATAAAACCGGTGTTTTTTGCTCCTACCGACATCCAGCCGGGAGGTCTCACCGAAGAACTGCAAGAACGCCTGCGCTCGTCAAGGCATCTTATCGTCATTTGCTCTCCTCATTCAGCAAAATCCGAGTGGGTCGGTAAAGAGATTGAGTTTTTCTACAGTCTCGGGCGCACCGAAAACATACATTTTTTCATTGTCGATGGCAAACCGCATAGCGGAAATCCCGAAACAGAGTGCTTTAACCCTATTGTCGAAAAGCTTGGCCTGCCTGAGATTCTTGGTGCAAACATTCATGAAAAGATATACCGTCGCCCTTGGCTCAACCGCGAACGCGCTTACGTGCAGCTAATCTCCAAACTGCTCGGCGTTGAGTTTGATACTATTTGGCAACGGCATAAACGACAGCTTGTTACGAAAATCGCGGCATATACCGCTGCAACCATGTTGGCGGTGGCGTCATTATTCGGTGTTTGGTTGAACAGCCGGCCTGTAGATGTGAAAATCAGCCTTAAGGAAGTGTCCAAGCACAACGAGAACCTGCCGCCGTTGAAAAACGCAGTCGTCACCATGATTCTCGATAATGAGATGAAGACCGACACCATCCGAACGATTTACTCGACTGTTGTTTTCACCAACATCCCGCACCGTTTCTTGAAAAAACAGGCACAGTTCACCGTTTCGTGCCACGATTTTTTTGATGTCGACACTACGCTGAACTTGTCGAAAAGTGTTGCTCTTGACATAAGGCGCGACCCGAGAGTTTATGGTGATATCCATTTTTATATCTATAATTCGACAAAAGAAGAGTATGTCAACAATGCCTTGGTACATATTGAAGGTGTCGAAACGGTTTCAAACGAAGAAGGGTTTGTTTCGGCGTTTATTCCACTCGAATGGCAAAAGCAAAAATATCAATTGTATTCAGAATTTGAGTTGAATAACACAATCATAGTCATGCCTTGCGGCGAATCGGATATTATATCCATAAAATGACTAAAATAATTAACTGTTTGATAAAAAAATTGTTGCTTTTTTAAAAACAATTCAATAATTTTGCACCTCAATATCAAATAAATCTCATGACAACAAAACAAATAGAAGAAATCTGTATAGCAAAAGAGAATGAACTTGTCGACAAGTATTTCGGTAATCTGGTGAAAGAGGCTCTCGAAAAGCATGAAAATATCGGAAAATATGATATAGGACTGCCGTCGCTGATTGAAGAGGAATATCTGGCTTTTCTCAAGGAATTATGGGAAAAAGCGGCCTTTGGCGACCCGAGGAGGTTTGAAGACATCATCGACAACAGGCGACGTGGCGAGCAGCTCACCGAAAGCAAGCGCGACGAAATGCATCTCGCCTATGACAAGGCGGTTAGAATCAACCTCTGGGAACGGCTGACGAAGACCAACCACGAAGATGTGACAAACTACAAAGGCATACTTAAAGATTATACTATAGCTTTGCTTAAGGAAGTAAGATGCGATTTTTTGGAGGATGTTGGCGTTGCCGGATACAATCCTAAACCAATCGATACCTCTGATATTCAGCTTCCGAAGGAGATGAACCAACTTGTTGAGCAGCTCGCTCGCAATGTGCACGACAATTGGGCTTTAGGTCGCATAAAAGAAGGCTGGACCTACGGCCCGCAACGTGATGACTCCAATAAAAAACATCCCTGTCTGGTTGATTATGACGAGCTACCTGAAAACGAAAAGGAATACGACAGGAATACAGCTATGGAAACAGTTAAGCTTATCTTAAAACTTGGCTGGAAAATTGATGAGAAATAAGAAAAATATTAACAAATAAAAATAAAACTATGAATGCATTATTATTAACAAGTGACACTTTAGCCGTAAAAGTTATTGATGCTACAAACGCAGTTGCTGTATTGGTTGAAAAGACAAAAAATGGTTATGATGTGGAAATAACGGAAAAAATATGCTGTGCAATAGTTACAGTTGCCGGAATAGCAGCAGGTACAATATTATTGTGGCATCTGATTCAAAAGATTGCCAATGGCTGCAAACACA
>CAJOEP010000054.1 GCA_905233445.1 uncultured Bacteroidales bacterium | reverse complement strand
CAACAACTGGAATGATCTAGGAGGTTTTAGAGAAGGTGAAGATCAATTATTCCCGGGGTTGCCGGGATTGACACAGAACCCTAACAACGACGTCAACGCTCCTCTGGGCAGCGGCTTGCTGGTGCTCACGGCACTGGGCGGCGCATATGCCGTTGTCAGAAAAGGCAGGAAAGACCAATAATACATAGCCCGGGGCGGTCAGCCCGGGCTGACACCAGAACTACATAAAAAGTAGTTTCTTTAAATTTTAGTTTTGTTTTTGTTTTGTGGACCCCGCGCTGCGACAGCGCGGGGTCTTTTTTTTGTCTTCAATCAGGTCGCTGCAATTTATTCTTCTATAATAGGTATATCCGTGGTTCCGACATCCAATGCTCCTTTATCATTAGCATTGTATGGACTTATAACTGGCATTCCGGTTCGCTGCTCGATATCACGGCGGGCTGCACCTGCAACCGAGCCTCCTTCTTTGGCTATACCTTTACTTTGCTCAAATGTTTTGGGATTTCGGCTTTTTGAAATAGCTGTTGTCGTAACCTCTGCCAACATATTCAAAACCAGTTCGATATTTGTCATGTTGTCGCGAAGATTCTCTTTTTTCAGTCCCTTCATCTCTTTGTAGTCTCTAACTGACAGCCCGCTCCAAGCTTTGGTCATCTCATTGGTCAAAATGGCATACTCCTGTTCTTTGTTTATGCCTCTTGCTTTCCATTCGTCTGTAAGCTCCTTGCGCATTTCTATTGTCTGCAAACGCTGGTTTATCCAACCTTCGCTATAACCTTTGGCTCGGTAATAGTCGGCTCCACGAAGCAATGCTTTTTCGGGGTCCATTATTTCTTCAATTCTGTCGTTTCCGACTTCAGCGAGCCATTGCTTAAAAGGCTCGGCCTTACGTGATGGAATGGATTGAACAATTCTTAACAATTGGCGAGTATTAGCCACATCAGTTAATCTTTTCTTGCCGTCAGACGATACCATTTTCAATTGCTTACAATTTGTAAGCAGTTCATCTGCCCCCTCTTGTTTCAGTCGTTTTTTAAGAACCGCCCAATATGTACTTGCATTTCGTGGTGATGTTTGTTCGGTTAATACACCAACCACATCTACTACGGAAAAATACCATTCCTCGCTTTCAGCGTCCCAATGAGTTCTGATTTGTTGCTGTTCAAAAAGTTTGATTTTGTCTGTCATAATACTTTAGTTTAATACCACAATTGTTCTAAACAGGGTTTCATTTGAATGAGTTTTTGTGATTCTCTGTTTTTAAAGTTTGTTTTGCAAAAATAAGTAAAAAAGCAGTCCGAAAAATAATTTCAAAAATTTTTTCAAAAAAATGTCGGGCGTATTGAAAATTGTTGTAATTTTGCACCCGCAAAAAAGGTAGTAAATGTTGCCTCATTTACCGATAGTAAGGACCTGATAAAGAAAACGTTATAGGTTCTTGCACCGTAAGTCACTCAAACTCAACCCTTTAGACTTCGGTGTGTTTTGATAAACAAAGTCCGTATCGTGACTTGTCAAATCCTTACTATGTAGTAAAATGCACAGAAATTACCGTTTTTTAGTGGTGATAAGAGAGAAAATTATCTATCAAACAAATAAAAAATAATAATTTAAACGCAATTAAAGAATGCCAACGATTCAACAGTTAGTCCGCAAAGGACGTCAGAAATTGGAAGACAAGAGTAAATCTCCTGCCTTGGATTCTTGCCCACAGCGCCGCGGCGTTTGTGTTCGTGTTTATACGACCACACCTAAGAAGCCTAATTCGGCAATGCGTAAAGTAGCTAGAGTCCGTCTGACAAATCAGAAGGAAGTCAACGCCTACATTCCGGGCGAAGGCCACAACTTACAGGAGCACTCAATCGTCATGATTAGAGGAGGCCGTGTGAAGGATCTTCCAGGTGTACGTTATCACATCATCCGCGGTGCATTGGATACCGCCGGTGTCGACGGTCGCCGCCAGCGCAGATCAAAATACGGTGCGAAACGTCCTAAAAAAGCAGCAGCAAAGAAGTAAAACATCAGTAAATGCTTAAGAAATGAGAAAAGCTAAACCAAAGAAAAGAATCATCCTTCCGGATCCAAAGTACGGCGATGTCACAGTCACAAAGTTTGTGAACAACATCATGCTTAAGGGTAAGAAGAACCTCGCATACGAGATTTTCTATCAGGCAATGGATATTGTACAGGAAAAACTTAACGAAGATCCTGTCGAAGTGTGGAAGAAAGCATTGGCAAACGTTACCCCACAGGTCGAGGTTAGAAGCCGTCGTATCGGTGGTGCAACATTCCAGATCCCATCAGAGATCCGTCCTTCACGTAAACAGAGCATGGGTATGAAGAACCTCATCGGTTACGCCCGCAAACGTCATGAGCGCTCAATGGGCGAGAAACTCGCAGGCGAAATCATGCAGGCTTACAAAGAAGAAGGCGCAGCTTTCAAGAAGAAGGAAGAAATCCACAGAATGGCAGACGCTAACAAGGCGTTCTCACATTTCAGATTCTAATCCAATATATTAATAAGGTATAAGAAACAATGACTAACGACCTCCATAATACAAACCTCGCTCTGACGCGTAATATCGGCATCATGGCTCACATCGACGCTGGTAAGACGACGACAACGGAGCGTATTCTGTATTATACAGGCCGTAATCATCGTATCGGCGAGGTTCACGACGGCGCAGCTACCATGGACTGGATGGTTCAGGAGCAGGAACGCGGCATCACCATAACCTCAGCAGCCACAACAGTCTATTGGCATCTCAACGACAACCAATTCAAAATCAACATCATCGACACTCCTGGTCACGTCGATTTCACCGTTGAAGTGGAACGCTCACTCAGGGTCCTCGATGGCGCTATCGCAATTTTCTGCGCAGTTGGTGGCGTTGAGCCTCAGTCGGAGACAGTGTGGCGCCAAGCCGACAGATATAACGTGCCGCGCATCTGTTTTGTGAACAAAATGGACCGCAGCGGCGCTGACTTCTACAGAGTCCTCGGACAAATAAAAGACCGTCTCAATGCCAACCCGATAGCAATCCAAATCCCGATAGGCGAGGAGGATAACTTCATTGGCGTGGTTGACCTCATCAAGAAAAAAGCTCTGCTGTGGAACGAAGACGAACTCGGCACCCAATTCGACGAAGTCGAGATTCCGGCAGAACTGGCTGAACTTGCAGCAGAATACCGCCTCAAACTCATTGAAGGCGTTGCTGAAAACAATGACGAGCTCCTTGAGAAATTCATGGAAGACCCAGAGACCATCACAGAGGAAGAGATATACGCAGAATTAAGAAAGGCAACATTAGAATCGCGTATTTGCCCTGTGATGTGTGGAGCATCGTTCAAAAATAAAGGAGTACAACCTCTCCTCGATGGTGTAGTCCGCTACCTTCCAAGCCCGCTTGACGTCGACCACGTGACAGGTATCAACCCGAAGACTGAGAAAGAAGAAATCCGCAAGGCGGATCCGAAAGAACCTTTCTGCGCACTCGCATTCAAGATTGCAACAGACCCGTATGTTGGCAAGCTCGCATTCTTCCGCGTCTATTCAGGCAGCATGAACGCCGGTCAGGTCGTCCTCAACGTATCGACAGGCAAACGCGAGCGTATCCTCAAGATAGTTCAGATGAACGCCAACAAGCAGACACCTCTCGAGACCATCGAGGCTGGTGACATCGCTGCAGCAGTGGGCTTCCGCGAGATCAGAACGGGTGACACCCTCGCAGTCGAAAACAAACCGATTATCCTCGAGAACATCAAATTCCCTGAGCCAGTCGTGCAAATCGCCGTCGAACCTAAGACGCAGGCCGATATGGAGAAACTCACCATAGCTCTCCAGAAGCTTCAGGAAGAAGACCCTACATTCAAAGTCACTACTGACGAGAACTCGGGTCAGACAATCATCTCGGGCATGGGCGAGCTTCATCTCGACATCATCGTCGACAGACTGAAACGCGAATTCGGCATCGAGATCAACCCGTTTCCGCGAGGTCTATAAGAAACAGACCGGCGGCAAAGGCAAGTTCGCCGATATTGAGTTTGAGATCGGTCCGGCCGATAACGGACAGTCAGGATTGCAGTTCATCAACGACGCAAAAGGCAACAATATTCCGAAAGAGTACTTCGCACCTATCGAGAAAGGATTCAGAGGCTCTATGTCGAACGGCCCACTCGCCGGATTCCCAATGGATTCCGTCAAGGTGCGCCTCATCGACGGCAGCGCTCATCCTGTTGACAGCGACGACCTTTCGTTCGAGACAGCGGCACGCATCGGCTTCAGGGAAGCAGGCGCACAGGCTGGCTCAGTCGTGATGGAACCAATCATGAAGGTTGAGGTGCAGGTCCCGGCCGACTATCTCGGTGACGTGACTGGCGACCTCAACAGACGCAGAGCAGTCTTGCACAACGTCGATATGGAGCACGGTCTCCAGATAGTGAAAGCCGACGCCCCGCTCGCGGAAATGTTCGGATACATCACCACACTTCGCACCTTGACACAAGGCAGAGGCACATTCAACATGGAGTTCAGCCATTACGCTGAGGTTCCTCCGGCGCTCGCCGACATCGTCATCAGAAAAGCGAAAGGGATTTACTTCGAGTTTTAATATAGGAGTCGAAACGTTAACGAAAAATAATTAAAAAATTAAATAAATAAAAAAAAGGTCTTATGAGCCAAAGAATTAGAATCAAATTAAAGTCGCACGACCACAACTTGGTTGACAAGTCAGCCGAGAAGATCGTGAAAACCATCAA
>CAJOEP010000053.1 GCA_905233445.1 uncultured Bacteroidales bacterium | reverse complement strand
CAAGAGCTACATCAACAATCAGTATCTGCCGCTGCTTGAGGCTTATTGCCAGATGAAGGGCAACAACGAGTACTACGAGGAGGTATTGCGTGTGCTCACGATGATTGACAAGTCGAGTTTGAAAGCACTGCCTATTGGCGATGAAAAATGGTACGAAATTGATGATATTCAAGACCTTGACATTGCTGAGACAATCTTCGCTGAGGGCGATTTGAAGCTCAAAAAATACATGAAACGCTACGGTGGCTACTGGCGTTTCCCTAAGCTTCTCGACTTTTGCTACCTCGTGAATCCGTATTTCCCGACACCGAAGATGAAAGACGAGCTTCGCGCCAACTTCGACGTGCTGCTCCAGGAATATCCTTCGGGCATGTTTGTCAACTCGCTTTTGGCTGGTAAGTATTTCAATATCAATCAGGAATACGTCTGCGTGGGCAATGGTGCCGCCGAGCTTATCAAGAGCGCTATGGAGAACTTCATAGACAAGAAAGTCGGCGTGGTTTACCCGACATTTGAGGAATATCCAAATCGACTTCAGAAAGAAAATGTGGTTCAATATATCCAGCAGAACACAGATTTTGCTTATACTTCGGAAGATTTGAAGGCGTTTTTTGGAAATAAAGATTTGGATTTGCTGCTTTTAGTGAATCCTGACAACCCATCAGGCAATTACATTCCGAAAAAAGATGTCTTAGGTTTAGTGAAATGGACCGCTGAGCGTAATATTCGCATGATTGTTGACGAAAGTTTTGTTGATTTTACTGATAATCATAAAGATAACTCATTGTTGCACAATGATATACTTGAATCGAATCCGAACCTGATGGTGATAAAATCGATTAGTAAATCCTATGGTGTTCCGGGTTTGAGATTGGGTGTTTTTGCCACTTCCGACAAGGAAATCATCGCGAAGATGAAGAAAGACGTTGCGATATGGAACATCAACTCGTTTGCGGAATATTACATGCAGATTTTTGCAAAATACGAGAAAGACTATCAAGAGTCTTGCGATAAGTTTATTGAAGAAAGAAGTTTGTTTATCAATGAGTTACGACAAATTCCGTTCTTGAGAGTGATTGATTCGCAGGCTAATTATTTCCTTTGCGAGGTGAAAAACAAATACACTTCCACCGAATTGACTCGCATTTTGTTGGAAAAAGCCGATATTTTGATCAAAGACTGTTCGACGAAATCGGCTTTCAATGGACGAAACTTCATCCGTATTGCGATTCGCGACAGGAAAGACAACAGCAAATTGGTTGAAACATTAAAGAAATTATAGTCATGCCGAAGATTAAGACACCGAAAGGCACATATAAATACAAACTCATCCCGATATATCCGGGCTGGAAGCTTATCGACAAGGAAAAAGCGTTCGAAAACCTCTGTCTTTTCAAGGAAATTTCTGAAAGAAACGGTTTTAAGTTTTTCCTTGCTTACGGCACATTGCTCGGTGCGGCACGCGAGAAAGACTTCATTGCACACGACGAAGATATCGACTTAGGTGCTGATTATCAGGATGTTAAGCTGTTTTTGTCGATGCTGTTCGAGTTGCGCGAGAATGGCTTTGAAGTGGCGCGCTGGGACGACCGCGGACTGATTTCGATCATAAGAAATAATGAATATATCGACATTTATTTCTTTACGGATTATAACGAAAAGCTTTTGATAAACTGCGGTGAGCCGCTGCCGAGAAAGTTCTTTGAAAATCTGGCAGATATGGAGTTTAAAGGTGTTCAATTCAGTGCTCCGGCAGATATTGAAGGTGTACTTGAGTTTTGGTACGGAAAAGACTGGCGAACACCGGCACAATGGCTCGATTTCCATATGCCGAAATGGAGAATTTGTATGTTTAAAGTCATGCAATGGGTGAAACTTTTCATACCTAAGTGCCTGATTAAGAATCTGTTTAAAAGAAAAGAACAAGAAATGTTCAATAAATACCTGAAAAGAGGCGTTTTGGACGAATATTTGGAGGAAAAACGATGAAAATATCTTTGATTACTGCCACATATAACAGTGCCGAAACCGTGCGCGATACCCTGAAAAGCGTTCTGAATCAAACGTTTAAGGATATCGACTATATCATCGTTGACGGTAACTCCAAAGACAACACCATGGAGATTGTCCAGGAGTTTGAGCCTCTGTTTGAAGGCCGTCTGCGTTGGGTTTCGGAGCCTGACAAAGGTATTTACGACGCCATGAACAAAGGCGTAATGATGGCTCAAGGCGATATCGTGGGAATTCTTAACAGCGACGATTTTTTCGCTTCTGACGAAGTGCTTGAAAAAGTGAACGCCACTTTTACGGAAAACCAAGCTATTGATGGCATCTACGCCGATGTCCGCTACGTTGACAGGCACGATACGAGCAAAACGGTACGACTGTTTTCCGGCAAGGATTTTAAGCGCGAAAAGTTATGTTGGGGCAAGATGCCGCCGCATCCTTCGTTCTATGTTAAGCGCGAATGTTATAACAAGTTTGGCCTTTATAGCCTCGACTATCCAATATGCTCCGATTACGATATGTTTGTGAAGATGATTTGGATAGGAAACATTAACACATTGTATATCAACGATGTATTTGTGAATATGAGAAGCGGCGGCACCTCGTCGAACGGAATAAAAGTTCATAGAAAAATCATGCGCGAAAGGATGCGGTGCGTGCGCGAACACAAGATGCCGAGCAACTTCTTCAAGCAGACATCACGTTATTTTGAGAAAATATTCAGTCTTTTAAAAAAATAAAATATGAGACACATGAAAACCTATAAAAACTGGTATCGGTTTATAGCCAATTCAATATTGATATTGGTGGCGTTGCTGTGTTATATTTATGTGTGGTTTAACTATGTGAACGTAATGCTCGACAAGACCTACATCATGAAAGGAAACTTCCTCGTGATAGGTGTTTATGCATTGATCATCACTTATTTTATAAGCTTTTTTGGTGGATTTAAAATCGGAGTGAACAAGAAATCCAATGTGATTATCTCACAAATAATAGGGCTATTTGTTTCAAACAGTGTGTATTTCGTCGTGACAGTGATGATGGCAGGTTATATGAGCTATATCCCGAAGTTTATGCTGTATTACGGATGCACATTCATTGTGCAGGCTGTCGTGGTGGGTATCGCGTCTTATCTGTTCATGACCTTATTCTTTAAGGTGTTTGAACCTTATAAAGTGTTGGTTATCAATGGAAATCATAAAAACGACTTGGCTTATAAGTTTGATTCGAGAAACGACAAATATAAAGTTGTAGGCCAGATGAGTTACAACACTGACATTGAGGAAATTGACAAAAATGTTGACGATTACGACGCGGTTTTGATAAACGATGTGCCGAGCGAGACCAGAAATCGCATTTTGAAGATTTGTTTTGCTAAAGGAAAACGTGTGTATATCACACCGAAAATCTCAGATATCATCATCCGAGGTGCTGAAAATCTCGCTGTTTTCGACACCCCACTATTGTTCAGTCACAACAACACATTGACGCTGACGGAAAGAGGAATAAAACGACTTGCCGACATTTTCCTTTCGACAATGGGTTTGATTCTGCTTTCGCCGATAATGATACTCATTTCTTTGGCGATTTTCCTTTACGACAGAGGTCCGGTTTTCTACCGTCAGACTCGTTACACCAAAAATGGAAAGACATTTAAGATATTGAAATTCAGAAGCATGATACCAAACGCCGAGAAAGATGGTGTAGCGCGACTGGCAGCTGAAAACGACGACAGAATCACGCCCGTTGGAAAGTTTATCCGCGCCACGCGCCTCGACGAGCTTCCGCAGTTTTTCAATATTCTGGCTGGCGACATGAGTTTCGTTGGTCCGCGTCCGGAACGCCCTGAAATTGCTGATGAATACACGAAAGAAGTGCCTGAATTCGCATATCGTTTGAAGGTGAAAGCCGGTTTGACAGGTTACGCGCAGGTTTTCGGAAAATACAACACCACTTCTTACGACAAACTCAAACTCGACATGATTTATGTCGAAAACTGCTCGCTTTTGCTTGATTTGAAACTTATGCTGCTGACGTTGAAGGTCATCTTCATAAAAGAGAGCACGGAGGGATTGGAAGAAGGAAAAATAACAGCTACGAATAAGAGATGACGCCGCTTGTTTCCATAATAATGCCTTGTTACAATGCTGAGC
>CAJOEP010000052.1 GCA_905233445.1 uncultured Bacteroidales bacterium | reverse complement strand
GGCGCAAAGATGGGTATGGACGTCCGCATCGTGGCTCCAAAAGAGCTCCAGCCTTCAAAAGAACTCATCGACACCTGCAAGAAGATCGCTAAAGAGACAGGCGCAAAGGTTACGGTGACCGACGACGTCGCGAAAGGCGTTAAAGGTTGCGACTTCCTCTACACAGACGTGTGGGTATCAATGGGCGAACCAGCTGAGGTTTGGAAACAGCGTATCGACCTCCTCCGTCCTTACCAGGTCAACCAGAAGATGATGGACATGACCGGCAACAAGAACTGCAAGTTCATGCACTGCCTCCCGGCATACCACAACCTCGAGACACAGGTCGGTCGCGATGTTAACAAACAGTTCGGTTTGGACGGCATCGAAGTCACAGAAGAGGTGTTCGAAGGCAAGAACAGCATAGTGTTCGACGAAGCTGAAAACCGTATGCACACCATCAAAGCCGTTATGGTTGCAACTTTAGGTGACTAATTACATTATTAGATAAAACAGGAATGTGCCCTGCTTCGGTGGGGCATTTTCAATTTATAAATCCCGTACGGACAAGGCATGCCTTGTCCGTACTACATGAAATTCAAAAAAATGTATAATCTTTTCACAGGTTCGGGCGTCGGCCCATGCATTTTATACCTTGCATTGTCAATATTTCTTGGACTTTTGCTTGGTAAGATAAAAATCGCCAAGATTTCTTTGGGAATCACTTGGGTGCTGTTTGTTGGCATCATCATCAGCGCTTTGGGCGTAACGCTCAACGCTCAGATGCTCCACATTGTCAAGGAGTTCGGACTGATTTTGTTCGTCACTGCCGTTGGATTGCAGGTTGGACCAACCTTCTTCAATTCCTTTAAAAAAGGCGGCTTAGCTATGAACCTCATGGCGTTGACCAACGTGGCATTAGGCGTAGTGATAACTTATATCATTGCCAAGGTAGCAAACCAGAGCCTGACCGACATGGCTGGCGTTTACACCGGTGCTATCACCAACACCCCAGGTCTTTCGGCAGCACAACAAGCCGTCACTGATGCAGGCGATCCTGATGCAGCTAACAGATTAGCGGCAGGCTACGCAGTGGCATACCCATTAGCCGTGGTTGGGATGATTATGACATGCTTGGTAATCAAGGCAATTTGCAAGGTTGACTTAAGCAAAGAACCGACAACAGAAACCAACATCAGTATCAAGACCGACAAAGCGGCAACACCTACATCGCAGCGTCATAAATCAAACATCATCCCGATTTTCATTTTCATTGCAATAGGCATTGTTGTGGGTTCCATCCCGATTCCTGTTGGAATGAGCGCTCCTATCAAACTCGGACTTGCAGGCGGACCTCTTGTAGTCTCCATCATAGGCAGTTGGCTCGGGGTGAAACAGGGCTGGTTCGACACAGAGTTTACCGACAGCCATGGTGTGTGGATGCTGCGTGAAGTCGGAATCCTGCTGTTCCTTGCTGGCGTTGGACTTGGTGCAGGCGGCGTTTTCGTCGAAACAGTGAAAATACATTACATGTGGGTGGTTTACGGTGTCATCATCACCATCGTGCCTCCAATGATTGTTGCAACATTTGGACGCCTGGTGCTGAAGATTAACTACTACACCCTCATGGGTTTCATCGGTGGCTCGCACACCGATCCTCCGACACTTGCATTCGCCAACAACATTGCTCCCGACGGCTGCAAACTGCCAAATACAGGATATGCCACGGTTTACCCGCTGACGATGTTTTTGAGAATATTCACAGCGCAGTTGCTGGTGCTGTTAGCGATGTAGTTTTCATAATATGCAAAAATCAGTCTAAATATGCTTCGCATACCGCAAGGCCTGATTTTTTGCATATTATGAAAAATTTAATAGGGACAAAATAATATTTAATAGATTATAAATAATTGTTTATCAATATTTTATAATCGGACATTTTAAAATCATAGGGACAATCTGTCAAGTGAGTGCTCCAACCTCTTGACAGATTGTTTTTTTGCATAACTTTGCATTGATGAAAAAATTGACCACATACTTAATCCTAATCGTCGTGATTTTGACGCTTGCCGCATGCAATAATCAGGCTAAGAATCAAGATAAGGCGCGAGTTTTGTATGAGGAAGGATTGGGCCTGCGAGAGGAACAACGTTCGGAAGAGGCAGCGGAATGTTTTTTGAAGGCGTTGGAATTGTTGAATGATGTTGAGACGCACGGCCGTGCGTCTCTACGGGCACAAATCAACGACAACCTCGGTGCGTTGTATTTAAAACACGGGCTTTTCGATGGTGCTTTCGACGCTCACAACGATGCATTGCAATGTTTCAAGCAGCTTGGCGATTCAACAGGCATGATGAATGCCTATCGCAACTGCGGTCGCGCGATGCGCTCACAAGAGCAATATACTGTTGCCAAACAATATTACGATTCGGCGTTTTGCATCGCTAAATTAATTAATGATAAGGCGATGCTGAGCGATCTTAATCTGGAGATTGGGCGCGATTATTATATGGAAATCGGTGATTATCAAACTGCGATTGAATATGTGAAATATGCGTTGTATGGCGATAATGTAGAGACGCACGGCCGTGCGTCTCTACAGGACAATGATGTTGATATTGCCAATATGACGTTAGGTATCCTTTATTATTATTCCAATGATTTCAATCAGGCAAAAACCTATTTGAACAAGGCCTTGCGAAGCGAACGTCCGGGACTGAAAATGTCAGTGTATCAGGCACTTTACGCGATTGCTTACTATGAGGGCGACTATAAAACGGCGGTGTATTATCAGCAACTTTCCTCCGAAAACATGCTTGAATCGGAGCAGAAACAATCAAGCGAGACTATGCAGCGATTGAAGTCGGAATACGAGCTGAAAGCGCAGAAAAACGCCATGGAGAGCCTGCATCGCAACCACAGCTTGAAACTTTATCTTATAATCGCGTTATCAGTAATAGCATTTCTAATTATTCTATTGATAATCAGAAAGAAAATAAACGAAAACAAGATAAAGTCACTCGAAAAAGAGCTGGAGATGCGCAACAAAATCATGCTCAGCAACAAGGTGTTTGTGACGGCTAAGAACCTTGGTGAGCATCTCACATCTGCAACGTTGGATTTCACTTTGGACGACAGCGACTGGGACGATTTCATCAGTCTCACCGACATGATTTTCAACGACTTCTCGAAGCGGCTGGTTGCCACTTATCCAAAGCTCGGCAAATGGGACGTGCGCATCTGCTGCCTCTGCAAAAACGGCTTTTCCAACCAGGTGATTTCCATTTTATTGGATACGCAAACCGACTCGTTTTACAAACGAAAAACAAGAATCAGGCAGCAAAAAATGGAGTTGCCGGATGACAAACGAAGTTTTGAAGAAATTATAGCAGAAGTTTAACACGAATTACCATAAATTAAACATGAATAAACAAAAATTTAATACTATGAAAAACAAATTGTTTTCTTTACTTATTTTGATGATAATTGCCATCGGAAATGTGCAAGCTTACAACTTAATGGGAATCAGCCCGTCAAACCATGTTTTGTATTTCAACATATTGGATTCTGAGAACCATACACTTGGTGTTACTTATCCTTGCAGCGGAGGTAATGACAACTACTATTACAATCACACCAAACCAGAAGGCGATCTTATCATTCCAACGACTATCACAATAGGACAAAACACCTGGACTATTGTCGAAATTATGGACCATGCCTTCGATGACTGCCCGATTACTTCAGTTGAAATTCCAAACACTGTAACTAATATTGGTGAAAGGGCGTTTTATAATTGTCCGATTACCTCTTTGGAACTTCCGAATGTTCTTACTGATATTGGGGTTTGGGCGTTTGCCAAGACACAAATACAACATCTGACACTTCCAGAATCCATTACTATAGTAGGTGCAAGTGCTTTTGCCGGCACAAGATTAACTACCTTGATACTTCCCGAAAAGGATGTGCAGTATGGTAGTGGTTGTTTTGGAAATACCCATTTGGTTACTGTAACAATACCCGAAGGTGTAACCAGCATTTCTGGAAATATGTTTGTGAATTGCGGTTATTTGACAAATGTTGCGTTTCCAAGTACATTGACTAGATTTGGACATGACGCATTCGCCTATTGTACAGCTCTTAAAGAAATTCATATACCGAGTTCTGTAATTGAAATAGAAGAACAGATTTATAGTCAGAATCCTTTCAGAGGCACGCAAAATGTTACGTCCATCAGCGTTGAGGCAGGTAATCCTGTGTATTATTCAGAGGGTAATTGTATCATCAAAAGAGAAACTAAGACAATTATCGCAGGCTGCAAGAATAGTGTGATTCCTAACGACATCGTTGAAATCGGAAAATCTGCATTTGAAAGAGGAATGACCGGGGCACTTCACCTTCCATCATCGGTGACCAATATTGAACAAGATGCGTTTTACAACTGCACATCCATCAATAAAATTTATTCTTTCAATCCTAATCCACCTGCATTATATGTTGAACATGAAATTATGCATTCTTTTGCACATGTTCCAAGAAATATTCCGGTTTATGTGCCATCTGGCTGTGTCGAGGCATATCAGAATGCTCCAGGTTGGAATGAGTTTGAATATATCTTTGAGATTGGGATGTTCTCACAAGACGCTGAATGGTATTACGAGATTCTTAACGATGATGGAAGCATCACCTATCAATATTTATCATGCGTTGCTGATACTACCATCAACGATAAACCTATTCATATCTTAGTTAGAATCAACACTTTATATGACAAATCACAGGTTATCACTCATGAATACATCTATGAGGAAAACAACAAAGTGTATTGGTGGAACAAGACTTTAGGCGAATTTACAACGCTTTACGACTTTGGTGCTGAAGTCGGCGACGAATGGGAAATCAAGGTGGGCACACAGACTATT
>CAJOEP010000051.1 GCA_905233445.1 uncultured Bacteroidales bacterium | reverse complement strand
ATCAAACGGGAATTAGTGATAACGTTGAGCCATTCCAGATATATCGATTCATCAGATGCTGTCATATCATTGAAAATTAAATCCTATGCAAAAATAAAACAAACCTTTCAAACAGATACTATTTATCGAGATTATTTTTTATAAAATCCATATAAAAATGTTTGCGTTTCGTATAATATATGGGAACATTTACATTTTGTAACAATTTATCAATTCAAATAAAGATTTTTCACCTGAAGCATTGTACACGGCGGTATTTTTGCATCGTGATAAAAGACAAGCAATGAAAAATATAATAGGATGCTTTATGAATATGTTTAAAATGATATCAAAAGCCTTTGATGTCGTTTATGACTTGCTTGATATTGCAATAAAACTAGGCATAGTATTAGTTTACCTGATATTCAGGTGGTTTAGGTTTATGATTATAAAAACGAATTAACTATGAACAAAGATTACAATATAAGAAATCTCATTGTGTCTTATACAACAGGAGACCTTAATGATTACAAGTTACAAAGTGCTTTCAGCCATATAGATTTCACTGAGGATTACAGTGATATTTTCGACCGCTATGATCTTGAACATCAAGTGCCATTCTGCTGGTCGAGATTGCAACTTTATGGAATTTTGATAAAGCTGCTCAAAGAAATGAAAAATAAAAAGCCTTTCACCGACACTCCCAATTATGACAGCCGAGCTTTTGATAAACCATTCTCATTCGGCTACAACGTACTGCTCGAAAACTGCTCTGACAGGTTGGAGATATGCGAGCGTATCATAAGGAACTTGTGGAAAAAAGAGCCGCTGCTTGCAACTACACCGGCAAATGTGCCGTGGGGATATGAAAAGTATGCATATTTATAATCAAATTCCAGTCGACGCACATCTTCAGGCGCTTTTTGAAAATAAGGTCGAGCCAGATGGCTATTTAGCCCGATAAGGTTAAAACTTTTTTCAAATAAAACTATCCGCAATAAAAAGAATAATAGTATCTTTGCAGAAAATATAAAAAAGTAAAATTTATGGACCTAAACAATTTCGGATATTACTGGTTAGACACTTGGGTGATGGCTAATATTATACAGTTGGCTACGCAAGATTTTTGTCGTCGTCATCTTAACCGCAGCAACGATCCTTGTGGGCGGCAATACGACCAAATGACGCAGGCGGCACGGTCAGTTCCGGCCAATATTGCAGAAGGAAATTCACGTCATAACACATCAAAAGAAACGGAGATGAAGCTAACGGATGTTGCACGCGCCAGCCTTTCAGAGCTCGCTAACGATTACTTAAATTGGCTGTTAAGCCATGAAAGCATTCCATGGTCAGTGAAATCACAGGAATATAAAACTGTTAGCACAGTTCATCTAGACAAACCTACATATAAAGATGATGTGCAGCATTTAAGTAGTATCCATATCCTAACTCAGAAACGTAAATTCGACCATTGGCTGAAATCAAATGATTCAATAGAGGAGGCTAATTGTCTGTTAATTCTGTGCAACCGCCTCATTATGATGCTTGGCAAACAGATTGAGAATCAGCTGGAGTCATTCAGGGTGGAGGGAGGTTTTACCGAGGCTTTGTCTGCTGAAAGACTTGCTTATCGTGCGGAGAAAAGTATCCAAGAGGACGCACCGCTTTGCCCTAGATGTGGCAAACCAATGATAAAGCGCATGGCGAAAAAAGGCAAAAACGCAGGCAATGCTTTCTGGAGCTGCTCTGATTATCCGAATTGCAACGGGACGAGGAGCCTGTAAAGTTTTTTTTCGTTATAACGTAATAACGTAATATCGTTATAAAAAAATAACAGGACCGTTCCCGGCCCTGTTAAGTCCTTAATAATTTTTAAACTGTAAGATCAACCAAGATAACTCTTGAGAATCTTGCTTCTGCTTGTGTGCTTCAAGCGGCGGATTGCCTTCTCCTTGATCTGACGCACGCGCTCGCGTGTGAGGTCAAACTTCTCACCAATCTCCTCCAAAGTCATCGGATGACCGCCGTTCAATCCGAAATAAAGACGGACGACGTCGGCTTCTCTCTGTGTCAAAGTCGAGATGGCACGGTCGATTTCCTTTCTAAGCGACTCGTTGAGCAACTCAGTCTCCGGTGTCACCACCTCGTCGCTCTTTAAGACGTCGTACATGTTGTTGTCTTCGTCTTGCACGAGAGGAGCGTCCATCGACACATGACGGCCTGCGTTCTTCATCGACTCCTTGACTTCGGCTTCGGTGAGGTCGAGGACTTCAGCTATCTCTTCGGCGTTCGGCTCGCGCTCGAATTCCTGCTCCAGCTTTGCGTATGTCTTGTTGATTTTGTTGATCGAGCCGATCTTGTTCAATGGAAGTCGGACGATACGTGATTGTTCTGCAAGAGCCTGGAGGATGGATTGGCGGATCCACCACACAGCGTAAGAGATGAACTTGAAACCTCTTGTCTCGTCAAAACGGCGTGCCGCCTTGATAAGTCCGAGGTTGCCCTCATTGATGAGGTCGGGGAGGCTTAATCCCTGATTTTGGTACTGTTTCGACACAGATACGACGAATCTCAAGTTTGCCTTTGTGAGCTTCTCCAAAGCGGCCATGTCGCCTTGTCTGATTCTCTGCGCAAGCTCGACTTCCTCGTCAGCTGTTATCAATTCAACTTTACCAATCTCCTGGAGATACTTATCCAAAGAAGCTGTTTCCCTGTTGGTAACTTGTTTGGTAATCTTTAACTGCCTCATATTTATTTTATTAAGTTATTCAGTTGTTCAGTTGTTCAGTTGTTCAGTTGATGAGGTTCCTCACCCCTAAAGGGTTCGGAATGACAGCCTTGTCATTGCGAGCGGAGCGAGTAATCTCATCAACTTATTAACTACTTCTTTTCGTGACGCGGTCCTTTGTGTTCGCTTTTGCCACCTTTGTGTTCGCCGCCCTTGTGCTCGCCACGCGGTCTCTCCGGCTTCTCAACGTAACCTTCCGGTTTAGGTAATAAAGCCTTGCGTGAGAGACGGAGCTTGCCGGTCTTCTGGTCGATGTCGATGAGCTTCACCTGGACTTTATCGCCTTCTTTCATGACGCCGTCCATGGTCTCGAGACGTTTGTAGTCTATCTCAGAGATGTGGAGCAAGCCGTCTTTACCTGGAAGGATCTCGACGAAAGCGCCAAATGGCATGATGCTCTTCACTGTGCCGTCGTAGATCTCACCGACCTCAGGAACAGCCACGATAGCCTTGACCCTTGCCTTGGCTGCCTCGAGGTCGTCCTTGTTGGTGGAAGCGATCTCAACCATGCCGCATTTCTCGTCTTCTGTGATGACGATGACGGTGTTAGTGCTCTTCTGAATCTCTTGAACGACTTTTCCGCCAGGGCCGATAACGGCGCCGATGAAGTCTTTAGGAATGACGATCTTCTCGATACGTGGCACGAACTCTTTGTAGTCGGCACGTGGCTCGCTGATGGTCTTGGCCATCTCGCCGAGGATGTGCATTCTGCCTGCCTTGGCCTGTTCGAGAGCCTCGCTTAACACTTCGTATGAAAGTCCGTCGACCTTGATATCCATCTGGCATGCTGTGATGCCGTCAACGGTACCTGTCACCTTGAAGTCCATGTCGCCGAGGTGGTCCTCATCACCAAGGATATCTGACAAAACAGCGTATTTGTCGTTGTCGGTGATCAAGCCCATAGCGATACCTGCGACTGGCTTTCTCATCTTCACGCCGGCGTCCAACAATGCCAATGTGCCACCGCACACCGAAGCCATTGATGATGAGCCGTTTGACTCGAGGATATCGGAAACCACGCGGATGGTGTAAGGGTTCTCATCCGGACCAGGAATCATGTTCTTGAGAGCTCTCTCAGCGAGGTTGCCGTGACCGATTTCACGACGGCTCACGCCGCGGCTTGCCTTGCATTCGCCTGTTGCGAAGCTCGGGAAGTTGTAGTGCAGCATGAAGTTGCTTGTGCCTTCAACGACAGCGCCGTCGATGGTCTGCTCGTCGAGCTTGGTACCAAGTGTAACTGTCACCAAGGCCTGTGTCTCACCACGTGTGAATATGGCTGAGCCGTGGCATGAAGGCAACACATCGACTTCTGTCCAGATTGGACGGATCTGGTCGAGTTTACGGCCGTCGAGACGTTTGCGCTCAATCAAGATAGCGTCACGCACTGCCTTGCGCTCGATGTCGTGGAAGTAACGTTTTGCCATCGAGGTCTTCTCTTCGAGTTCCTCTTCGGTGTATTTTGTGAGATAGTTTTCAAGGATTGCGTTGAATGCGTCCTCGCGCTCGTGTTTGTTGGCGTTGCCTGTGAGAGCGAAGTCGTAGCAAGGCTTGTAGCAGCACTCCATCATGTCGGCGCGGAGATCTTCGTCGTTGACTTCATGGCAATACTCGCGTTTGGTCTGGGCTTTCTCAACTCTTGATGCGAGGTCAATCTGAGCCTGTACCTGACCTTTGATAGCCTCGTGAGCGGCTTTCAAAGCACCGATCATTTGAGCTTCTGAAATCTCTTTCGATTCGCCTTCCACCATGCAGATGTCTTTCATTGTGGCACCCACCATGAGTTCGAGGTCGGCGTTCTCGAGTTCGTCAGCGCGCGGGTTGATGACGTATTCGCCGTTGATCATTGCGACGCGGACTTCTGAGATAGGACCGTGGAACGGGATGTCGGAAACCGCGATAGCTGCTGATGCTGCCAATGCTGCGTAGGCATCAGGAAGCACGTTCTGCTCGCCTGAGAGCAATGTGATCTGAACCTGGATTTCTGCGTGGAAATCGTCAGGGAATAATGGACGGATGGCGCGGTCAACGAGACGTGAGATCAGAATCTCATAGTCTGATGGCTTGCCTTCGCGTTTGAAGAAACCGCCCGGGAACTTGCCTGTGGCGGCGTATTTTTCCTTATAATCGACTGAAAGAGGCAGGAAATCGACATCGTCTTTCGCTTCTTTTGCCGCAACCACTGTTGCGAGCAACACTGTCTTACCGCACGTCACTACCGCTGCACCGTCGGCCTGCTTGGCCAGACGTCCTGTCTCGATGGTAATGATGTCCTTACCAGTTTGTATGGTCTGTTTAATACCTTCTGGACCCATAATAAATATTTTTTAATTAATTAAAATAAACCGCTTTTGATTAGGCATACAACAATGCGAAAAAAGGCAACATACATTGCCTTTTTTCGCAAGGGCATTGATAGTCAATGCTTTTATTTTCTGATACCTAATTCCTTGATAATAGTACGATATCTCTCGATATCATTCTTCTTCAGATAGGCGAGGAGTTTTCTTCTCTTACCTACGAGAGCAACCAGTGAACGCTTTGTTGCGATGTCTTTCTTGCTGGTCTTCATGTGCTCTGTCAAATTCTTGATTCTGAATGTGAACAATGCAATTTGTCCTTGTGAAAATCTCTTGTTTCTTTTCTGCAGTTAAATACATATCTATCTTTTTTCTCTAAATTTTTCGGACTGCAAAATTACAACTTTTTTATATACGTGTAACAAAAATTTTTAAATTTTTTTTGAGGGAAAACTTGAGATTTTTATATGTTATATGAAAATATTTTATAATTTTGTGGTTTGAATGTTAAATAAAAATTTACAAAAATGAGAAGGGTATTTAAAAATTCATTATTGGCGGTCCTGCTTGTTCTTATTGCTGTTGCTGCGGTATCATGCAAGAAAAAGCAGGTTAATAAAATTGCCGTCAACAACCAGATTGCGATCTCTTTATTCCACGACACCATTACTATTAAGGAGATTCTGGGTGATATGGACAGCACTGCCACCTCATGGCTTCGTGTCAATGAAGACGGAACGCTGAGCGCCTATTATTCGGATTCCATTATGGGGGCGATCAATGCAAAAGATTTCCTCTCCGATTTGCCTGTTGTTGATATCAACACGACTACAGGATTCACCATGCCGATGTTTGACCCTCTGAATAATCACGACACGGTTATAGACTCCCCGAGATTTATGACGTTCCCGTTCCATTATGACGGATTCGAGATTGAAAATGTGGTGCTTCGCAGAGGCGTTTTGGATTTCAGTTTTGAAGTGCAGCCTAGAATCGAGGTTTTCAAACAAATGGAGATTTATTCGAATCAACTGATTTCTCCGTCGGGCGAACCGCTTTCGATAGTGGTGGATTCCGACAACGGACATCAACATCTTGATTTGTCAAATTATCAGATTGTTCCTGAAAATGACACCGTGGTAATGGGCGCGCGCATCACAATACATGTTGAAAGCGGAGTCTATCCTGGCGGCTATTACGAGTGCACAATGAGCGGCGGACTTGATAACGTGATGTTTAAGACGGTTTATGCCATAGTCACAAAACCTCTTGACTCATTGTTTAGCGACCAGGTCGCAATAGACTACGGAATCAATGGATTAAGCGGCAATATCGATGTCCCGTCCCCAAATATCGGCGTCACATACAGAAACACTTTCGGATTCGGAGCTGTGACTGATATTAATACATTGGAGTTTTATAGCGGCAAAACAGGCCAATATACACCGTTGATTTCAGACCATATTAATTTAAATATTGAACCGACAAATGGCGAATATCATAAATTCAACGTGACAGGCTTTGAACCGATGTTGCATTTTGATGACGGATATAACCGCCTTGATTTTGCCGGAGGCGTTACAATGGCACTGCCAGGAGAGCATATCTCCATCTCCGACACATCAACTGTTGACATTATAGCAGATGTCGATTTACCTTTGTCGTTCAGTATCACCGACTTGCGTTATACCGACACTGTGGCTATTAGTCTGGGCAACGATGTGAATGTTCAGAATTACCTCGATGAGATAGATTTCTTTATTGATTATACCAATACGGTGCCTGTTCAGGTAGAAATGCAGGGTCTTTTCCTGAGAAACAACCAGGTTATTGACTCTTTGTTCGATGGTGGAGGCACAATCCTATACAACCAGCCAGGTTCACTGCAATGTATCATCACGGATCAGAAGATGCGTAATGTGATGAGAGCCAACAAGATGATTCTCAGACTCGGTCTGACCACCGACTTCGACAATTCTGGACCGCAGACGGTTGTGTTTAAGGTAACCGACGGTATTGCCGTTAGAATGAAAATGCTGACCAAGACCAGCGAAATTAATATTGACGATGTATTATAACATGGAGGGCGCATTATGAAAAAGTTATATAGATTTTTGGTTGTTGCAGCTTTAGCTTGCTCATCGTTGTTTGCAAAAGCCCAGAACGACGGCGTGGTGTTCACCTTGTTGCCGCAGATGCCTTATTCAAATTATCTAAACCCGGGTATCAGGGTGCCGTATCGCGGCATTGTGGGTTTGGGAATATCAAACATCAACATGTCAATTTACAATTCGAGTGTGAAATATTCGAATATTTACGGCACTAATGCCAACGGCGAAGAGGTGATTGACGGCTTGAAATTCATCAACAGCTTGCAGGAACAGGACAACTACTTCAATTTCAATATGTCAGTTGACCTTGTAAATGCTGGTTTCAGAGTAGGGAAGGTGTTCGTGAATATTGACTGGAGGATGAGAGTAAGCTCTGGATTCCAGTTTTCGAGAGACTTCTTGGGATTCTTTGTACTCGGTAATGGCAATTACATGGGAACCGACAATCCTTGTGATTTCAATATCGGCATAGACGCAACGATGTTTCAGGAACTTGGTGCGGCGGTTCAATATGATGTAAACGACAAACTTACTGTCGGTATCCGTCCGAAACTTCTCGGCGGTATCGCAAATATGACTGTCACAAACACAAACACCAAGATATACACGGACCCCAACACATATGCTATCACAGCCGATGTTGACCTCAACATTCAGGCGGCATCAGTCATGAAATCCGATGTGCGGCGTATTAGCGATATCACCACTATGTTAGACAATATGAATGCTGGCAATACGATGGATTTCAAAGAAAACATCGGTTTCGGTGTGGATTTCGGCGCTTCGTACAAGATTAACAACAATTGGGGTGTTGCCGCCGGCGTTTATGACCTCGGCTATATCAAATGGAAAGACGCAAAGGAGAAAAAAGTTCAAAAATCAGGTGTTAGCGTCAACGAGCATCTTATTGAAGACTACAAAGATCTCAAGGACATGAAACTTGACTACGCGACTATGCTGAACAACGTCGTCGATGCTGTATGGGGTAACGACTCGCTTGAATCTGGAGGTAAATATAAGACAACACTCCAGACAAGAATTATGCTTCAGGGATATTACGAACTCAACCCGATGGTGCGTTTCACGGCAATCGGCCAATTGTACAAGATGCGAGATGGAATGAAACCTGCTTTTACGTTGTCGTACAGCGGCTTGTTCTGGAATCATCTCAACCTCGCCCTGAGTTACACCTTATCTAAATACACAGGCAACGCTCTTGGATTCGGTGTCGGTTTCCATGCTGGACCGTTCAATATCTATGCTGTGTCCGACAACCTGCTGGCTCTGACAAAAATGACTGGAACAGCAGTGGAGTTTGCGACTGCCTATAAGACTTCTGGCTTCCGATTCGGAGTCGTCTTCTCATGGTAAGTCGAAAGTTACCAGTTAGCAGTTGGCAGTTACCAGTTGATAGTTTATCAAAAAAAGAATGAGGCGAGCCTCATTCTTTTTTTATTAACTGGTAACTGCCAACTGGTAACTGCCAACTGAAATTATCCTTTATAAAAAGGTAATTTCACCACGACTGCGCTGATGAGTTTGTCTCTCACCTTGATGAAGATTTCTGTACCGACCTTTGAGAAGTCTTTCTTCACGTAGCCCATACCGATAGCTTTCTTCACTGATGGAGCCATTGTGCCTGAAGTCACTTCGCCGATGTGGTTGCCATCAGCGTCGCAGATCTCATATTCGTGACGTGCGATGCCTTTGCCTGTCACCTCGAAAGCGACGAGCTTGCGTGTGACGCCTTCAGCTTTATGTTTCTCGTTGTAAGCGCGGTCGATGAAGTCGTTGCCATCGACAAACTTGGTGATCCAGCCGAGACCAGCCTCGATAGGAGAGGTGGTGTCGCAGATGTCGTTGCCATAGAGGCAGAATCCCATCTCGAGACGGAGAGTGTCGCGTGCGCCGAGACCGATAGGTTTGATACCGAACTCTTTACCTGCTTCGAGAACCTTCTTGTAAACGTTCACTGCTTCTGCATTCGGGATGTAGATCTCGCATCCGCCGGCACCGGTGTAACCTGTTGTTGAGAAGATGATGTCTTTTACGCCAGCAAACTCGATGATTTTGAATGTGTAGTATTCCATGTCGACGACGTTGGCCTTTGTGAGTTTCTGCATAGCCTTGAGTGCGAGAGGGCCCTGCACTGCGAGCTGTGACCACTGGTTGCTCTCATTGATGAAGTCGACGCCGAGCTTCATGCCCATCTCTTCAGCGACTTTCGACATCCAAGCCCAGTCTTTATCGATGTTGGCTGCATTAGGAACCATGAAATATTCGTCAGCTGACACGCGGTAAACGAGCATATCGTCGACGATGCCGCCTTTGCCGTTAGGGAGGCAGGTATACTGTACCTTGCCGTCAACCAATGCCGCCACGTCGTTTGATGTGCAGCGCTGTACCAAAGCGAAAGCCTTAGGACCTTTTGCGCGGAACTCGCCCATGTGAGAGACGTCGAAAACACCAACGCCCTTGCGGACTGTCTCGTGTTCAACGTTCACGCCTTCAAACTGAACCGGCATGTCGAAACCTGCAAATGGAACCATCTTGGCGCCCATTTCATAGTGCATTGCGTTCAATGCAGTCTTTTTCAAT
>CAJOEP010000050.1 GCA_905233445.1 uncultured Bacteroidales bacterium | reverse complement strand
TCAGAATTTACTCATCCCGATGATGCGGCTGCGTTAAAAACATTAGAATCCATTCCCATTTTGCCAGCTGTGGTCAAGAAAGTGATGGATATAGGCATCGAGCAGTTGACTTATGGTACCAATATGGCATCAAAGGTGTTACTTTCTCCGACACAATTGCCAAGATTATACAATATTTTGCCGCCTATTTGTCAACGACTTGGCATTCGTGAGCCTGGTTTCTATCTTGAAATGAATCCTATGCCAAATGCATACGCTTTTGGTGACACATATACTGCCATAACTATCACATCTGGATTGGTGGAGATGTTAACTGATGAGGAACTGGCTGCAGTAGTTGCTCACGAATGCGGACACATTTTATGTAGGCACATGCTATACCATACTGTAGCATTGGTGCTTGCTAACGAAATGTTACAGTCGGAAATTCTTGGTGTGCTTGCTGCTCCAGTGAAATATGCATTACTTTACTGGAACCGCAAAAGCGAACTAAGTTGCGATCGTGTTTCAACGTTTCATTGCGGACCAAAGACGACAATAGGTCTGATGTCGCGTCTGGCTGGTGGGCCAAAATCAATTACCGATGAAATAAATCTGGTTGAGCTTGCCGAACAGGCCGATAAATATGACGCTATCTGCAAAGACGGCGCATGGAATAGAGTGCTTCAAACATACGCTGTTTTGGCTAACGACCATCCTTTTACTTCGGTTCGTATCCGGGAAACACTGCGTTGGGTAGCCAGTGATCAGTATATATCACTGCGTGAGAAATACCCTTCCTGCCCTCACTGCTTTCGTGAGATTGTGAGTGGGGCGAAGTTTTGTAAACATTGTGGGAAAAAACTCTAAAATTTAATATTATGAATATTGCTCCATTTTTAGCAAAAGCCTTCGTGGAATTGGATAAGGCTATGCAAGGCACGTTGAACGGCACAAAAATTTCATGTATCAGTGAGACGATAAGCCATTACGCGTTGGCATCGGCTGTCGCTAGCATGTTGGCTGCCGTTATTCCTGGTGGCGGGGGTTTGGTGGCAGCTCTTGCACAAGCAGGGTTTGTTTGGGCGACGTATATCAAAATCAACAAAACCATCGGACTCTCCATGTCACAAGAAACGGCAAAGTTCTTGGGGAGTGCCATAGTGACTAATATCGTAACAGGATACGGGGCACTTCTTGTTGCACATGCCTTGGCTGGCATATTGTCATTGATTCCAGTAGCCGGGTCTGCTCTTGCTGCTGGTGCCGAAGCTGCTATTGGATATTGCCTAATCTATGCGGCAGCATATATCTATCTGAAGTTGATCTCACGTGTTATAAAGCCAGATGGTTCCATTAATGTATCTGACCAGGATAGCACAAAAAAAATCATTGAAGAAATTATGCAGCGTGAGGATATGAAAGGTGTTTTCAAAGAAGGATCAAGGCAGTTTAAAGAAGCCAAAAAGAACGGCGAATTTGAAAAAGCCAAAAATGCTAAAAATTGTCCCGAATGTGGCACCGCCTACACATCTGGAGACCATTTTTGTTCCGTTTGCGGACATGATTTAACAAAAAAATAACATAAAAATAATTAATATGAATACTTTCTTTGAAGAAGACGGCATCCTGAATATTGATGACCTTATCATGGAACAACCATCATTTCAAAAGATTGTGGAAGATGGTGTAGTTACCGAAGAGGAGCTGCAACAACAGTCCAAACGTGTTATAGATAGTCTTAAAGCATTTGAACGTTCGGCTTCTCCTGAGCAGATAGATCAAGTTCGTGAAATTCTTGCGGAAGTCAGTGTGCTTGTTGCAGTTAGAAATTTATTTGAGAAAGAAGAAAAATGAAAAGAAATAAAGTTTTTTATGCTATCCCGTGATAAAACACCGGTCTCCAAGCTAACAGACAATAATAATTTGAGTGTTTGCAGCTTGAGGGAGGCCATGCATATCTATGCTAAAAACCATGTGGGCTATTTCTGTCGCTCAATTGCCAAAGGTATCAATAACATTACATCTTCTGGTTCCTCCAATTTGGTCACTTTCCGCAAAAAGAGAAAAATAATGGAACGGATGGAAGATAATCTTCTAAAGTACAAGAAAAGCAAAGATCCACAGGCCGAAGCTGAACTTTCCGTCATTTTCAAAAATATTGACACTGACACGCTTATAGCAATATGCTCGAAACTTCCCAAGAAACAGATGGAGATGCTGTGCAATACGGCCAATCCTTACAAACTCGCCGAACAATCACGCGTGAAATTGATTGTAGCAAAAGCTTCAAGTGAAAATATTAAAGGCACTGACGGAAATTATCTGTTGTTTCTTAAGAAGGATGACAAAAAACTTCAAGTGCATTTTAAGCGCAAAGAGTCGATTGTCATATATCTGATATATCTGCTTGACAAGTATAAAAATGATACAGTTGATACTTTGATGATTCATAGCAATGAAGAATTGTTCATAAAACTATTTGACAAAATCTATGATGACGGCGACGGTAGGGAAAGTTTCAAGAAAATGAAGTCGCGTTGCGATGATAAGGGTAAAATCCAGCAAGGTCAGCTTAAACATTGCTATTCTGATATCAGAGAATCGATAAGTGATGTGTGTACACAACTTGACGAGCTGCCTCTTCCTTTTGTCCTGATGAGTCCTCAAGACCATCTGGCGGTTTTGAAAGCTAATGTTTTTATAACAAAAGAGATTTTAGATTTGGTGTAACAACACTGATATTCAATTGGTTATAACAAAGATAAAGTGTATGGCAAATGTACCGTACACTTTAGCTTTGTTATATTTTTTTAATGTAATTTTGCAAAGAAACTAAGATATCAAATTATATTAAGCCAATAATCAAAAAACTACTAATCATGAAAAAGCACATTTCTCCACGCCTCTTTTTCTCCGTAATCGGCAGAGGCATCAAGCAAGCCCTTTTATGGGTCGCAAAACTCTTTGGTTACAAAGAAGGAACAACATTCGGTAAAATAGTATGGCGCGTGTTCGCGCTGAGCGCCAGCCTCGTGATGTTCTACATCGCGGTGATATTCACTTGCTTCATCGTGGAAGAAGTCGGATACAAAATCGATGACATGAAGCGCAACAAAAGCACTTATTGCCACCGTTACGGCAACCAGTATGTGAGCCCGTATGTGATTTACCACGACGGTCCGGAGGGCGGCTACCTCTACAACACTGTCAACGGTAAACGGACTCTGACGGGCATAAACTGGGTGTGCAAATCGCACGACGGCGACAGCCTCGAATTTTTCAGCTCGAACAGAAAACGCGGCTATTTCAATCGTTTTACCGGAGAACTCGTGATTCCAGCGCAATACGACAAGGCATGGGTGTTTTCGGAAGACGTGGCGTGCGTTTATAAAGACGGAATGCTGACTTTCATCGACCATAGAGGCAATGCTGCTATTGACAGGAATTTCCCATATACCGAGCGTATTGACAGCTATTGTTTTCACGACGGTCTGTGTGCTGTGATGGGCGATAACGAACGCATCGGACTCATCAATAAACAAGGTGAATGGGTCGTTGAACCTGAGTATTATTATCTTTACCATGAAAAATCAGGATTTTGGAAAACGGAAGACCTCGATGGGGAAGAAGGTCTGATTAACGCACAAGGTCGTGAGATTCTTGCAGTTGGCTACTACGACATATCAATCGATACGCATAACGAGCTCATATCTGCAATGACACCGGATTATTATGACATGATTTTTGATTTTGACGGAAATGTTGTCAATGCGTGCAACTATGTTGGGGTAGTGAATCTTAAATATGAGAGCAAAGAGCTTGACAATGACGGTTGTTTCAAACAAGCTAAGGCGAATCTGATGGCTTATTACACCTCCGGCTCTAATTATGGTCTAATCGACCTTGACGGTAACCTGATTACTGAGCCTATATACAACGACATCACAGCCATTTCAGCTGACCGCTACCTCTGCGAAGGACCATTGGGAACAGTTATTTTGGATGATAAAGGTAAAAAAGTTTGCAAAAACTAAAGGAAAATTCTTATTTTTGCAAAATTCATAAAACTAGTTTAATAAGGTTCAAAATCTCTTATTATGAAAACACTAACCGTATACCTCTTTCTGTCTTTGGCCGTTTTGTTAGCATCGTGCGGTGAAAATAGTGAATCGGGCAAACACAGCAAAGTCGGCGACACAACGGATGTCCCCGAATGGTTAACCGGCGAGGACAGCATCGCATATATCGAGAACCACACAGTGAAAAGCCCTATTTCAGTGGCCGATTTGCTGGGTCTCGCGGAGGTGCATACCGTCGAGGAATACGCTTTGAATTATGAGAATTCCTATGATGCCGAGGAAGAATATCCGGAAGCCGGGAGTGTGCAGGTCACGCCGCGCGACTCTGCCGCAATGCGCCTGGCCAACCGTTTTATGCGGATGAACTGTATCGTAGACATGAATGGTGATGCCAACGACAAGCTCCAGTGGGCATTGGCTGTGAATGCCGTCCTCGATACTTTCAGACTGTCAGTGCCGTCGGCGCCTTACGACTCGGCACTCTTTGAGATTGAACGTGTTGTGGCTAAATTCTCATCGCTGTCACAAATGGAGATGAATTTTATGAGTTTTATCGCCTCATCGGTCGACTATTATCGCACTGTTGAGGCTTACCGTCAGTGGCTTGCGGAGGTGCCTGACGAGTTGAAAACACTCGCGCAAGAGGAATATATGGCGTGGCACGACCTGAATGCAGCCCGTTTTGAATTCTGGAGGGACGTGTCATACCAACAGGAGTGGTACAGCATGAAGCCGATGGAAATAGAGATATATTACGAGAATCTTTCAAGCAACCGCCGTGCCGAGCTGGAGTTGGAACGCGGCATTATATTGGAGGGCAAACCTTACCGTCAGAAAGGCAAGACAGTGACGGCTGAGCAATGGGAAGAGTGGATTTCCGAGCATTCCGTTCCTGAGGATATGGAGTATCTTACTGAAATAAATTCAGAACTTATTCCGAGCGACAGCCTTGTTGCAGACCATGTAAACACGTTGAAATCAACATTTTCCCGATGGTTGGCGGCACGTCAGGCGATGGCCTCCGCACTTCCTAAGGAAAGAGGCATCTCCTATGATAACCTTACAGCCGACATATACAGCCGCATCATAGGCAAGTTGGAGCCGATTATTATTCTATAACCCCACTTCCCAGCACCACCGGCTCTTTCTCGTCGTAAATCGTCCCAAACTGACCACACGCAACACCAGATATCATCACATCCGAATGAATTGTCAAGCCTTTGGATGTGATGCTCAATGTCCCGGTGCGGAACTCCGGCTGATGACGTATCTTGTACCTTATTTTTTCACCTTCAGTGAACTTGATGACTGGGTTCATCGCCTGCACATCGATAAGCTCTATAACGTTGGTGTATTGTGCCTCAGGGTCGTAGCCTTGTGACACGTAGACGATGTTTTGGTCGGTGTCTTTCTTCACCACGAACCATGGTCCGCCGCCCAAGCCCAAGCCCCTGCGCTGACCGATGGTGTGGAACCAGAATCCTTTGTGTGTGCCGAGTTTCTTGCCTGTCTCGAGTTCAATGATGTCGCCTTCTTTCTCGCCAACGTATTCGCGGATGTAGTCGTTGTAGTTTATTTTTCCTAAGAAGCAAATGCCTTGTGAATCATGTCGCTGCGCACTCGGAAGTCCATATTTCTCGGCTAATTTGCGTACCTCGCTTTTCGGAATGCCTCCCACAGGAAACATCGCTTTTTTCAGCTGCGGATATGTTATCCTCGCAAGAAAATCTGTCTGGTCTTTGAATGTATCTACTGCCGTTCCGAGCCACGCAACTCCATCATTATCAATCCATTGCTGGGCATAATGGCCTGTTGCGATGCGGTCGAACTGATAGCCTGCCTTCTCTTCAAAGGCACCGAATTTTATGAAACGGTTGCACATCACGTCGGGGTTGGGAGTCAGTCCTTTGCGCACTGAATCCATGGTATAACGCGCTACGCGGTCGTAGTATTCTTTCTGCAGGTCTATGATGTCG
>CAJOEP010000049.1 GCA_905233445.1 uncultured Bacteroidales bacterium | reverse complement strand
ATGTGCTATCAACGATTCTTTGCACATGTAACGCACAATCTCCTTGGGCGTGTAGAAAGCGCCTTTGGCCTTGTTGTCTTCCAAAAGGCTCTCGAAGATCTTGCCCAACATCTCGGGGTCAACGCCAATCTCGGCATCGTCAGGGTCGTTCTCGTCAACAGTGAAATTGTAGGATGCCAAGAAACTGAAAAGATTGTCAAACAACGAAGCCGGCAACTTGATAGCCATCTTGTCAATCTCGTCACGCTCAAACAAACCACCGTTCAGATAAGGCATACTCTCCCACTCTTTCAGCAAGTTCTTATCCCAATGCTCGCTGGCAAACAATTTCTCACGTTGTCCTTTTTCAGTATTGAAAATTCCAAAAAACAGCGGCTCCAGCACTTGGTCGAGAAAATCGTCTTGATATGGACTGAATAAAAACAAGTCACGCAAGAATACCGGATTGTCGTTAAGCCATCCTTTCTTTTGCAAAAAGTGCAGAAACACTATGCGTCCCATCATCTTTTTGACATAATCATGATAAACTGCACCGGTTTTTCCTTGTCGTGCCAATTCAGCTACAATACGGTCGTAATGAATATGATATTCGTCGAAAAACTCATCGCTGAGGGCATCTACGGAGAAAGAATCTTTGAGGTCGGAAAGTTTCAAACGGCCATTCAATACAGCTATTTTTCCAAGTCGCTCGATAGGCGTTTTGTATTGTCCCTGCTCATCACCCATAATATACGAGAAACGCTTGGCAGAAGTACTTCCTTCCTTAAGGTCGCAGATATACGACAGCCGCCAATGCTGTCCGTCATCAAACACGGCAATAGCTCCGTCAACATCGTATTTAAGATAAGGACTAATAAGCTTACGCAAACCCACACGTTTGCGGCGGACATCACTACCTTCAGCCACACGGGTGTAGAAAAATCCGAGCAAACGATGGTCGGCATCGTCCATTTGACCGATGAAATAACTTTTGTCGCCTTCAGCGTTGGTGTCAAGCAATTCAGGGCGTGTGGCGACATCATTGCAGCCGAAAAGGCGATGGACAATATCGTTGCTATAAGTTTTATAGTCAAACGATGTTTTGAATATCTGACGGAGTGTATCGGGATTCATAGTGTTGTTTATTTGAATGTTTCACTTAAAATTATGTCGGCAGTGGTTAGAGCCACCTGTTTTGTCGTAGCATGTGTTTGCGGCTGGCTGTATCGTTTTTCCAGCTCTTCGAGTTGTTCAAGTATTTTGATGAGCGGCATAGGCTCTTTTTTATGCTTTTTCGAAATGCGGTTAAGGGCATCGGCAAGCTGGTTGTAAGCTCCACGCTCAACCATCAGTTTCAGGCTGTCGACAGTGCGACGGCCATCATCATCGAGCAAAGGACGAACCTCACGCAGAAAAGCAGCGGCTTTCTTGGCATCGTTGTCTTTGCTGCCGATTTTTAGTTTGTCATCTTGATATTCCTGTTGCTGGTTAAAAGTATATTGTTTCAAAGCGGTCCGCACCTGCTCATAATGAAGTTGCTCGCTACTTCCAAACGGCACTGCTTTTTCATCAGGTTCCGCATAGAATATGTTGGCTGCTTCAAGAAAAGACAGTTCACGGGTGGTATCTCCGACAAGGTAAAAGGCCTTCTTAAACGGAGATGCGAGATATGAAATAGTATGTGAAGCTGGTGCAGTTTGTAAACTGATGCGGGCACAGCGACTCTTTGGAGGCAGTTGCTTAATATGGCGATATAGCTCGGGATTGCTGTCATGAAGCGCACGCACTTCTCGCAAAAGCTCAAGACTGCGGTCAGTTTCATCATGCACATCAGCATTGAAGAGTTTGAACTCGTGAACCATCTCATCATGTGAATAAATCTTGGTATCTTCGCCAAGAGCGGAATGGAAACTCTGCAATTTGATAAGCGAATTCTTCTTCAGACTGATAATCGCATCGCCTGGATCTGAAGGATAAAACATATAGTTATGGATGGCATCGGCCGTTGAACCGATACGGTTTACACGTCCGATACGCTGCATCAGTCGTGTGGCGTTCCAAGGGCTGTCGTAGTTGACGATTACATTAGCTCTATGCAGGTTTACACCTTCAGCCAAAACATCGGATGTGATGATAATGTTATAGTCGTTACGCCATTCGTCTTTGTATTTTGCATCAAAATTTGCTCGGATTGTTTCACGTAATCGGTTGCGGTTCTTTGCACAAACTGCAAGAATATCGTTGCGATGCAGCCGCTCTTTCAACTCTTTTTCAAGATAATTGACAGTATCGACACTTTCGCTGAAAACAACAAGTTTACCACCGGGATTCTTCTTTTTGTCGAACAATTCCCCTTGCAGCACAGTTATAAACAGTTCCAGTTTGGGGTCAGATTTAACTTTTTCCCAACGCTTGCACAATTTATCCAACACATCGGCATCGTATTCAAGCATCGGCAGAAATTCTGGTTTGAAATCAGCCGCATGGAATAGAATTTCTTTTTGATTGAAACCTTTTCCGATAGCGATTTCAATAATTTCATCCAGCTCTACCCCATCAGCCTGAAGTTTCTTTACATTCAACTCTGGAGCAATAATAACCTTGTCTTCATTAAACATCTTTATCATGCCTTTTGTGGCATCGAGAAGAGTGTGGAGAGAGCGCCGGAATGCATCGAAACTGCTTTCAAGACGTTTCACCATGTGAGTCTGATAAATCGATGCGAGTGAATCCGCCAACTGCTTTGCTTTCTGACCTGATGGGACTTTGTAAGACAGGCAATATTCCACCGCACGGTAGCGGGCATAATTCAAGCCGCTTCCGTCGAACATTTCAGGCTTCACCTCTTTCAGGTTAGCTGTCGGAGTATCAACAAGTTTCTTGTATGTATCGACAAATAGCATCAACACATCCGGCGACATCTGATAAGTGCGGTCGGTTGGGTCAAGTAATTGAGGGAAATGTATCTCGTTGGCATATCGCGGCTCATGCTGAATATTGCTTCGTGTTCGACGCACCATCACTTTTTCAAGCACTTTGTGCCGAAGTTCCTGATTGATAGCATCGATACGGCTGGTTAGATACTCCGCACTCATCGTACGACGTTGCGACATAAGGCTTTGGAATTCCTTAATCCATGGGGCGAATGTGTCGGCAATATTGGTAACGCCATCAATCGTACAACGTGCGGTATCTTGGAACAGCAGTAACTGGTTTTTTATATCCTCGGGAGTATTATTAAGAGGTGTCGCAGATAGCAGCAACACTCGTTTGTTTCCTTTGACATTGCCTTTATTCAAGCGTGCCGACTTACAAATGCGTTGCAGCAGGTCGTAGTTTCCAGTGCTGTCGTGACGGAAATTATGAGCCTCATCAACAATTATGAGGTCGTAGTATTCTTTTTCATCATATCCATTGCCGTCAATGACTTTATCAAGACTTCCATTGCTGACGAAACGGCTATATTTGTTTTTGATTTGGAAATCACGGAAAGTGTCCTCCCAGTTGCTACGAACTGCTGGTGGGAAGATGACAAGAATACGAGTATTATCGCCATTTGCTGCGATGAACCTTTGTGCAATCATTGCCGCCACCACTGTTTTACCAAGACCGACTACGTCGGCAATAAAACAACCGCCATGCTGCATCATTATATCATAACCTTGCACCACCGCATCACGTTGATATGTGAGATTATCATAATTATCAGGCAGTTGCGGAATAAAATCGTCTTCAACTTGGTTGCCGAAATGGTCGATGAGCATACGCATATACAGTTCGTATGGAGTCGGTTGTTTATCGGTTGGAGCGAGATGCGTCTTTCCAACTATCTTATCTACATCATCCAAAGTCACAGGGATGGCGTCTTTCCATAGATTCTGAAACTCTTCCTCGCAATAATGAACATCGTCGTAGTCCTTCATTGCGACATTCAACTCGTAGCGAGGAGGTTCGGAAATGCCAAGACCTTGGGCGCTCAGGTTGCTGCTACCCATTATAACCCATCCGTCACTATGAGCGCTATGGTTTTTCGGCAGACACAGATAAAATTTGGCATGTAAATCTTTGGTCGGATGTATTCGGAGTTGCAAACGCCCATCGGCAATATCTTCACAAAACTGACGGATTCCCTCGTCAACTTCAGATGAATACTCCGACTGATACACATCGCGAAGGAAATCTTCGCAATACTGTTCGAGACTCACTTCTTTATCACCAAAAAACAACTTGCCAGCAGCTTGCGATTGACGAAAAAGGTTGTCGATATTGATGCCGACAAGGATTCGAATCTCGCTGACATTTTCCAGCTCCTTGCGCAGTTTGAAGTAGCCGCTGGAACGAAAATAGCCAACCACGGCATGGAAAATGTCGAAGTTGGCCATTGCAAAGGCGATGCCGTGGAACTTGTCCATCAACGTCGTCCCGATATTGTTGAAGAACTTGGTACTCATAAGGCTCGGCGTATTTGACGCTTTGCCTTTCTGAATGTCACTTAACTCTTCTGAGTGTCAATAAAAAATCCGTGAAACTTTTTTGTTAGTGCTGAGGCTCCGGAAATTGCCTATGCTATACAAGAAAGCTCACGGATATACCGCGAGCATTTCCGCTTTCTTGATAGCATGTACTTGAATTTTCCGGATTCCAGCACTACATAGAAAAGCAAAAACGCTGTTTATGTTATGTATTTAATACTGTTATTTTATCTCTTCTTCTTGAATAATGTTTGTTTTACTGTTAGACTGCAAATATACAAAATTTCTCACAATTTCGCATTAGTTAATATTTTTCGTTCATCTATTCCTTTATTCCCAACGTATCAAACAAATCCTTCATCTGTGAATAGGTGTAATCTCTGCCGGTTTCTTCTTTCTCCCTCATCGATTTTGCTGCATATTTTAAAGCATTTTTAAAATCACCGCCCGATTTTTCAAAATACTGATGCAATGGATTCTTTTTGAAAAACTTTTCCGTCTTGTCATAATCACAATGCTTATTTAATTCAGCAAGCAATTCTGGCTGACTTTGAAAACACCTTGAAGTATATGCATAATAAAACAAAAAGAATATCTCCAAACAACGCTCGTTTTCAATGAAACGAATCTCATATTTATAATCATACTTCTTTATCGTATGTACCCCTTCCAATCGCTGTTTGAATTTTTCATACTCAGACTTCTCCTTCCCATCTTTTTTATTATCCATATCAACAACACAGATAATCAGCGAATAACCGGCATCCACAGCTTTATCAATCTCTTGTTCAAGATAATCCAATCCGGTAGAATGCTTCGGATACGTAGGCTTTATATTAATCTGCCTGTAGTCATCTTTCAAGGAATTGAAATAATAATACTCCGTGATCGACTCCCCAATAACTATAATCGAATCCTTAATCTTTTTCATCATTTTCCAAATACAATAAAGGTGAACCCAATTGAGGTATTGCCCCTAACCTACCGTTTCTATATGACTTATACAACGACAAATTTTTATGTAATCCAAATTCATCGGCACGAGAATATTCTGAATATGCTCCTTCACGATTCTTTTCGGCAAAGAAAACAAAATCACGATGAGTATTCAATAAATCTTCATTAAGCAACGAAGTTTCCTGGCTGGTAAAAATCAGTTGTGATTCTTTTGAATTCATCAAAAAGACGTTCAAGAAATATAGTAGCAAATCATCATGTAATTCGGAATCGATTTCGTCAATGAGATATATATTATTATCAGTTACTGCACCATATAAAGATGACAAGTTAGATAAAAACTTTTTAGTTCCCTCCGATTGCTCATCATAACTTAATGTAAATCTTTTATTACCCGCCTCACAAACAAAATAAATCTTTGTTCGCTCTATTCTATCTCCTCCCTTGTCAGAAGGATTAATCATATCATACAAAGAAATCCGTTGAGGCAATTCTTCGGATACTGTCTCAGTATAAAAATCTACAATATTGAAATCAGCTTTCTTCAATAATTTAAGATAAAACTGCTTGGCTTTATCATTACTTTCTATTGATTTGATTAGCATAACTGGAAAATCCATTTTGTCATATACCCCATTTATACAATCATCTATCCAATAATACAAATCAGCTATTGGTTTAGCATCAGTCTCAAAAGATATTTTTTCAAATACCGACAGAACAGAATGATTATTAAGTGTGTTCTGCTGAAATATATCCCTCGTCTTGGCCGAAACCTTTACACTTGTACCAAATTTTATTTCCGATTGGGCTTCCTGTGACACAAAATGCCTTTCATAAAACAATGATTTTGAGCCATTAGGATACCATTCCAATAATTCAGATATTATATATTCTTTTGTACATGACACAGTATAATCATATCTTATGTGACCTGCATAAAATGAAACAAAAAAACTGGTCGGTTTATCCGTAGTCAATGCAAAAGGTCTTTGGGTCATTACAGGCAATGTTCGTTTGTTTTGAGAATAAAACAATATATCAAAAACATTTTGTATTGCTAATAACATATTAGATTTACCTGATGCATTAGCGCCATAAATAACAGCCAATTTATTAACACGCTTGTCACCTCCCATATCAACAGAAGCCCAATTATCCTCCTTTGCTTTTGTTTCGAAGTTAAGCGTTTGCCGTTCCTTTATAGACAAGTAATTCTCAACCCAAAATTCTCTAATCATATTTTTAACGTTTTATTTTTTTTGCAAAAATAATACAAAATTTGATTCGATTCAAAATATTTTGTTAATTTTTGTAAAAAAATTACGAAAACAACCTGAATTTTTCAAATAATTCACAAAATCACCCTCAGCAAATCGCCTCCAAAGCCGGAATATAACTCCTTTGTATAGCTCCAGCCACCGCCTCAGCCACCTCGATCTCGCTGAAACCGATGCTGGCACCGAAGTCGTAAAGCCACTTCACCTCCTCAGCAGCGATCTTCTTGTCGGCCATCACTATCTGAATCATGTAATCCAACAAGGCGTCACGCATGCCCGGGTTGATCTTTAGGATGCCTTCAACCGACTTGTTGAACGTTTTGCCGACATCGCCAGCCGCCACCTCATCCAGGAACTGACGAGGGAATATCTTCATCGCGGCGAGCGACTCGATAATCTCCTTATACTCGTCCTCGTGCATCTCGCCGTCGAGCGACGCCACGATGAGTCCCGCCGACGCCACGAAACGCGCCAGGTGCTCGTCAAGCTCGCTGTCGCCCACCTTCAGCAATATCGAGATCAGCTCGTCCATGCCTTTCTTCAAGGCCTTCTCCGACTTCGCATTGGCGAACAGATTCAACGCCTGCACACGTATCGGGTTGACAGGATGCGACGCCCTGCTGATGCCTTTGTCCTTCAAGAAATAGTCAAGACGACGGTTGTTGTCGGCAATCAACGCCTCGATGCTCACGTTCATCTTCGTCAGATCCAAGCCCGACGCCATCTTGAAAAACGCCGTCACACACACATCCATCTTGCCCGTCGCCAAAAAGCCATAACGGTCGGCCACCAGCTCGGCAAGCTGCTCGTGCAGACGAATCTTGTACAGCAACGACACCGGCACGTTGGAGTACGACGGGAATACAAACTGTATCAGACGCGCCAAGGCAGTGTCTTTATTGATAAGATGCCCCAACTCATGCCCCACCACAAAACGCAACTCATCGTCCGACATCAGGTCGAACAAGGCGGAGTTGACATTCACTATATGCGGCTCGCCCTCGTCCTCAGCGGCAAGCGAGAAAGCATTAACCGTGGCATCGCCAGTGATATAAAAATCGACGTTTTCAGTGAAGTTAAGCTTGTTTTTCACCTCCTGACAGAGCTCGTAAAAATCGGGCAACAGCTCCGGCTGAACCTTCAAACTGTGACCTTCCATGCTGCTGCCCTGCAAAGCCTCGTAAATCTGTGTGCCAATCTGCTTCTCCAAGTCAATAGTCGGGTTGAATTTTTTCATGTCATCAAATTTTATTGGCAAAAATAGGGAGATTTTTACAAATTTCAAAGAGAAATACACTAATTTTACAAACCAGTTAACATATTAGGCATTATTGCGTTAATTATTTCAGGTTTCACCTTGCATTCTTTTGCCATTTCAGGCCAGCGTGAAACGGTTTCACATATGGCATCAATTATTGAAGCGGCCTCTCCATCAAACTTTCCGTTGATTGACATCTGATGAGTAGCGGTCCATCGTCCGTTAGGATTGTAGGCATATCCCATGTCATAGGCTGGCGAGAGTCTCCATTTTCCGCTCTCATCCATCAAAAACGAGATGTTCTTGGTGTGGTCATCCTGATTGCGAGCCACAACATTGAACACCATGCGGCGAAACATCTCCTGCGCCTCCGAATATGGCAGGTGTAGCGCCCTCATCACGCTGAAAGCCTGTTCGTAGGAATAAGCCCGATGAATGCGAAAGTCGAAATGAGCGATTCCGCAAAGAGTCTGCATGTGTATCTTTTTGCCGTTTTCGCGGTCGAAACGCTTGGTTACGAAATGAGCCCTGCCGTTTTCCTCTATCAGGAAGCACTCAGTCATGTCAATTCCACAGGATTTTGCCAATTTATAAAATGAATACTCCAATCGTCCGTGGTTGTCTGTCTCACGAAGACCTGTCGTTGCCGACACTCCATCCAATTTGATAAGATAATAGTCAAAACCGGCAGGAGCCTCAACTTGTCCTGAACGCACTTCGCCAGTATCCTTATTATATGCAATGATAGCTTTTGCTCGCTGACCTCCAGCAGAAATACCAAGTCTAAGTATCTCAGCGATAGCCGCTTTCTTGTCGTCGTTAAGATTCACCTCGAATGACGATTTTTGTGCCAAAGCATCGCTTGCCACATCAACCAACGAATCAATTTCAAATCTGGCGTTTTTGTCGTATGCCACGTCAATGGCAGGCTCAAATTCCAAAGCGCCCATACAGCGTTTGCCCAAAAAACACAATGTTTCAATCGGATTGCTGCTTGTGCGGCCTGTCAATGCCAGCCACTTGTCGAACAAAGCGCGGCCATACGTGTCGGGAAGCGAGTCGGCCAACATGCCAGGCAATCCTTTATAAGTTTCCTTGTCTAAACTGCCAAATGAATAAACTCGCCCCTCACGAACAGGCATCATCAACGGCGACGGTTCAAGACCTCGGCCGACAAAGTTGCTGTCGTATTCAAATCTGGCAACTTCATACTGCTCATCCCAACGGAAAGTCCCGACTGGAATCCCAAACATATTAACTTTTGCTACATCTACCATTCTGATGTCTCCTTTTCTTTATTTTGAAGTTTACCCACAGCCCTTTTTCTGTTTTTTTTATCTTGGGAATGAACCAAATTATAGTATTCACTCGGGCTTAATTGCTCTTCATCCACCAAAGGTTGCAGCACATTAAGCAAACCCAGCGTACGCAAAACCCTCAGCAAAGAATCGAACGAGCCAATCTCTCCTTTTTCAATCTTTTTTATTGAAGAAAGAGACACGTTTGCATCATCCGCCAAGCTCTGTTGGGTAATATTCTGTTTCAGTCTGGTTTGTTTCAAACGGTCTCCTATTCGTTCA
>CAJOEP010000048.1 GCA_905233445.1 uncultured Bacteroidales bacterium | reverse complement strand
TCGTTTTCCACTGCCTGACGTGCTGTCTCGGCCGGTGTCTGGAACAATGGTCCCATATCGACGTCGAAACCTATATCGGCGTAGCCTGTAGCGACAACCTTAGCGCCACGGTCGTGACCATCCTGACCCATCTTGGCAATCATGATACGAGGACGACGGCCTTCGAGCTTAGCGAACTCATCAGCCATAGCCTGTGCCTTGGCGAATTTTTCATTGCCTTTTGCTTCCATAGAATAAACTCCTGATATTGAACGAATTACAGCTTTATAACGACCAACAACTTTCTCGCATGCCATTGAGATCTCACCCAATGTGGCGCGGCATTTTGCTGCTTCCACTGCGAGAGCGAGGAGGTTGCCCTTGCCTGTCTTCACTGACTCGGTGATGGCGTCGAGGCAACGCTGCACGTCGGCTTCGTTACGGTTTGCTTTCAATTCTTTCAGACGGCGGATCTGTGACTCACGCACCGCTGTGTTGTCAACTTCAAGAGTATCGATGCTATCCTCATGTTCGAGGCGGTATTTGTTGATACCGACGATGGTTTCTGTACCAGCGTCGATCTTAGCCTGCTTACGTGCTGCTGCCTCTTCGATACGCATCTTCGGAAGACCTGTCTCGATAGCTTTTGCCATACCGCCCATCTCTTCAACTTCCATGATGTGAGCCCAAGCGCGCTCATAGATGTCGCGAGTCAGTGACTCAACATAATATGAACCTGCCCATGGGTCGACAACGCGGCAAACGTTGGTTTCTTCCTGGATGTAGATCTGAGTGTTACGAGCGATACGTGCTGAGAAGTCGGTAGGAAGTGCGATAGCCTCGTCCAAAGCGTTGGTGTGCAACGACTGAGTGTGGCCGAGAGCTGCACCCATAGCCTCGATACATGTACGGGCCACGTTGTTGAACGGGTCTTGCTCTGTGAGTGACCATCCTGAAGTCTGGGTGTGAGTACGCAGTGCCAATGACTTGTCGCTCTTCGGGTTGAAGGTCTTCACGATCTTAGCCCACAGCATACGTGCGGCACGCATCTTGGCAATCTCCATGAAGTGGTTCATTCCGGAGCACCAGAAGAACGACAGACGTGGAGCGAAAGCGTCGATGTCCAAGCCCGACTTGACACCTGTGCGGAGGTAATCCCAACCGTCGGCGAGGGTGTAAGCCAATTCGATGTCGCATGTAGCGCCAGCTTCCTGCATGTGGTAGCCGGAGATTGAGATGCTGTTGAACTTCGGCATGTTCTGTGATGTGAACGCGAAGATATCAGCGATGATTCGCATCGAGAACTCAGGTGGATAGATATAGGTGTTACGCACCATGAACTCCTTCAAAATGTCGTTCTGGATTGTACCCTGAAGTTCTTCATATTTTGCACCTTGTTCGAGAGCGGCGACGATGTAGAATGCCAAAATCGGCAACACAGCGCCGTTCATTGTCATGGAGACAGACATCTTATTCAGAGGAATCTGGTCGAAGAGGACCTTCATATCCTCGACAGAGCAGATTGACACACCGGCTTTACCGACGTCACCCATAACGCGTTCATGGTCAGCGTCATAGCCACGGTGTGTAGCAAGGTCGAATGCCACCGACAGACCTTTCTGACCGGCGGCGATGTTACGGCGGTAGAATGCGTTTGACTCCTCAGCTGTAGAGAAACCTGCATACTGACGGACGGTCCAAGGACGCATCACATACATCGTTGAATAAGGTCCGCGGAGGTAAGGGGCGATACCTGCTGCGTAGTTGAGGTGCTCCATGCCCTCGAGGTCTTCAGCCGTATAAGCCGGCTTCACGTTGATATGTTCAACAGTCTCCCAGTCAGGCTTGTAGTCAGCCTTGATTTGTGACTTAGGTATAGCGTTGATATTGATATTCTTGAAATCTGGTTTCATTGCTTACTCCTTTCTTTTCTTTTGTTAGACTCGGGACTTATAGACGTGAGACGCGGGACAAAAACTCGTGTCTCATGTCTCGAAGTCTCATGTCATCTTGTTATACCTAATTGCTGTTGAAATTCCTTTAAAGTTTCCAAAACGTTGCTCTTCACATGGATGAAATACTTCAATCCAGCTTCTTTGAGGACATCGACAGTGCCTTCGGGATTACCTGCGAGCACTACGATAGTCTCGTTCTTCAATGCCTCGTAAATCTTGAGGGCGTTGCCTTCGCCGTATTCCTCGTCGGATGAGCAGATGACCACGATTTCAGGCTTCACCTCGCGGGCGGCTGCGATACCTTCTTCAAGAGTCTTGAAGCCAGGGTTATCGACCACTTCGAATCCCGCGCAAGCGAAGAAGTTCGATGCGAAGTTTGCACGGGCCTTACGCATTGCGAGGTTACCATAGGTGAACATCCATGCTGTCGGGCGTTTATGGTCTTTAGCGTAAACGTCTGTGGCATAACGCATTGTCTCGAACTGCTGAGCCACACGGAAGGTGTCGATGGTGTCGATTTCGGCGTTGGTCTCGCGTTTACAGTCGGCTTTGAACACCCACTCGGCAGGTTCGAACTTCATCGTCTCGGTGAAGTTAGGATACTGGTTGGTACCGAGGATGGTCTCGCGACGTGTGGCGAGGTTGCTGAAGCGTTTTGCTGCGCTTTCCTTCACTATATTTTGGATTGTGCCTTTGCGCACCGATGCGAGGTAGCCGCCTTCTTCCTGAATCTGGAGGAACACGTTCCAAGCAGCGGTCGCTATTGACTCGGTAAGATTTTCAATGTAATACGAGCCTGCGGCCGGGTCGGCGACCTTGTCGAAGTGTGACTCTTCCTTGAGGATGAGCTGCTGGTTGCGTGAGATACGGTCTGAGAACTCAGTTGCCTCTTCGTATGTGGCATCGAACGGGGTGACACAGAATGAGTCGACACCGCCGAGGACAGCTGACATTGTACCTGTTGTGGTACGCAGCATGTTGACGTACGGGTCGTACAAGCTCATGTTAATCAAAGCGTTGAATGCATGGATACGAATCTTACAGTTCTCTTCTTTTGCGCCGTAAGCCTTAAGGATCTCAGCCCAGAGCATACGGTATGCGCGCATCTTGGCCATCTCCATGAAGTAGGTCTGACCGACGGCGACGTTGAAGCGCATCTTCGGAGCAATCTCGTCGATTGTCAAGCCTTTAGCGAGAAGTTGTTCGATATACTCGACACCCACGGCGAGGGCGATACCCATCTCCTGTGAGATTGTAGCGCCGGCGTTTGTGAACACGTGAGCGTTCACTCCGATGGTCTGAACGCCAGGAATCTCAGCTTTCGAGAGGATAGCTGCGAGTTCCATATCGGTGTTCTCGCTGATGAACCATGTTCCGCGGCGGATGTAACGTGTGAGCGGGTCATAGTTCAGCGAGCCGTTGATGCCCGGGATCTTCGACATCATCTCGAGGAGCGGCAGATGATACTTGTTGTTATAGAAGTTGATTTCGACCGCTTCGGCGACGATGCCGTTGAGGAGGCCTGATATCTCGACTGCGTCGTATGGCTTGTCGTATTCGAGGCGGAACGACAGCGCTGTTGCGCCGCGGTTGAGTGCGTCGAGGGCTTTTTGGTTAGCCTCGTGGTAGTCTTTCACTACTATATCTTCGCACACTAGCCAGTCGTTACCTTCTTTTTTCGTGCTGCGGATGTAGGGATATTCGCCCGGTTTGGTGTCGAGCCACGGTATATCCTTGAGATTCTCAGCGCGATAATACGGCCTTACCTGGAAACCTTCGGCTGTTTTCCAGACAAGTTTCTTGTTGTAATCGGCTCCTTTGAGGTCTTTTTCGATGACAGCTTCCCACTGTTCGGTGGTTACTGGAGGAAATTCCTCAAAAAGTTTTTTGTGGTTACTCATGATATTTAAAATTTTCGAAAATTTTTTGCAAAGATACGAACTATCTTTGAAAGATAAAAAAGAAATGTTATTTTTTTGTTCTTTCCCTTGATGGAAAGAACCAAAGATCAAGCGCAAAAATATACTCGGACCGTATTTTTGCGCGGGCCACCGCACCTGAGACAACCTTAAGCAGAGCCCTTAAAATTGCCAAAATTTTGAATAATTGGAAAATATTTAATTTAACTTTGTGATTATCAGGATTTTATGATGAATTGTAAAAATTCATTAACATTTCGAAGCTGTATTTTGGTTAAAAAACAGTATTGATTATCAGAGCTTTAGGCTCAAAATTTCAAATAAAACGTTTTTCGTACGACTAATTGGAGTGAGGGGGTGTAATTTTGCGGCTGGACAATTATAAACTTTTAAAACAATGCAAAAAATTACAGTTAAAGACATTGATGTTACAATTCTGAAATTCAATGAGGAAGATTTTATCAGCTTAACAGATATTGCCAGAATTCAAAATCCTTATGAGCCTAAAGACGTGGTCAAAAATTGGATGCGGCAGAAAAATACCATTGAGTATCTTGGTTTATGGGAAAAGATATACAATCCCGATTTTAAAGGGGTCGAATTCGACCCCTTATTAAGACAACTGAAAGGAGTTGGTTAAAATTATTTATCACCTCAAAACAGTAAATAATATGAAAAAGAAAGATATTATTAAAATCGAGCAGGTTGTGCTGGCGACAATTTGGAAACCACCGAAACCGAATCGGAATTTGAGCTGAATTTCGCTGTGGTAAAGTTGAGACATAAAGTTAAAAGAAAGAAGGATAATAGTTAAAAGTTTAAGTTAAAAGATAAAAGAATGGAAAACAATATTTTACCGGATTTTGTTTCAGGTATTCCGACGGCTAAAAACAGGAGTAGAGAAAGAAGAAGTCTGATCGCAGGTTATTATTCAAATCTTTGGAAACGTTTGCAAAAAGAAGGAAAGAAAAACATGATTTTCAATGATTATTTAGGCGTAAATATTTACATCGTTGAAAACGAGAGCGATAAAAAAACTATTAATACTGCGTCAATGAAATGGCAATCGACATATGCAGTAAAACATTTAAAAGAAATTGTAGCAGACGCTTGTGGTGACGAAAACCTACCTATTTATGAAAAGCCGAAAAAAGGAACCCAAACGAAAAATGGATATAAAAACATGGCGATTCTGTATTATGATTTTGTTAATGAAGAACTACCATATCTGAATTTCAAAATCAAATTAACTATTGGCATTCGTGCGGATAACAAGCACGTTCAATACTGTGTCAACAAAATCGAGGTAAAAGAAAAAAGTCGACCGTATCAAGCAAGTACCCCTTAACGGGGACCACATACGGAACCGACTTTTTCAGGCGGCAAAAATACGAATAATTTAGATACATGCAGCTGATTATGAAAAAAAATTTATTATGACAAGAAAAGACATTATTAAAATCGAGCAGGTTGAGGAAAAATTTCTCAATTTTTCTTTCACACCTATTAATAAAAACATTATCTTTGCAGATTAGCCTTATGATAAGGCACTTTTTATAAAACATTGATTAACAAGAAAATAAATAAATTACTAACTAAATTTTTTAACAACAATGAAAAGAAAATTTACATTTTTAATCGTGGCGGCGCTGATGCTGCTGACAATGATGGCAACCACAGGGACGATGTGGGGGCAAACGAGAGCGGAAGTGACCGATGTCATGAACCAATCATGGACTGGTGTCACAGGAACTTCATATAGCTCAGTAACAGGACTCGAAGGTTCGGCTTCGGATGCTGTCTATTCCGTGCAGTGTGCCGGCGGTAACAGTTCCATCCAACTCCGCTCCAAAAACAACAATTCTGGCATTGTTACTACTACCACAGGTGGTACTGCCACTAAGGTTGTCGTCACATGGAATAGCAGCACTCAAAGCGGCAATAAGTTAGATGTGTATGGTAAGAACACAGCATACAGCGCCCCAAGTGATTTGTATGGATCTTCCGCAGGCACTCTAATTGGTAGCATTGTTTGTGGTACCAGCACAGAATTGACCATTACAGATAGTTATACATTCATTGGTATGCGTTCGAATAATGGTGCCATTTATCTTACCGAAATAGATGTCACCTGGGAAACCGGCGGCGGTAGTGGCGATCTGGAAGATAGCGACCTTGCTATCACCAATCAATCTACAGACCTTGTTTTCGATCTGTTTAACAACGCGGCAGCTCAGACCATCAATTATACAACTTCAAGCACCGGCGCAATTACAATCACTCCATCATCTCCGACAAGCTATTTCAGCTATGACCACGATGCAGATAATGGAACCATCACCGTTACACCATTGGCTGTAACTTCAAGTGCACAGACAGTTACAATAAATCAAGCTGCTGATGACACTTACAAAGCAGGCTCAGTTTCATTTACTGTTTCTATTAACAACAGCGCACAGCAATACACTGTAACATACAAAGCCAACGGTGGAACAGGTGATGATATTCCCGTCCAGTATTATGCAGGTGATAATGTTACAGTGGCAGACAATACATTCTCATACGCCGGTCACGCTTTCACAAAGTGGAACACCATCGCAGGCGGGACAGGCACTGACTATGAGCCAGGTACAGTAATTGAAAACATAAGCGCAGATATCGATCTTTACGCACAATGGGAAGAAAGCGATGAGACAATAGATGTGCTTAATTATGCTTTCACCGGCATTTCTGGTACTAGTTATTCAGCATGGAGTGGAAAAACAGGCGCTTCAGGAGCTGTTTACGCAGGAAGATCTGGCGGTGATCACAATTCTATACAATTAAATAGCTCATCACCTAATGGTATAGTTTCAACCACTTCAGGCGGTAAATTCACAAAAGTTGTTGTTACGTGGAATAGTAGTACTTCAAATAATCGCTCCGTACAGATTTATGGCAAAAATACAGCTTACGAAGGTTCGGCAGATCTATACGACAATGATAAAAAAGGTACATTAATTGGCAGTATTGTAAAAGGAACTAGCACTGAACTTACAATTTCTAATGATTATAATTATATCGGTATTAAAAACCCAGGCAGTGCAATTTATATGGATGAAGTAAAAATCACTTGGGTTCCTGACACCGATCCTGCTGTTGCCACAACAGTAACTATTGATGACTCACAGCTCACAAACACAGATGTTTACACAAGCACCGAAGCAGGTTCGTTGAGCGCTACAGTGAACGCAGGCGAAACTCCAATTCAAGCAACTGTTACTTGGGAATCAAGCAATACTGAAGTGGCAACAATCGGCGAAACCACAGGTATTGTTACACTTGTTGCAGCAGGTTCAACCACCATTACAGCAAGCTACGCCGGTGAATCAGGTGTTTATAAATCATCTTCTGCTACTTACAATCTTACCGTGATTAATTCCAACGCTCCAGGTTCACAAAACCACCCATACACTGTGGCTGAAGCTCGCGCTGCTATCGATGCTGGTACTGGTATTACCAATGTGTACGCTACAGGTATTATTTCACAAGTTGATTCATATAACTCAACTTATCACAGCATCACTTATTGGATTTCTGGTGACGGTGAAACAACATCTGACCAGTTGCAAGTTTATAGTGGCAAAGGTTTGAATAATACTGATTTTTCATCTATAGACGATGTTAAAGTTGGTGCAACCGTTGTAGTTTACGGAAATCTCAAGAAACACAATAACACAACCTATGAATTTGACTACAACAACTATTTAACAAGCTATACAGCCCCTCAAGTTACAGTCGAAGCTCCTACTTTCAGCCCTGCTGCTGGAACATATGCCAGCGCTCAGGAAGTTGAAATTAGCTGCGAAACAGACGGCGCAACAATTTACTATACACTCGACGGCACAGAGCCGACCGAAGCAAGCACACCATACAACGGTGCTTTGAACATTGAAACGACAACAACCGTCAAAGCTATCGCTTACAAAAACACTGCAAACAGCTATGTTGCAACCGCAACATACCACATTTGCTCGGCAGAAACACCTTACACAGTGGCTCAGGCTCTGGCATTCAACGAGTATCCGACAAGTACAATTTGGGTTCATGGTATTGTATCAACAGCACCGACAACCGCTCCATCTAGCGGACAGTTAAAGTATTACATTTCTGATAATGGTGAAGCTACTAATGAACTTTATATTTATAACGGTAAAGGTTTAAACAACGCTGCATTTACAGCTCAAGACGACATCCAAGTTGGCGACATCGTTACAATCACTGGTATTGTGAAAGATTATCAAGGTACATTAGAATTTGATTCTGGTAACTACCTCACTTCGTTTGAACGCCCCAGAAGCTCAAAGCGTAACAATAGCTTGCGCAACAGAAGGTGCCACAATATACTATAAAACTGCAGAAAATGCAGAATGGGCAGTTTATTCAGAAGCTATTAACGTTACCGAAACAACCACAATCTGGGCATATGCCGCAAAAGAAGGCATGAACAACAGTGCCGTTGCAACAGCCACATACACCATCAATATCCCTGTCATTACAGCTTCAATCACAGTTGAACCAGCTTTGGTTGAGGCAACAGCTGAAGGTGGAGACGGCACTTTGACAGTGACATACGAAAACATCACTGAAATTATAGCCGAAGTTTATTTCTGCGATGCAGAAGGCGAAGCTGCCACTTACGGCGATTGGATTCAGGCTGATATTAATGAAAACAATAACGTTTACTATGTCATTGGTGCAAATGACGGTGAGGCACGCACAGCTTACTTCAAGGTTTATGCTTTGGACGACAATGCCGAAGATGTTTATTCAAATCTTGTAACTATCAACCAAGCAGCTTATATAGCACCATCACAAGAAGTTGTTGATGTTTTGGATAATAGTTTTACTGGTATAACAGGAACCACGTATACTGAATGGACCAACACTGGCACATCTGACGCTGTATACGTTGGATTTTCAGCTGGCCAAAATTCAACAATCCAATTAAGAACTAAAAATAGTAATGAAGGTATTATTACTACAACTTCTGGAGGAAAAGTTACAAAAGTAGAAGTTACATGGAACGATAACACGTCATCTGGTCGCAAACTTGATATCTATGGCAAAAACACAGCCTATTCAGAAGTTTCCGATTTATATAACAATGAAAAGCAAGGCACTAAATTAGGAACCATTGAATACGATAACAACGAACCATTACTTATTTCTGGTGACTATGAATTTATTGGCATTCGTTCCAATGACGGAGCCTTATATCTCGATGAGATTCAAATTACCTGGTCAACAACACCTGCAGGTCCTTCAATCACTGTTACTCCAGCTGAAATTACTGATGTTTCAGCTGCTGGTGATATTCCAGAACATACTGTAATACTTGCTAACTTGAACATCAGTTCAACAGACGATTTCTTATTTGCTTATTGCGATTTAGAAGGCAATATTCTGGGCAATACTGATCCTAAACCGAACTGGATTGAATTGGCAGAAGCCGAATATACAGCAACTGGCGAAAATGTTTATTCAATGGTATATACTGTCGCTGCAAATGAAGAAACAACACCAAGAACAGGATACTTCAAGATTGGCATTGAACAGGCAACAGAAACAGTTTATTCAAATATAGTCACTGTGACACAGCTTGGTTATGTCACTCCTGTGGCAACAATCACAGTGGTCCCGAATGAAGTTCTTGACGTGCCGGCAGCAGGTGATGTTTATGTACACACAGTAACACTCGAAAACATGACTGTTGAAAGCACCGATGACTTTACATTAGCATTCTGCGATGAAAACGGCGAGGTTCTTGACGAGCAAGCTCCTAAACCGGACTGGATTGAAATCGGAGATGTTGAATTTGCCGTCACCAGCGAAGAAAATGTATATTCGCTGACTTATCCAGTCGCTGAAAACACAGAGACCACACCTCGTACAGCATACTTCAAAGTGGCTGCAACACAGACATCGGAAGCAGTTTACTCAAATCTCGTAACAGTGACACAAGATGGTTATGTGCCACCAGTCGTTGCTGACAATTATGAACTCTTCAGCGGAGACCTCGAAGAAGGCGACTACATTATTTATTATGATGGATATGCCATGAAGAATACTGTTTCAAATAACAGACTGACATACGAAACAGTTACACCATCAGAAAATGTCATTTCAACTAACGACGCTACCATAGTATGGCACATTGCTTCAAGTGGAAACTATTGGACAATCTACAGTGCTGACGCCAATGCATACGCTGCAAGTACTGGCACAAAGAACCAGGCTCAAATGTTGGGTGACGGAACAGATGACAAAGCATTGTGGACGGTTTCAGGAACATCGACATACAATTTTGTCAACAAATACAATACAGACAATAGCGTTAATGCATACCTAAGAAATAATGGAGAATATGGCTTTGCCTGCTATAATAGCGGTACGGGCGGTCCTTTGTCACTCTACAAGAAAGTTGACAACACTCCTGCAATCACCATCACATCTCCAGTTGAAATAACCGCTGATGCACACAATGACGAAACAATCGATGTCACATACAAGAATGTTGATTTTGAGAAGACAATTTCGATTGCATTCTATACATCAGACGGCGAAACATCAGCAACATACGACTGGATTACCGCAGCTAACATTAACGATGACCATAATGTTGTTTATACTACTGAAGCGAATACGGGTGCTGCCCGTTCGGCTTACTTCAAAGTCATCGGAAAAACTTCGGAAAGTGCTGATGTCATTTCAAATCTTGTCACAATAACACAAGCTGCTTATGTTGCACCTGTCGCATCAATCACAGTTGATCCTGCGACAGTAAATGCTGCAGCTGATGGCGAAAACGGCACTTTGACAGTGACATACGAAAACATCACTGAAATTATAGCCGAAGTTTATTTCTGCGATGCAGAAGGCGAAGCTGCCTCATATGACTGGATTACCGCAGAAATCAATAACGAAAACAATGTCGAATATCTGATTGTGGAAAACGATGGCGAAGCACGCACGGCTTACTTCAAGATTTATGCTTTGGACGACAATGCCGAAGATGTTTATTCAAATCTTGTAACAGTGACGCAAGCCGGTGATGTGCCACCAGTCGTTACCGAAGACTACGAACTCTTCAGCGGCAACCTTGTAGAGGGTGACTACATTATTTATTATAATGGATATGCCATGAAGGATGATGTTGATAGTAATAGACTCAAATACGAAGATGTTACACCTGAAAATGATGTTATTTCAACATCTGACGCAACAATAGTATGGCATATTGCACAAAATGGAGACTACTGGACAATATACAGTGCTGATGCTGTAGCTTATGCTGCAAGTACAGGTACAAAAAATCAAGCAACATTATATCAAGGCACTCCTGATAATTATGATAAAGCATTGTGGACTGTCTCTGGGGCGGAGACTTATGAATTTGTAAATAAATACAATTCTGAAAACAACATTAATGCTAACCTCAGAAATAATGGAACATACGGTTTCGCCTGCTATGCATCAAGCACTGGCGGTGCTTTGTCACTCTACAAGAAAGTTGATAACACCCCTTCGATTTCATTCAACGGTTCAAGTGCCAACATCGGCACATATCCAACAGGTGAGGAAATAACATGGGGCAATATCATTGTTTCACAGCACAATCTTACTGAAAACATTTCATTAAGCGCCGATAAAGGTACTGTTACTCCTAATAGTATTGAGGTTGGTGCTGAGCCGACAGAAGTTGTTTGGAGCTACACACCTACCGAAGCAGGTTACACTACAGCAACTATTACTGCGACTAGCGGCACACTTGAGGACTCATTCGAGATTCAATTTGTAGCAAAAACACCTCACGACATTAATACAGTGGCTGAGCACGGTATCATCGTCGTTTTGGGTGATAAGACAACAGCTATCGAAAACGAGAATGTCGACTTCACTGTCACACCTGATGAAGGCTATGAACTTAATGAAATAACAGTCATGGCTGGAGAAACACCTGTCGATTTCAATGATTATGACACATTCTACAGATTCCAGATGCCTGACAGCAATGTCACCATCAATGCGACATTCATTGAATTACCTAAATACACTATCACTTTCAACGTGAATCGCGAACAGGATGAATTGTTAACAATTGATAACGTTATATTAGGCAACAGCACTCCGCTTCCAACAGAAAGTACATTGACTCCTACAGGATTCGCAATTTCTGGTTGGGCTGAATTAGGCAGCACTATTGCAGTTGCCGACCCATACACTCCGACAGATAATGTAACTTTATACGCCATGTTGCAACTTATCAACCCGCCAACTGCTTCGGGAAATTATGTAAAAGTCACTGAAGAATTAACAGACTGGAGCGGTGAATATCTGATTGTTTATGAAGATGGCAATGTAGCTTTCAATGGCGGTCTTACAACATTTGATGCTATTGAAAACACCGTTGATGTTGTAATTTCAAATTCAACTATAGTCGCTAATGACGACATGAATAATGCCGCATTTACGATTGCGCCTATGACTGGTGGCGGTTATTCAATACAAGGCGCAAGTGGAAAATATATTGGTGTGGACTCATATGCTAATGGTTTAACGACAAATGATGATCCTGTTGCAAACGCCATAGGTATTGATGAATCAGGCAATGCATTGATTACTATTAATTTCACCGATGGTGATATGACATTAAAATATAATAATGCCATCGATCAATTAAGATTCCGTTACTACAAATCAGGTCAGCAGGATATTCAGCTGTACAAGAAAGTATCTACTTCGTTCAACAATGTGGTAGTGTTAGAGGAATCTCAAACAATGTCAACTTCTATTCAAGAATCAACATGTGTTGTTGTTCCTAACAATGTTACTCTTACATATACAGGACCAAACCCTTCAGTACCTGAAGCACTCGTCATTCAAGACGGCGGCCAGCTCATCCACGAGAATAGTGTGAACGCGACAATGCAGAAGTCTGTAGCAGGCGCATCTTCATGGGGCAAGGGCGTTGACGGCTGGTATCTGATTGCCTCACCGGTTCACGGCGCATCAACAAGCGCTGTCACAATCGGACAGTATGACTTGTTCGTTTACAACGAGCCAACAGCCTACTGGTGGGTGGCAAGCGGTCACGGCATCA
>CAJOEP010000047.1 GCA_905233445.1 uncultured Bacteroidales bacterium | reverse complement strand
GGAATCACGCAGTTGTATTCGTGAGCCAAAAGTGCCTTGGCGCGAATGAAATCAAGCAATCCAAGGAGTCGCCAAGCCATGGTAAGATTCGGAATCTCTGGCCTCAGAATCTTAGTGAAAGCGAGTAAAATCTTGTTAATTTCTCGTCTTTCGGCATATTCCAACTCCCTGATTTCGTTGTTGGTTTCGAAAATCTCTGCTGGCTCAATATAAACCGTCTGTCCAGTTGCTGACTCATCATGGATAAAGCCTCGCAGCTCGCGTTTGTCGGCGGCACGCACAGGAATCACCGGACGTCCATCGCGGATAGTCATCTCTGCAGTGCTGTCCGTCCATCCAGAGTTTTTCGCCTCGACCAATATTTTGTGCATCCTATGATCGATGGAGCTCTGTTTCCGCCTGATGTCGCGACGAATTTCAGCAAGTTCCGCGGAAGCGTTGTCAGGAATCTCGCCTTTGTCGTCGATGAGGCGGTTTATCTCTGTAAAGATATGATTATCAATGGAAATGCCTTCTGCCAAAGCCTTCAGATACGGCACTTTGTCAGATGCTTCGGATTTGAAGAATTTGAAAACGTATGACAGAGCCGAGAGCGTCGGTTTCAGTGCGAACATGCTCTCAAGGCTGATGACGGTGCCGTCGATGGCTAGATGTTGAAACTCGTCGCGCAAATCATTGTAATCGCGCACCGGAAAAGGCACTCCGTCCTGCATCAGCGTCTCGAAATCGTGAATCAGGCGAAGGTAAGTGTGAATCTCATCGACGTCGGTGCAGAACCCCATTTTGCCAACGAATTCTTTTCCCATCTCGCTGATACACAATTCGTTAAGACGTTCTCTTATTGCCTTGAAGCCAATCTTATTTTCAAAATCCGAAGGATAAACCATTTATATTTTTTTTAGCGTGCAAAAATACAAAATTTTCCGTCATTAGTCATCATTTTTCGGATGCCACCTTTCTTCGAAAGCTGAAGGCTAAAGAATTGACGACAATGACTCTGTGAAATCTGTGAGCATTAGCGAACTAAATCAATGTGGAAGACCATGTGTTGTAAAAATCCGTGTTATCTGTGTAATCTGTGAGAGAATTTTTTAACTTTGCAAAAATTATGTCATCATGAGATTTGAACTTTGTGCAAACGGTTATCAATCAATACTTAATGGCATCGCGGGCGGTGCTGACTGCGCCGAGCTTTGCGAGGCGCTTGAAGTCGGAGGCGTGACACCATCGTATGGAACACTATTACGTTGTGGGGATGTGGCGCGGAACGTCCTTCCAATCAGGGTTTTAATTCGTTGCCGTCCAGGGAATTACATCTACAACGACGATGAAATCGCCATAATGTGCGAAGACATCAAAATGGTGAAAAGCCTCGGATATGAAGGCGTTGTAATAGGTGCATTGAACAAAAACGGCGACATCGACGTTCCAGCAATCAAAAAGTTGATGGCAGCAGGTGAGGGGGTGAAATTTACATTCCACCGTGCCATCGACGCTTGCAACAATCCCCTCGACGCGATGGAGACTCTCATTAGCTTTGGCTTCGATAAAGTACTTACATCTGGCTGTAAACCAACGGCTTACGATGGCATCGACATGATTCGCGAGTTCCAGACTTTGTTCGGCGACCGCATCAACATCATGGCTGGAGGCGGCATCAACGAAAACAACGTTGAAAGAATCATCACCGCTACAGGAATTGAAAACGTTCACGCCTCATTGACATTGTATTCAGTTGATAATCATAGTAATTTGTATCCTACTGGCATCGATAAAACCGGCGCTTCAATGCTCTACAAAGTTTCGAATTTAGAAAGAATTAAAGAGTTTATAAAAATCATAAAATGAAAAAGCAATTCATCATATACGTCCTGTGTGTCTTATGTGTCCTATATTCTTGTAAAGGTCATCATCCTATTGCAACACAGTCTCTTAATCAAGGCTGGAACCTCAAAACGGACACTTTAGGCATTGATTTGCAGGTGAATCTTCCGTCTGAAGCTCATGCCGATCTATATGCCGCCGGCCTCATTCCGCATCCTTACGGCGAAGGCGACGAGGAGAAACAATTGCAGTGGATTCCGCAGCATCAATGGGATTATAATTTGAAGTTTGATGTTGATAATAAAGTTTGGAATCAAGATAATATCGAATTGATTTTCAAGGGTTTGGACACTTACGCCGACGTTTGGCTCAATGGCGAGAAGATTCTGCACTCCGACAATCAGTTTATTCGTTATGAAAAAGAAGTGAAAAGTCTTCTGAAAAAACGTGACAATGAACTGAAAGTGCGCTTTTATCCTTTTGATGCTCAACGAGATAGCCTTATTGAGACTTACCATCTCCGTTTCCCGGAAAAATATGCAGTGATGCGCAAAGCCGCCTATCAAAATGGTTGGGACTGGGCTCCTCGTTACCTGAATATCGGCATCTGGAAAGACGTTGAACTTCACGGTTGGAATGACTTCAAACTGGAAAATGTGGCATTTTTGACAAAAAATGTAACAGAAGAATCTGCTGAAATGATAGCAAATATTAGTGTTTTAAGTGATAAAGAAGTGGCACTAAGATTTGCTGTTTTTGGGAATGGAGTCGAACTCGCCGAACAAAACATTTCTTGTGAAGGAAATAGCTTTATAAAAATCCCGTTTGTCGTAAACAATCCTGAGCTTTGGTGGCCAAATGAAATGGGCGAACAAACAATGACTGATTTTGAAGTTAAGATTTATAAAAACGATAAACTTGTTGATACTCAAAAAGTTAAGACTGGTATTCGTAAAATTGAGCTTATAGAAGAACCCGACAGCATCGGATGCGCCATGTATTTCAAGGTGAACGGAAAGAAAGTTTATATCAAAGGAGCCAACTATGTTCCCGAGCAGATGATTGAGACTTGGATGTCGCGAGAAAAAACTGAAAAGCTGTTAGCCGAATGCGTGCCGGCTCATTTCAACATGCTCCGCGTTTGGGGCGGCGGCATCTATCCTCCTGATTATTTCTTCGAAATCTGCGACAGCCTTGGCATCATGGTGTGGCAGGATTTCATGTTTGCAGGCACGACTTATCCGTATTCCGATGAGTTTTTGAATAATGTAAAAGAAGAGGCGATACAGCCAGTCGTTCATTATCAAAACCATCCGTCGTTGGCACTGTGGTGCGGCAACAATGAGGTCAGTGAAGGTTACGTCAACTGGGGCTGGCAGAAATCGATGGGCTGGAGCGACGACGACTACGCTGAAATGAAACGCGGAATGGATACTTTGTTTGTCGATATTTTCTCGCAAGTTGTTGATACATATGATGGTACGCGCGACTATTGGCCGTCATCGCCGAAAAATGGTTGGGGCAAACCACAGAGCCTGACCGAAGGCGATGTGCACTACTGGGGCGTCTGGTGGGGCGAACTGCCATACGAGGCTTACCTCGAAAAAGTCGGCCGTTTCAACAGTGAATTCGGCTATCAGGCATATCCGAATATCGAAACGAAACACCAGAAACACCCACGTGGCGAGGAATTGATAAAGCAACATGTAAATAAATATGTATCAGATGATATAAACACATATACGTCTCAATTATCCCAAGCCTACGGCGTCGGTCTCGCCATCGAGGCCCAACGCGCCGCAAAACCATACAGCTGGGGGACGCTCTACTGGCAGTTAAACGACGCATGGCCTGTAATATCTTGGTCATCAATTGATTACGCTGGAAATAAAAAGATTTTGCATGAGAAACTCAAAGAGTTGTACGCCCCTATATTAATAGGTGTGCTCCCGACCACCGATGGCAACTTCACAGTTTACGCCGTCAGCGATCTCTATCGTGAGATAAATGCCGATTTGATTTTGAAAGTTAAAGATTTCGATGATAATCTTCTGAAATCTTATTCCGAAAAGGTCCATATTCCAGAAAACGGCTGCATACACCTTTCACTTGACGTGAATAATTTTGTTAAGGATTTTAAGAAAAATGAAATCTTTATAGAGATGCAACTCGTTGATAATGAAGACAATTCGGTTTTAACTGATAGAAAACAGTTTCTGGTTTATCCAAAAGATTTGAATCTGAATTAGATTTTATCCCGCAAGTCCATTATCGGCTTCTCGTAGAATTTGTAGATGATTGTCGAAACCAAAACCACGGCAATCCAATAGACTGCGTACCAAAGAATTGCCTCCGCTTTGCCGCTGATTTCGACGTTTGTGGTGATGACGGAAGCCACCATCGACAAGTTGATCAGATACATCGAATAGGAAATCAGGCTGATGTGGGTGACAACTTTTGTCAGTGCTTTCGGCGCTGATTTTATTGTTTCAAATCGTGGCAGAAGCAGGAAACATCCTAAACTCTGCATTGAGATTTTGAAAATTATCGTTGAAGAATCTGTCGGGTTCCAATTCATGTAAGGCATTAGCAAACAAATTATTATCCCTAAAATGAATGTGATGTTACGGCTTTTATGCCAAAATTCAGGAGCAAAATGCTTGATGTAAGCCGCCAAAAGTCCTAAAGCGATACCGTCGAGATGATATATTATCACTTTGTGAATCTTCACGTCGTACCAAAAACCGTCATTAATTTCAAGTTTTGAACCGATGAAAAGCCTCATCAATAAAGAAAAGCAGAGGAAAATGATGATGTTTGCAAGGAAAATATGCTTCTTTTGTAATTTTTTTCTAAGAAAAACATTAAGTAAAAACAAAATGATAGGGAAGGAGAGATAAAACCATTCTTCTATTGTCAAACTCCAGGATTCCCAGAAAAATCCGTAAAATTCGCTGATTAGATTCTGTACGAAAAAGAAAAATTTCCAGTTAAACTGGCTAAAATCCTCGTGGATGATGCCAAAATAAACAAAAATTATATTGAAAAGCAGTATAAGATAGTAATTAGGTAGCGTTCTAAACCAGCGGCGTTTCCAAAACCGAGCCATCTGTTTACCCCCAAATCTTTCTTCGTTTAAAAACGTATTCAATAGTATCGTTCCGATAAGGAAACCGCTGAGTATGAAAAACAGTTCAACGCCAGGAATTATTGGTATCCACGGATATTTTGGGAAGATATTCATCCAGCTGGCATGCACTATCACCACGTTGATTATCGCGATGGCGCGCATCAGGTCGAGGCCGAAAACACGTTTTTTCATTTAATCAAGCTTAAGCACTGCCAAGAACGCTGACTGCGGCACCTCGACGTTTCCGATCTGGCGCATACGTTTCTTTCCTTCCTTCTGTTTTTCAAGGAGTTTGCGCTTACGCGAGATATCGCCGCCGTAACATTTTGCGGTAACATCCTTACGAACCTGGCGCACGGTCTCGCGAGCGATGATCTTAGCTCCGATAGCTGCCTGAATGGCGATGTCGAACTGCTGTCTTGGAATCAATTCCTTGAGTTTCTCGCACATGCGGCGTCCGAAAGAGTAGGCGTGGTCAACGTAAATCAAGGTCGACAAAGCATCGACGGTGTCTCCGTTGAGCATGATGTCGAGTTTTACCAACTTCGATGGCTTGTAGCCACAGATATGATAGTCGAAAGAGGCGTAACCTCTTGATATTGACTTCAGTTTGTCGTAAAAATCGAACACAATCTCACTCAATGGCATCTCGAAAGTGAGCTCCACACGGTCGGTTGTCAAATAGACCTGATTCTTCAAAATACCGCGTCTCTCAATGCAAAGCGTCATGATTGAGCCCACGTACTCGTTTTGCGAGATGATCTGCGCCAAGATATACGGCTCGTCAATGTGGTCGAGTTTCGTTACCTCAGGCATGCCACTCGGGTTGTGCACATCAACTACGCTGCCGTCGGTCAAATAAGCCTTGAACGACACGTTAGGCACGGTGGTAATGACATCCATGTTGAACTCGCGGTCCAAACGTTCTTGGATGATCTCCATATGCAGTAATCCCAAGAAACCGCAACGGAATCCGAATCCCAATGCCGCCGACGACTCCGGTTCCCAAACCAATGATGCATCGTTCAGCTGTAATTTCTCTAAAGAACTTCTAAGTTCTTCATAATCATCGGCATCGACGGGGTAGACACCTGCGAAAACCATCGGCTTCACGTTTTCGAAACCCGCAATCGGCTTGTCGCAAGGGTTATCGACAGATGTGATGGTGTCACCAACTTTTACCTCTTTCGAGGTCTTGATGCCTGAAATGATGTATCCCACATTGCCTGCGGAAAGCTCTTTCTGAGGCACCTGTTTCATCTGCAGAACTCCAATCTCGTCAGCGTCGTATTCCATTCCGGTATTGAAAAACTTGACGTTTTCGCCGGTGCGAATGGTGCCGTTCATGATACGGAAATATGCGATAATGCCGCGGAACGAGTTGAATACAGAGTCGAAAATCAAAGCCTGAAGCGGTGCATTCGGATCGCCTTTAGGTGCGGGGATGCGCTTGACGATGGCTTCCAAAATCTCAGGGACACCGAAGCCTGTGCGTGCCGAGCAGCGTAAAATATCCTCGCGGTCGCAGCCGATAAGGTCAACAATCTGGTCCTCCACCTTCTCGGGCTGGGCACTCTCCATGTCAATCTTATTTAAAATAGGTATCACCTCCAAATCATGGTCTATGGCCATGTAAAGATTGCTAATGGTCTGAGCCTGAATGCCTTGCGATGCATCAACAACCAATAAGGCTCCTTCGCAGGCGGCAATGGAACGCGACACCTCGTACGAGAAGTCAACGTGACCTGGAGTATCGATAAGATTCAAAGTGTAAACATCGCCCTCATGCTCATATTTCATCTGAATGGCATGACTCTTAATCGTGATGCCACGCTCGCGCTCAAGGTCCATATCATCCAAAACTTGATTCACTAACTCTTTTTTAGTCAATGTGTTAGTGATCTCAATCAATCTGTCGGCTAATGTGCTTTTACCGTGGTCGATATGTGCGATTATACAAAAATTCCTAATCTTATCCATCTTTAAAACCAATTTACTCCAAAATAAATAATTAATCTTGCAAAGATACGAAAAATCTTGATATTTGATAAAATATTTAATTTTTGAAAAATTTATTGAAATTTGTTTGTTTTAATGAAAAATAGTATCTAACTTTGCAAAACATTTCGAAGTGTAAATTTTTGTTAACAAAAAAATATCATCATGGCTAAGAAAATTAGAATAGGTATCAATGGACTTGGTAGAATCGGTCGATTGGTGCTGCGTGCCGCCCAGAAACGTGACGACATTGAGATTGTTTACATGAATGGAACATGCCCTGTCGATTATCAGGCTTATATGCTCAGATACGACACAATGCACGGCCAGTTTGACGGAACAATTGAGTATAATCTGGAGAAGAGCACTTTGATTATCAACGGAAAAGAAATTCCGACGAGTGTTAGCCGTGACCCAGTTGGCCTGAAGTGGGGCGAATATGGCGCGGACTACGTCATCGATTCAACAGGTAAATTCCTAACCAAGGAAGCAGTCCAGCCACACCTCGACTCAGGTGCGAAATATGTTATTCTCGCTGGACCTTCAAAAGACGACACCCCGATGTTCGTGTGCGGCGTCAACGACAAGACTTACGTGAAAGGCACCCAGGTCGTGTCAAACGCATCATGCACCACCAACTGTCTTGCACCTCTCGCAAAGGTTATCAACGACAAATGGGGCATCGCCAGCGGTTTGATGACGACAGTGCACTCGACGACAGCTACTCAGAAACCTATCGACGGTCACTCACTGAAAGACTGGCGTGGCGGTCGTGCCGCATCAGGCAACATCATCCCTTCGTCAACAGGTGCAGCAAAAGCTGTGGGTAAGGTCATCCCGGAACTCAAAGGAAAGCTTACTGGTATGTCACTGCGCGTCCCTACTTTGGACGTGTCAGTCGTTGACCTTACATGCAACCTCGTAAAACCGGCAACATACGATGAGATTTGCGCTGAGATGAAGAGAGCTTCAGAAGAAGAACTCAAAGGTATCCTCGGTTACACCGAAGACGCAGTCGTATCAAGCGACTTCCTCGGCGACATCCGCACATCAATCTTCGATGCAAAGGCAGGTATCCCGCTGACCGACACCTTCGTGAAGCTCGTCGCATGGTACGATAACGAAATCGGCTATTCAAACAAGCTCCTCGATTTAATCCACACAATGGCCGTTATCAACGGAGACTTTTAATAGACCTTAGTCTTTAGACGTTAGACTTTAGTAGGGATGAATTTTAATTCGTCCCTATTTTTTTTATTTTTGGTTTTATAAAAAACGTAGAGACGACATTAATGGCGTCTCTACGTTGGTTTACCTTGTAATTAAAAGGAGGGCTGCTAAAACTGGTAACTGCCAACTGGTAACTGAAGAAGAGTGCTAATCGCGTCTCTTCTTCAAAGCATATCCCGCTCCCATAGCGCCAAGGATAACGAGGCCGCTGCCGAGTGGAGCCGGGGTATCGCCGCCACCGTGACTGCCTGGCAGACCAGGGTCTCTCAGGTTCAATTCGTAGTT
>CAJOEP010000046.1 GCA_905233445.1 uncultured Bacteroidales bacterium | reverse complement strand
ACCAAGCTGCTCCCTCTATAAGAAATATGATTCAAACGCCACCGTTGACGAGAGAATAATGGGTGATGTCGTTGATTCACAAGACACAACATCTATTGGCGATATCGATTGGCATGACATATTCACTGATCCGTTACTTCAAAATCTGATTGATGCCGCATTTGAAAACAACACCGACATGCGGACGACAAAACTCAGCATCGAACAGGCTCAGAACTCATTGAAAGCCGCTAAATGGGGCTATGCACCGACATTTGCTTTCACTCCTCAAGCAACAATTACCAATTTAGCAGGTTATACCAGCAACAGCGTTCTGATTCCTGTAACGGCAAGTTGGCAATTGAACATCTTCGGTCAGACCAGAAGTCAAATCAGAAGGTCGAAATCGCAAGTTGCATACTATCAGGATTACCGACAGGCTATGAAAGTCAGTTTGGCAGCCAACGTCGCCGGTATTTATTATAAGTTGGTGATGCTCGACCACGAACTGGAACTTGCCGAGTATTTTGAAGGACTTTATCAGGAGTCATACAACTCAACAGAAGCCTTGTATAATGCTGGTATTTATAAAAGTCCTGCAGTACATCAGATGGAAGCCTCGTTAGAGGAGATTCGCACTGAGATTATCGACTTACGTAATACTATCGTCGCTACCGAAGCATCGCTGTGTCTGTTGCTTGCCGAGCCACCACATCATATCGAGCGTGCCAAGTTTGGAGAGTTCCAGATGCCAGAGCAGATTCATATCGGCTTGCCAGCACGACTTCTCGACGCCCGTCCGGATGTCCGCATGGCTGAACGTAACATGGAAATCGCCTATTATAGCACACAGCAGGCACGACAGCATTTTTATCCTAACATCACCATCAGCGGTATGGTCGGTTACACTGGCACATTCGACGCTCTCGACTTAATCGGGCAGGCGGTGGGACAGTTGACACAGCCTATCTTCCAAGGTGGACAGCTCAGAGCTCAGGTTAGAAACGCCAAGAAAGAACAGGAAAAGGCAGAGTTGGAATTTGTTCAGGCACTTTACAAAGCAGGCAACGAGGTTTACCAATATATCAATGTATGCCAAACTGCTGAAGAAAAAGCCAAGCACATCGAAATACGTGTGAATGCGCTTCAGGAGGCTTATTCAGCAACAACAGAGTTGATGAACAACGGCTCGACGACTTATTTGGAGGTGCTCACTGCGCAGGAGTCTCTGCTATCGGCTGAATTCATAATGGTTCAAAACCGATATGAAATGATTCAGGCACTGATAAATCTGTATTCAGCGCTTGGAGGCTTCGGAACGAAGTAACAATTAAATTAACGGGGAGAATTATTTTTAAAATAGTTTTCCCCGTTTTAAAATTTATCGTATCTTTGCAGCCTAAAAATCACGTGGACAGATTTGATTGATTGCAACCACAAGAAAAAATGCTAAAACAGTATTTCTTTTTACAATCTCAAATTATCCATATTTATTAACATTGTACGGGCAAAACATTTTTTGCCTCTACGGAAAAAATTAAATTATGGGTTATTATTTTACATCAGAATCAGTTTCAGAAGGCCATCCTGATAAAGTGGCCGATCAGATTTCAGATGCCGTCCTCGACGAAATGTTACGTCAGGATCCGGAATCAAAGGTGGCTTGCGAGACGTTGGTGACCACTGGTCTCACCGTCGTGGCAGGCGAGGTTAAATCAAACGGATACGTTGACATTCAAGGCACAGCGCGCCGTGTCATCGAGCGTATTGGATATACAAAAGCGGAATATCAGTTCGACAGCAAGTCATGCGGCGTTTTGTCGGCTATCCACGGACAGTCGCAGGATATCAACCGTGGTGTGGAACGTAAAAACGAGGAGGATCAGGGTGCCGGCGACCAGGGCATGATGTTCGGTTACGCTTGCAAGGAGACTCCAGATTATATGCCGTTGACAATTGTTTTGTCGCACATGCTTCTGCTTGAGCTGGCAAAGATTCGCCGTGAAGGCAAGCGTATGAAATACCTTCGTCCTGACGCTAAATCGCAGGTGACAGTGGAATACGGCGCCAACTGGAAGCCATTGCGCATCGACACCATCGTCATCTCGACACAGCACGACGAGTTTATGGACGACGACGCTGCCATGATTGAGAAGATTGAGCATGACGTTCGCACAATATTACTCCCGAGAGTGAAAAAGCTTCTGCCTCAGAAGGTTAGAAACCTCTTCAAGGCCGACATGAAGCTCTTCGTCAACCCGACTGGCAAGTTCGTCATCGGCGGACCTCATGGTGACACCGGTCTCACAGGCCGTAAAATCATCGTCGACACCTACGGCGGTCGCGGTGCACACGGCGGCGGAGCCTTCTCAGGCAAAGACTCTTCAAAGGTCGACCGCTCGGCGGCATACGCAGCACGTCATATCGCGAAAAACATAGTGGCAGCAGGTGTCTGCGACGAGGCTCTCGTGCAGATTGCATACGCTATCGGCGTGGCACAGCCTGTCGGATTTTACGTCAACACCTATGGCACAGCACATGTGAAAGACGCGAACGGCAAGAAGATGAACGATGCCGACATCGCCAACAAAATCAAGGCTTTGTTCGACTTGCGTCCATACGCCATCGTGAAACGTTTCGGACTGAAGAACCCTATCTTCGAGCCGACGGCATCGTACGGTCACTTCGGTCGTGACCCGTTCACCGCAAAGGTAGAGGTGATGTACAAAGACAAGGACACCTTCACCGAAAACGGCAAGAACTACAAAAAAGTGGAGTTCTTCGCATGGGAGAAACTCGATATGGTTCCGGAGATTCAAAAAGTTTTCGGAATTTAGCTATTAGGTAATAGCCATTAGCCATTAGCCATTAGTAATAACTAGCAGCTAATGGCTAACGGCTAATGGCTAATTTTTCCTAAATTCCTAAAAGATTTTTCCTAAAACACTTTGGTTAATTAAAAATACTTCTTTATTTTTGCGGTATCAAAATCCTACGAAAATGAAGAAGTATTTACTTTTTATTGCTTTGGCATTGTGTGTCAATGTCTTAAATGCCCAGTTTGTTGATCACAAGGGCAACCGAAACCAGACATATCCTGATGTTTACGGTCAGAATCCTGACATCGTCGAGATGATAAATCAGGTGGATACAACTAATCTGTATTATGGCATCGAGTTTATGCAGCAGTATATACGCGAATGCTCGTCACAGAATGCGGTTATTGTTCAGAATGTTCTTTTAGATTTGTTTGAAGAACTTGGTCTTGAGACTTACATCCATCATCACACAGGAACTATTGGCATGACCGACACTTTAGAAGCCGGTAATATCATCGCTATACAGCCAGGCACTGAGTTTCCAGATGAATATATCATCATTGCTTCGCATTACGACCATCCTGACGGTCCGGGGGCTGACGACAACGCTTCCGGTACCTCCGGAGTGCTTGAATGCGCCCGAATCCTTAGCCAGCATCAGTTCAAACGCACGATTCTCTACATCCCGTTTAACGGTGAGGAGCGTTGGATGGTTGGAAGCTATCCTTTCGTTCAGAAATGCGCTCGTGAGGATATGAACATCCTCGGTGTTTTCGACATGGATATGATAGGTTTCTGGCCTGGTCCAGAATATGGTCCTGTCACGATGTATTCAGGTTATTCTTATATCTCCGAGAGGTTGTTCAATTTTTATCAGACTGTGGCGAATACCTACATTCCTGAGATGCCGACCTATCGTTTTACGGATAAAGATTCTTATGGCGGCGACCATATGTGTTTCAACATTCATGAATATCCGGCGCTTTACATCGGCGATATCGAATATCATGCTGAAAACATTTATTATCATACTCCCTACGACACTATTGGCGCTGGCGTGAACTGTTTCGCTTTGGCTGAGGGCTTTGTGAAGGCTGTTATCGCGGCTACGGCAGAACTCGCCGACGGATGGCTCCCTCCTCAAGATTTCAGCGTAACAATCAAAGACGAGCTGCCATTCCTGAGCTGGAGCGAATCGGAAAATACGAGTTTTTATCTTGTTTACAAAGATGATGAGATGATTGGTTATACGGCGGAGACCTCATACGTCGACGAATATTTCTGGGAAGACGGCGTATGGCATAAATATTACGTGAAACCTGTCCATTTGGACAGTTGGGCGGGTCCGGCATCGAATATCGACTCTGTCTTTTCAGAAAAACCGCTGACAATCCCTGTGTATTATGATTTCGATGACACTACAGCGGGAAATCTGCATCTTTACAATGAGAATTGGAGTGTTGAACGCTTTAAAAACAGATTTTGTCTGGTGGCAAAGACGTATACAAGAGACAATATCTTGCAAATCGTAGAAACTCCATGGTTCTCAATACCTGAGACGACAGAGGATGTCACATTGGGATTTAAGATGAACAGATATACCCCGTCGATATGGTCGCCGTTTAATGTCGGTGTTTATATCGATGTGACGACAGACCGAAAGACATGGCATAAGCTTGATTTTATTTGGAATGAGCAGAACAAATGGAATGAATATGCCTTTTCGCTCAATGACTACATCGGTGAGGATTATGTGCAGGTGCGCATAAGATTTGAGGGCAGCGGCCGTGGCGTTACCGAGACAACCTATAAATACATGGCCGTCGATGATTTTTACATCAATTTTGACCATGAAGATGTGCATGAAAGCTATGTGAACGATGAGGTTTTCAATCTGTCGCTTTCGCCGAATCCGTCAGACGGTGTAGTGAATATCTCGACAGGATTGGAGCACGATTACTCAGTTGCTGTTTATAACATGGTGGGAATCAAGCTGTTGGAATGCAAATCGTTCAGCGACGGTACCCTTGATTTGACTTCGTTGCCAGCTGGAGTATATTTCATCTCAGTCGACAACGGAAGAGATGGATTGACAAAAAGGGTAGTGGTGAAATAGCCTTTTATTGGTTTAAGGCGACAAATTTGTTGTCGTCAGGGTCTGATTGTATGATGTTAAAATGCCAAGTTGGTGTTATTCTTATTAGATTTGGTCTGTTAATTAAGGCTTTTAGGATTAAATCAGCAAAATAAACTGATGTCTTTTGAGATAATATTTCTTCGTATTCTATCAAAATATCGGTAGATACGCAAAGTTCAATATTACCATTCAGAAAGTCCGTCCAGACTTTGTGATAAGGGCTTTGAGAAGGTAGGATTGCCAGAAGTCAGTTCGTATCAAGAACAATACGTCGCATGGTTTCAGTTTTTCTTGGTGGTCCAATGTTCGTTGAGAATTCTGTCGATGGCTTCATTGTTTAGTTCACCGGATTCCCACATTTTGTCAGCTTCAGTTTGAACTTTTTTTGAATAATACTCGGCTAATGCTTCTTTAAGCTCACTGACACTTTCCTCTGTCTGACAATAATTCAATACTTCTAAGACATGAACTTGTGCCGGATTTAATGTTTTTTTCTCTTTTTCCATAAAATGCCTTTGTTTATCATGCTGCAAAAATACTATAATTTATCGGTTTTGTCAAGGTTTTATAATATTTTTTTGTATATTTGCAAAAATTTATAATATGAAAATCAAACAAAATATTAACATTGTAATTTTGTCTTTAATCGCAGTGTTTTTACTTTCAGGCTGCAGGAAAAATGATATCACAAATGATTCAGGTAGTGTTGTCTTTGTTGATGGTCCTCTTTGCTTTACTGCTGAAGAAGATAATGCGACAATAAGAATGATTGTGGATTGGGAATTTGCCACAAATCCTAATCTGGAATATAGCTTAGACGGTAGAAATTGGCGTGAATTCATACTTGGCACCACAGTTGTAACATTGGAAAAAGCAGGTGATAAAGTATATTTCAGAGGTGATAATCCAAATGGTTTTAATATTGGTGTTGTGGGTGGATATGCTAATTTCTGTTTTGATAAAAAAACAGCGGCCAGCGGAAATATTATGTCAATTATTGACCCGACGTGTGAAACAAAGACAATACCTAATCAGGGCTGTTTCTTTTTTCTGTTTGGAGGACAGTCAAAATTGACGACACCACCAGCATTACCGGCCACCACATTAGCTCCCAATTGTTATGAGGTAATGTTTATAGAATGTACCAATCTTAAGACAGCGCCAGAATTACCAGCAATGACATTGGCCAACGATTGTTATTCGGGTATGTTTAAAGAATGTGTAAGCCTGACTGCTGCTCCAGAATTGCCTGCGACAACATTAGCAGAACGGTGTTATTACGAAATGTTTGCTAGGTGTGAGAATTTGACTGCAGCTCCAAATCTTCCAGCGACTACATTGGCTGCAAGTTGTTATTCGTGGATGTTTAATGGCTGTGCAAGCCTTGCGAAAGCGCCTGCATTACCTGCAACTGAATTGGCTGGTGGTTGCTATTCGAGTATGTTGGCATGTACTGCTATTACAGAAGCTCCGGAACTTCCAGCAACAACGATGGCTCCAGATTGTTATAATTGTATGTTTTATTACTGTAATAATTTGACAAATGCACCTGAGCTTCCAGCAACAACATTGGCATACGAATGCTATTGTAGTATGTTTGCTTATTGTAATAATATAACACAAGCTCCGGAATTACCGGCAACAACATTAGCAGAACTGTGTTATTCTGGTATGTTTACCAAATGTAATAGTCTTGTGTCAGCACCAGCGTTGCCGGCAACGGAATTGGCACATGGTTGTTATGCATGGATGTTCTCTGGATGTAAAAACCTTACGGAGGCTCCTGAACTTCCTGCTACAATTTTAGCTGATCATTGTTATGAAGGTATGTTTGTCGTGTGCGAAAATCTCACAACAGCTCCTGATTTACCCGCAACAACTTTGGTCACTGCATGTTATTATGATATGTTTAATAATTGCACTAAACTAAATAATATAAAAGTGTATTTTACGGATTGGGATGATGATTATATGGGAACATATCAGTGGGCCGTCAATGTTGCATCGAATGGCACTTTCTACTGCCCCGTATCATTGCCTCAAGAATTCGGTGAAAGCCGCATCCCCGAAGGCTGGACTGTTGAGACATTCTAACTATTTCAGCGTCACCCTGGTAATACCTGCGCCGCCAGTCTCCAAACTTGCATCGTTAAAACTTTGCACGCATGACTGTTTGCTCAAATATTCTCTTATGAGTTTTCTTAAGATGCCGTTGCCTTTGCCGTGGAGGATGCTCACCTCTTTGATACTCAATAGGGTCGCTTCGTCGATGTATTTTGCTACGTTGTCGACGGCTTCGTCACCACGCTGGCCGCGGACGTCGAGGGTGAGGTTGAAGTGCTGCGCCTTCTCGTTGATGTCGCTCATGATGCTCTTGTGCAGATACGATGGGTTCTGTTGCGCCTTTCGTGCCTGCGAACGGCTGAGTTTACTGAGCTTGTCGGCGGTTGTTCGCAATCTTACATCACCAAATTGAATAGTGGCATCAGTATCGGTAATCGCTAAAAGTTCGCCAACGACCTCTAACTCGTTGATGCATACCATATCGCCGACTTTCAAATCTGCGTTTGCGATTTCTTCTTTTTCCTCGGCTTTCAGCTGTTTCGAGAGGTTCTTTTCCTCGTTGGCGAGGTTTTGTTTCATCTCTTTCAGCTCCTCGCGAAGTTCCTTGGTGCGGTTTTTCTCGGCCTGCGCCTCTTTTATCTCACGAATCGTCTTTTCGATTTTAGCATTGGCTCTGTCGATGATTTCCTGCGCTTCCTTAGTCGCCTCTTTCAGCAGCTTGTTTTTGTGTTTCTCGATATCAGCGAGGTGGTTTTTGTATTTCGTGACAACCTCGTCGAGAAGTTGGTCGGCGACTTTCAGCTCATATTCTTTCTTGCGGACCTCTTTTTTCTCGATTTCGAGTTGCTGAAGTTGCTGGTCGAAGTCGAGGTGTTCGCGACCTGAAATTTCGGCTGCGCTGTCGAGTATTTCATTAGGGAAGCCGATCTTTTTCGCGATTTCGAAAGCGAAAGATGACCCCGGCTTGCCAATCATCATCACGTAAAGCGGTTGCAGATAACGAGTGTCGAACAGCATGGCTCCGTTGACGATGCCTGGATGGTTGTCGGCAAGAAGTTTAAGGTTTGCATAATGCGTGGTGACCACTCCAAACGACTTCTTCTCGTTCATTTTCAACAAGATAGCCTCTGCAATTGCGCCTCCGAGTTGTGGTTCGGTACCTGTTCCGAACTCGTCGATTAGGAACAAGGTGCGCTCGTTGCCATGCTCAAGAAGCTCCTTCATGTTGATGAGGTGCGAGCTGTATGTCGAGAGGTCGTTTTCCAGCGACTGCTCGTCGCCGATGTCGATGAACATATCATGGAAGATGCCGCATTTCGAGTCGATCTTGACAGGAATCGCCAGACCGCACTGCAGCATGTACTGAATTAAACCTATAGTCTTGAGGCACACTGACTTACCGCCTGCGTTAGGACCTGAAATCACCAAAATGCGACTGTCATTCCGAGCGGAGCGAGGAACCTCATTGTCGTTTGCAGCACCAAGTTTAAGGTCAAGTGGCGTAATAATCTTTCCTTGCCCTTTAAGTTTCTGCTCCAGCAGTGGGTGCCGTGCTTCAATCCAGTCGAACATAGGTTCATCGGTGAGTTCCGGAATCACGCAGTTGTATTCGTGAGCCAAAAGTGCCTTGGCGCGAATGAAATCAAGCAATCCAAGGAGTCGCCAAGCCATGGTAAGATTCGGAATCTCT
>CAJOEP010000045.1 GCA_905233445.1 uncultured Bacteroidales bacterium | reverse complement strand
TCTTCCTGACATCGTAGCAAAATATATGAAACAGCTGAGCAAGATCACTGGTCGTGAATATGCTCCATTCGTATACTACGGCGCAAAAGACGCAACAGATGTCATCATCGCCATGGGTTCAGTCAATGACGTCATCAAGACCGTCATCGACAAGGAGAACAAAGCAGGCAAGAAACTCGGTCTCGTGACAGTTCACCTCTATCGTCCATTCAGCGTGAAGTACCTCGGTGCTGTCCTTCCTGAAACAGTGAAGCGCATCTGCGTCCTCGACAGAACAAAAGAACCGGGTGCAAACGGTGATCCTCTGTACCTTGATGTTGTTGAAGCATTTGCCAACTGCAAAGATATCCCTGCAGAGAACAAGCCTCTCATCATCGGCGGCCGCTACGGCTTGTCATCAAAAGACACAACACCAGCTCAGATCCTCGCTGTTTACAAGAACCTCGCTTCAAACAAGCCAATGAACCAGTTCACCGTCGGTATCAACGACGACGTGACACACCGTTCACTCAAGGTCGGCAAGGAAATCTCTATCCTTCCAAAGGGCACATTCGAAGCCATCAAGATCATCGGCGACAACACCAACAAGTACAGCCAGGCTTACTTCGACTACGACTCAAAGAAATCAGGCGGCTACACCTGCTCACACCTCCGCTTCGGCGACCAGCCAATCTTGGCTCCTTACCTCGTCGGAACACCAGACTTCGTGGCAGTGCACGTCCCGTCATATCTTAAGAAATACGACTGCCTCCGCGGCTTGAAGAAGAACGGAACATTCCTCTACAACTCACCATGGAGCGTTGCTGAGACAAAGAAACATCTTCCTGATTTCGTGAAGAAATATCTCGCTCTCAACAATATTAATATGTACATCATCGACGCTACCAAGATTGCAGCTGAAATTGGCCTTGGCAACCGTACCAACACCATCCTCCAGAGCGCATTCTTCAAGATTTCAGGCGTTATCCCTTACGACCTCGCTGTCGAGCAGATGAAGAAGTTCATCTACAAGAGCTATGCCAAGAAGGGTGATGAAGTCGTCAACATGAACTACAAAGCTGTTGAACGCGGTAACGAAATCACAAAGATTGAAATTCCGGCCGAATGGGCAAAACTCGACTGCACAACCGACTTCGTGTTCGAGCACAACGCTGATGATCCTGAGTTCATCAACAAGGTGATGCGTCCGATGGTGGCACAGTGCGGCAACGACCTCCCTGTGAGCGCATTCAAAGACATCGTCGACGGCACATTCCCGGCAGGCACAACAGCCTACGAGAAACGTGGCGTGGCAACAGTCGTTCCAGAGTGGAACCCAGCCAACTGTATCCAGTGCAACCAGTGTTCATTGGTCTGCCCTCACGCAGCTATCCGTCCAGTCGTCATGACCGACGCCGAGATGAAGAAGGCTCCAAAGGGTATGGCAGCTATCGACATGAAGATGCCGAAGGAGATGGCAGGAATGCACTTCAGAATGCAGGTTTCAGTCATGGACTGCACAGGCTGCGGCAACTGCGCCGACGTCTGCCCTGCTAAGGAGAAAGCATTGGTGATGAAACCGTTCGAGAGCCAGCTTGACGAAGCCAAGAACTGGGAGTACGGACAGAAGAAAGTCACCTACAAAGATAACCTCATCGACAAATACGCCAACACCAAGAACAGCCAGTTTGCACAGCCGTTGTTCGAGTTCTCGGGCGCCTGCGCAGGCTGCGGTGAGACACCTTATATCAAGACCATCACACAGCTCTTCGGTGAGAGAATGCTCGTCGCCAACGCAACAGGTTGCTCGTCAATCTACGGCGGTTCGGCACCTGCGACACCTTACTGCAAGAACAACCGTTCAGGCAAGGGCGTGGCATGGGCTAACTCATTGTTCGAAGACAACGCTGAGTTCGGTCTCGGTATGGCAACAGCCACACGTAAGCTCCGCGACCGCATCGAGCTCATCATGAAAGACGCCATCGCCAACTGCAAGTGCTGCAGCGACGACCTCAAGAAGCTGTTCCAGGCATGGATCGACAACCGTGAGAACGGCATCAAGACAGCCGAGTTAGCCGACAAGATCGTTGCCGGTTGCGAGAAATGCGGCTGCGACAAGTGCATGCAGATCCTCGACCTCAAAGATCATCTCGTGAAGAAGTCACAGTGGATCTTCGGTGGTGACGGTTGGGCCTATGACATCGGTTTCGGTGGCCTCGACCACGTGCTGGCCAGTGGCGAAGACGTCAACGTCCTCGTCCTCGACACTGAGGTTTACTCGAACACAGGCGGTCAGTCATCAAAGGCTACACCAGCTGGCGCCGTCGCCAAGTTCGCTGCATCAGGTAAGAAAGTACGTAAGAAAGACCTCGGCATGATCGCCAAGAGCTACGGCTACGTCTACGTGGCACAGGTGGCTATGGGTTCATCACAGGCACAGTATTTCAAGGCCATCAAGGAAGCTGAAGCATATCCAGGACCATCACTGGTCATTTGCTACGCTCCATGTATCAACCACGGCATTAAGATTGGCATGGGCCACTCACAGATGGAAGAGAAGCTCGCCGTTGACTGCGGTTACTGGCACCTCTGGCGCTTCAACCCGGCTGAGGAAGAAGCAGGTCAGAACGGTTTCCACCTCGACAGCAAAGAGCCTGACTGGAGCAAGTTCCAGAACTTCATCATGGGTGAAGTCCGTTACAACTCATTGCTGAAGACCTTCCCAGAGGAAGCAAAAGAGCTGTTCACCAAGACCGAGCAGTTTGCTAAACTGAGATATGATGGATACAAGAAACTTAGTGAAGGGAAATAATTCCCGTAGGGATAACGCATGCGTTATCCGATAAATAAAAACGGCGCGTCTGAAAAAGATGCGCCGTTTTTTTGTTTGGTATTAAAAAAATGTTTATATTTGCGGTGATAAAAAATAGTGTAATTAAAAATTTTGCCTATGATATAAAAACGTAATTCGTTACGTGCATTTAAGACATATCGGAAAAAGCGAAGTAGCTTGCACTGGTTACCCTGAAACTTCGACACTTTCAGTAATTTCATCCCAGAGTAAAGCAACGGCGCTCCGCCTTTAGGCGTGGGCTTTACTCGTTGTAATTGGGATGAAAAGGTAGTCGAAGACCTCAGGATAACCGATGAAAGCGAAAAGCACCACGCTTTTTTTATGCATGTAATTAATTATAAAGGTGCAATTAACATGTTAATTAAATCGATTTAAAATTTTAGAAAATGAAAAAAGTACTTTTAGTTTTGTTAGCAGTGTTATTCTGCGGAACATTAAATCTTAACGCACAGAAAAAGACTATACGGGCCACACCAAGTACCGCAAAAATTTACATAGACGGCAATTATGTCGGTGATGGCTCATATACAGTAAAATTCAACAGAAACGAGGATTTTATCACTGTCAAAGTTGAAGAGCTTGGTTATGTAACCAAAGAATTTAATGTATATAAAAGTGATACAAGAAAAACCATAGGTGTTAAGCTTGTTGAAGACGATTCTCTTGAAGGCTCAACAGCATCTGAATTAGCCAATAAATACTTTACAATCCAAGTGCGAGATGGTTTGGATGTTGATAAAGCTTGGAAACTTTTGAGTCAAGTTATGTTAGACTATTTTAACGAAATGAAAACATCAGACAAAGCTTCAGGATATATGAATACATCTTGGTATTACGAGACTTTCCCGATGGCTAAATTAAAAGTCCGCACAATGGTTCAAATAAAAGAGGTATCGAGTGATGGTTTAGCATATCAAATTAAGATTTTCTCTGAAATCGCTGATATTGAATCAAACGAACAGGGATTTAAACCATGGCCAAGAGTGACCAAAAAATTCGAGCCGTTAATCAACGAGATGCAAATGAGAATTGGTAAAAACTAATAAAAATGAAAAGACTATCTATCCTATTAATTATTGCTTGGCTAATACCCTTTTTAGCTAAAGCTCAAATAAATATTACCGAAACATTCAACTCAGACGACAAACTTAGTTTTGATTGGGAAGAATATGCAGATAAAAAAGGTAGTGCTTTGGTCATGGATGGACAACTTGTACTTACATGCAAAGACAAAAACAGTTTGAGAATGGTTTTTGTGAATTTGCCACTCAATGTAGAGGCTGATTTCAAAATATCATCAACACTCATTGTTGGAAATATAAATGATAAAGATTTATTTGGCGTTTCTATTGACAATGATGATTTTGTAAAACTTGGATTTTTCATGGCTGAAGACTTCTTTTATTGTGGATATTATGAAAATTCCATTAATTATTACGGTGAATCAACAGAAACAACTAATGCTTTAAGTATCATAGAAGGGCAAGGCAAGTACAAAGGCGAGTATAAACCAATAAAACTTAAAGGTGGAAAAAATCAAACAGTAAAAACAGTTCTTGAGAAAAAGGGCAAAAAATTAATTTTTTCTGTTAACAACGTAAAAGTTTATGAAAAACCATACAAATCCAACGATTTTTTGGTTACGCCGTATCTTGGTTTTATAACAACGGGAAATTCTGTATTAAAAATAGACGAAGTTAAAGTCGAGCAAGATGCAATAAGCAATTATTGATAAGTTTAAAACCAACCACAAATTGCCGGACAAGATATTTTGTCCGGCAATTGTTTTTATGCAAAATGCTCAAGATTTTCAATAAAAAATTCCCAAGATTTTCAATTTTTCCATAGGCGAAGGCATGCCTTCGCCATACAATATTATTTAATCATATCTCATCCAGAAGGGATAGGGCATGCCCTATCCCCTACAGGTTGTCCATATTTTTTCATCCTGTGGGGATAAGGCATGCCTTATCCCCTACGGGGAATCCAACCCATCATTAATTATATTCATCCCCTTTCCAATTTATTGGATTGTTTTCAATATATCTTTTCACATTATGATATGCATCAACATCCCTGATTATCTCATCATAAAATCCTGATTGCCACGCAAAAATGTATCCCATCCGCCGAAGATGTTTGGTCACTGATGCTTTATATCCTCCAACAATTGAAGAAATGCTATTTTTACCGGGATTTTGAAATCTTTTAACATCCATATTTTTTCTCGCCTCATAATCAATCGCCTCATTTTTATCATTTTTCAACATCAAAATACCATGAATGTGATTGGGCATAACAATAAATGGCCCCAATTCAATATTTTCGGAATGATTTGGAATTTCATGCCATAAAACATCTGCAATGGCTCCTGAATTTGTCAAATTCATCTCACCATTAACAACATTACCAAAATAACAATTTCTATCTTTTGTACATGTCGTAATGAAATAAACACCTGCCCATGAATAATCCCAATTGGGTAATCTTAATGAAATTCTGTTTTTGTATTCCATAAACAATGGTTTTTATGTTAAACATTTAAAAAACAACATCCATATAACGGCGAAGGCATGCCTTCGCCCTACAGGATACGGGATGTCCAAATTGTCTCATCCTGTGGGGATAAGGCAGGCCTTATTCCTTAATAGAAATAACAATTTTTCTTATCCTTATTCTATCGGTGCAAAAATACAAAAAATTCCCAAGATTTTCAATTTTCCCCATTTCTAATAATCTCCATCATCTCACCCGGTGTCACAACAAAATCAACTTTAGGGAAATGTTTGATATTGCCGGTTACAAGATATGAATCATCTTTGGATAAAGCAACTTCATAAAAAACAATGTCATTGGCATCTTTGAACTCCTCTTTTGTCTCAATTCTTTCACAAGAAATGCCGCTGGTTTTGATCCTATCTATAACTGCATCAACCAATTTTGGCTCAATATTAAACTTATCTCGCTTCAACACATTTTCATATTCCTTAATGATTTCGTCATTATAAAGCGGAATTATCACACCTCTTTCTGCAAGAAGATATTTCAAAATGCCGACAGGCGGCGAGGTCTTGTTGCGACTGATCAAACCAGAAACAAGAACATTGGTGTCAATTACAATAAAATAATGTTTCATAAATCAACGACCTTCCCTTGCCAACCTTATCTCTTCATTAATTTCGTCGAGAGTCATGTCTGGATAACGACCTGCCTCTGCCTGGCGTCTGATTTCCAGAAACGCCTTTCTCCCCCTCTCATAACTTTCGTCTTTTTCCGACAGTTCGATTTCAAACGGAATCCTGCGCTGGCGGACAACCATGCGGACAAAAATATTGAAGGCAGTCGTGGCACTCATTCCAAAACCTTCGCAAAGCGTATCAAAACGCTCTTTCAAATCTGAATCCAAACGGATTGTGTATGCTGATTGTGACATATTGATGATATTTTGACTGCAAATATACATCTTTTTGTTAATTGCTGCAAGCTTTTTGTACATTTTTTTTAAATTTATATTTTTAACAATTAATATTTTTCGACAAAATTATAATCAAAATTTCAATCGCCAATACTATCAACACCCTTACTTGCATCATTGAAGTGATTTTTAACATAAATTGCATGAATATGAATGAAATCTTAAAAAAATTTAACATTTTCATGCAGCAAAATCCTTACCTTTGCGTTCTGAAAGAAATTAACGTTAACTAACCATGAAAAAAACTTACTCCGTTATCCGCAACATCCTTGCCATTATTGGCGGTATAGCGATTATTGCAGCCATCATAGTTTGGATTGAATCACCAAAATACGATTGGTATTTAGACAAAAACAACTACGGTTTGCTCGATGAACGCATCGAATTATTGCGTACCTCAGGCGAATATGCCGCCGACACCAATGTCTTTGAAATGAAAATCGCTCAAAATGAAATGAGAGCACAAGAGATTCGCGATTATTTCCAACTCGATACTCTTTATCCTGAAAACGCCACCACTTGGGAGAAAACCGTCGCAATCGGCAAGTTCGTCTCTTCAAACATCCCGCACGCCAACCAAAGAAAATGGCCTAAAGATGTGAACGCCATCGGACTGTGGGAATATACCAAGGAGGTTGAGCCAGCTTTCAACTGCCGTTTGCACAGTATTTTAACGTTCGAATTATTCCTTTCGGCAGACATCAAAGCAAGATATATCACCTGCATGTCGCAAGACAAAGACGACCCGGATTGCCACGTCGTCAACGAAGTGTGGCTGCCGGAACTCAACAAATGGGCTATGATCGACACCGATATGAGTGGACATTATGTCACGGATAAAAACGGCACTCCCCTATCACTCAAAGAGATGCGCGAGCATTACATCTCAGGCAAGAAAATGCTGATATATCCTGCTTTCGAAAAGGCTCAAAAAGATAAAGATTACTACGCCTACATGGCAAAAAACACCCATTGGTTCTCCTGCTGGGGAACATTGTCGTATTATCAGGAAGATTACAAAGTGGAAGGCATCGACCGTAACAGCTACGTCAACCTGATTCCTTCAGTATATACGCCATACGGCATCGACGAAGGCTATATCGTCACCACCGATGATGAAAAGTTTTGGGATGCAGCGATGACCGATTAAAGTTATTGAAGCTTTTTCTTGTATTCGTCAACTTTCCTACCTGCGTTCTGAAACTCTTTCTGATAGTCGCTCAGCATGAAGACTTTGCCAAAAACACCAACCGTCAAAGGATATGTCGTGCCATCGAATGTCACCCTTCCGACATTGCAAACAAAATAATCCTTCACCTCCATCTGATCCATCGCTACCTGAATCAACTCTCTAATGTCAACTCCCTGATCCTGAATCATTTCCTGAATACCGTCAATGCTCGACAATTTCTGATTTACCATCGAACTCAACTTCTGGCGAGCCACCTGATGATGCTTTTCCTCTGTCGGAACAGTAAACTTAGCCGCTACAACAACTATAGCGATAATAATGAGAATCAATAATGACTTTTTCATAGCTAAAACTTTTTTGCAAAGATATGAATTTTTCTTGAAACATCAAAAATATCTGAATTTTTTGTAATTTTGCACAAAATTTTTAAGATATGGCATTAACAATTTTATACGTAGTCGGCGTCATCCTTGGAGTGGTGGCAGTTTTGGAGATCCTCGGTCAACCAATCAACCTTCTTGCAAAAATTTTGGTTATAGCTTGCGTGCTTCTCACCAGCTGGATTGGCTTAGCAGTTTATTATCTGATTCTCAGAGGCAACCTCACAAGATGGTTTAATTAATATGGATAAAAAAGAGCTTCGATCGACCATCAAACTTCTCAAGAAACAGCACACCAAAGAGCAACTTATTGAGCAGTCAGAGATAATTTTATCAAAATTAGAACAGCATCCCGACTTCAAAAACGCCCATATCGTAATGATTTACAGCGCTTTACCTGATGAGGTCCAGACTCTGGCTTTCCTCGAGAAATGGCGCCATAAAAAGAAAATCATCCTTCCGACAGTTGTTGGAGACGATATAATTCCAGTGGAACTTGCTGAAAATACTGGCTTTGCCGTCGGCGACTTCAATATTCTCGAACCTCAAAACGAACCTTACACTGGCGATTACGACCTCATCGTCGTTCCTGGTGTAGCTTTCGACCGCAACGGAAATCGCATCGGACGCGGTCGTGGCTATTATGACAGGTTTCTCTGCAAACATCTGAATGTCAAACGAATTGGAATTTGTTTTGATTTCCAACTTGTTAATGAAGTTCCGACGGAGCCGAATGACATCAAAATGGACGAGGTGATTTCATTATAGTTAATAGAAAAATAGCCATTAGCCATTAGCCATTAGCCATTAGCAAAATGCTAACGACTAATGGCTAAAAACTAATGGCTATTGGCTAATAGCTAATGGCTTATTACCAAGCGAACAATGGTCTGTCAGCCATCATTTCGTTCACTTTAGCCTTCACTGCCTCGAGCTTCTTGGTGTCATCGATGTGGCTGATGACGTCGTCAATCAAGTCAACGATTGGTTCCATCATGTCTTCCTTCAAACCACGTGTTGTGATAGCTGGAGTACCGACGCGCAGACCTGAGGTCTGGAATGGTGAACGGCTGTCGAACGGAACCATGTTCTTGTTGACGGTGATGTCAGCCTGAACGAGGGTGTTCTCAACCATCTTACCAGTAATCTCCGGGAATTTCGAGCGCAAGTCGATGAGCATCAAGTGGTTGTCTGTGCCACCGCTGATGATGTTGTAACCTCTGTCGGTGAATGCCTTTGCCATAGCTGCTGCATTCTTCTTCACCTGGAGGATGTACTCGAAGTATTCATCTGACAAAGCCTCGCCGAATGCCACTGCCTTTGATGCGATGACGTGCTCGAGTGGTCCGCCCTGTACGCCTGGGAACACTGTGTCAAACCCCATGGGTTCGGGAAGTCTTCACGCATCATGATCATACCGCCACGTGGTCCACGGAGGGTCTTGTGTGTGGTTGTTGTCACGATATGGCAGTACTCCAACGGGTCGTTGAGGATGCCGCGAGCGATCAAACCTGCCGGGTGTGAGATATCAGCCATCAAGATAGCGCCGACTGAGTCAGCAGCCTTACGCATACGTGCATAGTCCCAGTCACGTGAATATGCTGAAGCACCAGCGATGATGAGTTTCGGCTTGTACTGAGCGACTTTCTTCTCCATGTCGTCGTAGTCGACCATACCAGTCTCTTTATTCACTTCGTAAGCGACTGGGTTGTAAAGGATACCTGATGAGTTGACCGGAGAACCGTGTGAGAGGTGTCCGCCGTGTGAGAGGTCGAGGCCCATGAATGTGTCGCCCGGCTTCAAGCAAGCCATCAACACTGCCATGTTAGCCTGTGCGCCTGAGTGTGGCTGCACGTTCACGAATTTTGCCTGGAAGAGTTCACCAGCGCGGTCGATAGCAATCTGCTCGGTCTG
>CAJOEP010000044.1 GCA_905233445.1 uncultured Bacteroidales bacterium | reverse complement strand
ACCTTCGGCAATCTTATCGAATTCTTTCTCCACATTAGCTGTGAAGTTATAGTCGACGATAGTCTCGAAGTAGTTGATTAAGAACTTGTTAACGAGCACGCCGATGTCGGTCGGGACGAGTTTTGCTTTCTCGTAGCCGATGTTTTCCTTGCCGGTTTTCTCGGTGATTTTGTTCTTCTTCAGAGTGTAAATCTTGTATGTGCGGGTCTCGCCTGCGATGTCTTTCTTCTCGACATATTCTCTCTTCTGGATGGTCGAGATGGTTGGTGCGTATGTTGAAGGACGACCGATGCCGAGTTCTTCCATTTTCTTGACAAGAGAAGCCTCGGTATATCTGAATGGCTTGCGTGCGAAACGTTGCTGTGCCTCCATCTTGTCCAAATCGAGCACCTGACCGACTCTCATTGGCGGCAGCATGCTGTTGACGTTTTCGCCGTTCTCGTCGTCGACGCTTTCGATGTAAACCTTGAGGAATCCGTCGAAGAGAACCACCTCGCCTGATGCCACGAAATCTTTGTCAGAATTTGAAACATCGATGTTGACCAGTGTCTTTTCTATCTGAGCGTCAGCCATTTGAGATGCAATGGTACGTTTCCAGATGAGCTCGTAAAGCTTGCGTTCGTCGGCTGTACCTTTGATGGTCTGCTGGTCGAGATATGTCGGACGGATAGCTTCGTGAGCCTCCTGTGCGCCCTTCGATTTTGTTGTGAATTGTCTTGTCTTCACATATTGTGCGCCGTAAAGATTTTCAATCTCTTTCTTGGCCTGACCAAGAGCGAAAGTTGACAAGTTGACGCTATCGGTACGCATGTATGTGATCTTTCCTGATTCGTAGAGCTGCTGGGCGATACGCATGGTATTACTCACCGAGAAACCGAGCTTACGTCCCGCCTCTTGTTGCAGTGTAGATGTTGTGAACGGAGGTGCCGGGCATTTCGAAACAGGCTTCTTCTCCACTGCCTTGATGGTGTATCCTGCGCTCTTGCAGTCTTCCAAGAATTTGTATGCCTCTTCTTCCTTCTCGAAACGTGTAGGAAGCTCTGCAAACAGTTGATATTCGTGGTTGTCGATGGTAAACGAGAAATTCGCTGTCACGCGGTATGCGCTGCTGTTCACGAAGTTTTTGATCTCGTCTTCGCGCTCCACGATGAGGCGCACTGCCACGCTCTGCACGCGACCTGCTGAAAGTGCCGGTTTCACCTTTTTCCAGAGGAGAGGTGAAAGCTCATAACCAACGAGACGGTCGAGAACACGGCGTGCCTGCTGAGCGGCGACGAGGTCCATGTCAATCTTGCGTGGGTTGTCGATGGCGTGCAAAATAGCCGGCTTTGTGATTTCGTGGAACACGATACGGCGGTATTTATCCTCATTCAAGCCCAATGTCTCATAAAGATGCCATGAAATTGACTCTCCCTCGCGGTCCTCATCGGATGCCAGCCACACCATCTCGGCGCCCGCTGACAGTTTTTTAAGTTCCGCAACAAGATGTTTTTTATCGTCTGGAACCTCATATTCTGGCTGGAAACCATGTTCCATGTCCAAACTAAGGTTCGATTTATTCAAATCCCTAACATGTCCGTAACTCGATTTTACTGTAAACTCCTTACCCAAAAAGCCTTCAATTGTCTTAGCCTTCGCCGGAGACTCAACTATCACTAAATTCTTTACCATATAAACTAATTTAATTCCTATTTACCTGTCATTCCGACCGACCGTAGGGAGCGGAGGAATCTCCTCCAAATGAAAATGAGATTTCTCCATTCCGCTTCGCTGCAGTCGAAATGACGACCTTTTTTCGCGCTGCAAAATTACTACATTATTATTTTAAAAATGAAATATTTTTTTAAATAATTTTAAACATTGTTGATATTCAATGAGTTAATCAGTTAGTCAGTTGTTCAGTTAATCAGTTGATGAGATTACTCGCTACGCTCGCAATGACAATTACTGTCTGTCATTCCGAACCCCTTTAGGGGTGAGGAACCTCATGAAATAACTAACTGAATAACTGGCTAACTGAATAACTGAACAACTTTTTTTGTATTTTTGCACCATGATTATTATCGACAACGTTATAGTAACCGACGAGTTCCTCAACGCCCGTTTCTGCTGCCAGTTGGCGCGTTGCAAGGGCGAGTGCTGCGTCGCCGGCGACGCCGGAGCACCTCTCGAGCCAGATGAGGTTGGCATTATAGAAGAGAATATCGAGAATATCAAGCCTTATATGCGTCCGGAAGGCATCAAAGCCATTGAAGACAACGATGTTTACGACTACGACGACTTCGGCGGACTCACAACGCAGCTTGTCAATGGCGAAGAATGCGCCTTCGTGTATTTTCACGAGAACGGGACGGCTCTCTGCGCCATTGAAAAGGCTTACAAAGAAGGCAAAATAGACTTCTGGAAGCCCATCAGCTGCCATCTTTACCCGATAAGGCTGCTCGAAAAAGACGGCTTCACGTATATAATGTACCACGAGTGGAGCGTGTGCGTGCCCGCAAAGCGTTTCGGCGAAAAAGAAGGTATCCCGCTGTATAAGTTTTTGAAGGAACCTTTGATACGAAAATTTGGCGAAAATTGGTATCAAAGACTCGAAAAACAAATTTTTTCAAAAAAAGTTTGATTTATTTCAAAAAAATTGCTTAATTTTGTAAGTTAATTTTCGACTTACAAAAATGAAGGTATTATTTATCCACCAAGAAATCACTCCGTATCTCAAAGAGACTCCGATGTCTTTGATTGGCAGATACTTACCACAGGGAATACAGGAAAAAGGGCAGGAAATCCGCATCTTCATGCCGAGGTTCGGCAACATCAACGAGCGCCGCAACCAGCTGCACGAGGTGATACGCCTTTCGGGTATGAACATGATCATCAACGACACCGACCACCCGTTGATTATCAAGGTTGCTTCTATCCAGAAAGCCAGGATACAGATTTATTTCATCGACAACGACGACCTTTTCACCAAAAGAAAGTTCACCGTCGCCGATAAAAACGAGGATTTCTACGAGGATAATGACGACCGCACCGTGTTCTTCTCACGCGGCGTGATTGAGACTGTGAGAAAACTTAACTGGCCGCCGGACGTGATTCACTGCCACGGCTGGATGACTTCGCTGGTGCCTCTCTATATCAAACGCGCCTTCAAGGATAACCCGCTCTTCAGCGACTCAAAGGTGATATATTCTCTCTATGACGACGATTTCCAGGGCGCTTTCCGCGATAATTTCGACAAGAAACTCAAGATGCCTGGCATCGTGGCAAAAGAGATAAAATGGCTCAAAAACCCGGTATATGCTAATATTCAGAAGTCAGCACTCGACTTCTCCGACGGTATAGTGATAGCTAGTCCTAATGTCAATCCTGAAGTGGAAAATTACGCCCGTTCATTAAATAAACCTATCCTTGAATACCAAGGAGAGGAAAATTACGTTGATGCTTACAACGATTTTTACGAAAAGATAAAGGCATTATGACAAAAACACGTGTTTTAACACTGATTTTTTTAAGTTTGATCGGATTGTTGTCGTGCAGGAAGACGCCCGAGAGAATCGGAAGCGACCTCCAGCCTTCAAACAGCCTCATAAGCGTGGCGTTCAACGATGAGCACAGCGTGGAGAGCAGCACCTTTAAAGTGCCTTCTCTCAGTACCAAAATGTTGGGTTATACTTTTTTGGGTAACAACAACGACCCTGTTTTCGGCATCTTGAACTGCGATTTCTTCACCCAGTTCTCACTCACAACAGAGAGCCAGACATGGGGTGACAACGCTGTTGCCGACTCTGTGGTGCTCAACCTCGTATATAACGGATATTACGGCGACACAACGGAATACATGACAGTAAGAGCCTACGAAATACTCGAGGATATGTACGTCGATTCCACATACCGCTCCAATATGGTGCTGGAGTGCGACGAATACGAGTTGGCAAATCATATTTTCAGCCCGAGACCGCATACGATCATCGACACAACACTCGACAGAGGTATGTTGCGTATCCCGATAAACCCCGCACTTGGAACGAAATTCATTGAAAATGAAGCGGAACTGGCATCGAATACCAAATTCAAAGAGTTTTTCAAAGGTCTCCGCGTGATATGCGACATCACCAACGCCGAGGCAGCCATCTGTTTCTTCAACATGAACCACAGCTACACCTATCTCCGCGTATATTATCACAATGATATCGACACTCTGCACTACGATTTTCAAGTGAGTTCGTCAGATGTAAGATACAATCATTATTATCATGATTTCAACGCCGCGGCGAATACTATCACGTTCAACGACACTGTGGACAACGAGAAATTGTATGTGCAAGGTGTTGCCGGAACAAGAGCTTGGATTAAATTCCCGAATCTTCAGGAATGGGCTAAGTCGTTGAACGACAAAGTTATAATAAATGAAGCCAAGCTCGTGCTCACAGGAGCGGTCACCGATACCGCAGAATATGCACCACCTGCGAAACTCGTTGCTGCCGGAGCGAAGTTTGATACAGATACCCTTTATGCTATTCTCCCCGACCAATATGTGGGCTCTGAATATTTTGGAGGAACTTATGACGCTTCCACTGAGACGGTGTTTTTCCGAATCACGGAATATGTTCAGAATGTTATAAAGAACGGTTCTTACGCCACCGAATGCAACGGCCTTCTGATTTATGTTGACCAAGGCTCTTACACGCCTCGACGCTGGGCATTCCACGGCCCGCAAAGCACAGAGGAAGACAAGCGCGTACGTCTTGAAATTGTTTATTCACTTATCAAAGATTGAAAAATATGAAAAAATTATTATTAATACTTTGCGTTTTTTTAGGTATGGCAGCACAAGCACAAAACGAGACTAAGGTCTTGATTAAGACCACTTTAGGAGACATTACAGTGATGCTTTATGACGACACTCCGCTGCATCGCGACAATTTCATCAAATTGGTGAACGAAGGTTGGTACACCGACTCTCCATTCCATCGTGTGATTAAGAAATTCATGATTCAGGGCGGTCAGAATGCCGACGGTCGTGTTGACCCTGGCTACCGCATTCCTGCGGAAATAAAATCAAATCATTTTCATAAAAAAGGCGCTCTAGCCGCGGCTCGTCAGGCCGACCAAGTGAACCCTCAGAAGATGTCGAGCGGCTCACAGTTCTACATCGTGCAAGGTGAAGTCCTTGACGAAGTCAAAATTCAGAGATATGAGTCGTATCTGGGTAAGATTTTCAGCGCGAAACAGCGTCAGGCTTATATGAGCATAGGCGGCACACCGCATCTCGACGGCGAATACACCGTTTTCGGCGAAGTGACAGAAGGTCTGGATGTTGTCGATAAAATCGCAGCAGTGAAGACAGGTTATATGGATGTCCCGGTTGAGCCGGTTAAAATAATTTCAATGGAAATTGTGAAATGAAAGAGAAAATAGAAAAAATACTCGAAGAAGTGAAGTCGTTCCAAGCCGACAGCAAAGAGGCTTTGGAACAGTTCCGTATCCAATATCTCAGCAAAAAAGGCACCATAACGGAGCTTTTCACCGAATTCAAACAGGTGGCTCCTGAGATGCGTAAAGAGATGGGAATGCGTCTCAATGAACTGAAAAACACCATTCAGGACATCATCGACGAGCAGCAGAAGCAGTTTGAGACGAAAAGCGAGGGCAAGACAGACATTGACCTCAGCCTTCCTGTCGACGCCATGAACGGCTCGCGTCACCCGCTCTCGATAGTTCGCAATGAGATTAATGACATCTTCAAACGCCTCGGTTTCGTGGTGGCGGAAGGTCCTGAAGTGGAAGATGACTTCCATGTGTTCTCAGCTTTGAACTTCCCGCCCGACCATCCGGCACGAGACATGCAGGACACTTTCTTTGTGACAAAATCACCTGATGTGGTGCTTCGTACTCACACCTCAAGCGTGCAGGTCCGCGTGATGGAGCAGGGTAAATTACCTATCCGTATCATCGCTCCGGGAAGAGTGTTCCGTAACGAGGCTATCTCCGCCCGTGCACACTGCATCTTCCATCAGATTGAGGGACTTTACATCGACAAAAACGTGTCGTTTGCCGATTTGAAACAAACTTTATATCACTTCGTGCAGGAATACTTCGGCGAAGGCACTAAAGTGCGTTTTCGTCCGTCATATTTCCCGTTTACCGAGACATCGGCCGAGATGGATATCTCATGCAACATCTGCGGCGGTGAAGGCTGCAACATCTGCAAACATACAGGCTGGGTTGAGATTTTGGGCTGCGGCATCTGTGACCCTAACATCCTCAAGGCTTGCAACATCGACCCTGAAGAATACACAGGTTTCGCATTCGGTATGGGAATCGAACGTATCGCAATGTTGAAATACCAAATCAACGACCTCAGAATGTTCTTCGAGAACGACTTAAGATTCTTGAAACAATTCGAACAAGCATAAAAGCCATTAGCCGTTAGCCATTAGCCATTAGCACAGTTCTTTCTAATGGCTAGTACCTAATGGCTATTAATTATATCAATTTCGTGCATTTCGATGTCCTCAAGCAGGGCGTCGATTTTGTTATTTGTCTCAACATCAATGAGATAGGCAAACTGAACACTTTCGATGTGTTTGATTTTATCGAGGATTTTCATCAGATTTTCATCGTTGATGAAGTTGCGGATTACGATGAGATAATCGGTGGGAGGGTTGAATCTAACCCAGCGGCCGTCGGCATTGGCAATCTCAACCAAGTTGAAGGTGTTACAATTTTCTCCTCCGTCGTAAAGGTAAAATGAAAAACCTATTTCATCCTCGTTTATGATATCTGCGTACTTTACAAGATTGATATTCAATAACTTATTGATGTGCCATGCGAGTTTATAATCTTCCAGATGCGTGCAAATGCCTATGATTTTTATGTCGTCGAAAGGCTCGACGACAATTTTTTGCTTCTTTTTTGCCATAATCTTTGTTTTTAGTTGTCTTGTGATTCTTGATTTTCCTCTTCCATTGCGTGCCAGGTCTTCTCGGCTGCCAGTTGTTCAGCGCCTTTTATCGAAAAATCGACAGCTTGGCCGTATTCTTTCTCATCGATAAACACCTGAATGACATACATTTTGTCGAAGCCTTCGCCTTTTGTTCCGATATGTCTGAATTCGACGCTATGTTTTTCTTTTTGCGACCATTCGAGGAGTTTACTTTTGTAATTCACGTCGTTTTTCTCAATTTCTTCGATGTCGAGATGCATCAAAATGACGTGGTTTATGAGGATTTTTCGAGTGAAATTGTAGCCTCTTTCGAGGAATAGCGCGCCCGTGAAAGCCTCGAAGGCGTTGCCTCCGATTGAACGGAAACCGGAATGTTTGTCATGTGATTTCGCATACATCACCATCTTGTCGAAGCCCAGTTTCATCGAGAGTTTGTTCAACGACGCGCGGCTGACGATTTTTGAGCGCATCTCTGTCAAAAAACCTTCCTGTTTTGTTGGAAATTTCTTGAAAAGATATTCTCCTACGATGGTGCTGAGTACTGTATCACCAAGATATTCTAGGCGTTCGTTGTTGACAGTGATTCCGTTTAACTTATTGGCACTCACTGATTTATGTGTGAATGCAAGTTGATATAGTGCTATATTGTGCGGATAAAACCCGAACACATTATTTATATAGCGAGCCAAATCTTTTTCGGCCTTGTTGTGATAACGAAAAAGACCTAACATCGTTAAAATTTCTTGAAGATGATACTTGCGTTGTGTCCGCCGAAGCCGAAAGCGTTGCTGAGAGCGTAGTTGACGGTTCTTTGTTTCGGTTTCCAGAATGTGAAATCGATTTTAGGGTCGATGTTCGGGTCGTCGGTGAAATGGTTTATTGTTGGCGGCACGATATCGTTTTTACACGCGAGCACTGTAGAGATTGCTTCCACGGCGCCAGCTCCTCCGAGGAGGTGTCCTGTCATTGATTTTCCAGAGTTTATTGACATGTCATAGACATGCTCTCCGAACACCGATTTGATGCCGAGAATCTCAGGGATATCGCCAGCTGGTGTTGATGTTCCGTGGGTGTTGATATGGTCGATGACGTCGGGTTTTATTCCTGCTTCTTTCAGTGCCCTTGTCATGCTGAGTGCGGCACCCTGTCCATCCGGATGTGGTGAGGTGATATGATGAGCGTCGGCTGACTCGCCGCAGCCTACTATTTCGCCGTAAATCTTTGCTCCGCGTTTGATTGCGTGTCCGAGTTCCTCCAATACGAGGCAACCGCCGCCTTCACCCATGACGAATCCGTCGCGGTCGGCGTCGAAAGGACGCGATGCTGTCGTCGGGTCGTCGTTACGTGTCGAGAGGGCTTTCATCGCCTCGAAACCTCCAACGCTGATTGGGCAGATAGGAGCTTCGGCACCGCCAGCTATCATCACCTCGTTTCTTCCATAATGGATATAACGGAAAGCGTTGATGATGGCGTTGGCCGATGAGGCACAAGCCGACACTGTGCAGTAATTAGGGCCTTGGAAACCGTATTTTATCGAGATGTTGCCAGCTGAAAGGTCGGGAAGGAGTTTGGGGATTGTGAACGGACTCACGCGAGGCGTCCCGTCACCTCTTGCGAAGTCCACGTTTTCGTAGTAAAGGCTCTCGATACCGCCTATACCAGATGCAAAGATAACACCGACTTCAGTGAAATCAGTGTTATCTCTGTTGATACCTGAATCTTGAATCGCTTCATCCGCCGAAATAATGGCGTACTGCTCGACAAGGTCAAGTTTGCGTGCTTCTTTTCTATCGAAGTACTGGAGTGGGTCGAAATCCTTAATCTCGCAAGCTATGCGTGACTTGAATTTCGATGCATCGAAACGTGTTATCATTCCCGCTCCGCTAACGCCTTTACATAGGCTTTCCCAGTATTCCGGGACATTTTTGCCTATCGGCGTGATAGCTCCTAAGCCTGTGATGACTACACGCTTCAACTCCATAAGTTATGCTTTGTGTTCTTCGATATATTTGATAGCGTCGCCGACTGTCTGGATATTCTCTGTCTGATCGTCAGGAATTGATACGCCGAATTCTTTTTCGAAGTCAAGGATCAACTCAACTGTGTCGAACTTCTGATGGATCAACACCTAATTTATCAACGATGATTGATACAACTTTCTCTTTAATTTCTGACATTTTCAATAATTTTTAATTAATAAATCTTTTTCTGCTCTAAAGAAAAACTTCTGCAAAGGTAAGGTATTTTTTCAAACGACCGACAAAAAAATTTGTCTATTTTGGACTCTTGAAATTTAATGTATTGATATACAATGTTTTATAAAAACATAATTTTTCAATCAGTCTGCTTATTTTGTTTTTTTTCTATTCTTTTGATGATAATCCGGCTGATTTCATATAAAAGATAAAGTGGAATTGTAACCAAAATGAGCGTCATCACATCCGGCGGGGTGATTATTGCGGCCACTAGCATGATTACTATCAAGGCGTATTTTCTGAAACGTTTGAGCATTGCCGATGTCACAATGCCTAGTTTTCCAAGGAAAAAAGCTATTACAGGCAGTTGAAAAACCAGTCCCATGACTAAGGTCAACGTTGTGAAAGTGCTGATGTAGGAACTTATGGTGATGTTGCTTTCAATGACGTCAGAGACGCTGTAGGTGCCAAGAAAACGGAACGAAATAGGGAAGAGAATATAATATGACATCAGCACGCCGAGCACAAAAAGCAGATAAACTATGACGGCGACTTTTACGGAATATTTTCTTTCGTTCTCCTGCAATGCCGGTGTTATGAACCGGAATAATTCAAAAATTATATAAGGTGAAGCGCTGAGCAGGCCAAGATATAAGGCAGTGGTGACGTGTGTCATAAACTGACTCGACAACTCAGTTGCGATAAGATTGATATGGAACTCATTGAATGTGAACGATGAACCAAGTCGATGCATGAAAATCTCGATGTAACGGTATGTTACAAAATCCCAATTGCTTGGGGCGAGGAGAAATTCGAAGGTTTTATCTTTGAAATAGAATATGAAGCCTGAAATCACGAAAACGACGATGATGATTCGAAACAGCATCCGGCGTAGCACCTCGAGATGTTCGCCGAATGTCATAATTCCGTTATCATTATCACTTGACCTCTTCTTTTTTGGATTCCGCTCCTTCTTTTCCTTCTCCATGCTCGTCTTTATCTGATTTTGTATCAGTTAATGGCTCGTTCATACCCTCTTTGAAACTTTTCACGCCTTTTCCAAGACCTTTCATCAATTCCGGAATTTTTTTACCTCCGAAAATCAAGAGAGCGATGCCAGCGATGACCAGCAATTCTGTTGTGCCGATGAATAAAAGGTGACTCATGATTAGCAATTAATAATTGAATTTCAACGCAAAAATACTAATTTTTTTTGTATATGGATAAAAAAATTCTTTAAAAATGCGTATCTTTGCAAAGAATAAAATTGACATTTATGATTACAAAAGATACAGAAAAAATATTCCTTTTAGATGCCTACGCGTTGATTTACAGGGCGTTTTTTGCTTTGAACAAGAATCCGCGGATGACATCGAAAGGGTTGAATACTTCGGCGATTATCGGATTTTTGAACACGCTTTATGAGGTTTTGAAAAACGAGAAACCGTCGCATATCGGTGTCGCTTTTGATGTGGGAGCCCCTACCCTGCGCACCGAAAACTTCTGCGATTACAAGGCAAACCGCGAGGAGATGCCGCCTGATTTGAGGGCGTCTATACCTTACATTATAGAGATTATCAAAGGTTTCAACATCCCGATTTATGCCGCTGAGGGCTACGAAGCCGACGATGTTATAGGTACATTGGCGAAAAAGGCTGAAAAAGCTGGTTTTCTGACATACATGATGACGCCTGACAAAGACTTCGGACAGTTGGTGAGCGACAATATATTCATTTACAAACCGGCAAAGTTCAACGACCCTGCGACTATCATGGGACCGAAGGAAGTGTGCGAGAAATATGGAATAAATACTCCTACTCAACTTATTGATATTCTTGGACTTTGGGGCGATGCAAGCGATAACATTCCTGGAATCCCTGGCGTTGGCGAGAAAACGGCATCGAAATTTGTTCAGGAATATGGCTCTTTAGAGGGTCTGCTTGAGCACACCGACGATTTGAAGGGCAAAATGAAAGAAAATGTGATAAATTTTGCCGATCAAGGTAGGATGTCGAAGATGCTTGCAACCATAAACACAGAGGCACCTGTTGAGTTTGATGCCGAGGAACTGAAGGTGAAGCAGCCGAATTTGAAGGAATTGCTGAGGATTTTTGAGGAACTGGAGTTCAGGACTTTTGCAAAGAGGATAGTTTCTGATTATAAGACGGAGCCGGAAAAAAAGGCAGCTGCAAAAGAGGTGGCGACAAAGGAACCGGATCTGTTTTCTGAGCTCTCGGAGAACTTAGAGAACTCGGAGTACTCTTTGTTTTCTTCAAAGGATTCAGCATCTTCGGTGGAGCATGAATATAAAACAGTTTCAACTGAAAAAGAGCTTGACGATTTGCTGAAAAAGCTTGAAAATGCAGAGGTTTACGCGATTGATATTGAGACAAAAGTAGGAGATTTCTCGACTTCGCTCGAAATGACGAGAATATCGTTTGTGATAAAGTCACACGAGGCATACTATCGTCATTTCGACCGACCGCAGGGAGTGGAGAAATCTCATGAAATCGAACGTTTTCTGCCTATTTTTTCAGATTCTTCAAAAACTATCATCGGTCACAACTTAAAATTGGTCATTTCCATTCTCCGTCGCAATGGTATCGAGCTGAAAAACAAGCTCTTCGACACCATGATTGCGCATTATCTCATCGAACCGGAGCAGAGGCATACAATGGATTATCTCGCTGACGTGTATCTGAATTATACAGTCACAAATAATTCTGCTGAAAATGCCGATATCGCTTATCAACTTTATGAAAAATTCAAGCCGATTCTCATTGAAAATCAATTAGATAAACTGTTTAATGAGATAGAAATGCCGCTTGTTCCAGTGCTTGCCACAATGGAGGCTAATGGCGTGAAAATTGACAGCGATAATCTGAAACAGATAAGCGAGCAGCAGGCTTTGGAGATTAAAGGCATTGAAAATCAGATATTTGAGGCGGCGGGAACGGAGTTTAACATTGCTTCTCCAAAACAGCTTGGTGAGGTTTTGTTTGAGAAAATGAAGATAAAAGCGCCTGCGAAGAAGACCCAAAAAGGTCAGTATCCGACTGGTGAAGAAGTGCTTCAGAAGATTATCAACGTACACCCGATAATTCAGCAAATCCTTGATTATCGTGGACTTACGAAGCTGAAATCGACATACGTGGATGCGCTTCCGGCACTGATAAGCAAAGAAGATGGTTTGGTGCACACCTCTTATAATCAGGCAGTTACGGCGACCGGACGTTTGAGCTCAACGAATCCGAATCTGCAAAATATTCCTGTAAGAACAGAAAAAGGTCGCGAAATTCGTAAGGCTTTCGTGCCACGAGACAAAAACCACATCCTTTTGGCGGCAGATTACTCGCAAATTGAGCTTCGAATCATCACACATCTTAGTGGCGATTCTGCGATGAGCGAGGCTTTCCGTGAAGGTTTGGACATCCACGCGGCAACAGCGGCTCGCGTTTACAAGGTGCCGATTGACCAAGTCACGAAAGACATGCGTCGTCACGCAAAAGCGGTGAACTTCGGAATCATTTATGGTATGTCGGCCTTCGGATTGGCAGAACGACTGGGTATTTCGCGCTCCGAAGCGGCTTCGATTATTGAAAATTATTTCAAGGAATACGTTGGTATTCAACAATATATCAAAAACAACATCGAGTTTGCACGCGAGCATGGATATGTGGAGACTATGCTCGGAAGGCGTCGTTATCTGCGCGACATCAACGCACATAACAGCGTGGTGCGCAACTTCGCTGAACGTAACGCAGTGAACGCTCCTATCCAGGGAAGCTCTGCCGACATGATTAAAATTGCGATGTCGAACATCTATAAAGCGATGAACGACAAGCAATTACAGTCAAAAATGATTCTTCAGGTACACGACGAACTTGTTTTTGATGCAGTAATAGATGAATTAGATATTTTAAAAGAATTAGTTAACGATAAAATGGTAAACGCGCTGCCGCTGAACATCCCGGTGGTTGTGGAACTCAACACGGGAACGAACTGGTTAGAAGCGCATTAAGAGCCATTAGGTATTAGCCATTAGCCATTAGGAAGAACCATGCTAATGGCTAATGGCTAATGGCTAATACCTAATGGCTAAAAAACTAAAGTTTATGGCTGAACACAATGAATTAGGAAGACTGGGCGAGCAGCTTGCTCGTGACTTTCTGATTGCCAAGGGTTATCAGATTTTGGAACAGAATTGGAGCTGTGGTCACAAAGAGATCGACATCATCGCACTTGATGGCAAGGAGCTTGTGATTGTGGAGGTGAAAACACGTCGGGTACAATGTCTCGTTGATCCCGAAGAGACTGTCGATAAACTAAAGCAGCGTTTTTTGATTTGGGCTGCGGAGTCGTATGTTGAGCGCAACAACCTCGATGTTGACGTGCGTTTCGACATTGTGGCTATCGTGGTCGATAAAAAAAACGAACATCGGATAGATCACATTGAAAATGCGTTCTACCCGATGTTAAGTCGTCGCAGATAATCGACAGATTATCCTACGTTGCAGCCTGGTGCTACCATCTGGCTCGGAGTGACCACGACCAAACGGCCGTCTTTGTCCTCCGCCGAGAGTATCATGCCTTGACTTTCAACGCCTTTGAGCTTACGCGGCTCGAAATTGGCAATGAAGCAGACCTGCTTTCCGACAAGTACCTGCGGGTCTGGGTAATACTTGGCGATACCGCTCACGATGGTGCGTTTCTCCATGCCGTCGTCAATGAGGAACTGCAGCAGCTTGTCGGCCTTCGGCACCTTGGTGCATTCCAAAACTGTACCAACGCGGATGTCGACCTTCATAAAGTCGTCGAAACTCACGTTAGGCTTGACCTCATTGGGTTTCCAGGCGTTGAGCTCGTTCTGTTTCTTGGTGTCTTCCAGCTTCTTGATCTGTGCTTCAACGACGCTGTCTTCAATCTTTTCGAACAGCAACTCCGGCTGACCGATAACGTAACCTGCGTTGAGCAAAATCGTTGCATCTGCCTGGTTCCAGCTTGTCACCTCGAGCCCAATCATCTTCTGGAGTTTCTTTGCGCTGAATGGCAGGAACGGCTCGCTCAATATAGCAAGTTTTGCTACTATTTGCAACGAAAGAGCCATCACTGTCTTGGTGCGCTCAGGGTCGGTCTTGAACTGCTTCCAAGGCTCGTTTTCGGTGAGATAACGGTTGCCGAGACGTGCAAGGTTCATCAGCTCGCTCACTCCTTCGCGGAACTTGTAGTTTTCGATGAGTTTGCCAATCTTTCGTTGAGGTTTTCCAATGCCGGCACTGCACCTTCGTAATATTTGTGCGTCAATACCAATATACGGTTGACGAAGTTTCCGAAGATAGCGAGAAGCTCGTTATTGTTTCTGTCTTGATAGTCTTTCCAAGTGAAGTTGTTATCTTTTGTTTCAGGAGCGTTTGCAGTTAAAACATAGCGCAGGATATCTTGTTTTCCGGGGAATTCCTGCAGATATTCATGCAACCAAACAGCCCAGTTACGCGATGTCGAGATCTTGTCGTTTTCGAGGTTGAGGAATTCGTTGGCAGGCACGTTTTCAGGCACTATGAAGCCGTCGCCGTAAGCTTTAAGCATGCAAGGGAAGATGATGCAATGGAACACAATGTTGTCTTTTCCGATGAAATGCACCATCTTTGTATCTTCCGATTTCCACCATTTCTCCCAGTTGTCGCCGCGTTTCTCGCATATTTCCTTGGTATTCGAGATATATCCAATAGGAGCGTCGAACCACACATAGAGCACCTTGCCTTGAGCGTCTTTCACCGGCACCGGCACGCCCCAGTCGAGGTCGCGGGTGACGGCACGAGGCTGCAGTCCGCCGTCGAGCCAGCTCTTCACCTGACCATAGACGTTGGTTTTCCACTCTTTATGTCCTTCAAGAATCCACTGACGGAGCCATGTCTCGTATTGTTCGAGAGGCAGGTACCAGTGTTTCGTCATCTTTTTCACCAGTTTGGCGCCGCTGATGGCTGAATGCGGGTCGATGAGTTCTTCAGGGCTGAGTGTGCTGCCGCATTTCTCGCACTGGTCGCCATAGGCGCGGTCGTTGCCGCATTTAGGGCATGTTCCGATGATGTAGCGGTCGCTCAAGAACTTGTTGCGCTCAGGGTCGAAGAACTGCTCTGTCTCACGCTCGATGAACTTACCTTCCTTGTACAGCTTCTCGAAAAACTCAGCAGCTGTGGCGTGATGAATCTTCGATGTTGTACGTGAGTAGATGTCATAGCTCATGCCGAAGTCCTCGAATGATTTCTTAATCATCTCGTGGTAGCGGTCGACGATATCCTGAGGTGTGACGCCTTCTTTTTCAGCTTTGATGGTGACAGGCACTCCGTGTTCGTCGGAACCGCCGATAAACAGTACGTCCTCGCCTTTCATGCGGAGGTAGCGGACGTAGGTGTCGGCAGGGACGTAAACGCCGGCGAGGTGGCCAATGTGTACCGGGCCGTTGGCGTAAGGAAGCGCTGTAGTTATCAGATAACGTTTGAAATTCTTTTCCATTTTCGCAAAATTTTCAAGGTGCAAAGATAGGAAATTTTTGAATATGGTGAAAATCAGTCTCGAAATATACATTTCTAAGGTCTGATTTTCACAATATTCAAAAAATCGATAAGCAAATTATCTTCGAAATTCAAAGGTCTGATTTTTTGCATTATACAAAAAATTGTTAATTTTTCAAAAATTTCGTTGTCGAACCGCCAATTTTGATGAAATAAATGCCCTTTGGCAGATTTGAAAAATCGATTTGTTGCGATTCTGATTCAATCGTGCCTTTCATCAGGATATGACCAGTTAGGTCGATGATGTGATATTCTGATGGATATTGACAATCGCCAAAAACATAGTTTTCGTCCAATCCATAGGTTTTTGTAACCAGTTGGACATCATGAACCAAAGTTTCGCGGTCGGCCACTGTCAGCGTGAAGGTTTTTGGAAGATATCCCTCGCAAGAAAATGTCACTTCGTAGGTGCCGCCTTTGATGGGTCGATGATAGTCGCCTGCAGGCATGTGACTGCTGACCTCTGATCCATGATGGTCGTGACCTTCAATGAATACTGTCGCTTCCAAAGGTTCGCCTGTAATCGAGTCGGTGACGGTGCCGTGAATTCCGTAAAGGCTTTGTTCCATGTAACACAGCATACTCTCGTGGTTATAAGTCCAATATATCGGCATCTGCGACGGGTCGGGCGTGTGTGAGAACGAACACTCGATAGTCACCTCGCGGCACTGGGCGTAATAGTTCATGTAGTCTTGTCTGCTGCCATAGATAGGGAACCACACATAGCCGTTGACGATCCCGTTGTTGTAGTCGCTCATATATACCGGGTCGTGTTGATGGGTCAAGTCGGCATATTCGTGACACACCAGCTGCCACCATGCATCGTCGGGATGAAGCGGCTGGTAAGTGTCCCAAGGATAGTTCATTACCTCGGCACCGCCATGATAGTTGGCAGCCATCGTAAAAGGATATTGCTCAGCCAGTTCCATCATCCAAAGTGTTTCAGGCTGGTATTCGTAGCCATCGGGATGCGGACCGTTGTCGAAATCCGGATAGTTGCGGTTCAGGTCAACATCGTTGGCGTTGCGGCGTCTGGCGCCACTCACGGTGTTGTTTCCACCATAATAAGTTCCATCGGGATTGGTACAAGGTGAAATGAAGATGTCGAGATTCTCTATCAGATTCAGAATCCGAGGATTGTCGCTGGTGCAAAACTCATCGATAAGGCGAAGCATTAGCATCATGCCAGTCAGCTCGTCGCCGTGCATGGTGGAGGTGTAAAGAAACTTCGGTTTGCCGTCCGGCTCGCCGTTGTTAATGCGGCAAAACATCAGCTTGCGTCCGCTTGCAAGAGTGCCCAGTTCCAAAAAGGAGCATCTCTCGGGATAATCATTTGCATAATGCTGCATCATATCCTGATACGCATTGTAGGTCGGATAAGCGTCCCAGTCGTAGGCTTCGCGGTTGGAGCCGTCCCACATGGCATAATCCTGTTCCATTGAAGGAGGAGTGAGCAACGTAGGATGATAACCTTTTGCCAAAAGCCGCTGATATTGCTCAGCGTTTGCGTAGCAAATCAGGTTCTGGCCATCCAGCCTGTCGATAGAGCATAGTCGGGTAAGCTGAGCGGCCTCTTCGGGTTGTTGAATCCCGATGGAGAAATAATATTCCCCACGTACGGCCATAAGTGCCTCAAGGTCGGATTGGGCTTCAGCACATCCGAATATCCAGACGAGAACCAGCGAGAGCAGTATTCTTTTCATGACGTTTATTTGATGACAAATTTCTGTGTAGAGACGTCATAATTTGGCGTCTTATTGATTAAAGTTATGAAATAAATACCTTTAGGTAGTGATGAAACATCAATCATCTGATTTTCTGACGTGATTTCGCCAATCATTAGGGTTTGTCCCATCAGGTTGGTGACGCGATATTCTGAATTGATATTGTCTGATAGGACATATAGGACATCATGGGATGGATTAGGATAAATAACAAATTCGTTTTCATTTTCGATTTCTTCCACACCGAAATGATGTTGTTCATAGATTTCGTCGCAATCCTGGTCGCCGTTTTGGTATATCAGTTCACCATCCTGCCAGAAGCAGCGGATGTTTTCCACGCGATAGCCTTTTGTCATCAGTTTTTCAGGG
>CAJOEP010000043.1 GCA_905233445.1 uncultured Bacteroidales bacterium | reverse complement strand
GCCTTGAAGATGATTTCGATGATGTTCATCACGCGGATGAACTCGTCTTTCACCTGGTCAGGACGGCAGAAGATGTGAGCGTCGTCTTGTGTGAACGAACGGACACGTGTCAAGCCGTGCAACTCGCCGCTCTGCTCATAACGATACACTGTACCGAACTCTGCCAAACGTAGCGGGAGGTCTTTGTATGAACGTGGCTGCCACTTGTAAATCATGCAGTGATGAGGGCAGTTCATAGGTTTCAGCAAATAAATCTCGCCTTCCTCAGGTGTAGTGATAGGCTGGAAGCTGTCCTTGCCGTAATGATCCCAGTGACCTGATGTCACGTAAAGATTCTTGTTTCCGATATGAGGGGTGATAACCTGCTCATAACCATAGTGTTTCTGAATCTTTGTGAGATATTCCTGAAGGCGGTTACGCAGAGCTGTACCTCTTGGGAGCCACATCGGGAGACCTTTGCCAACCATGTCGGTGAACATGAAAAGCTCAAGCTCACGGCCGAGTTTGCGGTGGTCGCGTTTCTTAGCTTCCTCAAGAAGAACGAGGTACTCCTCGAGTTCTTTCTGCTTCGGGAAGGTGATACCGTAGATACGTGTCAGCTGCTTGCGGTTCTCGTCACCACGCCAGTATGCTCCAGCGATTGAAGTGAGCTTCACGGCCTTGATGCATGATGTATCCGGGATATGCGGTCCGCGGCACAAATCAGTGAAACTTCCTGATTTGTAATATGTTATGGTACCGTCTTCAAGCTCGTTGATAAGCTCGACTTTGTACTCATCGCCTTTCTCGGTGAAATATTTCAAAGCGTCCGCTTTGCAAACGTCAACACGCTCAAACGCCTGTTTTTCCTTGGCGAGCTCGAGCATCTTTTTCTCAATCTTCACGTCATAGTAGAAACCGCTCTCGATAGCCGGACCGATGCCGAATTTCACGCCTTTGTAAAGCTGCTCGATAGCCTCTGCCATGAGGTGAGCCGATGAGTGCCAAACTGTAGCTTTTCCCTCAGGATCGTTCCACGTAAACAACTGAATATTAGCGTCTTCGTTGATTGGACGAAGCGCGTCCCACATCTTGTCATTCACCTTTGCCGACAACACGTTGCGTGCCAAGCCTTCGCTAATGCTTTTGGCAATGTCCATTGGCGTTACGCCCGCTTCAAACTGTCTGACTCCACCGTCAGGAAATGTAATATTTATCATATCAAATAATTTTCACAAAAAAGCGCTGCAAAATTACAATTTTTTTTAACACGAAATTCACTGATTATCAAAAATTTTTCAATCAATTTTAACTCTCCGCAAATCCAGTAAATTCACGGGGTTTCCGTCGAATCCGCTCACCCTCTTGTTGACGAATCTCAGCACCTCGTCGTAAAACAGTATCACAACCGGCGCCTCGGTCATCATCAGTGAGTCCATTTCGTGATATATTTCGGCTCTGATTTTCAAGTCGTTAGTGGCAATCGCTTTCGCGTAAAGCTCATCAAATTTTGGGTTGGAATAATGAGTGTAATTCGGACCTTTCGGAGCAAAATTTTCTGTCGTGAAAAGCGAGAGATAGTTCTCCGCGTCAGGATAGTCAGCCACCCACGACGAGCGGAAGAAAGGCAGACTGCATTGGGCACGCTTCTCGCGCAAAGCCGCAGGCATCATTTCCTCAACTTTGCAAACCAATCCGACATCGGTCACCGACGACTGCACAAACTTCGCCAAATCGATGTAATCCTTTGTGGTATAAAGCTTTATCTCACTTCCTTGCAGATGATGTTTCTCGATAATCTCAAACGATTTCTGCTGATCAAAGGCATATCCGATTTGTCCCAAAGAATCGTATCCTGGCAGTCCCGCAGGAATGATTCCGCCGTTTCCAGGAGTTCCGATGCCGTTTCTCAGATATCGCAACATCTTCTCCCTGTCAATCGAATAATTCACCGCCTGACGCAATGCCACAGAACGTTCTTTATCGTCTCTTTCCTCTTGAGTATCAATGTAAAACGAAAGATATTCTGTATTCAGATAAGGCTCACGGATGAGATAAAACTTGTCCTCGTATTTGCTTCTCAAAAAGCCGTCACGAGTTAGAAGCTCGTCCTTGTAACGCGCATCGACACCCGACATGAAATCGGTTTTTCCTTTAACAAACTCCATGAAAGCCACCTGTTTGTCGATGAGAAAACTCACCGAAACAGCATCAAGATATGGCAATCTTTCGCCGTTTTCAAACTCAATATAATCAGGATTTTTGCGCATCACGAGGCGCACGCCTTCTTTCCAATATTGGAATTTGAACGGTCCTGTTCCCACTGGATGACGGCCGAAATTCTCTCCGTAAAACTCCACCGCTTCATGAGGCACCACCGAAGCGTAAGTCATTGATAATATGCCTAAAAACGCAGGAAAAGCTTCTTTCAACTCGACTTGAATAACGCTGTCGTTCAACGCCTTAAAACTTTCGACATTGCCAAAAATCCATGTTCCTGGCGAGCTTAACTTCCTGTCTAGCAATCGGTTAAAGGAATATTCGAAATCTTGCGCCACTACCCTTCTGCTCTTCCCGTTAAAACAGCTGTCGTTGTGGAAAAACACGTCGTCACGAAGCAAAAAAGTGTATGTTTTTCCGTCTTCGGAGATTTCCCAGCTCTTCGCTACACCCGGCACCACATTCATGTCGTCGTCAAAGGCTACGAGGCTGTTATACAATTGGTTACAAGCCCAAATATGTGGCTGGTCCTTGGCATAAATCGGGTCCAGCGACAGTATCCCCGCCGACTCGTTGTACTTGAAAATCTTCAAGTTAGAGTCCGGGGCTTTTCTTCCGCACGAAGCAAAGGCGAGCAAAATCGCAAATATAAAAAGCACTTTTTTCATCATTGCAAAAATATCAAATATTTTCGTACTTTTGCAAAAAATTTTGACATGCGCATCAAACAAATTCGTTCCGACCGCGGAGTTCTCGTCATCACCGACTATGGCGACAACACCCTCATTGTGCCATTGAGCAACCGCGACAAACTTTTGAGTTTCATGCGCTCCAACGCCACCAACGTGCCGCTCTTCCCCATGGAAGTGATTGACAGTCTAGCAAATGCGGCTTCTCACAAGGTTCAAATTAAGATGGAGGCGAAGAAAATCTTCACCGAGTGGCCTTATTATGTTTTAAACGTAAACTTCAGGTATTCAAAGAGTTACGACATCTCATTTGAGGAGCCATTTTTCAAGCTATCCCACCCTCTCGACGACGGCACCGATTTCTTCCGCGTCGAATATGAGGAAATCGAGAGCGACTTCACCCCAAACGGCAAATATCGTGGTGCCCACGCCCGCCGCTATCACCTCGACGAGATAATGGAAAGTCTGGAATATCTCGCCCAAGACACCCCAAACTTAAAACTTGAAGCAGTGATTCAAACAACAGCCGGAGAAATCTATACCTCCGATAAAATTTTATTTAGACAGGATTTACAAGATTAACAGGATTATTTAACCCATTCTAACCTAAAAAAACATCCAATTTCCAGATTGGTCAGAAATTTCACTAACAACAGTCAACCAGAAAATTAAGGTTTTTTAGTATTTGCATTCATAGTATATTTAATCAGTTCCCATTGTTTTATTTTTTTTGCAAAGATAACAACGCTTTAGATACAGCAGACACTTTTGTAATTTTTTCTTAATTAGGCGAATACGCTCTTTAACCCGGAAAAATTTCCAGCGAATAAAAAATGTGCTTATTTTCAGACAATATTTCAAAAATGATATGATTACTCTTGTACTTTCCACAGCTCTCACATAATAAAACTTATAAATAGCTAACAATCACATAACTATCCATCGCATTACTTTTAGTTTAATTTATTGATTGACCAAAACATGGCATTGTAAAATGGAATTATCTAAAATCTATAAAACGAATACCCTTGTTTATTTATATAACCAGATTTTATCACATCATTTTTAAATCGTATAGAAACAAAAGCCTTGCCATTAGAAAAGTTTTCTGCTTCAGAAAATCGTGTTTTTATAATCTCTTCTCCCTGTTTATTAATATATGACCATTTATTATAATAGTCTCCCCTATTAGATTTTACTACAGCCGCTAATCCTTCAGAAAAAATCCTCGCATATTCAAATTGAGGTTGAATAATGTATCTGCCAGAAATATCAATAAATCCATAACTAGTATATTTACTAATACTAACGGAGGCTAATCCTTCTGAAAAATCTCCTCCATACATATAACGCGGTGATATCATCAATTTCCCATCTTTATTTATATAGCCAACCTCTCTTATTAGTGCTCGTTTGCTACAAAGTGTAATCCATGCATGGTTTTCTGAAAACCCGCCCATCTCAAGATCATAATCATTGTATAATCTACTATATCCTGGGAAATCTGTTGCAGATATAATTGTCGTTCCTTCCTTATTGATAACTATAGGCATTTTATTTTTAATGACTACAGCAAACCCATTATGAAACTCGCCTTTACTATCAAATTGTGGATTAATAACGAAAACGCCCATCTTATTAATAAACCCCCATTTCCCATTAATTTTTGCTGCAGCTAAACCATCATAAAAAAGACCTATACCTTCAAACCGTTTATTTATCGCTAACTTCCCATCTTTATTGATAAACCAACAAGAATTGTCAAAACTAACACATCCAATTCCTTCATCAAACCATATCGTATCAAAACTCGGTTTTATTATATATTCTCCAGATAGTGAGATGATTCCCCACTTATTATTAATCTTTACAGTTGCAATGCCTTCATTCCGATAAACCCAAACTTCATCGCCAATAATAAGGCATTTACCGTTTTTGTCCAACAAACTAGTTTGCCATTTATTTATTTATTTTTTTATTGATCATATTGTAACATCTAACATAACCATCTTCAAATACACCATATCCATCATAATTAAAACCAATAACAATTTGTCCAACTTTATTAATATATCCCCATTTGTTTCCTAGTTTCACAGCAGCATAACCATCATGAAAATTCATAGCATCATCATACTGGGGGTTAATGATTATTTCTCCTCGTTTATTAATAAAGCCCCATTTTTCTCCCAATTTTACTGCAGCAACACCTTCATTAAAATCCATTGCACCATCATACTTTGGTAATATAACATACTCAGCATTAATATCTATATATCCAAATTTTGTTCCACTGCTAACAACTGCAACACCTTCTGAATACCTTATTTTACCGAATGTAATAAATATAACTTTCCCAGTTTTATCAATAACAGCTTCTTTGTTACCTTTAGTCACTATAGCCATTCCATCGTAAAAACTATATGCCTTATCGAATTGTGGTTGTATTACCACATCATAATTATCATTTATGTAGCCATATTTACTATTAATTTTTACAGGTGCCAGTCCCTCACAAAAATGAGCTGTAATTAGATTCCTATAATAATCAACTTTTTTCCAATACTGTTTCCATATTTTGTTTTCTTGTCTCTTTGTTGCATATCTTTCTATTTCATCTTTTACTATAACCACAACAGAATACAATAAAAAAAGAAGAATGACAACTCCTATAACTGATATTATACTCATAAATCATAAATTAAGCGAGGGTGTGTTAAAATCCTTTATTAAAATTGATTTACTCGTAACACAACAAAGCAAACAATTTTAAATCTTTATAAGAAAAATATTTTAGTTCTTACACACCCTCATGACGTTTTAATTATAGGCAATTCAAACCAATTGTCCATATTAATTGCACAATCCATTTTGTTGCCAAAACTTTTACATATCATAATACTTGCCACGATGTTCCCTAATAATGTCAGCCGCACGAGGAGCATCGGAACAATCGCTAAGAATGTCTATTCTATAAGCTGATTGCATACTAGTATAACCCCAAAAGTTAAAACAGCTTGAATTGGAACGGTACCAATCATCATTCATTTCACGTTTCAAATGGCTTTCTGCTTCATTATAATCTTCTTCTCTCTCAAACAAATAAGTGCTTCTTATATCCGCCATAATTATATTTGCCCAGTTATATCCCATTAGGCTCGTCGGTTTTAATCGTGTTATAAATAATGTTAATAAATAGTCAAATACAATTTCTTAAGGTGTTATTATTCTTTTTGCCAAGACATAAAAAAGGCGTGGAAGTAATCCTTGCTTGAACTCCGGGTTTCCACGCCCACATCTTCAACAAGTCTATCCACGCCGTAACGAATACGGCATTTCGAGAACTTATTCTTGAAGATGTGTCCTCATATTGAGGCTCTTTGTGGAAAATTGGAGTTCAAGAATAGCTTCGAACCGCTATTTATATGTCAATATTTTTGTTTTCTACATTTTTATAATTGTTTAAAATCATCGCAAATATACAAAACTTTTAAATATCGTTAGATTTTTTTTGAAAATTTCTTGACTTTTTAAAAAATTTGTAGTATTTTTGCAGAAATTTTAAAACGATAAAAATATGAATAGAGAGCTGATTATCAAAAGAAGGAGCCTTTTTAAAAACAGAAGGAGTTTCAAAAATTTGGCATTGGAGAAAGAATTGAGAAACAGTGTCGCACCGGAAGTGTTCAGAGATAAATTATTGGAGGGGTTGGCCAAATATTATGAAAACGTACAAAGTTAGATATTCTGAAAATGTCCTTGCGAAGATAGAAGAGTTAATCCATTTTATAGCATCAATAAATACAAAAGAATCAAGCACAAAATATGCGCTTGATTTATATGATGAGATATCAAAACTGTCATATCTCGCAGATATTTTTCCTGATATTACATGGAAATCATCACATGCGATTTTTCCTCACACCAAACGTTTGCTAGTTAAAAAGGGTAAATTAACGGCATTTTATGTAATATACGAGGATTATGTCATCGTATATGACATAGTCCCGTCGTTGCTGATCACAGAAGAATCGGATTTTACGCCTTAAACCCAGTGATTTTCCGATGCGAATCCACCAGGAACTTATTGTAATCCAATGCGTTAACCTCCTGCTCCTTTTCCAATGCGAGGTCCAGAACCTCGAGCATGTTGTCAACGAAATGGAACTGCAGGCCTTCAATGTATTCCTTCTTGATGTCCATGAAATCGCGCTCGTTGTCACGTGACAAAATGACATCTGTCACGGCGTTACGCTTGGCTGCCAACATCTTCTCCTGAATGCCTCCAACCGGCAACACCCTGCCACGAAGCGTGATTTCGCCTGTCATCGCGAGCTTGTCCTTCACTCTGCGTTGTGTGAACGCCGACGTCAATGCTGTCAGCATGGTAATACCTGCCGACGGACCGTCTTTAGGCGTAGCACCTTCCGGAACATGAATGTGAACATTCCATTCCTCAAACACTATCGGGTTGATTTTCAATTCATTGGCGTGAGCTTTGATAAACTCATAAGCTATCGTAGCCGACTCTTTCATCACGTCGCCGAGGTTGCCTGTCATGTTCAAAAGACCATGTCCCCTGCTCAAGCTGACTTCAATCGACAGAATCTCTCCGCCGACTGGTGTCCAAGCCAGACCGATAGCTACGCCAGGCATGGTGTGTTTCACCTCTTCCTCGTCATGATGCATAGGCACGCCAAGGGCTTTCTTCAAATCGTCCTCAGTGACTTTCTTCTCATAATCGCCACCAATGACGATGGCTTTTGCCTTTTTTCGAATCACGTCGGCGATTTTGCGTTCCAGCGAACGCACACCAGCTTCACGAGTGTAATCGTCAATGATTTTATAGACGATTTCTTCAGAAAACACTACATCTTTCGACTTCAAACCATGCTCCTTCAATTGCTTAGGAATCAAATGGCGTTTCGCAATCTCGTATTTCTCCTCACGCAGATAGCCGTTCAAATCGATGATTTCCATCCTGTCGCGCAAGGCTGGATGTATGGTCTGAAGGTTATTTGCAGTGGCGATAAACATCACCTTTGAGAGGTCGTAATCCAACTCGATGAAGTTATCGTTGAAGGTGTTATTCTGTTCAGGGTCAAGGACTTCGAGCAAAGCTGCCTGCGGGTCGCCGTTGATGTTGTTGCCACTCACCTTATCGATTTCGTCGAGCACAAAGACAGGGTTCGACGACTTCGCCTTTTTCAGATTCTGGATGATACGTCCCGGCATTGCACCGATATAGGTCTTTCTGTGTCCACGCAGCTCTGACTCGTCACGAACGCCGCCCAACGACATGCGTATGTATTTGCGTCCCAATGCTTTAGCTATCGACTTACCAAGTGAAGTCTTACCCACACCTGGAGGTCCGACCAAGCACAAAATCGGGGCTTTCATATCGTTTTTCAGCTTCAAAACAGCTAAATGCTCTACAATTCTGTCCTTGATTTTTTCAAGACCGAAATGGTCTTTGTCGAGCACTTTTTGAGCGTGTTCGAGGTCAAAATTATCTTTTGTGTATTCGTTCCAAGGGAGTTCAACCAGATATTCCAGATAATTATGCTGAACGCCATAATCTGCGGCTTGAGGGTTCATTCTTTGAAGCTTCTGAAGCTCTTTGTCAAACACCTCCGCCACCTCTTTGCTCCATTTTTTCTTCGCAGCCTTTGCCTTCAAATCCTTTACATCCTGCTCGTTAGGTGTACCGCCCAACTCTTCCTGAATGGTTCTAAGTTGTTGATTAAGAAGGTATTCACGCTGCTGCTTGTCGAGGTCGGTCTTCACCTTGCTCTGAATCTGCTGTTTCAGATCGACCATCTGCATCTCGTTGTTGAGAAGCTTCAACAATTCATTTGCAAACTTGGTTATATCGTTGATTTCCAATAACTTCTGGCGGTCTTCCATCTTCGCCACGAGGTTACTTCCGATGAAGTTGACCATAAACCAAGGGCTCTCGATGTTTCTGATGGCGAATGTAGCCTCAAAAGGCACCGCTCCCGACTTCTGCACTATCTGCATCGCCATGTCCTTGATGCTCTGAATCAGAGCCTTGAACTGGCGGTCGCGAGGCACTGGCGAGCTGTCGCCAAACGGCGTGATTCTGCCTCTCAGATATGGTTCTGTGGCAGTTATCTCCTCCAGCTTGAAACGGCGTTTTCCCTGGATGATGACGGTGGTGTTTCCATCAGGCATCTGCAGAGTTTTCATCACCTGGGCGATGGTTCCGATTTCAAAAAGGTCGGCCTGCATCGGCTCCTCCACCTTTGCGTCGCGCTGTGTAATGACGCCGATGTCCATACCTTTTTTATATGCATCTTTGATGAGGCGGATAGTCTTGTTTCGGCCAACTGTAATAGGTATGACAACACCAGGGAACAGCACGGCGTTACGCAATGCCATAATTGGCAGTTCCTCAGGCAGTTGCGCGTCGATCATGCGTTTCTCGTCTTCCGGCGAAAACAGCGGAATATATTCAGTATCAGCTTCGATGATGTCGCTGAGAATTATTTCTGGGTTTACTCCATCAAAAATCGTGCCAAGACATTTTGTCATGAAAAAGCCCTTGTCATTTCTGGCAAGGGCAAAACTTCATTATGAAAAATTTAACAAACCTATTCTGGGATTATTTTTTCTTAGCTTCCTGGAATTTTTTGTATTTGTTGTTGAATTTATCAACGCGACCTGCTGTGTCAACAAGTTTCATCTTACCTGTGTAGAACGGGTGTGATGTGTTTGAAATCTCAAGCTTCACCAGTGGATACTCGTTACCGTCTTCCCAAACGATAGTTTCCTTCGTATTGATGGTGGAACGTGACATAAAAGCGTGGTCGTTTGACATGTCTTTAAACACGACCAGTCTGTAATTCTTTGGATGTATGTCTTTTTTCATTGCTGTATAATTTTCTTTTCAATCGGGCTGCAAAAATACAACATTTTTTAATACAAAAAATATTTTTTTGAAAAATTTTTAAAAAAATTTATTTTCATTGATTTTTGTGCACCATATAAATATATTTACTACCTTTGCATCGCAGAAAATTGCATAAAATAAATAAGGTATTTCAAATTAATTAACTTAAAATATAACGTAATGAAACACAATTTCAATGCGGGACCATGCGTCCTTCCAAAAGAAGCCGTTGAATCAACAATCAACGCAATCCGTAATTTCGACAACACAGGTATCGGTTTGATGGAAATTTCACACCGTACTCCAGGTTGGGAGCGTATCATGGAGGAAACACGTCAGTTGTGGCGCGACATCCTCAATATTCCTGCAGAATATGAGGTCCTCTTCCTCGGTGGTGGCGCAAGCACACAGTTCTTCACAGTGCCGGCCAACCTTCTGAAGACAAAGGCAGCTTACCTCCAGACAGGTGTTTGGGCAAAGAAAGCAGCTAAAGAAGCTAAATTGTTCGGTAAAGTTGACATCGTCGCTTCATCAGAAGACAAGAACTACACATACATCCCGAAGGGCTACACCATCCCTACCGATGCTGACTACTTCCACATCACAACAAACAACACCATCTACGGTACAGAAATCCGCACCGATATGGATTGCCCAGTGACACTCGTTGCTGATATGTCATCAGACATCATGAGCCGTCCAGTCGACGTGAAGAAATACGGTCTCATCTACGGTGGCGCTCAAAAGAACGTCGGTCCTGCCGGCGTGACATTCGTCATCGTCCGTAAAGACCTCCTTGGCAACATCGGCGACCGCGCTTATATGAACCCACTTCCAACAATGGTTGACTACAGAACACACGCTGCAGAAGAAGCCAAGAACGTCAGTATGTTCAACACACCTCCGGTACTTCCTATCTTCGTTATGCACGAGACATTGACATGGTTGAAGAACACCATCGGTGGTGTCGAGGCTATGAACAAGCTCGCAGTCAAGAAGTCAAACCTCCTCTACGAAGAAATCGACCGCAACTCAATGTTCGTCGGCACAGCTGAGAAAGACTCACGTTCAATCATGAACCACTGCTGGGTTATGGCTCCAGGTCGTGAAGACCTCCAGGACGCTTTCATGGCATTCGCAAAAGAACGCGGCATGGTCGGCATCAAGGGTCACCGTTCAGTCGGCGGCTTCCGCGCTTCATTATACAACGCCTGCCCAATCGAGTCAGTTGAGGCATTGGTACAGTGCATGCAAGACTTTGAAAAAGCTAATAAATAAGCCATTAGCTATTAGCTATTAGCCATTAACCATTAGCGATTAGCCATTAGCAGTAAATAATTTAAAAGATTAAAAATGAAAGTATTAGTTGCAACAGAAAAGCCATTCTCAGCAGCAGCTGTCAATGGAATCCAGAAAATAGTTGAAGAAGCTGGTTACAACTTCGCAAAACTCGAGAAATACACCGACGTTCAGCAATTCTACGATGCAGTCGCTGACGCTGACGCTCTCATCGTGCGTTCAGACAAAGTGACTAAGGAAGTCATCGACCACGCCAAGAACCTCAAGATCGTAGTTCGCGCCGGCGCAGGTTTCGACAACCTCGACCTCGCAGCTTGCACAGCAAGAGGCATCGTCGCTATGAACACTCCAGGTCAGAACTCAAACGCAGTTGCTGAATTGGCAATCGGTATGATGATCTACATGGCTCGTAACACATTTAAACCTGGCACAGGTTGCGAATTGAAGGGCAAGAGAGTCGGTATCCAGGCTTACGGTAACGTCGGCCGCCTCGTCGCTGAAAAAGCCAAGGCTCTCGGCATGGAAGTCTGGGCATTCGACCCATTCGTACCAACAGAGAAGATGGAAGCTGAAGGCGTTCACGTCCCTGCAACACTTGAGGAACTCTACGCACACTGCGACTACATCTCATTGCACATCCCGGCTAACGACCAGACAAAGAACAGCATCAACTACGCTCTTCTTTCGAAGATGCCTAAGGGTGGCTGCTTAGTCAACACAGCTCGTAAAGAAGTCATCAACGAGGCTGACATGGAGAAGATGCTCGCTGAAAGAGCAGATTTCAAGTATGTCACCGATATCGCTCCGACAAACGCAGAGGCATTGGCACAGTTCGCTCCACGTTTCTTCGCAACACCTAAGAAACAGGGTGCTGAGACAGCTGAGGCTAACATGAACGCAGGTCTTGCAGCAGCTCGCCAGATCGTGGGATTCTTCAAAGACGGTTGCACAAAATTCCAGGTTAACAAATAAAAACGAAACAATATGTCAGTTATAAGACCTTTCAAAGGATATCGTCCACCGGTTGATATCGTTGAGAAATTAGCTTCAAGACCATACGACGTTTTGAACACAGAAGAAGCACGCGAGGAATGCAAAGGCAATCCTTACAGCCTTCTCCACGTGACCAAAGCTGAAATCGACCTTCCAGCCGGCCACAAAGACAGCGACCTTGAGACTTACATCAAAGTTGTCGAGAACTTCAACATGTTCAAAGACTACGGATGGCTCGTCCAGGACAACGAAGAGAAGCTGTACATCTACGCTCAGAGCATGAACCCGAAAGATGCCAACGCGCACTGGCAGTATGGTATCGTGGCATGCGCATGGAGCGAGGACTACATCAACAAAGTGATCAAGAAGCACGAGTTGACACGTAAGGACAAGGAAGAGGACCGTATGAAACACGTCCGCATCACCAACGCCAACGTGGAGCCTGTGTTCTTTGCATATCCTGCAGTGAACGAGATTGACGCCATCGTCAACAACATCGTTCGCCACGAGAAGCCAATCTACGACTTCATCGCTAAGGAAGACGGTTTCGGTCATCGTTTCTGGGTCATCGACGACAAAGCTACCATCGCCAAGTTAGTTGAGTTGTTCGACAAGAAAGTCCCTGCAATGTACATCGCCGACGGTCACCACCGCAGCGCGGCAGCAGCATTGGTCGGACAGGAAAAGAAAGAGCACAACCCACATCACACTGGCAAAGAGGAATATAACTTCTTCATGACAGTGATCTTCCCTGACAACCAGCTGAACGTCATCGACTACAACCGCGTTGTTAAGGATTTGAACGGCTTGAGCACAAAAGATTTCTTCAAAGCCCTCCAGGAGAGCTTCGACATCGAGTGCAAGTGCGACTGCACCAAGGACGGCGGCAAGTGCAACTGCGAGTTCCCATGCCACTGCGAGTGCTCAACAGAATACAAGCCTAACAAGCTTCACAACTTCTCAATGTACATTGAGGGTGTGTGGTATTCGTTGACAGCAAAGCCTGGCACATTCAACGACAACGATCCTATCGGAGTTTTGGACGTCACAATCCTCAGCAACCTTGTCTTGGATAAGATTCTGGGCATCAAAGACTTACGTACCGATAAGCGTATCGACTTCGTTGGCGGTATCCGCGGCCTCGGCGAGTTGAAACGTCGTGTTGACAGCGGCGAGATGAAGGTTGCTTTCGCTCTCTATCCAGTGAGCATGAAGCAGATCATCGACATTGCTGACACCGGCAACATCATGCCACCTAAGACCACATGGTTTGAGCCAAAACTCAGATCAGGATTGGTAATCCACACATTGGAATAATCCGATGAAAACAAAAAAATCCCGCCGAACGGCGGGATTTTTTGCTTTACATCATCGTCTCACATCGGTCTATGATTGTATTTGCAAGTCGGAAGCCTTCATCGCTTACACCTTTAGCCTGAACACCGTCATAATTCATATAAAGATGCATTACATCATAACCTTCGTTAACAAAATCCAGTAGTTTTCTATCGCGTTTGCCAACGGCTTCGAGATAAGTGTTTATATCAACACGAGTTCGACGATCTTTCCGCACATGAAACACCGCATCAAGAGCCATAAGTACGCCCAGCCATAGATAATTACCGGCAGCACGCACATATTTTTCGTCTTGATAAAGCCTTGTCTCTAAATCAAGTTCACCGTTTTCTTTTAAAGTCTTGCGGGCATTTTCAACGTATCGCCTCGCCTCTGCAATCGGATCCTTTTGCTTCATAACTTTTACTTTTTAATTCCAACCATTCAATAATAATTAACAGCACAAAATTACAACTAATTAATATACAGAGAGTTTAAAAACAGCGATTTTTTGTCATTTTTAATGATTTTTAACACAACTTGCATAGAAATGAAAGATTATGTTAAAAACTTTTAACATTTATTGTATAAAAAAGCCCTTCAGCATCGCTGAAGGGCAAAAATTATTTAAAAAATGAAAAAAACTATAACACGAATGAGAACATTAAGTAGAATGGACGACCAATCTTAGCTGTGCCACCGTTTTTACTGACATTATTTAGTCTCAAGCTTGTACCGAGCGTCAATTTAAGGGATTTGTAAGATACACCTCCTTTTAATTCCCAATATAAATATAGAGATTTGTAAATATCAGATTCTGAAAATGATTCACCATAACCAGAATATGAATTGTAGTAATCATATTTAACAGTGTAATCCAAACAAAAATCTAAAGCTGGTCCCGTGGCTGCAAAAACAGCGAAACTGCTTGGTGTCTCATAACGATACTGGAATTTTATTGGCGATAAATAAGCATTAAGACTTGTAGCTTTAATCGACTGGCTTTCTCCATAATAAGATTCACTCTTTGAACCGCGATAATAAGCGAAACCCAAATCTGCGAACTCAATACCAAGACCATATTTAAAGCTCATATCCCATGATACACCCAAATACACACCTTTTGTCGAAGCGTCTTTTTCTCCAGTCAACGAGTATTTGTCTGTCTGACCATAATATGTTTCTTTTACATTCATGGTTGTAAGACCGAGGTTAAGGTTAAAGCACACCTTCTTTTGTTTGACTATTGGTAGTGGTTTAGGATCGGGTTTAGGCTCTGGTTTATATACTTCTTCACATTCAACAACCCATTGAACCCAACCATCATGAGATTGTGCACAATAGCAATTTAACACCTGCCAGCTATATATCAAACTTTCACATATTTCATTAAAGACACGTTTAACTCCTGAAATATTATCACATAATGTAAAATGCTTAACCTTTCTAGGAAATTCTCTGTCATCAGAAGCAACACCTTCCAAAACTGACTTAAAGACATTGGAGAATTTGGGATTTGATTGCTCTATCTCTTTTACGTCACTTCCTTTCAGTGCAATCACAAAACTCTCAACTTTATGGTTTTTAATTGTTTTATTCCTGATGATATCATTTACATGTTTATAATATGGATTATTAACACCTGATTGAGGTTTCTCATTTTTATAAATCGAGTGATTATCGTAACCATCTGTAAATGTTACCATACATGCACTTTTATAGTTTTTAAGATTTTGACCATTTACATAATCATCTATCATATTATAGCCTTTATCCATCGCATAATACATTGCTGTATTGTTACCCATAATAAGTTGATCTATTTTGTTACAAAAATAATCAACATCATATCTATCCATTATTGGTCGTATGTCGTAGGTATGACTATCAGTGAATTTAACTGAATTAAAACAAATTAGCCCCATGTGGATATTACCTGACCCAATAGAATTTTGTCCCAATTGTCTGACGAAATCCTTAGCAGATCTTCGCATCTCCTCAAAGTCATTATCCATAGAACTACTACAATCCAAAATCAACATCACCACCATAGAACTAGTTGTATTGAATGATTTTTGACCGACTCTGATTTCACCATCCACCTGCCAATCTTCTATATCCATGTTATATTTGTAAAACCTAACATTTCCATCACATGGAATTTCCGTATCGGTAAATGAAAAGCGTATTGATTCATCATCTTCCAAGTGGCCATCATACTCCTTTTGTTGTTTACCAATTGTGATGCCATTGGTATGAACATCGTACAATCTATAGTATTTACTACCATTTTGATTAACGATTTCATATTTTCCCATAATTGCATTATCACTTAGCCATCGTGGCCTATCTTGTGCATTGGTCATAAATGAGACCATCATAAACAATGTTGCTAATAAAAATAATCTTCTCTTCATAGTTGTTAATTTAATTTGACGATTAATACCATAAGCACCATAAACCAACCGCACACAAAAAAAGCGTGGTGCTCTTTCGCTTAATCTGATTATTCGAGGAATCTGGACTACCTATCAAGTCAAATTATTTGAATAAAGCCCACGCTAAAACAGCGTGAGCGTCTTCGGCTTTATTTTTGACTTGATATTCCAAAATGTCCAGTTTTCGAATAATCAAAACTCAGCTTCTAACGCTTTTCCCAATATGTCTTTAAAGTGTGCGCAACGAATTGCGAATTATATCATAGGCAAACAAAATTTGTTATTATTCCGTGAATTAGTTCTGCAAAATTACACAATTTTTAATACAAAAGCAAATCATCTTAAAAAGTTTTTGTATTTTTGTAAAAATTTCAACATTATGGCGGAGAAGTCATTTGATCCAAATGCTGCGGCAGCGCTCGGTTCGGGCATTTACGGACTGCCGTGCACGGCTGAGGAAGCCGAGATTATCATCATTCCTGTGGAATGGGAATTGACAACGAGTTATAACCGCGGCACTGTCGATGGTCCGAGTGCTGTGTTTGACGGCTCGATGCAGGTCGATTTATGCCATCACGACTACCCTGATTTGTGGCAACGTGGCATCTGGATGGATGAGTTTCCAAAGGAATTGAGGAAGCTGCACGACCAACTTGCTCCTGTCAGCGAGGAGATTATCGATGGCATCGAAAGCGGCGAAGCTGACGAGTTTCCATGGAAATACGAGGCAAAATACAAAGCCATCGAGGACGGCTTCGAGAAGATGTTTGGTTGGCTGCGCGAGCGCATTGAATACTGGAAAAAACAAGGCAAGAAGGTAGGACTTCTGGGCGGCGACCACAGCACTCCCCTGCCCTACCACCAATACCTTAATAATATAGGTGTCAATTACGGCGTTCTGCACGTTGATGCACACAGCGACCTGAGAGAATGCTTCGAGGGATTCGAATACTCACACGCTTCCATTTTCTACAATGTGTTGAAGCTTGAAAAAGTCGAGAAACTCGTTCAGGTGGCTATCCGCGATTATTGCCATCAGGAGAAACAGCTGATTAAAGATTCAAACGGCCGCGTGAAGATATTTTACGACCGTGACAACCGCCGCCGCATGTACGAAGGCGCCAACTGGAAGCAGATTTGCGACGAAATCATAAACGAATTACCCGAAAAGGTATATATTTCAGTCGATATCGACGGTTTGGACTCGAAACTATGTCCAAACACAGGCACTCCGGTTCCTGGCGGCATGGAATACGAGGAGTTGATGTATTTGCTCAACAGAATCAAGGAATCAGGAAAAGAGATTATCGGCTTTGATTTGTGTGAGGTCTCGCCTGGCGAAGGCACTGAATGGGACGGAAATGTTGGAGCGAGAGTGCTGTACCACCTTTGCGGAATTATTTAGAAACGTTGAATTTCAAGATTCCGACACCATCTTTGGATGTCAATCTTACAATGTAAGTGCCTGATGATAAGATGCTTGCATCGATTTCCAATATTTTTGCACTTGTCGTTTTTCCCAAAACAAGCAATCCGATATTGTTGAAAATCTCATATTTTTCAATCATACACTGACTTTCCACATACAGTTTGTCGCTCACCGGGTTAGGATAGCTTGTGAACATTGTTTCGCCAAGTTCAACAACGCTGTCGACAATGAGATGTGCGACAAATGTGCGGTTGGCTGTCACTGTAAATGAGAACTCAGGCTCTTCTGACACCACTGTGCCGTTTTCTGTCCAGTTCACGAAGTAGCAGTCTGGATAAGGTGTTGCAGTGATTGTTGCCGTCTCGCCTTCCTCGTATGTGCCACCGCCTTCAACTGTACCCATATCGTAAGGTTCAGCCAAGACAACGACCTCGTAGTATGTCGGAGGGATGATTTCCTCTTCGAAGTTAGCGATGAAGTCGCCATCCTCTGTCACTGTGAATGTGAATGAAGCTTCTGTTGAGACAACCTGATTGTCTTTTGTCCAGTTGATGAAGTCATAACCGGTGTTGGCTGTCGCTGTCAAGGTGCAGCTTGAGCCGTGGATGTACGTTCCGCCGCCTTCGACTGAACCTCCTTCTGCCGGATTTGCCGAAACCGTTATTTCATAGCTTTCGGGCAAATCCATTGTAAAATCAAGGTGAAAAGGATTCAGCAAGTCTCCATACACGTTGTTTGCTGTGAAAATTATAGGAGAGTTACATTCAACATCGAGTTCCGTTTCAGTTAGATGGTCGTAAATACGGAAAGTTATCTCTTCGCCTGATGCCACATCGCTATAAATCTGCATCTGATAGGCGTATCCCGAATAAAATGGCAGCTGAACATCGTCAGGAAGATAGCTTCCATAGCATACATCACCACAGAAAGCGCCAATTTCGAGATATTCGGCTCCTACCGCATTCTTCATTGACTCGCCGTTGATAAACAGCTCGCCGGTAAGGATAGCATCGTACATGGTATGATTGTCGAAAGTCCAATGTGTGCCTGGAATTTTCGGGTTTTGTGCTAAAACATTATTAACAAAAGCCAAGAAAGTAATGGCAATGGCCAGATATGACAGTATTGTTTTCTTCATGTTAAAATCATTTTTCGGCTACAAAGATACAAATTTTTTAATAAAAAAATCGGGCAACCGATATGATTGCCCGATTTTTAATGAAGCTCAAGAAGTTTTATTTGGTCTTGACAAAGCTTCTTGTTTGGACTGACTTATCGGAGGTCAGGCGGATGACGTAGCTTCCTGGAGCGTATTCACTCACGTTGATTTCGAACGTCTCGGTGCATTCATACATTGTGACCATCAATGCTCCGTTGACACTGTAAACCTCGCATCTGCGGATGAACTCGTTGCTTTCGACAACGACCTTTTCGGTTGCAGGGTTCGGGTAAATATTGAACACGAGGTTGCTGTATTCACCGACACCGTCAACATCGAACACTGCCACAAAATCGTGGTCGGCTGTCACGAGGAATGAGTATTCAGCGTTTTCAGAGACAACTTCGCCGTTTTCTGTCCAGTGTACGAATATGTGGCCAGTTGATGGTGTTGCTGTGATTGTACATGTCTCACCTTCTTCATAAACGCCACCGCCTTCAACTGTACCGTAGTTTTCAGGTGATGCTGTCACCGTGACCTCGTAGGTTGGGATAATGATTTCCTCGAAGTTGGCAAC
>CAJOEP010000042.1:699-33327 GCA_905233445.1 uncultured Bacteroidales bacterium | reverse complement strand
AACCCATGTCACGCGGAATGTGAAGATACGATCTGGTTCAACTAAACGCTCAACGATCTTAGCTGCTTCAAATTCTGGATGTTTGTTGTAAACTTCTTCGATTGATTCGAGCACTTCGCGAACTGCCTGCAAATACTCTTTTTCGCCTGGATGTTTCTTTTCCAGGTTTTCCATGATAGTTTGTACTTTCATTACTTTTGTATTTAAAGTTTGTTAATACGTTATGAATTCTCGTTTAAAATTTTCTGCAAAATTATAACTTATTTTTATAATAAACAATTATTTTCAAAAATATTTTTATTTCCTTGTCCCAACGTAATTTCCGTTGTCCCAGACAAGTATTTCCTTTATGCTTCCGTCCATGTTGAAATGCCTTTCCTCCCCGTCTTTCACGCCGTTTTTGTAGTGAATCTCGGCATTTTGGTAGAGACCGCCCTCGCCATAGCCTTTCTGGACACCGGTTCCCTTGTCATAAATCGCGCTGCTGCCAATGCTTCCGTCCTGATAGTACATTATCCAGCTGCCATGCATCATCCCGTCGAGGTACTCGCCTTCCAGAAACGGATTCCCATTGTCGTAAAACTGGTAAAACATACCATCTAAGACACCTTTTTTATATGTCGATTTCTTAATCAGAGTGCCGAAAACATTATACTCCTCTACTATTCCATCATATTGATTATCAATATAATAAGCTTTTTCTTCAACATTACCGTTCTCATACCACCGGGTTGACTCCCCATTCAGGACATTCATTGTATAGACCGTCTCCATCGATGGCTTGCCGTTGCTGTAATACCATTTACACACTCCGTCCAATTTTCCGTCGGTGTAACGCAACTCAGATTTAACAGTCCCATCAGGCCAATATGACAGCACCGCGTTGTCTTTTTCTTCGCACGAAGAAAAAAACACACTGATTATCAATAATATAGGTATAATAATCTTATTTTTCACAACCTGTCTTTAAGATGACTTTGTTATATCCTTTAAACTGATACACGTTCCAAAATGTATTCTCGTAACCAGATTCTTCTGATTTTTTTTGGAAATGGAATTGTGTCTCGATGAGTTGAATATTGTAATAAGGCAAATAGTCAAGCATATAACCGCCAAAGGTATTGAGAGCTGTCAGGAAATACCAGCCGATATCGAAGCCCTGATAGGCAAAATCGTTGGGTTCCGTTTCATATCTGTTTCTGAACTTACAGATAAAATGTTCTGTTCTAATACTTTGATAATCAATGAAATCGTCATCAAAATAGATGGCGTGCATTTTCATCAGATTATCGTTGAAAAGGCGGTCGAACTTACTCCATTCGGGCAGCATTATCACCGTAATCGGATAATTTTCAATGAGTTTTGTGACTTTATTGACGATTTCGTTGGCAAACACCTTGTCGGTACCGTAAACTATGAACAGATTGTTGCGCATCGAAGACGCGTAATCATTCACAAAATTCAAGCTGTCGCGTTCGTAATTGATGTTAACTATCTGATTTTCAAAGGCTGTGCTGTCGTCTTGATTTCGTTTCAGGTATTCCACATCCAGCTTCACATTGTCGGTCAGAAACTCTGTCTGGTCAAACTCCATTTTCAGATATTTCCAGCGTTTGTGGTTGTTTTTGATGACTTTAGAGATATGCTTGTTGCCTACGTATGACACTGAGTCGATATTACGCTGGACGATCTCATTTATCTTATTGACTATCAATGTGTCGCTGTATTTACTTTCTCTGATTATGAACACATTATTGGCATGATAATTGTTTTTAATCAGGCTGTCGAGTGGTACCAACTGGCTTTCCAATGATGGTTTGATTTTTATAACATTAGTGCAGGAGTCGACTATTTCGGAGCGTGGTGTAATTGGATTCACTATCGGGATATTATGTTCCGACGCGAAGTTTTTCACCACATTGAATGGTTTGAGGTAGAACGGTCCCACAATCATATCTGCATTGGCGAGCCAAGGGTCGATGATGGCTGAATCGGCCTTTTTCACGTCATTGTCAACGTCATAGACCTTGAGGTCGAGTTTCATGTTGCGGCTTTTGACCACTGAGTCGGCTGCTATCATGAAGCCTTCGTAAAAATGAAGGAACGAAAACGGCTTAGCGAGCAGTGTCTTGTTGGACGGCTCGGCCTCCCAAAATGCCTCGTCGACCTGCTCAAGATACAGAGGCACCATAAGTGCGACGTGGCAGGTATCCTGTGCCTTGACCTCTGCGGAGGCCAAGAAACACAGGCAGATTGCGATATTTAAAATTTTCTTTATCATTTACTTTTCAGGATGCGGGAGCGGCACGAAGCCATTACCCATAACCTCGGCACTCTCAATTACGTTGACGAATGCGTTCGGGTCGATGTTGCGCAGGTTAAGTTTCAACTTGACCAAATCGGTGCGGTTAAGGTTGGTGTAAATCATCTTACGTTCCTGACCTTTGAACAAGCCCGAACCGACAAAACATGTTCCACCTCTATCCAAGTCGTTGATAATGAATAATCTGACTTCTTCGATCTTGTCAGTGATGATGAACGCTGTTTTGTAGCTCTTGATACCGTCAACCACCAGGTCGATGATCTTGCTTTCAATCACAATCAGGAGGATTGAGTAGATTGGCAGACGAATCTCGCCGAGCAGAAGCGATGTCAAGGTGATTATCGAGTCAACTATCATCACTAACGTTCCGAGGGAGATTTTAGTATATTTGTGCAGAATCATTGAGATGATGTCGCTGCCACCCGATGTTGCGCCAGACTTGAACACGAAGCCGATGGCGAGGCCGTAGATACCGCCTGAAACGATGGTGTTGAGGAAGTAGTCCGGTTTAAAATATGTATTTTTACCGAGCACTTGCAACCAGGTGTCATCCAGCTGGACGTCCATTTTGTGCTCAAAAATAACGGGATCATAGCCCCAAGTTGATTCAAGTACAAATGTGCATCCGAAGATTAGGATTGTCGAAAGGATTGTTTTGAATCCGAATTTCGGTCCGAGAATCCATGTGCCGATGATGAGCAGTGGGATATCCATGCAGATGGCGTACAATGAAACTTTCCACGGGTACAACGCGTTGATTACGTTTGATAGACCGTAGGTGCCGCCAGGTGCGAGGTGGTAAGGGTTAACGAACATCACGTCGCCGATGGCGAAGAGTGCGCTTCCGAAGATGAGGAAGGCGTAGGAGATTATTTCCTGTTTCCAGTTGATTTTTTTTGTCATTTTGTTTTATTTTTATCGCCTTTGGCGAGAAATTTAACAAATTTTATTCAAAATTTTTCAAAAATAATTTGTTTAATTTGAATTAAATTTGAAAAATTTCTGCCCGAGGGCATCAATTAATTATTCCCATTCGATGGTCGCTGGCGGTTTTGACGAGATGTCGTAGCACACGCGGTTCACGCCTTTGACCTTGTTAATTATGTCGTTGGAGACTTTTGCCATGAATTCGTACGGCAGGTGCACCCAGTCGGCAGTCATTCCGTCTGTTGAGATGACTGCGCGGAGGGCGATGGTGTATTCGTAGCTGCGCTCATCCCCCATCACGCCGACGCTCTTCACTGGGAGGAGCATCGTGCCGGCCTGCCAGATGCTATCGTAGAGGTTGTCGGCCATCTCGTTAGGATACGAAGCACTTGGCAGCTCGCATTTCCACTCGCGCAAACCACGGATGAAGATATCATCGGCATCACGAAGGATACGGAGTTTTTCTTCGGTAACTTCACCAAGGATACGGATTCCGAGGCTCGGTCCCGGGAAAGGATGACGGCCAACGAGCTCACGTTTGATGCCTAAGGCGCGGCCAACGCGACGGACCTCGTCTTTGAACAACGAACGCAGCGGCTCCACAATCTTGAGGTTCATCTTTTCAGGCAAACCTCCAACGTTGTGATGCGATTTGATTTTGCAGCTTGGTCCGTTGACGCTCACGCTCTCGATGACATCAGGATAGATGGTACCTTGTGCGAGCCATTTTGCGCCTTCAATCTTTTTGGCTTCTGCCTCGAACACGTCGATAAACGTAGAGCCGATGGCCTTACGTTTAGCCTCTGGATCAGTCACGCCAGCAAGTTTGCTTAAGAATAGATTTCCAGCATGCACGCCTATCACGTTGAGTCCCAGGTCTTTATATGAATCGAGAACGTCTTCAAACTCGTTTTTGCGGAGAAGACCGTTGTCGACGAAGATACATGTCAGATTCTTTCCGATTGCCTTGTTGAGCAACACTGCGGCAACGGTGCTATCGACACCGCCTGAAAGTCCCAAAATCACCTTGTCGTTTCCGAGTTTGGCTCGCATCGCCTCGACGGTTGTGTCGATAAACGAGTCGGGAGTCCAGTTGCCGTGGCAGCCGCAGATATTCATCGCGAAGTTTTCGAGCATCTTCGGGCCTTCCTTGCTATGAAACACCTCTGGATGGAACTGCACAGCCCATGTGTCCTCGCCGTCGATTTTGTAAGCGGCGTTCTCCACATCGTCGGTTTTTGCTATAACATGAGCGTTTTTCGGCAATTTCGCGATAGTATCACCGTGCGACATCCACACTTGTGAGGTCTTTGAAACGCCTTTGAAAAGCAGGTTATTCTCATCGACCACTGTAAGCATAGCGCGGCCGTATTCCCTTGCCAATGAAGAGTTTACCTCGCCACCAAAATGATACGCCATAAACTGCGCTCCATAGCATATTCCGAGCAGCGGCAGACGACCTTTTATGTTCGACAAATCGGCAAAAGGAGCCTTCTCATCGCGCACCGACGAAGGGCTTCCGCTAAGGATGACGCCTTTGATATCACTAGTAATTTCTGGGATTTTGTTGTATGGATGAATCTCGCAATAAACGTTGAGTTCGCGAAGGCGACGGCCGATGAGCTGTGTCACCTGCGAGCCGAAATCCAGAATCAGAATTGTTTCCTGCATGGTTGTTAAATTTTCGGTGCAAAAGTACAAAATTTATGGCGATATTTAACGTTTATTTTATAAAAAAATATTATCTTTGCAAAAAAATAAGTTATGGCAAATTCTGCAGCAAAAAAAACGAAAAAGAAAAAAGGCGTTTCCAAGAAGAAATCGAAATCCGGTAATATTTTCACGAAATTGATAATTGTGATACTTGTTTTGATTTTCGGGTTCTTCATGGTGTCAAAATTTTTGATGACGAACAAAAACAAAACAGACAATCAGGAAGCAGTGAAAACAGTGACGAAACAGGAAGTAAAAACTGTTGCGAATCTTGATATAGATGGCGCATGGATTAGCAGTTACGACCAGTCGACGCTGATAATCAAGGGCAACAAATACGAGATTTACCTTAGCGGCATCGAGCGCGACCACCCCATCATCGGGAAGTGCATGGTCAAAGGCAATCAGGTGACTTTTGTGAACGAAAAAGACCCCTGCGAAGGTGCCAAGGGTCTTTATGAGGTCAGTTTCAACGGAAAAAACATCGTTTTCAAGTGTAAAGATGACGGCTGCTCGAAGCGCAAGTCGATTTTCCTGCACGACTGGGAGCGGCTCGAAACTGACATGAGCGAGATTACCATAGAGTAATCACTCGAACCACTGCTTCTTCTTGAAAAACGTTGTATAACAATACATTACGATTGTTATAAAGATCAATCCGACACGTGAGAGTTTGTAGTCGCTTGCCATGTCATAGATAAAAAACTGGCTAACGATCTCCACAATCAATGCGATTGAAATCAGTAAATATATGATATTCAATACATTTACAACTTTCAATCTTTTTTCAGCATTAGCGATGCTTTTAGCGACAGCCGGCATTCCAAAATAAAACGCCACCACTCCTATAATTAAAACCCATTCAATAATTGTTAATGTATCCATAATTACATTCTTTTATTTTTCTTAAGTGCTTCATTTATAATCCATTGTATCTGCCCGTTGATGGAACGGAACTCGTCCGCCGCCCACTTCTCAACGGCATCCATCGTCTTCGCGTCGAGGCGAAGTACGAAATTTTTGGTATTATCCTTTTCTTTAGCCATTTTTAAATTATTGCCGGAAGCAAAGAAACTACAGTAACAATTGCAATAAATATTCCCGCAATCACCCAACTTCTTGTTGTTGTAACAAATTTACAATCAACGAGTTCCGTCTCATCTATAATCTTAACGGTTTTTGTCATCTCGTCATAAAGCTGATGTGTTTGCTCCATATCTTTGAAGTTGATGTAAATGCTTTCTCTGACAGTCTCAATCTTAATAATAGGGCCTTTGAAGTGATTTTCGATATAAAACAGAGACCTTTTGCCGCCTAGGATTCTGAAAACGCCTTTCCACATTTTCAATCCGGCATAACCGTTGGATCTCATCATGACTTTAGGCAGTTTTTCCACCATACTGATAGATTTTATCACATAATTAGGAATGTTTGCCGGATAGACGAAATCGTTGATAACTATGAGATCGTTGAAAATCTCGAACTTGGTCTTTTTCCTGAAAATCTCCAGAAAGACTATCGTCAGGACAAAGACCAGCACCATCATAAGCCAAAACAGCGTCATATCATTCATAATCAATAATTTATTTTATTTGACATAATCTTATCTTCAGAAATAAACTGGTCGTAAACGAATAATATCAATGTCACCACTGCCATTGTGATGATTCCGGCGAGACCAGCGACGCCGTTGATGAGGTCGCTTCCACCGCTGATGAAAAGCATTGTTGCACCAGCCAAAGCGTTGATTGTTCCGTGGAAAATGGCGGCCGGATAAACTGACTTCGCTTTTAAAACTAGGTAAAGCTCGATTGGAGTCATTGCAAGGCACATCAAAACCATCATGAAAACGCCAGCGGTACGATGAACCATGTAGTTATGTCCCATGAGGATAATCGGGAAATGCCAGAATCCCCAAACGACGCCGATGAAGAGGCACGCCACCCAGAAGTTCTTGCCTTTCAACGCGTTGACGAGATAATTACGCCAGCCGTACTCCTCCCCGAACGCCGCAAGAGCGTTGATGGTGATGCCAGCAATAAGTCCGGAAACAAGTGTGGTGACAATCATTATCTTAGGATTCTGCATTGCCATGAATTTTGCCTGATCTTCAGGAGAAAGATTCTCCATTCCCGGAATTGCCGGCATGTGGAAACCAAGCGTGCAGCCTTCGAACAGCGAGTTCACGATGATGGTTGCAGCGACAAGCACCACTGGCAGCAGCCATGCGACGAGCCACGACCATTTTATTTTGAACTTCAACAAGCCTGTGCTGCCAAGTTTCTCTTTTTTGATGATTTGAATCACTAATGCACAAACCAGCGGGAAAAACATGTAAATCGTAGCACAGAGCGAATAAAGCTTAAGGTTGTCGGTAGTGTTATGGATTCCCATGCCGAACCACATGAAGGCAGCGAAAATCCAGCTTGCGAGGCAAACTATTATTGAAAATTTTATGGCTTTTTTCATAATATAATTATTGATACAAAGTGCCAGTGTTTACTACAGGTTGTGCGGCATCATCGGCGCAGAGCACAACCATGAGGTTGCTGACCATAGCGGCTTTCTTGTCGTCGTCAAGTTCCACGACTTCTTCGTCTTTAAGCTTGTCGAGGGCCATTTTCACCATCGAGACGGCACCTTCCACAATCTTTTCACGTGCTGCGATGATGGCTGCGGCCTGCTGACGACGAAGCATAACGGCAGCTATTTCAGGCGAATAAGCCAAATAGTTAATGCGAGCCTCAATCACCTCGATGCCCGACATTGCGAGACGATCGTTGAGCTTGTTGAGGAGGATATCGTTGATTTCTGTACCGCCAGCACGAAGTGTAAGGTCGCCTTTAGTGATGTCGCCGTTCTCATCGTAAGCGAACATTCCAGCCACTTCACGAAGGGCAGCGTCGCTTTGCACACGGACGAAGCTCTCGAAAGCGCGCATACGGCTTGTCACCTGAACGCCAGTACCTGATACACTTCCGGCAGCAGCCATTGTCTGAGAGTCGATTTCGAACATTGCCTTATAAGTATCTTTCAGCTTCCAAACCAAAATCTGACCTATCATAATCGGGTTGCCGGTCTTGTCGTTCACCTTAATCGGGTCGACGTTGAGGTTACGGGCACGGAGAGAGACTTTTTTTGACGACATGAACGGGTTCACCCAGTGGAAGCCGACCTTTGTGAGGGTGCCGCGATATGTTCCGAAGAACACCATCACCATAGCCTCGTTAGGTTCGAGTTTTTTGAAGCCGATGCAAAGGATGAAGTCGATAATGATAATTCCGATGCAGCCAAATGTTCTGCTAAGCGGAAAACCGTCTGTTGTTGTTGTGAATCCCCAAATCGCAAATACGAGGATTGCGATGATAATTAACAATGCCAAGAATCCATTGATTCTCAGTCCATTGAATTCAAATTCTTTCTTTTCCATAGTAGTAATTTTTGTTTTAAAATGATATTATTTTGATATTATTTTCACATCGCAAAAATACAACATATTTTTTAATATGCAAACTTTTTTTTAATTTTTTTCTTAACAAAAATTATTTTGTTCCTTTTCCCTTGATGGAAAAGGAACCGAAAAGATCAAGAACGGAAATAAGCTCTAACCGCACTTTCCGTTCTGGCCCGTGCTGTAAACCCTGTGGGGCGAAGCCTCGACGTCGCTTCGCGGTGCGGTGGCCAGCGCCAGACGGCGGTCCGAGCTTCGGCTGGCGCTTGATTTTTTGGTTACTTTTTTATCAAGAAAAAAGTAACAAGAAATTTTTCGTAAAGGTGTTTGGTCCGCTCCTCGTTTTTATAGTTGATATAAACCATGCCGCTTGTGGTTGCGATTTCAATGCAGCATTTTTTATAATCCATTGAATATGAGAGAGCTTGCTTGATGCCATCGTCAGTAACGACCTCGCAATAGCCTTTACTTGGAATCATTTTTCCTGCCTTGAGAGGCTTGGGGTCATATCTATTAATATGGCCGAAATGGTCATATTTTATTGCAGGCATGCGGTCGAGAAGCTTGATTGATATTATCGAGTCAGCCAAGATTTTATTTGGAAGCAATAAATCGATGAACCAAATCTTTTGGGAAGATATTCGAATTATCGGGCTGCTGAAGCGGACGTAAATTATAAAAATGATTAATAGAATTATCAATGCTATTGCAGAAATGTGATATAAATTTAGTGTTAATAGCATGATAATTATTGATTTATATGATTTTTTATTTATGAGATTTATTCACCAGAGGTGAATGCTTTCGCAAGCTCAGGTCTACACTACGCTACGCTTCGGTCGAAATGACAGGGAGCAGTTTGGCGAATGCAATTTTAAACCAGGCGGTATAGTTTTCAGGATTTTGTGCAATATCCTTTTTAATATTCTCTACTGTCTCGTATTTATACGACTCCACTTCTGCCCTATTAATAATAGGTGTCGCATCGGTGGTGCCGATGAACACATGATCAAACTCATGCTCGGTGAGACCCTGCATCACGTCGGCTTTGTATATGAAGCTGAACGCCTCTTTGAGCTCGCACTCCATCCCCATCTCCTCCATCAGGCGGCGTTTTGTAGCTTGTTCGAGCGACTCGCCGTCACGCGGATGACTGCAGCAGGTGTTGGTCCACAAACCCGGGGTGTGGTATTTCGTGAAGGCGCGCTGTTGGAGCAGCATCTCCCCTTTGCTGTTGAAGATGAAAATCGAGAAGGCACGGTGCAGCGTCGGGTTGACGTGAGCTTCTTGTTTCTCCATCAAACCGATTTGGTTGTCTTGATTATCAACTAATACTACAAATTCGGGCATATCTTCAATTTTACACACACAAATGAATTGTACAGACGCACGGCCGTGCGTCTCTACGAATTCGGGAAATCAAACGTTGAATCGAATATTGATAATGTCGCCATCCTTCACCACATAATTCTTTCCTTCGACGGCGAATTTTCCGGCTTCTTTGACGGCCTGTTCCGAGCCGTAATGCAGGAAGTCCTCGCAACTCATCACCTCGGCGCGGATGAAACCACGCTGGAGGTCGCTGTGAATCACGCCGGCAGCTTCAGGAGCGGTGTCGCCCACATGGATTGTCCAGGCACGAGTCTCGTCAGGACCTGTTGTGAAGAACGACTGCAGCTTCAGTGTGCTGTATGCGAGACGAACAAGCTTGTTGACGCCAGGCTCGGTGAGACCTGCATCTTCCATAAACAGAGCACGGTCAGCCTCGTCGAGTTCGGCGATCTCCGACTCGAGTTTTCCGGCAAGGATAATCATGTCTTCGCCATGGAGAGCGGCTTTCACAGCCTCGGTGTATTTGTTTCCGGTAAGCGCCGAAGCGTCGTCAACGTTGCAGACGTACATTATCGGCTTGACCGTAAGCAGTTGAATGTCTTGGATATACTTCTTATCTTCCTCTGGCACGTTGGCGGTGCGGGCGTTCTGCATGTTCTCGAGCACCTCCTTGTAAATCGTGAGCACTTCGAATGCACGTTTGTTGTCCTTGTCGCCATTTTTAAGCAGTTTCTCAATGCGTTGCAGCTTACGTGTCACAAGGTCGAGGTCGCGCACCTGAAGCTCGAGGTCAACCAGTTCCATATCGCGCACCGGGTCGATGCTGCCTTCGCTATGCGGAACGTTCGGGTCGTCGAAGCAGCGCAAGACATGAATCAGCGCATCGACGGTCTGCACCTCGGCGAGAAGTTTGTTACCTACACCTTGACCGCCCTTGCTCAGACCAGGAAGGTCGACGATTTCGACGGTAGCCGGCACGATACGCTTCGAATGCGAGATGATATTCGATTTCGTGGCGAAGCCGATTTCCGCCTTAGTGTTTGATATACAATTAAATATGGTTGTTTTTCCAGTGTTGGAAAGTCCGATAATTCCGCAGTTTAGTGCCATAACAATTATTTTTTGCAAAAATAGTAAAAAGTTTGGAGTTTGGAGTGTGGAGTTTGAAGTTTTTTTGTTCCCGGTTTATATAAGGATAGTTTGCGCCCCGAAGGGGCAACAACCTGTCAGCCCAGGGCAACGTCCTGGGGAAATGGGGATGAATAATCCCGAGGGAAAACGATGCGCCCCGAAGGGGCAACAGCATAACATCGTCAATCTGAGAAAACATATTTTTCGTCAAATTCAATATTATGCAATCGCAAAAACTCCAAATATTCCTCCTGGAAACTCTGTTTTCTATGATGTTCCTTCTGACGCTCAATGTATCTCATCACCGTATCAACCTGTGACTGACTCACCGAAAACGCGCCATAACCGCCCTGCCATGCGAAATTCTCATATATAGGTGAAATGGTTTTTATCCATCGGCTGCTATTTCGTTTCATCTCCTCAATAACATGTGCTACCGTCGCTGTTTTTGAAAACATCAACAACACGTGAACATGGTTTTCAACTCCACCGACGCGCAAAACATGGCAACCCGTTGTATTAACGAGTCCGCCGATATAATTGTGCACCCGTTCCCAATGCTCCTCCTCTATTGTCTGGCTCGTGTTTTTCACGTGGAATACTATGTGTAAATAAATTTTGGATAATGATTGTGACATAATTTTGATTTTGTTTGTTATAAAATGTTGTTTATTATTTGTGTTCCCATTACGCCCCAGACGTTGCCGTGGGGCTAACGGCTGTTGCCCCTTCGGGGCGGCCATTCCATCCCAAATACCGTTTGTTCATTTGGGGCGTTGCCCCTACCTAACGGTTTATGGCCTTTCAGGCCGAAAAATTGTCTCGGTTATCAAAAGGCTTCGTGTTTTGATTGTTAGTTCGTTTGTCATAAAAATACGTTTTAAATTTTGGCAAAGATAATAAATTTTGGCATTTGGAGTGCTGATTATGTTTTGAATTAAAATTAATTGTATTTTTGTGTTCTAAATTTTGAATTTTTCTATGGATAAACAGAAGTACAACAATTATCCGCTGGCAATAAGCCAGATTCTTGGATTAATTGAAGCCAATGATATAGCAATTCCCGAGATTCAACGTCCTTTTGTATGGCGTCGTTCCCAAGTCCGCGACCTTATGGACTCCCTATACAAAGGCTATCCTACTGGTTACATCATCATTTGGAAAAATCCTTCTGTCAAACTGAAAAACGGCACTTTGTCGGAAGGCAAAAAGGTTCTTATAGATGGTCAGCAGAGAATCACCGCTCTCATGACTGCCATCGCAGGAAAATCAATAATTTTTGATGATTACAGTGAAGGTCGTGTCAAGATTGCTTTCGACCCTGTCGCTGCTTTATCCGAAGACCCTGATGCTGAATTGTTTGCCGTTCAGACGCCAGCACATTTAAAGGGCAAGCGTTGGATTCCGGATATTGCAGAGATATTCAAACCTGATTTTTCAAGTTTCAAATTCATACATCAATATGTTGCTGACAATCCAGAAATGGATGAGGAACAATTGCATAAGGTTATTGAAAGTTTGAAGAATCTTCAGCATTGCAACATCGGCGTTATTGAACTTGACGCATCGTTGGATATAAATGTTGTGACTGACATTTTTATCCGTATAAATTCTAAAGGAACATCACTTAGTCAAGGCGACTTTGTTATGTCAAAAATTGCAGCCGATGAAGACCATGGCGGCAACACATTGCGAAAAGTTATTGACTATTTCGCGCATCTATGTATAGACGGTACTTTTTATAACAAAATCAAAGAAAAAGATGCTTCTTTTGTCGCATCAGGATATTTAGACAAGTTGGAATGGCTTAAAGACGACAAAGAAACAGTTTATGACCCGACATGCGACGATGTTATTCGTGTTGCATTTATGCATCGCTGCAAAAGAGCCAAATTAGCTGATTTGGTCGCATTGTTATCGGGACGTGATTTCGAAACACGAGAATTTAAAATTGAAATTGTTGAAGATACTTATAAAGAACTTGTAGCTGGTGTCAACAACGTTATAAACGGTTACAATTTCTCCCAGTTCATGCTAGCAATTCGTTCGGCTGGGTTCACATCAAAAAAGCTTGTAAATTCAGTGATGGCAATTGATTTTGCCTATGCTATTTATTTGCTTCTTCAAGAATCCAAAGAAATTCCAGTTGAAAAAATCAAGAGCTTTGTCCAACGTTGGTATGTTTTATCCGTTTTAACCGGCAGATACAGTGCATCTCCTGAAACTGCTTTCGCAAAAGACATCCGAGCAATTGAAGAAAACGGTGTCAAAGCCACATTGAAAGCCATTGAGGATGCCACTTTGTCAGATAATTTCTGGGACGTACAATTGGATCAGAATTTGTCTTACGCATCATCAATTAATCCTACATATCAAGTATTTCTTGCAGCACAGAATTTCTTTAAAAAGGATTCATTACTTTCTCATATTCCTGTAGGAGAACTCATAAATTTGGGAGGAGACATTCATCATATCTTTCCCAAACAGTATTTAGTTGACAATGGATTTGACAGAAACGCATATAATCAAGTTGCCAATTACGCTTATTTAGACACTCCAATAAATATCAAAATTGGAAAGAAATCTCCAAATGTATATTTCAAGGAAGCTTATGATGCAATTAAAAATTCGGAAGGTTTATCATTTAAAACCATCAAAAATGAGCAAGAATTCCTCAAAAACCTTGAAGACAACTGCATTCCTTCAGAAATATTAGAAATGGACTACACAAATTACAAGGAGTTTTTGGCCAAACGCAGAGCAAAAATGACAGCGTTAATCAAAGATTACTATTATAGTCTGTAACAAGACTTTCAACAAAACAACCGATAACAATTGTTACCAGTTAAGCTAAATATCATGTTGCTGACGCCAGCAAGATGATACATCATTGTTAAATGCTTATTTTAAAGTGAGTTCGGTCCCTTCAATCTCCTTCACATGCGAAAATGTCTGCTCCAAATAATACATTTTTATCGTCAAGCCGTCAACAACTGAATAATAGTTATCAATATCAAAAGTTATAAAAAGCTCAGTTTTTCTGAAAATAATATACAATTTCAATCGGTGACAAATTGTTACCAGTTCAAAAAGTCTCCGCGGCGGAGACAATGTAACATAAAAGTGTACGCATGCGTACACTTTTTCTAAATTAATCAACAATTTCAGTTGGTAACAATTTGTAACCAACTGGATTTACTCCTCAATATATCCTACTTCCTCCTTTTTCTCTGGCAAAGTGAAATCACTTGCTTTTGAAGGAGAAATAATGCTTCGCCCTAATTTGGATTCAAGCTGATTGCGAGCGGCTTTTGCGACACTGCCACCATCTTTTGCAGTTTTTGTCTGCTGCTGAAATCCGCGAGGATCTCTTTGTTTCGACAACTCTGCAGCAGAAGCTTCGGCAAGAATATTCAGTGCAATTTCAAGATTGGTCATATTGTCGCGCAAATTCTCTTTCTTCAAACCTTTAAACTGCTTATATTGCTTTGTCGTAAAACCGCTCCACTCCTTTGTTATAATATCAGTCAACGAAGCATATTCAAAGCCTTCTTTCACTCCTGTGCGTCTCCATTCATCTGTCAGTTCTTTCCTGACCTCAATGGATTTCACTCGCTGATTTATCCATTCTTCAGAATAACCGAGACGACGATAATCGGCAATTGCCTGATTTATTGACAATTCCGGATCTTGCATCTGGTCTAAACGTATTGCAGCCACTTTAGCCATCCATTCCTTAAATGGCTCTGCTTTTTTCGATGGAATTGATTGAATTATACGGAAAAGTTGTTCAGTATCAGCGACATCAGTCATTCTCATCTTACCATCTTCTGCTTTTAATTTCAACTGGTAACAATTTGTTACCAGTTCACTTCCTTCTTCTTTAATCAATCTTCCTTTCAATACTTTCCAATATTTTCTTGCTGTTTGATAATCACTATCCGTTAATACAGCAACCACATCTACAATGGAAAAATACCATTTTTCTTCTTCATCGTCCCACACTGTGCGAACATTTTTTCTCTCAAATAATTGAAGTGTCTCTTTTTTCGTCATAACTAGAATGTTTTAAAGTTTCATTAAAAATAGCTTTAATTCATCATTGCAAAAATAAACAAATTTTTCCAAAAAACAGCCTCCATTTTAAAAAAGTTATCAACAATTATCATCGCAATTTTTCGATCATAATTACCTATTTAAAAATATTTCAAAAAACATCTTATTCCTATCAAAACTTTTTGTATTTTTGCAGTCCATTTTCGAGCCTTATTCCGAAATTGGTTTTTGTAATTGAAAATCAATGACTTGAAATGGGAAATTAAAGTTTAACAATCCTCGATTGCCTAATTCGGAAGAGCCGTCGGGTACAATTTTTACAAAAAAATAATGAGCAAATTAGAAAACACCGAAAAAATCCAGAAAGTGAAACCGGTTCCATCAGAAGACTTCGACTGGAGCAGCGACGCAAAGAAACACGACAGCTACAAAGCTGAAGACCGCGCACGCATGGAAGAAATGTACGAGAAGACCATGAGTCAGATCGGCGATCACGAAGTTATCGAAGGAACAGTTGTCGCTAAGACTTCACGCGAAGTCGTCGTCAACATCGGATTCAAGTCAGATGGTGTTATTCCGATTTCAGAATTCCGTCACAACCCAGACCTTAAGGTGGGTGACAAAATCGAAGTCTATGTGGAGAACCAAGAAGGCATCAACGGCCAGCTCGTCCTTTCACACAAGAAGGCTCGCCTTCTCAAGTCATGGGACCGCGTCAACGAGGCCTACGACAGCCAGGAGATCGTCCGCGGCTTCGTCAAGAGCCGTACAAAAGGCGGCTTGATCGTCGACGTGTTCGGCATCGAGGCATTCTTGCCAGGTTCACAAATCGATGTCAAACCTATCCGCGATTACGACGTATTCGTCAACAGCACAATGGAATTCAAGGTTGTTAAGATCAACCAGGAGTACAAGAACGTGGTCGTTTCACACAAAGCCCTCATCGAAGACGAAATCGAGCAGCAGAAGAGCGAAATCATCAGCAAGCTTGAAAAAGGTCAGGTTCTCGAAGGCGTTGTCAAGAACATCACCAACTACGGCGTGTTCATCGACCTCGGCGGTGTTGACGGTCTTATCCACATCACCGACCTTTCATGGGGCCGTATCAACGATCCTAAGGAAATCGTCCAACTCGACCAGCAGATCAAGGTCGTTATCCTCGACTTCGACGACAGCAAGAAACGCATCGCCCTCGGTCTCAAGCAGCTCACCCCACATCCATGGGATGCTCTCGACCCGAACCTCAAAGTTGGTGACGTCGTTAAGGGTAAAGTCGTTGTCCTCGCCGACTACGGCGCGTTCATCGAGATCGCTCCAGGCGTTGAAGGTCTTATCCATGTGTCAGAAATGTCATGGTCACAGCACCTCCGCACAGCTCAGGACTTCCTGAAGATTGGCGACGAAGTGGAAGCCAAGGTCCTCACACTCGACCGCGAGGAGCGCAAGATGAGCCTCGGCATGAAGCAGCTCGTCCCGGATCCATGGGAGAATATCCAAGAGCGTTATCCAAAGGGTTCAAAACACACCGCTACAGTGCGTAACTTCACCAACTTCGGCATCTTCGTCGAACTTGAAGAAGGCGTTGACGGTATGATTCACATTTCAGACCTCAGCTGGTCGAAGAAGATCAAACATCCGGCAGAGTTCACCAAGATCGGTGACAAGATCGATGTCGTGGTCCTCGACGTTGACCAAGAGATCCGCCGCTTGAGCCTCGGCCACAAGCAGCTTGAAGAGAACCCATGGGATGTGTTCGAAAGCATCTTCACAGTCGGTTCAATCCAGCAGGGAACAATCATCAGCACAAGCGACAAGGGCGTCATCGTCTCATTGCCATATGGTGTTGAAGGTTTCTGCCCGAACCGTCATCTGAAGAAAGAAGACGGCACAACCGCTAAGGTTGACGAGACTTTGGATTTCAAGGTCATCGAATTCTCGAAGGAAAACAAGAAGATCATCCTCTCACACTCACGCATTTGGGAAGACAAGCAGAACGCTGCTGCCGAAGTTGAGACTGCTGAGAAGGAGAAGGCTGCAAAGAACACCAAGCGTGCCGTGAAGCAGATCAACGACAACGTTGAGCGCACAACTCTCGGCGACCTCGATGTCCTCGCAACATTGAAAGAAAACCTCGAGAAAGAGGAAAAAGGCGGAAAATAATCGAAATCGATAAAATCGATTAAACGCAATTTGTAGGGGCGAATAATCATTCGCCCCTACGTTTTTTTTTGTATATTTGCAAAAAATTACAATCATGATTAAAGAATATAAAACCGACGACCTGACCATCATCTGGCAGCCCGAGAAATGCATACACGCTGGAGTCTGTGTGTATCAATTGCCAAAAGTTTACAACGTACACGAACGTCCGTGGTGCAAGCCGCAAAACGCGACCACCGAGGAATTGATAGCTCAAATAAAATTATGCCCTTCGGGAGCTCTGACTTATAAATTGAACAAATAATGGAAATCACTCATAAAAACAATTCAAGAGACGGCTACTTCATCGCCGAGGAAAACGGCAAACGGATGGGATACATCTCCTACGAATGGATGAACGAGTCTGTTTTTGCAATCATGCACACAGTTGTTGAACCAGCATTTCAAGGTAAAGGCATCGCCAAAGCGCTCCTCGATGCCGCCGTCGCCTACGCCCGCGAAAACGGCCTCAAAATCCATGCGGTATGCTCGTATGTGGTGAGACATTTTGAAAAGACGGAGTATGATGATGTGAACAGTAGGAAGTAGAAGCGAATCATTATTCGCCCTTACATTTTTTACAAAAAAAAATCACCAAACCCCTTGACAAACGACAAAATGCGATTACTTCGGGAAGGTTGATGATCCCACAAAGCAGCGGCATTTTTTATTCCAGTTGTGGAAGCGTCACTGAATACTGAAGAAACATCATTGAAGGATTTCGCCTCAAGTGACGGACAATAAATTGTTTTTCCATCAAGATTATTAAGATGCTTCTTAAGGAAATCCCTTCTTTCTGCCACCGACTCCGGGATAGAATCTATTAAATCTTTCGAAACTGTGTTTTTAACAACCGGATAAGTTGTAAAAACCTTGTCATTTTTCTCGTAAAACTCTTTTTTTGTCATACATTTAATTTTTAAACATTAAACAATAAAAAACCTTTCGCAATCCTGCAAACTCCCAATCCCATTAGTATTTTGTTTTACGATGCTCTTTAGTTTCGGTTCAAAATCGGGGACAAAGATACGTAAAATTTTGATTATTTGTCAATGTATTTAATTGATTATTGTTAAATATTTTTTAAAATTATTTGTAATTTTGCACTCGTATCGTTTTATGTTTTAATTTATGACAGCATTACAAGGTTTTATTATCATCAAAGGTCAACCTAAAACACTTCAGATAGATAAGATTGAATTGTGTGCAAATGGTGTTTATGCCGTCAAATATAAAAACAGTCCTAGTATTTTTCATTATCGCAACAATGATGTCATTTGGTTAACTAATGCAACATGGCATGATCCTCTTCACAATAAAGTTTATATTAATGGGCAAGCACAAAGAAATGTAACAGATATACTCTCATTTAAGCAACAGGATCTAACACATTGGCGAATAACATATACTAATGGTTACATACAAGATTATTTACACGGAACTATTCAAGTAGTTGAATCTTGTCTGGCAGATAATATTGCCTGCAACGCCTTTGATTATCTCAAACGCATATCTCAAGTTAATGATCTAGGTAAAGATGAGGAGCATGGCGGGATACTTCCTTCGCTCTACGCGAAGATAGATTTTATTGATAAATCATTGGCAATTGCGCCATATCTTGACGCTAAAAAATACAAGCAAGAATTTAAAAGTGCATCAAATATAATTTATCCTTTTGGATGTAATGCCAGTCAAGCAAATGCTGTTAAAGCAGCAATGGCGCGACAAATCAGTGTAATACAAGGTCCTCCTGGAACAGGTAAGACACAAACCATATTAAATATCATTGCCAATATACTTATGCGTGACCAAACTGTAATGGTTGTGTCAAACAACAATTCCGCCACGCTTAATGTTATGGAGAAACTTCAAAAGTATGGATTGGGTTTTATAGTTGCATCATTAGGTAAAAGGGAAAATAAGGAAAATTTTATAAAGAGCCTGCCTTCTATTCCACAAGAGCTTCATTCATGGGCGATTAATAATAATGACAAAACAAAGATTATTGAGTCAACATCTGCTACGCTATCCAAATTACGCGATGTATTTTCACTTCAAGAAGAATTAGCTAATTGCAAACAAGAACTAAAAGCCATTGAAATAGAATGGCAACATTTCAAAACAGACAACAAGATCAAAGATAACGATTACAAACCCAAAGCAGGCGTAAAATCTAATCGTTTGATGGATCTATGGTTGCAATATCAAGAATTCAACAATAGCATTAGTATTAAATCCAGTTATTTTCGTAAATTATTTAAACGGATTAAATTAACCGGGCTAAGTTTCATCGGAAAGTATCTTCTTGGTATAAAAGCTTCATTGTATTCGGATACAATGCATAATGTTTTGGTCGAATTACAATCTTTATATTTAATTGTGAAACAAAAAGAATTGTCAAATCGCATCACAGAAATAGAAGCAGCACTATCATCTACAAATGCGAAATCATTGTCTGATCATCTTTCAGAATTATCAATGGCTTTATTAAAAGACAAGTTGCATGAAAAATATGAGAACAATCGTCATTTGTCATTGAATGAAGTCAAAGATATACACCGCAATCCTGAAGAGTTTTGCAAGAATTATCCTGTTATACTCAGTACAACTTTCTCTGCAAGAACAGCCATTCCAGACCAAATTTATGACTATATAATTATGGATGAAGCTTCCCAAGTTTCTGTAGAAACGGGAGCATTGGCGCTGACATGTGCCAGAAACGCGGTTATTGTTGGTGATACAATGCAACTTCCCAATGTAGTAACAGATGAGGATAAAATAAAACTTGATGGCATTTATAAAGAATATAAGGTTGCAAATGGCTATAACTGTGCTGAATACAGCTTTTTACAGTCAATATGCACCATAATCCCAGATGTCACCCAAACACTATTGCGCGAGCACTATCGTTGCCATCCGACAATTATCAACTATTGCAACCAACGCTTCTATGGAGGCAATTTGCTTATAATGACAGAGGATCATCATGAGAATAATGTTATGATGGCCATAAAAACCGCACATGGTCATCATGCATATAACCATTATAACCAACGCGAGATAGATGTAATCAAAAGTGAAGTGTTGCCTCTCTTAGATACAAACGGAGATATTGGAATTATCACGCCATACAACAATCAAGTTAATGAGTGTATTCATCAATTACCTAATATTGAAACGGCAACAATTCATAAGTATCAAGGTAGAGAAAAAGACAACATTATAATGAGTGTTGTTGACGACCAAATCACATCGTTTAGTGATGATACTAATCTTATTAACGTTGCCATCTCCCGAGCAAAAAAACGCTTTGTCTTAGTTGTATCTGGAAACGAACAAGAGCGCAAAGGCAATATAAGCGATTTGATCGAGTACATCCAATACAATAACATGACTGTTACAGATAGCAAAATCAGCTCGATTTTTGACTATCTATACAGCCATTATACAAATGAGCGAATGCGATTTTTAGCTGATCATAAAAAAATATCTGAATATAACTCAGAGAATCTCACATACTCATTGCTTGAATCCATATTATCAGAATATCCCGAATATAGGCATCTTGGTATATTATGCCACACACCATTGCGCAGTGTTATTCGCAATTGGTCATTATTGAACGAGGAAGAAACCAAGTATATATCTAATTATTGCACACATCTTGATTTCCTTATAATAAACCATGTTACAAAAAAACCAATAATGGCTATTGAAACTGACGGATATACATTTCACAAAAATGATACGGTACAGCATCGTCGTGATACATTAAAAAATCATATTCTTGAAATTTATGGTCTCCCATTACTTAGATTGCGAACAAACGAGAGTGGAGAAAAAGAAAAGATTATAGACTTATTAAAAAGCATATTACAAATATAAAGTTTCAATAATATACTACATCAAAGAATTAATATTTTGCAAAAAAAATTCATCATGGCAAGCAATCCCAATTATGTACAATATATCGCCGACCAGTGCGAAGGAGCTGGCGAAATCATGGTCAAAAAGATGTTTGGCGACTATGGCATCTATTGCGATGGCATCATCTTCGGCCTCATTTGCGACAACTGTTTCTATCTGAAACCGACAGAAGCCGGCAGGACAATGCTCCGCATTGTCGATATGCGCCCACCATACGACGGAGCGAAAGATTATTTCTTCATTGAAGATGTCGACGACCGCGATTACATGTCGGAACTGGTTAAAACAACCTGCAAAGAATTGGCAATTCAGAAACCGAAAAAGAAAAAATAATTGATTTCATTATGAAAAAATCCCTAATATCAATCCTGATAATCACAATAATCCTATCGTTGTTTGTCGTTTCGTGCAATGATGAGAAAGAGACGTTTCGGGAAACGTCTCTACAAACCGAAACCGCATTGGAAGAATTCCGCAACGACCATTTCGGGATGTTTATTCATTTCGGTGTGTATTCGAAATTAGGCGGCGTTTGGAAGGGCGAGAAAATTCCTTATTACGCCGAGCAGATAATGAACCATGCGAGGATTACCATTCCTGAATATGAGGCTGTGGCAAGGGAATTCAACCCCATCTATTTCAACGCCGATGAGATTGTGCTGCTCGCCAAAAACGCCGGCATGAAATATATCGTTTTCACCACGAAGCATCACGACGGATTCTGCATGTTCGACACGCAAACCACTGATTATGATATAGTTGACTTCACGCCTTACGGCAAAGACATTGTAAAAGAACTCGCCGACGCCTGCCATCGCCACGGGATGAAACTCGGTTTCTACTACTCCCTCCCCGACTGGCATTTTCCTTACGGAATCCCTCGTCTCGAACCTGATTCAACGACAAATTGCATCGAGTACGTGAACCAGGTTTATTCGCCACTCGAGATAATAACTCCAGAACTTGAGGATTATATCGTGGCTCAACTCACTGAGCTGCTCACAAACTACGGCGACATATACACTTTGTGGTTCGATATGGGTCTCGTAACTCCCGAACAGAGCCGCCGTTTCCGCGAGACAGTGAAATCAATTCAGCCTCAATGCCTTATCAACGGCCGCATCATGAACAACATGGGCGATTACATGACGCTGCCCGACAACGGAAACATCTCGTCGTACGGCGACATCTATTGGGACAACCCTGCATCGCTTTATAACTCATGGGGTTACAAATCATGGATTGAACGCCAGGAACTCAACCAACAGATTGAGATTCAAACACAACGCCTGCTGACAACAGTCGTCAACGGCGGCAATTTCCTGCTCAATATCGGTCCTGATGGCACTGGCAAAGTGATTGATTATGAGAAAGATGTACTAAATGGTATCGGCGATTTCCTGAGAGCGCATCCCGATACTTTAGAGCATCTGCAGCCCTGCCCTATCGACTGCATCATCGGCGTCGGCAAAGACGGTCACATCCCCACTCTGACGCCTCAAGATTGCAAGCCTCACGCCGCCATCGACGGCACCGGCTACATGAGCGTGCAGCCCAATTCGTGGCTCTCATGGCAACTCGATTCCCAAACCTCCGGCGAATACGATGTTTTCGTCGTCTATAAACCCGAAAACGATGCCAAAGAATACACACTCACCTGCAATGGAGTCTCAACAACGCGCGTGCTTCCTGGCGTTGACTGCATGCTGCAAACCTCCTATTTCGGCACCTTATTAATAAAAGAAGGCTATAATTATATCACCCTCGACCAGGCGGAACGCTGCAATCCGCTCGAGCCGTTTGGATTGGATTTGAATCGTATTATTTTACGAAAACGTTAATATACAATGTAGGGGCGAATCATTATTCGCCCCTTTATCGTATTAATGCAAACAATTAAAGAGCGAATAATGATTCGCCCCTACCGCATTAAAATAAACCTCGTTTATTTTAATGCTGATGCCTGATGATACTGGCGACCACCCAATTCCTTATCGAACATAAACAGTCCGAGGGCGTTGTCGCCGATAGCCTTCAAAGCCTCGAGGTTCTTGCCAGCCTCTTCCTCTTCTTCAACCTGCTCGTCGACAAACCACACCATGCGGTTCTGGGTTGCATAGTCTTTTTCCTTAATAGCTAACTCGTTGATTTTGTGAATCATCTCAGTTACCTTCTTCTCGTGAGCGAGTGTATCTTCAAATGCCTCAACTGGTGATTTCCAATCGGTCTGCACCTTCGCGATAGGCTTCAAAACCACGCGTGCGCCACGGCTCTGCATGTATTTGTAGAAAATCATGGCGTGGTCCTGCTCCTCCTTGAACTGAACCTCAAACCAGTTGGCGATGCCGTCCAAACCCTTCGCGCGGAAGTTGGTTCCCATTGACAAATAAAGGTATGCCGACCATAATTCAGCATTAATCTGCGCATTGATTGCGTCTTCAATCTTCTTGTTCATAGCTGTAAATTTAATGTTTATTTAGTAAATTTTTAAATCTTTAAATCTTAAATCTTTAAATTATTTTTACGCAAAATTACACCTATTTTCGAACTTTGTCAACATTTTTCAAAAAATTTTTCTTTTTTCTAAAAAAATGATTTAACTTTGTAAGGATAAAAATTTTGCATTATGACAACACTCTCTTCTGCCGATAAGCAGCAACTCGAAGCTTTAGGAATTTCAGCGCAACAAGTTGAAAATCAAATAGTTCAGTTTAAAAATGGATTTGCTTTCAGCGACCTCATCGCGCCTGCTACAATAGGGAAAGGCATCGTCCGTTTCAACGAAAACGAGATAAAAGAGCTTGTCAGGCAGTTCGATGAGGACAAAAAATACTACGATATCATCAAATTTGTGCCAGCTTCGGGCGCGGCGAGCCGAATGTTTAAGGACCTCTACTCCATGAAACCAGAGGCGGTAGAGACTTTCATCAAAGGAATTCATAATTTCGCCTTTTTCAATGACTTGAAATGCCAGCTTCAAGCTAAGGGCAAGGATATCGAAAAGATGTTGGAAAACAAAGAGTATCAAGAGATTGTCGATACCCTGCTCAACGCCGACGGCATGAATTACGGTAACCTTCCGAAGGCATTATTGAAGTTCCACAAATACGGCGATTCAGCCCGTCTCGCGATGGAGGAACATCTCGTGGAAGCCGCTGAATACAGCAACAACGGCAAGGTGGCGAAGTTGCATTTCACCGTGTCGCAGGAGCATCTCGACATCTTCAAGAAGATTGTGAATTACGTGCTGCCGAAATACGAGAAACAGTTCGGCATCAAATACGATATTGGTTTCTCGGTGCAGAAACCTTCAACCGACACCATCGCTGTCGATATGAACAACGAGCCGTTCCGCGACAAGGACAGCAAACTGGTGTTCCGTCCGGGCGGTCACGGCGCTTTGATTCAGAACCTCAACGACTTACATAAGGAAATCATATTTATCAAGAACATCGACAACGTGGTTCCCGACCGTTTTAAGGCAACAACCTACGAATATAAAAAGGTACTCGGCGGCTACCTCTTCCGTCTGCAACAGCAACAGTTTGAATACCTCGAGATGCTCGACGACGGCAATGTCACTAACGAAGAACTCGACGAAATCACTGCTTTCGCGAAAGACAAGCTGATGATTGACATCCCTGATTTCTTCAGCACCTACAACGAAATCGAGAAAATCGACTTTCTTTATGGCAAACTCAACCGCCCGATGCGCGTGTGCGGCATGGTGAAAAACGAGGGCGAGCCTGGCGGAGGTCCATATTTCACTCGCAACAGCAGCGACGAGATCTCGCTTCAGATTGTCGAGTCATCGCAGATAGACCACAAAAACGAGAAGCAGGAGGCGATGTTCCGCTCATCAACCCACTTCAACCCTGTCGATTTGGTCTGCGCCACCCAGGATTTCAAGGGCAACTCGTTCAACCTCCCGGATTACGTCGACCCAGAAACCGGCTTCATCTCATTGAAGTCGAAAGACGGCAAAGACCTGAAAGCCATGGAGCTCCCCGGCCTCTGGAACGGCGCCATGGCCGACTGGATCACCATCTTCGTCGAAGTCCCGATTCTGACGTTCAACCCAGTTAAGACGGTTAATGACTTGCTAAGGGAGACGCATCAAGGGTAAAAATGCACGGTCATTGTGCATTTTTTTGAAATTTTTGCACTGTCGTAATACAATTTTGCTTATTTTTGCAGCGTAAAAAATTGCAGATCGGCTTTTGCATGGATTAACTGCTTTTTTACACCTAAAAACGTGTAGATCGGCTTATGCATGGATTAACTACACGCTTTTTTTTATATACTCCAGACTGTATTGGACGTTTCGGCCGTCGCTTTTCTTGCCAATAACCACTTCAATAGTGAAATTCTTGTAATCTTCCGTTTTACTATTGAATGTATATGTCAAAACTCCTGTAATTCTCATCAAATGGTTTGGCATATTTCAAAACATCGGGTAATTTAAGCACTGCATAAGTCGTTTGCCAATATCGTGTAGCGTTATTTGATGCTTTCTGAAAGCTTTCCTTCCAAATTATATAGATATTTTCATCAAGAAAATCATTTTTTATGAAGTTATTGCCGTTTAATTTTGACAACAAAGCCTTGTAAGCGTCTTTAATTATCTTACGTCTTTCACCACGAATCTCTTTAATAGGATTTGTTGGAATTCTAAACCATAAATTTGTCCCTTGCAAATTTGTTTCGATAAAATCAGGTATCTGTGTCATATTCGTAAAAGATTTATAATAATAAAGCGCCAAATATACGACCCTTCAAACGAATTAGTCGTACGAAAAACGACTAAGTTTTCAACATCGTTCTAAATAATTGTATTTCAGCTATTTACAAACTATTTTTGGGGGATTTAATGCTTTTTTAAATGTTAATAAATTTTAATATTTGCATCTAACTTATTGAATATAAAACATTTATATCCACAAGGTCGAGCCAATCGATTGTCTTGAACCTTCCACCCGACTGGCTTGGCGACACCATTCAACTATATCTCGGCTTCATCTCCGAGGATGGAACGGAAGTTGCTAATTCAGTTTATCTTGGGAGTGAGATAGTTATATATCAATAAGATTTACTGAATTTGTTTTTGAAATAAAAAATAATTAGTAAATTTGCAGTGTCAAATTAAACAAATAGATTAAGAAACAGACAGTTAAATAAATTATAAAGACATATTAAAAAGGCGTTATCGCTTTTCTTTGCGGATCGAAATCTCGACAATTTCAAAATAACCACAGAAGAAATGAGAAACGCTCTCGGATTTGACCGTGAGCTTTCTTGTTTGTGGTTATGGGTTGTCGAGAACCTCGGTCCAAACAATTGGTTCACGGTTTTTTTTAGAATATTAAATATGAAAAGATATATAGTTTTATTTGTTGTATTATTTTTCTCAGTTTGCGCTAACGCTCAACTTGAGGTAAAAACCGATTCCTTCAAAGAAGTCCCCGGCTTTGTCAACATCAACCTCGACATCCAATCCGACGACAATGATGTTCCATATGCCGTTGTCAAGGTTAAAACCGAGAACATCAACGACAAACAACGTCGTGAACTCCTTTTCCAAGGTGACGCAGCCACCTTCATCGAATGTGAATATAAAGTAGGTGAAGTCTGGCTTTATTTAACATACAAGGCCTCGTATCTCAAAATATCCCATCCCGATTTAAGCTCAACAGAATTTTGGTTCCCATTCGATATGGAGCCCAAGAAAGGCTATGAATTAACTCTCGTCAACAAATCCGATTCCAATATTGTCCAAGAACAATTGAAAAACCGCATCGAAGAACTTGAAACTATCAATCAGGAAATGCAAAACGAAATAACCAAAGAGCCTAAAGGCATTACAAATTTCATTACATTGAACGCTGCCTATAATAGCCTTGGCGATTTGTCTTATGGTTTAACTTATGGTAGCTATAAAAAATATGGCTGGTTTGTGTCGGCAATGACAAACTTTGACTTTAATGGATTCTCCAGCGATTATGAATGTGATGATAATCTGATGGTTGGTGACTACTATCCTGATTATAACGGAACAGAATATCACACTAATCTGTCAATTATGGCTGGATTTATCTACAAGATTGCAAAGCCATTAACATTAAAAATCGGTGCTGGCTATGGAGTAAGAAACACCGTCTATGAAACTACCAACAACCAATTGGTTAAGAATAAAGATGTTAGTGCAACTGGCCTCGATATTTCACTCGGTGCCATGTATAAAGTGGGTAAATTTGTAGTTACACTCGATGCGGTTACCACTAACTTCAAAGTATTTGAAGCTCGTTTAGGACTTGGTTTAGGATTCTTAAGATAATAGCTATGAAACGATCATTATACATATTATTAATAGTTCTTTCAGCATTGGTTCTTACAACATGCAAGAAAAGACCAGAGCTTAAGATATATAACTTGGAATTATCCGAGGAATCAGTTGCTGTTACACCATACACCGCAACAATAACCGCCAACTATACCTATCCAGGCTCAATACCTCAAATAAAGGTCTATACAAGTACAAGTAGTAGCATGGCTGATGCTATTGAAACTGATGCTGTGCTTGATAACAAAACAATTACAGCCACTATTAGCAATCTTACTTCAGACACAAAATATTATTATCGTTTTAGATATTCAAACGGAATAAACATAATCTTCACAGATATTAAGGATTTTACAACAGAACATGCTATTGTAACTCCTACGGTTGTTACTATTCCAATAACATCTATTTCATCTAACAGTGCTGTATCTGGTGGAACTATTACTGATGATGGTGGTAGCGATATAACAGAAAAGGGTGTATGTTGGAGTACAGATAAACATCCTACTATTGCTGACTCGCATACATCAGATGAATCTGATGGTGATACTTATGTAAGTAATATAACAGAATTAATACCGAATACATTGTATTATGTGCGTGCTTATGCCACAAATTCAGGAGGCACTGGATATGGTGGTGAAGTGTCATTCACCACTTCGGCTGCACTTGCTTCTATAACAACCAAGTCTGTAACAAATATTACTGAAATAACCGCTATATGTGGTGGTAGTATTACAAACAATGGTGGTATGGAAATCACAAGCCGGGGTGTTTGTTGGGGCATAGAACATAATCCAACTACCAATGATAATCTTACAATTGACGGTAATGGAATCGGAGAATTTGATTCAGAAATCACCAGCTTGACTGCTAATGTAAAATACTATGTAAGAGCTTACGCTACAAGCGATTATGGAACAAGTTATGGCAATGAAGTTGAGTTTACAACTCAAATGGGTATGCCGACTGTGACCACAAAATCTGTTACAGGCATCACAGCATCTTCAGCTTCCTGTGGCGGCGAGGTTACTAATAGTGGTGGTGGGACAATAAGTGCTCGTGGAGTATGTTGGAGCACAAGCCAGAGTCCAACAATAAGCGACAGTCATACCACCGACGGTACTGGTGTTGGTGAATTCACATCCTCAATTACAGGTCTAAATAATAATGTAACTTACTACGTCAGAGCCTATGCAACCAATTCTCATGGCACTTCCTATGGCGAGGAACGCAGCTTTACAACCCAAGAAGGATTAGCCATTGTTACGACAACCGATATTACAAATATTACAGCAACAAGTTCATCCTCAGGTGGTGAAATTACCGATGATGGCGGTTTCAGCATCACCGCTCGTGGAGTCTGCTGGAGTATAACCCAAAATCCTACAACAGAAGATTCACACACTTCAGATGGTTCAGGTACAGGCGCATATATCTCCTCTTTGACCTCTTTGACCTATAACACGACCTATTATGTCCGTGCTTTCGCTACCAATAGTAAAGGTACCAGTTACGGTGAGGAAAAATCATTTACAACAAGCAAACTTACACCTACTGTTACAACAGCCGAGGTTACATCTGTCACTTCCAATTCAGCTGTCTCAGGAGGCAATGTTACATCAGATGGTGGAGCATCAGTTACTGCTCGTGGTATTTGTTGGAGTACTTCACAGAATCCTACAATTAGTGGCAATCATACAACAGATGGTAATGGAACGGGTGAATTCACAAGTACCATAACTGGACTTGAAGAAAACACCACATATTACGTTAGAGCTTACGCCACCAATAGCGAAGGCACAAGTTACGGATCTCAAAAAACATTTACCAGTGCTCACACTATAACATTACCAACCATTACAACCTTTGATGTATATAATATATCATCAACATCAGCAACCAGCGGAGGAAATGTCACGTCTGAAGGTTATGGAACTGTTTCTTCCAGAGGGGTGTGTTGGAGTACAAATCAGAATCCATCTATTAGCGACTATCATTCTAATGACGGGAATGGAATAGGAACATTCACAAGCAATATAATAGGACTTACTGGAAATACAACATATTACGTTAGGGCATTCGCAACAAACGAGGCGGGTACAGCCTATGGAGAGCAGAAAACGTTTACAACTGAAGCGGAATACACTCTTCCAACAGTAATCACTTCCAATATTACAACTATTACTTCAGGTACGGCTGTTGCTAATGGTTATGTCGTTACGGATGGTAATTCAGCAGTTACTTCAAGAGGTGTGTGTTGGAGCACAAGTCAGAATCCGACCATTAGCGATAATCATACTAATGATGGAACTGGCACAGGAAGTTTTTCAAGCAGCCTTACTGGTTTGACCGCAAGTACAACATATTATGTCAAAGCATATGCTACCAACGATGCAGGAACAGCTTATGGCGAGGAATTAAACTTCACAACAACTGACGGTCATGGCTCGCTTGGAGGTCACGAATATGTTGATTTAGGATTACCAAGTGGAAAAAGATGGTCAACAATTATGTATTCTGATGATTCTGCTCCACATAATTCTTGTTGGTTCCACCCCGGTACTATTATTAATTGGGGCTATACTTGGCATACTCCAACTTCAGATGAGTTTGATGAATTGGTTCAAAATTGCACATCGATATGGACAGAACAAGATGGAGTTAATGGACGACTATTAACTGGCCCTAATGGGAATAGTGTGTTTTTCCCTGCGCGTGGTTTTTATTTATATGGTAGTAACGGCTGGGAATGGTGCGATTATAATCAAGGATTCTACTGGTCAACAACACAATTCAACAATAAGGACAATACTTTAGTTTACTACTATAGTTTACATTGTTCAGAAACAGGTTGTGGCGTAAATTATACAAACGGTCAGTATTGTTTAACTATTATGCCTATATGTGATGCAGAATAGATGTACCATTCCTCAATACAGTTATCATTTGTATGTTTTTAGGGAGTTGAGTTATTGAATATTGTTTTTCTTTGCATAAATTTAAACAATAAACAGCAATGAAAACAAAGCTTAATTTACAGTATTATTTAGATTCTTGTACAGTACAAGCATTAGGAAAGAGGCTGCTTACAATCCCAACAACTAATGTTTATTCATCAATATGGGCGCAAGTTGAACTATTGTGTGCTATAAAGGATGAAAAAACGTTTAACCAAAAAAGAGCTGCTTTGAAAAACTTAGCCGATAGCGGTATCTTTGTGGTCCAGACAATACCATGCTTGAAATTATGGCAAGCGTTTGGCTTTACAGAAATAGAGCCACGAGATTATAAAATTTTTCGAGAGCACATATTGCCTATTGTAATATATGCTAATGATTACACTGAATTTTGTGACAAAATAAAAAGTCCAATTATTGATAAAGCTTTGAAATCGTTACAAGAAGCAGACAATTCAAGTAGTTCGTTTGGTAATTATATATTACGGAATCAATATGCAATTATTGATTTTGATAGCAAATGGCACGGTAATCATCATACTTTGCTTTTAGAATCAGTAAATTATCATGCAGAAAGATTAGAAAATAGATTTGGGATTCCACAAAGTATTTTAATAAAAGAATATGACAACTCTATAGATGCTTTTATGCTTGTACATTATTATTATGTTGAGCAAAAAAAACATATGCATGAGACACCTGCTCGTAATGATTTTAACGACATATTGCATCTATTATATTTAAAAAGAGGATGTAAATTGGTTACAGATGATAAAGATTTTCAAGATTATGTTAATGAAGTATTCCCGGGATTAGCTATTGGAACAATAGATTTCCTTAAAGGAATTGACTGTTTATAAATATAAATTATAATTTTAAAATTTTATGGTTTGGCTTTATCATAAAGTTTATGATATTATATATGCCCATAGTTTCTTTGCTTCGTCCCCACTGGGTTTACAGCACGGAGCCGCGCCAGACGACGGTTAGAGCTTCGGCTGTCGCTTGATCTTTTGGAATAAAAAAAAGCCGCTGCTTTGTGGGATCATCAACCTTCCCGAAATAATCGCAACGGCGTAAGCATCACGCTTGACGATAACATCGAGGATGGAAGTCGTACACCCTTGTTTCTCTCGATGTTTTCACGTCAAACTTTGATTTGACATTGCAAAGATACAATAAATTTTATGTTTTGTCAAGAAATAATAGATTGAATTGCAAAAAACCAAAATTCTTTTATATCTTTGCCCCAGTTATTGAACCATAACTCAAAATAGCATCGTAAAACAAAAAACTAATGGAATTGGGAGTTCGCAGGATGGCGAAAGGAATTTTTATTGTGTAAAAAAAATTAAAAGAAATGATGCTACTATTATGAAAAATGTAATTAAACTATTGAAATCGGAAAATTTGGACCTATTTATAGACAATTTGTAAGAAAACCAAAAGAAGCAATAAAACATCTCCGTAAAATGCAAAACGGAGAATGTACAAAAGCGCTTTATCGCGATGATATCGGATTCATTGATATCGTTTGGGGAGAAGTCACCAATCCGATAAAACATAAGGGATATGGATTGGCTCATATAATTGACAAACATGAACAAGGAATAAATAGACTTGGGTTCAAAATAGAGGATTTTATCCCCATCGTGGTTCAGTTCGGAGATTTCAATCTAAAAAAGTCTGACAATCAGAAAAAAGTATTTGAAAGCAAGGGATTCCGCTTTGTCATAGCATTACAAAAAGAGGCACAAGGACGCACAAAAAAGTGGCTACTTACAGCATTTGACATAATAAAAAGACCGAAGTAAAACCTCGGTCTTATACTTTCGTCACTGTCAAAAACATCGACGCTGACAGTCTTCGTTACCTGCGCTGTATGGTAAAACGACACTGCAAAGATACAACAAATTTTAATTTTGTCAAGTGGTTTTTAATAAATTTTTAAAATATGAATAACATAGGGAAACAAAAAAGCCCGCCTCACGGCGGGCTTTCTTTACCACTCATTCTTTGAAAACATTATTTTATTTTTTCAACAATAGCTTTGAAAGCTTCTGGGTTGTTCAAAGCCAGGTCGGCCAAAACCTTGCGGTTCAAGTCGATGTTGGCTGCATGAATCTTACCCATGAACGTACTGTATGTCATTCCGTACTCATGTGCGGCGGCATTGATACGTACAATCCAAAGGCTTCTGAAATCACGTTTCTTGGCCTTTCTGTCACGATAGGCGTAGGTCAAACCCTTTTCCCAAGAGTTCTTGGCC
>CAJOEP010000042.1:0-636 GCA_905233445.1 uncultured Bacteroidales bacterium | reverse complement strand
GAGCGCCCCGCATCTTCCCGGGAACTTTCTTCCGCTCTAACAAGAGTTAAACAATTTTGTTGATTACATGAGAAGCATCTCTCTTACAGCTGCCATGTTAGCTGGCTCCACAATTGTCTGATGACCTAAAGCGCGTTTACGTTTGTTGGTCTTCTTTGTCAAAATGTGGCTGTGATAAGCATGTTTTCTCTTCACTAAACCGGTGCCAGTAATTCTGAAACGTTTCTTGGCAGCGGATTTTGTTTTCATTTTAGGCATTTTAAAACTATTTTTTAAGTTATGAATGAGTGTCTTTCTTATTTCTTAGGAGCTATTATCATCAACATGCGCTTTCCTTCGAGCTTAGGCAACGATTCAACCTTGCCTACATCTTCCAACGCCTGAGCGAACTTGAGCAAAACCAGCTCTCCCTGTTCCTTGTAGGCGATGGAACGTCCATGGAAGAACACATCGACCTTCACCTTAGCACCGTCCTCGAGGAACTTCTTGGCGTGATTCAACTTAAACTCGAAGTCGCTGTCGCCAATCTGTGCACCGAGACGTAACTCCTTGATAACCACTTTGGTAGCCTTAGCTTTGATTTCTTTCTGTTTCTTCTTCTGGTCGAAGAGGAACTTCTTGTAATCCATGATCTTA
>CAJOEP010000041.1 GCA_905233445.1 uncultured Bacteroidales bacterium | reverse complement strand
TTCCGGGCTGATTTCCAATAACCTCCAGATAATCAATGCAATAAATGCAACGGCGGTAATCGCCAATCCGACAATCTTAAAGCTGTTCGGAAACAAATAGTTCTTTTTCATAACAAAATATTAAACATTTTGCAAAAGTAAATAAATTACATTAACACGATTTAAAACCCCGAAAATTTTTGCTCCATTTTCGGGGTCAAGTTAAACTATATTTATTGTTCTAACTATAAAACTAACGCAGTTCCTGTAAAGAACATGAAGTACAATTACCAGTATTACAATAATAGATTGTGCCCAATGGTGTCCATTGTTTAGCAGCAGTACACCCATCAGAACCAGATTTACATTCACAGTGTATAACATCTTCTGGAGCACTTTTTAAAGGGATACTCATTGCAAAAATATCATGTAAACCCGATTCGTCAGAATAGCTAATAATGCTTTCTTCTGGCAAGTTAAATGGAACTAATGCTACATTGCCCAAAATGTTAAAAAAGGCATATACATTTGGTGTTATATTGTTTGAAGAAAAGAAATCCGCAGTCTCTGTTAAATAATCTTTAACTAAATCCATTTCAAATAACTCCTCAAAAGCATTTCCGTGTATAATACTTTTGTGTTTAATACCATGTGAAATAAGTGTTTTGTTGTCTGGAATATTATTTTCTGTCAACAATGTTATGCCGGCATTTTTATTAATTAAACCGACAATTTCAACGTCCGTCCATTTTTTTCTTTCATCTTTATACTTTGGTTGTGATTCACAACAAGTACACGTTTCTTCCATAATACATACAAAAGTGCTGTTAAACATTACAGGAGTGTATCCATGACCACAATTGCAAGTACATGTTATGCCAATAACAGGGGAAGTAACCCAGCCTTTACTATTGTCATCAGTCTTTATAACGTAGAAATAATCTTTTGGCAGCGTAAGTTCAAAGAATCCATCGCTAATACACGTTGCTATACTACCGTCTGGAAAGGGCACCCCAACACCAGAATACTCTATTTCTTCAATTAGTTTAGAATCGACAGCATTATCTAAAGTTCTAAGTGTGATATTATCACTTTTTTTACACCCAATTATTAAAATTGTTATAGTTGCAATTAAACAAAATCTATTAATTTTTAAGTTATTATGTCTTTTCATAATGTTTTTTCGCTTCGCGGTTCCATTATTCCGCGGTCTTATTGAAGCGATTTGAGCTTTTGAAAATAATTAAATTTAATGTTATCTATTATATATAATGATTAATTTAGATGATATAATAATTTGTTTTTTCCTAAATACCATATATTAAGAAAAATAAACCCAAATAAAAACATTATTTCAAATAGTTTTATCATACAATTATTAATTGGCACTGCAAAAGTAAAGAAAATTTTACAAATTAGCAAATTAATTTTACAATTTTTTTGAAAAAAGTTTGAAAAAGATTTCTCCACTCCGCTTCGCTTCGGTCGAAATAACGATAGATATTGGAAAAATTTTGTAATTTTGTGGCCTGATTTAAAAAGGAACAACAGATAAAACAATCTTATAAATCTTGTTAATCCTGTTAATCCTGTCTAAAATGAACTTGTCGATCATGTCAAACTTTAAATCATTTCTGAAAAGAAAAAACGTCGATATTTCGGCGAAGGCATATTTGCTTGATGCCCTTGGCGCAATGGCGCTCGGTTTGTTCGCATCATTATTAATAGGTACGATTTTCGACACCATCGGAAACCGCTTGAATATCCCGATGTTTGTTGAGTTTGCGAAATATTGCAAAATCGCTGCTGGTCCCGCGATGGGAGTGGCTATTGCTTACGCTCTTCATGCTCCTGCTTTAGTGATGTTCAGCGCTGTTGCTGTCGGAGTGGCAGGAAACACCCTTGGCGGTCCTGTGGGAGTGCTCGTGGCAGTCGTCATCAGCACCGAACTCGGTAAAATGGTTTCGAAAGAAACACAGGTCGATATCCTTGTAACTCCTTCTGTTACAATCATTTCAGGTATTTTGCTTGCGATGTTTGTCGGTCCTTATATCAGTGCTTTCATGACAGCTTTCGGCGAGTTTATAATGTATGCCACAAATCTGCATCCGTTCGCGATGGGAATCATCGTTTCAGTCAGCATCGGAATGGCATTGACGCTGCCTATTTCGAGTGCCGCTATCTGTATCGCCATCGGGCTTTCAGGAATCGCCGGAGGTGCAGCTACTGCCGGTTGTTGCGCCCAGATGGTCGGTTTTGCGGTGATGAGCTTTAAGGAAAACCGTTGGGGTGGACTCATCTCGCAGGGAATCGGCACCTCTATGCTTCAGATGCCTAACATTTTACGTCATCCTTTGACTTGGGTTCCTCCTATTTTAACATCTGCTATCACCGGTCCTTTGGCAACTTGCGTGTTTCATTTGGAAAATGTGCCAATCGGCTCCGGCATGGGAACCTGCGGCCTCGTCGGACCTCTCGGCGTCATCTCGGCAATGCCCGACGGCGGCGCCAACATGTGGTGGGGAATCCTTATGGTTTGCTTCGTGCTCCCTGCAGTGCTGACTTGGCTCTTCGGTCAAATCTTTAGAAAACTGAACTTGATCAAAGACGGAGAGTTGAAGTTGGAACAATAGCCATTAGTAATCAGCCATTAGCCATTAGTTTTTTTAATGCTTCATTGTAAGCTAATGGCTTATACCTAACGGCTATTGGCTTATAAATCAATTATTTACAACTTTTTCCTTGACAAAATTTTCGTTTTGTTGTATATTTGCATTCCTTTTTTGAAAAAAGTGAAAAATTAAATAATATTTGAAATGAAACTATCACAGTTTAAGTTCAATTTACCGCACGACCTCATCGCTATGTATCCGCCGAAAGAGCGCGAAGATGCAAGAATGATGGTTTTGCACCGCGACACTCAAACCATTGAGCACAAAACATTCCGCGACATCCTCAGCTATTGCCTGCCAGGCGATTTGTTCGTGATTAACAACTCACGTGTGTTTCCGGCTCGTCTCTACGGCGAAAAGGAGAAAACCGGAGCGAAAATCGAGGTGATGTTACTTCGCGAGCTCGACCCTGAGAGCCGTCTTTGGGACGTCCTCGTCGACCCTGCCCGTAAAATCCGTATCGGCAACAAGCTGTATTTCGGCGAAAACGACGAACTCGTGGCTGAAGTCATCGACAACACCACATCACGCGGTCGTACACTGCGTTTCCTGTTCGACGGTCCGCATGAAGAGTTCAAGAAAGTCATCATGGGACTTGGCGAGACACCGCTTCCGAAGGTCATTCAGCGTCCTGTCGAAGAGGATGACGAGTTTAACTATCAGACCGTTTATGCAACTCAGGAAGGCTCAGTCGCCGCTCCTACAGCAGGCATGCATTTCAGCAAGATTCTCATGAAACGCATGGAGCTTCAGGATGTTAACTTCGCTGAGGTGACGCTGCACACAGGCATGGGCAACTTCCGTGACATCGAGGTCGAGGACTTGACAAAACATAAAACAGACTCAGAAGAAATCAACATCTCGCAGGAGACTTGTGACCTCATTAACGAGACGAAAGCAGCAAAACACAGAGTTTTCGCTGTCGGAACAACCACTTTGAAGGTAATGGAGACTGTCGTGAGCATCACAGGCAAGCTGAAACCGATGAAAGGCTGGACCAACAAGTTCATCTTCCCGCCTTACGATTTCAACACTGCCGACGCGCTCATCACCAACTTCCATCTGCCGAAATCACCTATGATGATGGAAGTGGCAGCCTTCGCAGGTTACGATTTCTTAATGAAAGCCTATAAAGAAGCCGTCGCAGAAAAATACAATTTCTTCACCTACGGCGACGCAATGCTTATTTTATAATTTAGAAGTTAGGAGTTAGTAGTGAGAAGTTTTACTGCTAACTCCTAACTCCTAACTCCTAATTACTAACTGAAAAAAGATGAATCAAGAAGAATTCTTTAAAAAGATAACATCTCACGCGAAGGAATACGGCTTTATTTTCCCTTCAAGTGATATTTACGACGGACTGGCTGCCGTTTACGATTACGGTCAGAATGGTGTCGAACTGAAGAAAAACATCAGAGAATACTGGTGGAAAGCCATGGTGCAGATGCACGAGAACATCGTAGGTCTCGACGCTGCAATCTTCATGCACCCGACAGTGTGGAAAGCTTCAGGTCACGTTGACGCTTTCAACGACCCGATGATCGACAACAAAGACAGCAAGAAACGTTATCGCGCCGATGTTTTGGTCGAGGATTACATGGCCAAAATAGAGGAAAAAATCAACAAGGAAGTTGAAAAAGCCCAGAAACGTTTCGGTGATGCCTTCAATAAAGAACAGTTTGTAACAACAAACGCCCGCGTTCTTGAGTGGAAGAAGGAAATAGAGACCATCAGCCACCGTCTTTACGGCGCAATGGAGAAAAACGACCTCGCCGACATCAAGAAACTCATTGAAGACCTCGGAATCGTGTGCCCAATCAGCGGAACGCGCAACTGGACAGACGTCCGTCAGTTCAATTTGATGTTTGCTACACAGATTGGCTCGCTGGCAGAAGGCGCAAACACCATTTATCTGCGTCCTGAGACAGCCCAAGGTATCTTCGTGAACTACCTCAACGTTCAGAAGACCGGCCGTATGAAGATTCCGTTTGGTATCGCTCAGACCGGAAAAGCTTTCCGTAACGAGATCGTCGCCCGTCAGTTCATATTTCGTATGCGTGAGTTTGAGCAGATGGAGATGCAGTTCTTCGTACGTCCTGGCACTGAGATGGAATGGTTCAAGAAATGGAAGGAAGAACGTCTGAATTGGCACCTCTCACTGGGCATTCCAGCTGAAAACTATCGTTTCCACGACCATGAGAAACTCGCTCATTATGCCAATGCCGCAACCGATATCGAGTTCAACTTCCCGTTCGGTTTCAAGGAGTTGGAAGGCGTTCACAGCCGCACCGACTACGACCTCAGCCGTCACGCTGAATTTTCAGGCAAGAAGCTGCAATATTTCGACCCGGAGACCAACGAGAGCTACACCCCATACGTCATCGAGACATCAATCGGTTTGGACCGTATGTTCCTCGCTATGTTCAGCTATGCCTACACCGAGGAGAAACTCGAAGACGGCAGCGAACGTGTCGTGATGAAGTTGCCTCCAATTCTCGCACCTTACAAAGTGGCTATCTTGCCTCTCGTTAAGAAAGACGGACTTCCGGAGAAGGCTCGCGAAATCATGGACAGCCTGCAGTACGATTTCATGTGCCAGTACGAAGAGAAAGACTCCATCGGAAAACGTTATCGCCGTCAGGATGCTATTGGCACTCCTCTCTGCGTAACCGTTGATAATCAGACACTTGAAGACAACACAGTGACCGTCCGCGACCGCGACACCATGGAGCAGATCCGCGTTAATGTCAACGAGTTGCACGAAATCATCAGAAAGAAAATTTCTCCAAAGAAATAAAAATGGACATCAGCGCTTTTCTCAATCCCGTCAAGGAAGAAGTCATCGAAAACTGCCATCTGACGCATAAAAAACAGCTTGGCAAAACGATAACAATCTTCAAAAATGAGGAAGATTTTCCAAATTTAGAAGGTTTTCAGGTAGCTATTCTTGGAGTTGAGGAAGAGCGTTATGCCGTTGATAATGAAGGATGTAAGGCTGGTCAGGACGCTATCCGCCATGCCTTATATCCTTTGTTTAACCATTGGCCGGAGCTGAAGATTGTCGACCTCGGCAACGTGAAGTCAGGATTAAGAGTTGAGGACACTTACTATGCGTTGAGCGAGGTGTTTCTGACGCTTCTGAAGTATCACATTGTGCCGGTCATCTTGGGTGGAAGTCAGGATTTGACTTATCCGATTTATCAGGTTTACGAAAATACCGGTAAGTTGGTGAATATCACCGCGATAGACCCACGTTTCGACCTTGGCGAGGATGGCGAGAGCATCAATTCGGAGTCGTATCTGAGCCATATCATTTTGCATCAGCCGAACTATCTTTTCAACTATACGAACATCGGTTATCAGACGTATTACATTGATAATGAGAATATTAACCTGATGAAGCAATTGCTGTTCGACATCTATCGCCTTGGAACAATAAAAAACCGCGCTGAACTGACAGAGCCATTGCTTCGTAGCGCTGATATCATCACAATCGATGCAGCTGCTTTCTGTGCTGCCGATATGCCTGGTGTGAAACGCAGCTCGCCTAACGGTTTCAGTAGCGAAGACGGCTGTAAGATGACACGTTATTCAGGTTTGAATCCGAAGTTGACTTCTATTGGATTCTTCAATTACAATCCGAAATTTGATGTTAACTATCAGAGTGCCAATAATTTAGCTGAAATGGTTTGGTATTTCTTGGAAGGCTTCTCGCTTCGCCAAAACGACTTCCCTACTGCCGACAACCGTGATGAATTTACAAGATTTACTGTACATCTCGAGGATTACGACGACATTATTTTCCTTTGCCATAAAACAACAGGAAAATGGTGGCTCGACCTCTCTTTCCGCAGTAAAAACAAAGAAAAATACGAACGCCATCACTTTATTCCGTGCTCGAAAGACGACTACGACATGGCGATGCGCAACGAACTCCCCGACCGTTGGTGGCAGTTTTATCAGAAGTTGATGTAATTAAACTTTTTTCTCAGGATTTTGCTGTAAAAACGCCTCCCAGCTGTTGAACGATTTCTTTCCTTTTGGGATTTTTGGAAGTTTAGGTGCATCAGTGCCTCCAACGACGTTGAGTTGGTTTTGGAAGCTGTGACAAACTGCCGCTGCCATGGCGTCGGTGGCGTCGAGATAGTCGGGGTGCTCGGTGAAATTGCAGAGTTTCTGCACCATTGCGGCTACTTGTTCCTTTGATGCGGCTCCGTTTCCTGTTATCGACTGTTTGATTTTACGCGGTGAATACTCAAAAATCGGGATGTCACGATATAATGCGGCTGCCATTGCGACACCTTGAGCTCGACCCAACTTCAACATTGACTGAACGTTTTTTCCGAAGAAAGGAGCCTCGATGGCAAGTTCATCAGGATGATATTCATCAATGATTTCGAGAACCCGCTCAAAGATTCTGCGAAGCTTAAGTGCTTGATTGTCAAGCTTTGCCAACTTCAAAACACCCATACGAATCATGCTCAACTCCTTCCCTCTTTGAAGGATGAGACCATAACCCATCACCATCGTTCCAGGGTCGATACCCAATATTATTCTATCAGTTTTCAAAATTTATTATCTTTGCAGTCGAAATGAGTGCTAATTCCCATAACGCAAAAATAATGAAAATCGCTGAGATGGCGATAAAAATTCTCATTGTCCTTGCCGGATGTTGGATTCTCTATGTGAAAATCATTAAGAATCAAGACCTTACAGAGATGTGGGACTCGGTGAAAACGTCGTTCTCATCCACAAAAAATGTGCTTCTGATGGTCTTGGCGTTCGTTTTGATGCCTGTCAATATGGCGTTTGAGACCCGAAAATGGCAAAAATCGATACTTCCGGTAGAAAGAGTTCCATTTAGGAAGGCTTATACGGCAATTTTCACAGGAATCACTGCAGGAATGATGTTTCCGAACCGCACCGGCGACTTCCTAGGGCGCATTTTCATACTTGAAAAAGGCAACAGAATCAAGGCGGCGATGCTCACTTTTGTTGGAAATATCGCGCAGATGCTTGTCACAGTGAGTCTCGGATGTATCGCATGGGTTTTCTTCACTCATGAAAAATACTATTGGTATGTCCTGATTTTGTCGTTGATAATCATAGTTTTAGGATATCTATTATATTTCAATATCCATATTTTAAAACATCTTCAGCGACTGATTCCCAAAAAATGGCGTCCGCGAGCTGAAAAATATATGGAGATTTTCGGAAGTTATTCGAAAAAAGATTTGGCAGTTATCTTGCTTATCGCTTTCGCGAAATATGCAGTATATTCGCTGCAATTCGTGATTTTGATATGGGCTTTCGACGTGCCTTTGAACTATCTCGAGGCGATGGTTCCGATCATGCTGACGTACCTTTTGATGACGGTTATTCCGTTTATCACGATAACAGAGATTGCAGTGCGCGGTTCGGTCTGCATCTATGTTTTTGAAGCCTGGCTGACGCGTCTTGGCATCAGTGCGGCGTTTTCGATGATGGTGTTCTCGGCAAGCACCATGCTTTGGTTGTATAATCTGGCGATTCCGGCAATCATCGGACTGTTTTTCATCAGAAAATTGAAATTCATCAGGAGTAGTTATGAGTCTTGAGACAATACATATCATATTGAATGTCATAATGATATTTGCTGCGTTGTATTTGATTTGCATCGGGGCGTTCACGTATGGATTGATGTTGTACCGTCGTCATGTTGAGACGATGTGCACATCCTCTATACAACGTTGTGTTTCAGTGTTAATCGCCGCCCGAAATGAAGGCAAAAACATTGAAAAATTATTGCAATCGCTTTATAATCAATCATTTGATAAAGAAAAATTCGAGGTAATCATTGTTGATGATCATTCAACAGATGATACATCTGATGTCTCGGAAAATTTCCGAGCTCTCCATCCTGAAATGAACCTTAAACTGCTTAAAGCAACCGGCTCCGGCAAAAAACAAGCGATCTCGCAAGCCTTGCATGCCGCTGAAAATGAATTGGTTATGGTCACTGATGCCGACTGCGAGCTTCCACCGCGATGGATAGAGGTGATGGTTAATCATTTCCAAAACCATGATTTGAAAATGTTGCTCGGTCCAGTGCTTTTGTCGCCAGCCAACACATTGTTCGAAAAGCTGCAAGTTCTTGAGCATCTGAGTCTTATCGCGAGTACCGCTGGTTCCGCTGCAATCGGGATGCCGGTGATGTGCAATGGCGCCAACATGATGTATAGCCGTGACGCCGCCCTCGCTGTAGCTAAATACCGTTCCGACATGCTTATTGCCTCGGGCGACGATATGTTTTTGATGGAGCAGTTTTTGAAACACTATAGCAGCAAATCAGTTGGCTTCCTCCTTGATAATCAGGCGATTGTGAAGACTACCACTATGCCTACTCTGAAGGCGTTTTTCCGTCAGCGCACAAGGTGGACCTCAAAGACGAAGGCTTATACCAACTGGAAAATCATAGCCACGGCGATCATCGTACTGATGTTCAACCTCAGCATCGTTTTCTTCTTTGCCGCAGGCTTCTTCATGAAAGTCTTCTGGGTTTTCTACGTGCTTTATGTGATTTTGAAAACCCTCATCGACTTTCCGATTTTGCGCCGAATAACACACTTCATGAAACAACAGAGATTGATGCTTTGGATGCTGCCATTGGAGTTTGTTTATCCGTTTTATGTTGTGTTTACTGCTTTTTCAGGGCTTTTTTCAAATGTTAAATGGAAATGATGGTCTCAAAATTCGATATTGCAATAATCGGTTCTGGTCCTGCCGGATGCTCAGCAGCATTGACTTTACGGAATTCAAGCTGTTCAGTGGCGTTGTTTGAAAAATCGTCGTTTCCGAGAAATAAGATTTGTGGTGACGGGGTCTGCGACAGGAGTATCAACACGCTGAAGGATATAAATCCGGCATATTTTGAAGAGTTTTTGGCCACACAAAAGGCTTTGTGCATAAAAAATATCGATATTGGATATCAAAACCGCTCTTATGTGGCAAGTGTAAAGAGTTATGGATACAATTGCAAACGTCTGGATTTCGATAATTTTTTGTTTTCACTTGTTAAGCGTGACGCAAAAAACGTGTCGATATTCCAAAATTGCGGCATTAGTAGGGTTGAGCGGACTGAAGGCGGACTGAAACTTTATGCGCAAAATGGCGAAGTGTTTTTTGCAAAAATGTTGTTGGTCTGCAATGGCGCCTCGTCGAAAATTGCACATAAACTGACAGGTTCAAAACCTGAAAAACCCGATTTGGGTGTGGCGATTCGGGCATATTATTCTGGCGTGAAAGATTTGAAGGACGATACGATAGAGCTGCATTTTAAGAAAGAGTTTTTCCCTGGATATTTATGGATTTTCCCAATGGCCGACGGCACGGCCAACGTGGGTTTTGGCTGTCTCGTAAAGGATTTGAAAGAGGATATACGCTCTATTTTTGAGAATTGGATTGTCAATGATGCAAAATTGCAGCAGCGTTTTGCCGAAGCAAAGCCTGTTTCCCATTTGGTGGGAGGTTTGATTCCTTATAATGTTGACAAATACGAATGTTTCGGCGACAATTTCTTTGTTTGCGGTGATGCTGCCAATGTGCTTACGATTGTGGAAATATGGCTTCCACTAAATTCCACGCCCCTTGATACACATCTTTCAAACTTGCATCAAGCATAAAGCATGGTGTTGAATAAATCTTGTTTTCCTTGTCAATGGCAACTCCACCGTGGGTCGTTTCAGTATGTTTGCAACCAATCTGTGCAAGTTCTTTTGCTTGACGGCACTCGCCGCTTCCCATCGTAACGTTCACATTACCAAGCACTTTGGCAACCATCAATGGGGCGATGCACATTGCTCCTATCGGCTTACCTTGGGCGTGGATGTCTTTGATGGCTTTCTCAACTTCTTTATTGACTTTGAAATTGATGCCGTCATATGCGTAGGTGAAAATGTTTTTCGCAGCTCCACTGCCGCCGGGGAAAAACAAAGCGTCGAAATCGTCGGCGTTGAATTTATTCAAAGGTAAAATGTTGCCGCGAACAATTCGAGCAGCCTCAACGAGCATGTTTCGGCGTTCTTCGGCGCGTTTTCCTGTGGCGTGATTCCACACCTCAGCCTGATATGCATCTGGTGCAAATGCCTGATATTCAATATTATGCTGGTCGAGTGCCAGCAATAATGTCACGGTCTCGTTAATTTCCGAGCCGTCCATGGTGCCGCATCCGGCAAGAATAACCGCTACTTTTTTCATATCACATCGTCAATTACTTCTTCAACATCGTTTTTCTTGAACTTTTTCTCGACTTTTTCATATTCTTTGTCCAGTTTCTCAATCCAGCCGTCCTTGTTTTCATAAATCCACGAGGCAACATTCTCAGAATACTTGTAAAGCTTGGAGTTTTCGCATGTTTCCTTGTTCAAAACATCTTTAATTCCAAAGAAATCGAGAAGCAAAATCAACACTCCGACAAGGATAAATCCTTTCACAACGCCAAAGACGGCACCACCCAATTTATCAATGAAACCAAGACTGATTGACTCGATAAGATTTGCCAATAATCCTCCTAACCAATTGATTAACAATGCTAAAGCAATAAATACAATGATAAATGAAATCACCGACATCCATTCTTGGCTCACATTTATCAGATTACCAAGCCATTTTCCAACCAAATCGGAAAGCTTTATGGCTCCATAGATACCGCCGATGAATGCTGCAAGTGAGAACGCTTCTCTGATAATACCGTTTCTTAATCCGCCTAAAGCGAAGAGTATCAATATGATACCGATGATTATGTCTAAATAGTTCATGATTTTTGTCTTTTAAAAACGTCAAATTAGGGTGTAAAAATACAACTTTTTTAAAAAAATGAATGATTTTTTTCCAAAAATAATTATTTTTGCGGTTTATAACTTTATTCCAGTCATTTCGACTGGAGCGAAGCGGAATGGAGAAATCTCATTCTTATTTTACAGGAGATTTCTCGACTTCACTTCGTTTCGCTCGAAATGACGAGAACAAATCGCTGAATTTCATTGAAGCGAAAGTTGAGGAAGATTTACGAAACGGCAAGAACGCCAAGCGAATCCAGACACGTTTCCCACCTGAGCCGAACGGCTACCTCCACATCGGTCACGCCAAGGCCATCTGCTTGGATTTCGGCATCGCCAAGAACTACGGCGGCGTTTGCAACCTGCGTTTCGACGACACCAACCCCACAAAAGAGAACATGGAATATGTTGACGCCATCAAGGAAGACATCCAATGGCTTGGCTATCAATGGGGTAACGAATATTATGCTTCCGATTATTTCCAGCAGCTTTGGAATTTTGCTATCGAACTGATTAAACGTGGCAAAGCATATATCGACGAGCAGTCGTCGGAGGAAATAGCAGCACAGAAAGGCACTCCGACACAGCCTGGCACCGAGAGTCCGTACCGTAACCGTCCGATTGAGGAGTCGCTTGAGCTTTTCAACAAGATGAATTCTGGCGAGATCGAGGAAGGCCGTATGGTGCTTCGCGCAAAAATCGATATGGCGAACCCGAACATGCACTTCCGCGATCCTATCATTTATAGAGTTGTGAAGACTCCGCATCATCGCACCGGCACAAAATGGAACGCCTACCCGATGTACGACTTCGCTCACGGTCAGAGCGACTACTTCGAAGGCGTGACTCACTCGCTTTGCACGCTTGAGTTTGTGGTTCACCGTCCGCTTTATGATTTGTTTGTCGACTGGCTCAAGGAAATCCGTGGTGAAGGTGACAATATGGATGACAACCGTCCACGTCAGACCGAGTTCAACAAGCTGAACCTCAACTACACCTTGATGAGCAAGCGTAACCTGCTGATTTTGGTGAAAGAAGGCGTTGTCAACGGCTGGGACGACCCACGAATGCCTACGATTTGCGGCTTCCGTCGCCGTGGCTACACTCCGGAGTCAATCCACAAGTTCATCGATAAGATTGGTTACACAACATACGACGCTCTGAACGACTTTGCGTTGCTTGAGAGCTCTATCCGTGAAGACCTGAACGCCTGCGCTACACGTGTGGCAGCAGTCGTAAATCCTGTTAAGCTGGTGATTACCAACTATCCTGAAGGTCAGACAGAGGAACTTGAGGCTATCAACAATCCTGAAGATGAAAGCGCTGGCAGCCACAAGATTGAATTCAGCCGCGAGCTGTGGATTGAGAAGGAAGACTTCATGGAATGCCCTCCAAACAAATATTTCCGCCTCACTCCAGGCAAGGAAGTGCGCTTGAAAAATGCCTACATCGTGAAATGCACCGGCTGCAAGAAAGACGAAAACGGCGAAGTTGTTGAGGTTTATGCTGAATATGACCCGATGACACGCAGCGGAATGCCTGAAGCAAACCGTAAGGTGAAAGGAACCATCCACTGGGTCAGTCAGGCACATTGCATCAAAGCTGAAGTCAGACTTTACGACCGTCTGTGGAATGTCGAAAACCCACGTGACGAACTGGCAAGATTGCAGGACGAAGGCAACACCCCGATCGAGGCAATGCTGAGAAATATCTCGCCGATGCGAAACCGCTCGATCATTTCCAGTTCCAGAGAATAGGATATTTCACTGTCGACAAAGACAGCACGCCGGAACATCTGGTATTCAACAGAACCGTAGGATTGAAAGATACTTGGTCAAAAACGAATTAACGCCCCCGTCATGAGGTTCCTCCGCTCCCTACGGTCGGTCGGAATGACGAGAAAAAATAACATTATGAAAATAGAAAAAGATTTTATAGAAGGTTTATACGAGGCTTTGCCGGAAGAGACAAGGCATTACCTCGATATTGCAATCGAAAAGATAGTAGAAGCAAAGCGCAGAGGCGGCAAAGTGGTGGTTGTGACAGGCTCTGGTCCTAACATCCACGAAGGCGTCACCACATTGATTGCCGAGTTCATCAACAAAGGCTTAATCGATGGAGTGACAACGAGTTCGGCTGTCGTCTCACACGAGATGGGCGGCGTGCTCGACAAGGTGAAACGTATCAATATCCACGATGTCGGCGAGGAATTCCTCGACTTCGAGAAGATGCCTCGTGGCGATATCTTCGAGCTTACCGAACTCACTGACGCTCAATGGGCTGACCTCAAAAAAGAGATGATTATCGACGATGCTTTGGTGCAGCGTTGCAACGAAAAAGAAGGCACTGTAATCATTAAGGCGGCTGCTAACATGGCATACCCTATGGGCTTGCGTAATGAGACATTTGCAGCGAGCATAATGGAGATTGCACATACCAAGCATGTTCCGTTTGAGGAAGTCGTCGGCTGGGGTTGCGATGAGCGTACCATGCTCGGAGCAGGTGTCCGCAACAACGTCCCTGTGCTCGTCAGCGTACCACAGCTTATCGGTGGCGGCCAGGTCGGTATCAGCATCGCCGACAGTATCCCGGTGAGTGACCGTACATTCCGCATCTCAAAGATGTTAGGCAGCGCTGACGTCATCATTGAATCAGCTGTTGCGTTGACACAGGAGATCCACGACGGTCCGTTCGAGACCTACACAGGTCACGGCATCTGGGCAAGCTGGAACGGCTATCCTACCTACAGCCTCAAAGACAAAACTTTGATTCGTTTCGACCTCGACGAAAATCTCAAGAAAGCTTGGGATCTCGATAAGAAATCAGGCGATGTGCAGGCCGCTATCGACAAGGGTCTGCCTAAGACGAAAATGTCGAAAATCCCGTTCCGTATGGAGATGTCGGCATTCTCACGTCTGGAGAAGTCGATCCCGGTTGTAGGCGACATAGGCGTGCTCTGGTCGGTGATGGCACTTAAAGTGTCGCAGGCACTCAACATAGAGCTCGACTACATCAGCTATCCGCAGCAGACCGAGCCGGGCAAGGCAATGCGTGAATGGATCGTTGACAACATCGACTACATGAAAATGGATAAGATTAAGCAGTGGCTTAATAGTTAGCAGTTACCAGTTTGAAGTTAGCAGTTAAAAAATTCAATTATATGGAAAATACATCATCAGTAAAGCTCTATAACCTTGATTTTGACCAGGTTAAGACTTATTTGTTCGCGACATTGTTCGTGGCTGGCAACATCATTTTGCCACAGCTTTGTCACCTCATCCCGAATGGCGGTCACATCTTCCTGCCGATTTATTTCTTCACGTTGATTGCATCGTACAAATACGGCATGAAAGTCGGATTGATGACAGCTGTTTTGTCGCCTATCGTCAACAGTCTGCTTTTCGGAATGCCTCCTGCGGCAGTTGTCCCGAGCATCCTCATCAAGTCGATTTTCCTCGCTGTTTCAGCTGCTTGGATTGCTGAAAAGACCAACAAAGTGTCACTTTGGACCATTCTTTTGGTTGTCTTGGCATACCAGATCTTCGGTTGCATGGTCGAATGGCTCATTGAAGGCTCATTCGTGGCAGGATTCAACGATTTCCGCATCGGAATCCCTGGAATGCTTATCCAGTGGATAGGTGGTTATTTCTTTGTGAAATACATTAAATGACCGAACCCTTAGAACGAGCGAAATCATTATTATCATCAACTGATTCCACTATCTCAGTGGTTTTAGTTGATGATGTTTTTACTTCGCAAGAACGCGGTGTGAAGCCGCTTCTATATCTTCTTAAAGAGAAAAAAGGCTTCCTGAAAGGCGCTTCCGTGGCCGATAAAGTTATCGGGAAAGCAGCGGCGCTCCTCATGGTTTTAGGTGAAATCAAGGAGGTTCACACTTTGATAATCTCAGAACCGGCAATCAAAATTTTTGAAAAATATAATATCCCTTGTTTTTACGATAAAAAAGTTGATAGAATCGTCAACCGCACTGGCGATGGACTTTGCCCGATGGAAACATTGTGTTTGGATGTGGATGAGCCACAAGAAGCCTTCCAAAAAATCACTGATTTTATAAAAACAATGAAAAAATGACCATTTAATGTATGGACAAAAAATCCATATCATTATATTTAAATCATTGATTATCAATAAAACTAATTATTGAAACCCCGAATGATAGGGACAAAATTTTCAGTCCCTTCCGAAACCTCTTGACAAGTTTCGTTTTTGCATAATTTTGCTTCGTCAAACATCGATGTTTTTGCGACTGGTTTGCGGTCGCGCTCGGCGGTCTGATGACCTCATGCGACTCGCAGGCGAAACGTCAGCGGCAGGCTCGCGCGCTTTATGAAAGAGGTGTGCAGCTTCGCGCTGAACGACTGTCGGAGGAGGCCGCCGAGTGTTTCCTTCAGGCGCTGCCATTGGCTGAAAATGGCGATGATATCGCATTGACAGCCAACATCAAAGATAACCTCGGCGCAATGTACAACAAACATCAGCTGTTCGAGGAGGCGCTCACAATGCACCGCGCCGCTATTGCTGATTTCAAGCAAATCCACGACTCCGTTGGAATGATGACCGCGTGGCGCAACTGCGGGCGAGTTACAAAATCACTGGGATTGTTTGCGCAGACGAAGGCTTACTATGACTCGGCTTTCCATGTCGCCACCTTGTTAATGGATACGGTGATGGTGAACGACCTGTATCTCGAAATCGGTCGTGACTATTACATGGAAATCGGGAATTATCCGAAGGCGATTGAATGTGTTCATCATGCCATGGATGGCGGATTGGATGGTAACGACCTCGACATTGCCAACATGACTTTGGGAATCCTTTATTACTATGTCAACAGAAATGACGAGGCGAAGCCATATCTCGAAAAAGCCCTGCAAAGCGAAAGAGCGGGAATAAAGATGTCGGTTTATCAGACGCTTTACGGCATCGCTCTTAACGAGAAAAACATCAAGATGGCGATGAAGTATGAGGAGCGTTTTCTGGAGTACATGAAGCTCGTTGAGAAAGAAAACAACAACGAGAACATCCTGCGCATCAGGGCGGAATATGAGCTCAAGGCCCAGAAAAGCGAGATGGAAACCCTGCATCGCACCAAGAGCTTCAAACTCTATCTCATTATCGCTGTCACGCTTAGTGTCGCGCTTGTTATCCTGTTGATTGTCAGGAAAAGAATCAGCGACAACAAAATCGAGATGGAGCGCTTCAAGAGTCAGGTGGAGCGTGACCAGAACCGCATCCACGAACTGGTGAGCGACATGGAGAACCTCATCCGCACCAACGACGAACTGCGCCGTGACCACCAGACGCTATCGCAGAAGGAGCTGCTGATGACCAACAAAATCATGTCGAGAAACAAGGTTTTCGCCACGGCTCAGGGCTTGAGCGAGCATGTTACAGCCGACGCGCTGAATTTCAAGCTTAGCGATGACGATTGGGCGGATTTCATCAGCCTTACCGACCTGGTTTATGACGGATTCTCGCAACGCTTGCTGTCGCTTTACCAGAAACTCGGCAAATGGGACGTGCGCATTTGCTGCCTCTCGAAAAACGGCTTCTCCAATCAGGTGATTTCCATCTTGCTCGACACGCAAACCGATTCGTATTACAAACGCAAAACGCGTATCAAACAAATGAAAATGAATCTCGTGGATGATAACCGGACGTTTGAAGAAATCGTCGCCGCTGTGTGAGATTCCTCGCCCCTTTGGGGCTCGGAATGACAGTCTGTCATTCCGAGTGCGAAGCACGAGGAAACTCAAAAAAAGAAAAGAATAACAAATAAATATTTAATATCATGAAAAAGAACATCTTATTATCAATTTTTCTCGCTTTCGCAATGTTTTGCGGAGCTCAGGTCCCTTGCTGGGACGGCACTGTCGCTGAATCATACAACGGTGGCGACGGCACAATGGAAAACCCTTATCAGATTGCGACACCGCAACAGCTGGCGCTTCTCGCGCAGCAAACCAACGACGGTACTGGCGGCAACGCCTGCTATATCCTTACCGAAGATATCTGCCTGAATGGTGAAGGTGACAATATCAACTGGACACCAATGGGGTATAGAATCAATGGTACACAATATGCTGCATTTACAGGTGTTTTCGATGGCAATGATCATACTGTCAGCAACCTTTATTGCATTGCATCAGAAGTTTATCAATGTACAGGTTTGTTTGGCTGTACTGAAAATGCCATCATTAAAAATGTGATTGTTTCTGACGTCTATTTGACAGATGGATACAGTTCAGGTGCTGTTGTTGGTTATGCAATGAACACTAATATTTCCAACTGCAATGCTGATGGTCATGTTGAGGCCAATATGATGGCAGGAGGAATTGCCGGGTATTGTCAGGTTAATGCCAATGCTTCCTCCTTGATTGAAAATTGTGTAAATTATAGTAATGTCATAACATTTGACTATGGTGGTGGAATTACAGGATATAGTCATGGTGACATTGTTTACAAAAAATGTGAAAATTATGGTGTGATAGAAGGCGAAGTAGATTGCGATTGTGGCGGAATAGTAGGAATTTCAAAACCAATATCAATAAATATTCCGTTAGTAAATTGTGTGGTTGAGGAATGCGTGAACCATGAAAGCGCTGAAATTATTGCCACTACAGCAGGAGGTATCGTTGGTCGTGCACAATTGGGTATTATAAATAAATGTGCCAACTATGCTTCAATTACAGGTCATCTTACAGGCGACGAGGGTTTTGGCTCTACATTTGTAGGAGGTATCACAGGAACAGGCGGTGCGATTTCAAACAGCTTTAACCGTGGCAATCTTTCGGCAATTAATTCCAGCACTTGTGATTTCCAAGAGGCTTATATTGGCGGTATAACAGGAGTGGATGAACATAATGCAATTTCAAGCGCATTCAATGTTTACAGCACGGGAAACATTACTCCTCCTGATTTGTCGGGTGTGCCTGAAACAGATTATGGTTATGCCAATATCGTCGGATATACATTCCATCCTGATGAAAACTATTACAATTGTTTCTGGCTCGATGGCAACGAATTTCCTGCTTGCGGCAATGAAGAGATGCAGGAACATCCTAATCTTCCAGGCTCATGCGCATTCACTCAAGGCTCCACACCAACAAGCTGGGTGCTCAACGAGCCACAATACGGCACCACCGACCTGCTCGAAGCTCTTAACGCTGGCTCATTGGGACAGTGCACATGGCTCGAAGACGTGACAGGTATCAACGACGGCTATCCGATTATTGACATGGATGGCGAGCCTGATTATCAATTGGTTGGCGATGAATGGTATTATGAAATCATCAATTCTAACGGCACGATTTCTTATCAGCATCTCGTTCATGAAAATGATTCAACCATTAACGATGACAAGGTTAAAGTCATCGTGAAGACCAACACACTCTACGACTTGCGCGCCAACCAGACCACGCACGAATACATCTATGAGGAAAACAACAAGGTTTATTGGTGGAATAAAACTCTTCAGGAGTTTACGGTTCTTTACGATTTCGGTGCAAATGTCGGTGACGAATGGACCATCACTGCTGGCAACAACAGTGTGACAGTGCATGTCGACGAGGTTGGATATCTTGTGAAAGATGCTCGTTGGTTCAAAGCCATGATAATCAGCGACGCAAATGATGTTTTCAGTGGTACTGTAGTATGCGGCATAGGACATCTCACCAGCTTCTTCCCAGAGCAATTGCTCGAAAACAAAGGTGAGTTTGATGTCGATGGAATCCGCTGCTACTGGAACGACGATATCCTTCTTTACAAAGAAGATGACACCGACTGCGATGCTGTTTACAATCAATGGCATTCTGTCGATGAAACGATTGCAAATAAAGGATTTGTGGTTTATCCTAATCCAGCAAAAGATATTATAAGTATAAGTTTATCGGACAATATAGAATGCCAATCCGTCTCAATCTATTCCATCTACGGACGATTATTGAAATCACAAAATGATAATTTTGAAACAATAAACATCGCCAACCTCACCTCAGGTTTATACCTAATCAAATTGCGAATGTCCGACGGAAAAGAATTTTCAGAAAAGATTGTTGTGAAATGATTTTTCACAGGTTCAATTTTACTCTCATTTTTCGCTGAGCGGAGCCAATTGGCTCCGCTCAGCATTTTTTAAATTATATTATCAAATTTTCGGCAACAAACTCACTTTATTGCCGAAAATTTATTATCTTTGCAACGGATTTATGACCAAATTGCCACAAATCCGTAATAAAAATACTTATAATTCTTTATAAATAATTGAATGTCATGAAGATAGAAAGATCTATTTATATACAAAAACTAATCGATTCCAAAGACAATGGACTTATTAAGGTTGTCACTGGTCTGCGTCGTGTTGGCAAATCATATCTTCTTAAGACATTATTCAAGGATTACCTATTGAGTGTTGGTGTCAAAAAAGACCACATCCTTGTCATCGACTTGGAACTCAGGAAAAACAAGGCTTTTCGTGACCCCGACTGCCTGCTTGATTGGATTGATGAGCACATGAAGAATGATGAGCGGTACTATATTATAATCGACGAGGTGCAACGTGTTGATGAGTTTGTTGATGTACTCGGTTCTTTGGTGGAAAAGGAGAATGCCGATGTTTATGTAACCGGTTCAAACTCGCATTTCCTGTCGAACGATGTAGTCACCGAGTTTCGCGGACGCAGCGACGAAATCCATGTCAGACCTCTGTCTTTCAAAGAATTCATGACCGTTTACGATGGCGATATTATTGATGGCTGGCAAGACTATTACACCTATGGAGGTTTGCCCAAAATCCTTTCCATCAAAGGCGATGACAAAAAGGCAACCTATTTGAGAAATCTCTATAGGACCGTCTATCTAAAAGACATATACGAGCGTTATAACATCAAACACAAGGCAGAGTTTGAAGAGCTCGTGAGGATTATCGCTTCCAGCATCGGCAGTCCTGTCAACCCGACCAATCTTGCAAACACTTTCAAGAGCGTAAAGAAATTAAACAACATCACCGACAAAACTATTGAGACTTATATTGGATACCTTGAAAACGCTTTCATGATCGAGAAAGCCGAACGGTATGATATAAAGGGCAAAAAATATATCGGTTCGACTCCAAAATATTATTTCAAGGATCTGGGACTGAGAAACGCTGTTATGTCGTTCCGCCAAACCGAAGAAAATCATCTTATGGAGAATGCGGTTTTCAATGAAATGCGCTATCGGGGTTTCTTGGTTGATGTGGGCAATGTCTATATTCGAGTTAAGGACGAGAATGGCGAATGGCATCGTGTGACACTTGAAGTTGATTTTGTATGCAATCTTGGTTCTCGCAGATATTATCTGCAATCGGCCTACAGGTTGCCTGATGAAGAAAAAATCAAGCAGGAAAAGCGTTCGCTGACTCAGATTGGCGACTCGTTCAAAAAATTGGTTATTGTCGGCGAGCGCATGAAACTCCGTCGCGACGATTATGGCATTGTGATGATGGGCGTATATGAATTTCTTTCTGACCCAAGCTTACTTGATGCTTAAACACCATCTACCTAATCAAAGTGCGAATGTCCGACGGAAAAGAATTTTCAGAAAAGATTGTTGTGAAATAATTTTTCACAGGTTCAATTTTACTCTCATTTTTCGCTGTGTGGAGCGCAGCTCCGCACAGCATTTTTCCAACAAAATTCCAGTGATATTCCTGCCATTTGTCGTATTAAATTTTTAATTTTGCAAAACAATATTCATTAACAATTTTACAACTATGAAAAAATATCTTGAGATTGCCCTGATGAGCGGTGTTGGCGTTCTTGTAGGCTTCTTGTTCAGTCGATTGCTTAAGTATTATAGCGTTGAATACGATGTCTTACTGGAAATCATATCCATCCTGACAATCGTGCTTATAGCATCCATTTGGGCTGGTATTAAGAACTTATCACGTATAAAGAACTTATCACGAAACAGAAAAAAGAAAGGCACATGAAAAATCCATTAACTATATTCTTGGCACTAATCATAGCAATCGCTTTTGCAAGCTGCAATAGCAAACCTTCTGCCAAAC
>CAJOEP010000040.1 GCA_905233445.1 uncultured Bacteroidales bacterium | reverse complement strand
TCGCCGTCGTGCAGATACTTAAACCAAATCTTGGCATGTTCCTGTTCGTTGGCTGCAGTCTCCTCAAATATCTTCGAAATCTGGACATATCCGTCTTTCTTGGCTTTCGAGGCAAAATATGTGTATTTGTTGCGTGCCATGGATTCGCCAGCGAAGGCCTCCATGAGATTCTTTTCGGTTTTACTTCCTTTTAATTCCATAGTGTATCGTTTTTAATGATAGTGTATCGTTTTTAATGTTTATATATGTTCTTCTTCTCCTCTGAAATGCACGTTCAGCTCATGCAAATGCTCCAAAAGCGTACCCAGTGGCGTTCCCTCAGTTATTTTAGCGAAAGCGTTGACATCCTTCGGGAAACATTTACCGCCATAACCGAACTTGCCATCCGGACCAGGCACAAAAGTATGGGTTTCACTGATATATCCCGAAAGCAGCATCCCGGTATGCACCTTGCGCCAGTCAGCTCCCATCTGTTCACAGTATTCGCGGCAGGCGTTGAAGAATGTAACTTTATAAGCGCCAAACACATTGTGCATATACTTGGTAAGTTCAGCCTCCAACGGAGTCATGATGGTAAACTTTTTCCCGACAAATATCTTGCCAAGAAGCTCGTGCGCCCCAGTAAACACCATCGTCTGCTTGTTGAAATCCTCAATATATGTTCGCTCAGTGAGAAATTCCGGCATGTAGCACACCTGATGTCCTGTCTCTTTTGAAAGCATCTCGCTGGAGCCGGGAAGAATCGTGGTGCGGACAAACACCGGCACATCGGGCAGGTTTCTTATCAACTGCTTCATCAGCGTCAAATCCTGCGTGCCGTCGTCTTCAGTAGGAACATGAATCTGCAAGAATGCGATGTCGATATCGCTCAAATCATCATTGTATCCCTTAGGCGGGTCGCTGATGAAAAGCTTACAGTCAGGATTGTTATGCTCCAGCCAATGCTTCAACGCACCACCCACGAAGCCACATCCGATAATTCCTACGTTAATCATTCTTTCTGTTATTTGTATCTTTCCTCAATCACCTTCCAATTCACTATCCTCCACAAAGCACTCAAATGCGCAGCCCTACGATTCTGATAATCAAGATAGTAAGCATGCTCCCACACGTCGAATGTCAACAAGGGTTTCAAGCCTTTTGTGACAGGATTGCCTGCGTTTGTCTCTTGTGTTATGACCAATTTTCCGTCAGATTGTGCCGAAAGCCACACCCAGCCGTTGCCGAAGAGACCCACGCCTTTGGCCTCGAATTCGGCTTGGAAGGCAGAGAGAGAACCCCATTGCTCTTCAATCTGCTTAAGAATACGTAAAGAAGCATCTGATTCGGCTGGAGAAGCAAACTGTGTAAAATACATATTGTGGTTAAGTATCTGACCGGCATTGTTGAAAATCGCACCCGAACTGGTCGCGACGATCTCTTCCAGTGTCTTATCCTCCATCCCACTACCCGGAAGCAGCTTGTTCAAATTATCCACATAAGTCTGCAAATGCTTGCCGTGGTGAAAACTCAGCGTCTGAGCACTTATCACAGGCTCCAAGGCGTCCTGTGCATATGGCAATTCTATCAATTTATACATAATCCTTTAATTTTTTAATAGTTAATCTCTCTTGAAAATATCTCTTGTGTAAACCTTGTCAACGACATCGTCAAGACAAGTATCATGTCTACTGAGATTTTTATATATGATACTCTTTTCTTTTTTCCTCTTTAACTTCAATTTTCTCAACATCCGAAGCGTTGATGGCCATTGTGGCGACAGCGGCGACGCCTTCAATTTTGATTACCACTCGTTTCTCGTGGCGGTTTGGCATCTTTATAAAGACTCCTTCAACGCCTTCAAACGGCCCGACCATCACTCTAACCCTGTCGCCTTTACGCAAATCGATATCCGGGTCAAGGGTCTTCATCCCTTTGCTCTTCACAACCCTGATGAAATCAGCCATCTGCTTGTCGGGAACATATTGCGGCACGCTTTTGAGACCCGTGTCGTCCTTCCCCATCATAAACCGGAGATAATCGAGCTTCCCTTGCTTGATTTTCAAAATCTTGTCGTATGAGTCATGAATGAAAATGTAATTGTGCAACAATGGGTCTTCCTTCCAGCCTATCGAAATACCTCTTTCATTGCGAATTCTAGTCTTGACAATAGGAACAAAATTCTCAATACCCATCTCGTTTAGCGACTTTGATGCCGCTATTTCACGCTGATATGTCACTCTTAACACATACCAAGCTATCGCATTTTTCTCGATTATATTCATTTATTTAATATATTCATTTATTTAAAGAGGCACAGTTACAGTATCGAGCATATCTCGGGGACATCGAAATCGTCTATCTTATTGGATTTCAATTATTTACAAAAACCTTGTGGGATTTTTTACTCAACTCATACTAGATTCGGCCAAGCTTTTTGAGCCAAAAATAGTTATTTGCAAAGATAATAATAATACAAATAGGTTCGACAAAAAAAATAAAAAAAAATTGAGACATCATTTGACATCTCAATTTTCTGCTTGTTGCCCAACCAGGGTTCGAACCTAGACTTTACTGATCCAGAGTCAGTCGTGTTGCCAATTACACCATTGGGCATTTCCGACCGCAAAATTACATATATTTTTTATTCGTGCGACAAAATTTTTGTTTTTTTCTTATCTAACTGATACTCACTGATTTGCCACGCCGATTCGCCATATTTTTGCATCTCAGACGCCACCTCGGGATACTCCGAAATGAGGTTTTTCTTCTCTTTTTCAACATATCGGTACAATCCCTTCTGGTCTTCCGAAGGTTTGTTCACAAACAGCCACTCACCGTTGATAACACCGTATTTGTCGTCACCCATGAAATAGGCATACCTTCTGTCCTCCCGACATAAATCAACACCGAAACTGTTATTCACATAGCTTTTTCCCAAAATTCCCATTATAGTAGGAAAAACATCCATCTGGCTCGCAATAGACTCATTTTCAAATGGTTGCAGATGTTTAGGCATATAAAACACCAGCGGAGTATGGAAATAGCTCAGCGGGATGGAATAGTCGGTGTCCAAAACCGCCCCGTGGTCGGCCACAAATACGAACAGGGTATTGTCGAACCAAGGCTTTTCCTTAGCCATCGCAATGAAACGGCTCAGTGACCAGTCGGCATATTCCGTAATCTGATAGCGCACATCGTCGCTGCGAGGCGTGAAATATTCAGGAACGTAGAAGGGACCGTGGTCGGAAGCGGTCATCATGGCAGCGAAGAAAGGCTTGCCATTATCGGCCATCTCGTCAAAAACAGGCATCGAGAAACGGAACATAAAGTCGTCAGGTACGCCCAACGTGGTCTTCACCTCCGAAACAGGGTAATCGGCCTGCGAAACGATACGCTCAACACCGTTTTGACTCAAAAAACCAGCCACATTGTCAAACTCCTTGTCGTGAGTTGTGAAATAAGCCGTCTGATAACCGTTTTTCTGTAATGTGGCAGCAATACCATCGTATTGCAATACCGGAATGCGCTTCAAAGGCATGTTGCGGAATATCACCGGATACGACACAAAAGTGCTGTAAATGCCGCAGTAAGTGTGCGTTCCGCTTGTATAACAATTATTGAAACTCAACGAGTTGCACATCAACGAATCTAAAAACGGAGTGAGATTTCCCGTATTTCCACCATGAGCTGTCTTGTTGTAGCTCATTCCTTCCATTATTACAATAATAACATTGTAATTATTCGATTCTTTATCATATACTATTTCTCGTGCTATAGGGAAATCAGCATCAGGATTACTTATGTTCAAATTTTTCTGCACTATTGCGGCTGCAACTTCGTTCGACATAAAGCTAACTCCCTTATTATCAGGATTTTTACTATCGAGCCAACTTCTCGCCAAGGTGAAATTCGGGTTCAGTCCGAGCTGGTTGAGCATGGCGTTATTGCCAAAATATGCAGTGCCAACCATTATTGGAGATTTTTCATTCAAACGACCCCTCATCCCTATGAAAACCAAGCCCCAGAGCAAAACAGTAGCTATCCCATAATGAACATAATGTACAGATTCCCAACCAGTTGAACGATTCATAATTCTATTGGCAAAGAACCAGAATATGAAACCGCATGCCAGCACAGGCAGCATCATGAGAATGTATGTCGGCTCCTCCCATATCATTTTAAAGACGAATGCACTGTCGCCAGTAGCCATCCACTCGAAAGCGGTGATGTTGAACCTGTCAAAAAACTGTTCGAAATAAGGTATATCAGCTGCACAAATACCGAATGTTATTGTAAAACAGACAGTTAGAACCCATGTATAGATTTGCTCAAAGACTCGGCTTTTCTTTCCAAAAAATGAAAAAATCGTTAATATTATGGTTGGTATTGAAATTACAAATCCAATAGTTACGATGTCAAAGCGCACGCCCATCACGAAGGCCTGCAGCACCTCCCAAAACGTGGTCTCTCCTACCCTGTCCAAATTCAGCAAAAGCAACGCCACCCTGAAAACGAAATATATCGCAATCAGCAGCAAATACAGTTTAACTGTGATTTTTACAAAAACCGGAATTCGTTTCATCTGAACAACTTCTCTACTTCTTTGATTGCATTCGGAAGCACCAAAACGACGACGCGGTCTTCGGCCTCGATTTGGAAATCGCCGCTTGCGATGAAGCTGGTTTCGCCTCGGATAATGCCACCGATGATCGCTCCTTCCGGAACATGCAACCTGTTGATAGGCCTCATCGTCGCAAGGCATCCATCTGGCACCAAAAACTCCATGATGTCGGCATCGATGCCGCTCAGGCATTTCAATGTTGAGACGTTGTCGCCCAGGGTGTAGCGCACGATGTAGCTCGCCGCGATAAGTTTTTTGTTGATGATAGTGTCGATACCGATGCTTTGCGAGATGTCGATATAGTCAATGTTATCGACAAGAGCGATTGTCTTTTTCACTCCATAGGCCTTAGCCTGCAAACAGGTCAGAATATTCGTCTCTGTATTTTCCGTCACCGCGATGAAAGCATCTACACTCTTGATACCTTCTTCCTCGAGCATATCCACATCGCGTGCGTCAGCGTTGACTACCAATGTGTTAGACAACGATGTCGAGAGTTCCTGGCAGCGGGCTTTGTCCATCTCGATGATTTTCATATCCATGACTTCTTCGAGACGTTTTGCTGTGATACGGCCGACACGACCGCCACCGATAATCATCACGTTACGGATATTGTATTTCTGCTTGCCACTCATCTGCATCAGCTCTCTCACAGCACTCGGTTTTGTTATGACATAAACCATATCGCCCGCCCTGAGTATGTCGTTATCGTGCGGGATGAATGTGTTTTGTCTGCGATGCACCGCAACCAATTTAAAATCAAGGTGTTTGAAACGCTCAGCTATCTCTCCGAGACTTTTGTTAAGCACCGTGGCGTTTTCCTCAAGCTTCATCATATACATCTCGAGCTTACCGCCTGCAAAGTCGTAAGCCTCGGTGGCTGCCGATTGCTTCAGCAAGGTGATAATCTCTTGAGCAGCAATGTCTTCTGGCGATATGATGCCGTCGATGCCGAGGTCTTGGTATATTCGCCACGACTCCGGGCTGAGGTTTTCCATAGTGTTGACGCGCACAATCACGCGTTTGGCACCGAGTTTCTTCGCCAAAATGCCTGTCAGCAGGTTGATATGCTCGTCGTGAAGCACTGCGATGACCATGTCGGCCCTCTTCACGTTGGCTTTCTGCAAAACCCTGATAGAAGTGGAGTCACCGGCAATCGTCATCAGGTCGGAATGCGACTCCATCATTTTCAGAAGCTCCTCGTGCGGATCCACAATGGTGATGTTATGGTCGCTGCGTTCCAAGGCCTCCGCCAAGTGCATGCCAACTTCACCGTCTCCAGCAATGATAATATCCATAATTTTAAATTTAATCCCAATCTTTTGCCACTACAAAGTATTGGCGGAACGCCTCCAGTTCGAACTCACTCAGCTCCGCTGTAAACACATTTTCTCCAGGCTGAGCCTGCTCCACCACGCGACCTTTAACGTTCAGCACCATGCTCTCGCCTTTATATTCGATATTACTGTCGTCGATGCCAACTCGGTTCACTCCCACCACATACGCCTGATTTTCAATGGCTCGCGCTCTCAGCAAGGTGTTCCACACCTCCGATTTCTTCTTCGGCCACTCAGCAGTGAAAATGGCGATGTCGTAAGCGAACTTCCCGTCTTTGCAGCTATTTCTGTCCCAAACCGGAAAACGCAGGTCGTAGCACACAAACGGTCTGATTTTCCATCCTTTATATTCAATAGTAATGCGTTCCTCACCCGGATTGAGTCCTATTTCGCCTCCCATGGTGAAAAGATGCCTTTTGTTGTAAATAAAGTACTTTCCGTCGGGTTGCATCCAGATGAAAGAGTTGTAGAACTGTTCCATCTTAAGGATAATCGTGCCGCAGACAGCGCAATTCTTCTCCCTCGCAACCTTCTCCATCCATTCCATAGTCGGACCGCCAAGCACCTCCGAAAACTCGTTAGGGTCGGCAGGAAAACCCGTAGTAAAAGTCTCTGGAAGCACTATTACATCAGTGTTTTCCACATCTTTAAGCATCTCGTCAAGATGACGGCGGTTGGCCTCGGGGTCTCTCGCAATGACATCATTCTGAACGCATGTCACTCTTAAATTCATAAAAATCTTTTAAAAAATCTCACAAAAATACTACTTTTATCATTTTTTTACTAATTTTGTAAAAAATTTTTTCAGTTATGAATAAAAAATTAGCATTACTCATCGTGATTTTGGCAATATTTGCGACAACAATGCAGGCGCAAAGAGACTATAGATACGGTTTGTTTCTTGGCGTAGGCGCCAACACTACTACCGTCAACAGCGATATGTACTACGACGACAGCGGAGTAATAACAGACACGGTCACCCTCACTGCTCGTTATCTGCCAATTGCCGACGCCTCTGTCACTCCAATACCGTCGTTCACCATCGGTGCCTACTACGAGATTCCAATCAACGAGATAGTCGGATTACAGCTGCGACTCCTTTATAACAAGTATGGCTATGCGCTATCAGGCAAAATTGAATATCCAAACCTCAACGACAATGCCTGGACCGAATACAAATATAGCGGGACATTGAAAATGAGCAACATCAGTGCTGCTGTGTTATTGAAATTCAACGTCTTTGCAAAAGATTTGTCGGTTGAGGCCGGTGTGACACCGAGTTTCTGCGTTAAAATGAGTAAGGATGTTGAACGTGGCCCTCTTCATAAAACCTTGGCATACAAAAACAACGAAGATTACAAAGCCTTCAACCTTTGCGGAACCATAGGCGTAACATGGTATTGGCTCGATAGTTTCTTCTGCGCTTTGCATGTCAACGTGGGACTTCTCGATGTGCTTAAAGCCAAGGAACCATACATCGGCAATGACGACCACAACAGCATACTTTACAGATATTCTGACACCAAATCGAAAACCAACTCGGTGTATTTCACCCTTGGTTACAGATGGAATTAGCGATGACTCTCACCAAAGACAGGATAAAAGAACTTTACGCTGACAAACACTACCAGTCGTATTTCGACGTGGGGTTGTTTTTCGTGCTGATTTTCAGTTTCCATCTGTTGTATAACTTATGGAACTACACTCTCGATTATTGGCCGGTGAAAGGGCTTGTCGATAAGCTGTTCGCTTGGGCTTCGACCTTGCTTTTCGGCCAGAGCACCTGGACTTTGGAGCATATCATCGGAATGGATTTCGTGACACAGAAACATACCATATTGTTTTTAAACAACGAGGGCACTTATTCGGCAGTCACCGTGGCACCCGAATGCACCAGCCTCAAGCAATGGATGCATTGGCTTTTCCTGATGATCATCTTCCCTGGTCCTTGGAAGCACAAGGCATGGTATATCCCGTTAGGATTGGTGATTATAGAGTTTACTAATGTGGTTAGAATCGTCGGAATATGCTTGTTTTTAAGGCCTTATCCAAATGATTTCGCTTTAGCGCACGACGTTATTTTCAAGATAATGTTCTACGTGGTGATATTCCTAATGTGGATGCTTTGGGTTGAGAGATTTCTCCACTCCGGTCGAAATGACAAGAAAACTACTCAGCGGAAATCTCCTTCAGAGTAGCTTGATAGGTTGTGAAGACGTTGGCACGGGAGATGTAGCCGAGGTATTTGCCGTCTTCAACAATCACGATGTTGTATTTATGCGACTCTTCGAATTTCTGCACTATGCTCTCCATCGGCTCATCGTAATTGATTACGTATTCTGGATAAACCATAATTTTTTCGACCGGAATGTCGTAAAGCGAAGTGTCGAACATGAACTGGCGCACATCATCGAAGAGGATATGCCCTTTAAACTCGCCGTTTTCGTCCACCACCGGGAAGATGTTTCTTGATGAGGACGCAATGATTTTCACCAAATCGCCCAAGGTCTGGTCAGGACGGATAGTGCTGAAGTTTGTCTCTATCAAGTGACTGGAAGTCATCATGTTAAGGATGGTTTCGTCTTTGTTAAACGACACTTTCACGCCTTTTTCGGCTATGCTTTGAGTGTAGATTGACTCCTTGAAGAAAATCCTGTTGATGGCCAGCGAGAGTGCCGCCACAATCATCAGAGGGACCATCAGCGAGTATCCGTTGGTGATTTCTGCGATGAGGAAGATGCCGGTGAGAGGCGCATGCAGCATTCCGGCCACTAGTCCGCTCATCCCCACAAGAGCGAATTTTCCGACCTCCAGATTTCCACCTAAATTATTGATAACCAATGCATAAACCATACCAGTCATAGCACCAAGGAACAATGCCGGAGCGAAAGTACCTCCGACTCCGCCAGCCGCAAAAGTGAGTGATGTGGCAAATGCCTTGAAAAGAATTATAGCCACAAAAACGATTATCACCAGCCATATGTTATCGCTAAATGACTGGAACACAGTGTTTTGTAATATATCAGTCGCATTGCCGTTGAGTGCCGCATTGATGGTTTCGTAACCCTCACCATAAAGTGACGGAAACACGAAAATTAAAGCACCGAGGCACAATGCCGCAATGATGAAACGCCTCCAGGGATTCTCGATGGTATCAAATCTCTTCCCTATGCTGAAATAAACCCTCATGAAATATGCGGAAACAAGTCCGACGACGATACCTAACCCCACGTAATACAATGAGTTTGAAGGAACAAACGACTCCGCAATAGTGATTTCGTACTCAAAAGCTCGGCCAAGGAAGAAATAAGAAGTCAAAATAGCACAGAAAGCCGATATTAATATAGGTACGAGCGCGGTCATTGAGATATCAATCATGAAGACTTCCATCGCGAAGATGACACCGGTTATTGGTGCCTGGAAAATAGACGCCAAAGCCGCCGCACCGCCCATACCTATCAACACGTTGATTTGCTTTTGGTTAAGCTTCAAAAGCTGTCCGATATTGGATCCGATGGCACCACCAGTCGATACCGAAGGACCTTCCAATCCGACTGAACCGCCAAAGCCGACAGTCAATGCGCTAGTGATAATCGACGAGAAAGTGGTATAAGGCTTCACAATGCCCTTGTTTCGCGACAAAGCGTACAGCAAACCCGGAATTCCATGCCCGACCTCACGCCTGATGATATATCGTATCACAATGATAGTGAATAAAATACCTATTGCAGGCATGACAAAGAACATATAATCGAAATTAGGGTCTAAGGTGCGGAGATAAAAAAAGAAATCTCTGATAGTATGGGTAAGAAACTTGATTAACACAGCCGCCACTCCCGCCAAAAAACCGGTCGGGACAGCCAAAAGTATCATAAACTGTCGGTCGGACAAATGAGCTAACCTCCATTTGTTCAACGACTTAAAGAAAACTTTTGCCCGTGTCTTAAACCTTAATCTCATATCGCAAAAATAAAATGATTTTATTTACAAATACATTTTATCAAAAAAAAATATTATTTTTGCACCTCGAATGAAGATTATAAGCTATAATGTAAACGGAATCCGGGCGGCGATCTCAAAAGGGTTGCTCGAATGGCTTGACACTGTCTCGCCAGATGTCGTTTGTTTTCAAGAACTTAAGGCGACACCTGACCAGATTCCGGTGATGGAAATCGAGGCGATGGGCTATCATAGCTATTGGTTCCCAGCGCAGAAAAAAGGTTATAGCGGAGTAGGAATTCTGACGAAAAAAGAACCCGACAACGTGGTTTATGGAATGAACTGCAAGAAATATGACGACGAAGGACGTTTCCTGAGAGCCGACTTTGGCGATTTATCAATCGTTAGCGTTTATCATCCTTCAGGCACCTCGGGCGACGAACGCCAGGATTTCAAGATGGAATGGCTCGATTTCTTCAGAAAATATGTCAATGAACTGAAGAAAACACGTCCAAACCTCGTGCTTTCGGGCGATTACAACATCTGCCACGAGGCCATCGACATCCACGACCCGGTAAGAAACGCCACCAACTCGGGCTTTCTGCCAGAAGAACGCCAGTGGTTTACCGACTTCCTGAGCGACGGCTACATCGACAGTTTCCGCACGCTATGCAAAGAGCCACATCACTACTCATGGTGGAGCTACCGCGCCAACGCACGCGAAAACAACAAAGGATGGCGCATTGATTATCATATACTTACAGATTCTCTAAAAGACAATTTAAAGAACGCGGCAATATTTCCGGAAGCAAAACACTCCGACCATTGCCCTATTTTGGTTGAATTAAAATAAAAAAGAAATGTTAGAATATATTCTTGAATGGTATGAACAGCACAAGGCTGCTATAATGGCAAAATTGCCGTATTTCGCAGCCGGACTCATCGCTCTCATCATAATAATTTGGCTGATTTGGTATTTCAAATCAAAGAGAAGGAGAAGACACCTCAGATTCCATCTGCATCATATGGCTTATACTCTCGGACTCAGAAAAATCATGTCGAGACGCTATATAAGCAAGGTTCACGTCCACGATAATTTCGACCCTCTTGTCGATTTCCTGCCTCACAAGCACATCATTTTCAACAATGTGACACTCGAAGAACCAAATTTGATTAGAAGAGAGGTGCTTTTCAAGATTTATAGAATTGCCGACCGACTTCCTGAAGGTGTTAACCTTAAGATTTACAAGACTTTCCGTTCAAGAATCAAAATGAGTGAAGGCTTTGAGCATGTGATTTCGCAGATTGTAGCCGAAAATCCGGGCATCGGGCGTCACGAGGCCATGAAACTCGCCAAATTCAAGACCGAGGACCCGAAAGGCAGCTTGGGTGGCCACGAGACTGGCGGTGCAGTGGATGTAGCATTGTGCAATAACGAGGGTGTTGACTTCGATTACGGCACAAAATTCCACGAATACAACGACTCAACGTTCACTTATAGCAGACATATCACCAAGGCGCAGCTCAAAAACCGCAAGAAACTCGTGAAACTCATGAAGAAAGAAGGCTTTGTGAACTTCCCTGGCGAGTGGTGGCATTTCTCATACGGCGACCGCATGTGGGCTGCTTACAAGGGTAAACGCAACGGCGGCATCTACGGCTCAGCCGAGACCGACATGGGAGGCGGCAAATACGGATTCACCATCCCTGTCAAGAGAACTGTTTACGAGAAACGCTGGTAACCGATGGAGATTGCAGCATTAGTCTCTGGCGGCGTTGACAGCTCTGTTATAGTGCCTCTCCTAAAAGAGCAAGGCCTTGATCCTCATATCTTTTATATAAAAATAGGCCTCGAAGGCAAGGAAGACCTCATGGACTGTCCTTCGGAGGAAGACATAGAGATTACAACCTACATCGCCAAAAAATACGGCTGCAAATTCGACATCATAGACCTGCAGAAAGAATACTACGACCGCGTAGCGCGTTATACCATGGATTCAGTGCGCAAAGGACTGACTCCCAACCCCGACGTGATGTG
>CAJOEP010000039.1 GCA_905233445.1 uncultured Bacteroidales bacterium | reverse complement strand
AATCTGTACGCCATCACCCAGGATGCGATATACATATCAACCGCTGACGGAGAAAAGTTTTATAAAGTCCCAATAGATATGCGGGAATCGTTCTCGAAGTTAACCATCGACTCTCGTGTCGGATTGATCGTGATGGGAAATACGACATATATCGCTTTTGACGAGTTTATGATTTACATTCCTGTCAAGAAGATTAAGAAATTTGGCATTGAGATGGTGGATAAAATAGAGTAAAACGATATAATTATTTATAAATCAGGCATATAGCCAAAAATATTAGAGTTGCCATCACCATAAAGACGATTCTTCTTCCATGCTCTTGCTTAAGTGCTTTTTTGAGTTCATCAAGCACACTTGACTCTACGTTTTCGCCATATTCTTCAAGTTTTTTCACGAATTTATCGAAGGCGTGAACCGGATTGTAAACTTTTGTCATAAACGACACTGGAACTAATCTGTTTTTCACGTCACGGCTTTCGTTTGCAAGAAACGTTCGATTTGTAAATGTGTCGTCCTTTCGGGAAATCCACTGCCGATAGGATATCAGTATTTCCGTTTAGTCCGCAAATACCGTTGCAGGATAGGTAATCTTTACCGTTGGCGTTCTTGTCGGGAATGTATATTGCTGTTGTCATATTGTAAAAAATCTTATTCTAAAGTAAAATACTATTTGTGTTTGTTCCGTCTGCTTCTTCTCCGTTTGCGATACCACTCCCTCCGTCTCTCTTGCGCGTCTTTCTTTCTCAATTCCAACTTTAACGCAGCCTCTTGCTCCAGTTGTTTCCTTTCTTCTTCATCGGCGGCATCTCTTCTGGCGTTTTCGGCATCTACTCGTTCCTTGCGGCGTTTCTTGATTTCGACGATTTCTTCGGGGGTGAACAGCCTTTCCAACACCTCATCCCTGACTCTTGACAAGCCACTTAAGGCAAATTCCTTGATTTCCTCGTCAGTGTAGATATCGTCCAACAAACACATCTCATCGTTTCGCATTTGTCTTTCAATCTCTTCGTTTTCATGTTCGAAATGAGCATGTTGTTCTTCAGGCGTGAAGCCGTAGAATGGCAGTGGAGGTCTTTGGCACGTTGCACCGGGTGACCGAGCAATATACGCCATGAGTTTCCTTCCAAGTTGCAGACAGAAGGCCAGCCATCATAATTTTTAGCAAGAATATAATCGGGGTCGTACTTCACCTTCATAGTGCGTATGTATTCTACGGCACAATAAAAATGCCGATTCAGACCAATCATCCTCTCGGAAAAATTGGTGATGTGTTTCATCATGGCATGAAAGTCGCTCTTCAGGATAAGTTCCTGAAGTGTCATCGGCCTGCATTGACGCCGCCAGTTCATTTTTAGCCATGGGGAGTGGGTGTTTTTCATAATGCTGTTTTTAACGGTGCAAAAATACAGCAACATTATAACTGAGAATCTTTTAAAAGCAGAATTATATCATGTTTATAATAAAAATGCAAATGAATTGTAGTAAATAACAAAACATCTGCATTTTTGAAGTTTTATACTATTCAGCAAATCATATCACGAATTTTTGTTGTCAGAATGCCCAGCAAAGTATATTATTGCTATTATTGTTCCAATAATACTGGTAACAATTGTCCATGGGTGCCTTTTTCTAAAATTCCAGCCAGCTTCCCATAAATAATATATACCGATTACTATTGCTGCAAAAATGACTAAACCAATTAATACATACAAATAATTCTTAAGTTTATCTTTTGTTTCTTTGTTCATAATATGCTAATTAAGGTCATTTAACTCTGATTCACCGAACCAATCTTTCATTTTTTCTTTGGCTTTTTGTTTGATGTCAGATGTAATGTATGTTGAAACGGTCGTATATGCGGTTGCTAAAGCTCCAAGGTCATCAGCAAAACCGACAGCAGGTATTGCGTCTGGAATAATGTCTAAAGGAGCAATAAAATAACCAAGTGCAGCCAAAATCGCTGTTTTTGCCCATGCTGGAGTTTCTGTTGACTGAAGTGTGTAATAAAGAATTAACGCATTAAATATAACTTTACTTCCCGCATTGACTGCAAATTTCTTAACTTTATCCCAAAAGGATGATTCACTGTACTCTTTTGAATACTCGGTGTTTGTGTTTTGATAATTGTTGTTTTCCATATTATTTTGTTAAAATAGTTAAAAAGTTATAGTAATAACCATATTCAATAATTTGATGTATCAATATATTTTGATGCACCATTGATGACTTTATCGATAGTTGTATCTTTCGAATATGTATTTTTCTTCATATTATGATATCCTTTTCGAAAGTTTACATTAGTTCTGAGCTTATTCCCATGAAATTGTTTCAATACTTTTACATAACCCATAGCACTTAAATATAATGAAACAAACCCCATGGCAAACGAAGCAATCCACCCTACGACAGGAATCAAATCCATTAACAGTCCTAATATAAATGTTACTATCAAATTGGTAATGAATCCTGATAATACATTTTTGAAGAAATTTTCTCGAAAAGGGACATGACTTATATCGCATATTGTTTTGTATGCCCCCCAAAGACAAATTGCATAAATAATTACTTCTAATCCCCATAAAGGAACAGCCATTACTATTCCAGCAATCAAAGCTCGTGATCTTATCGCCTTTTTAATCTCATCATCCAGTGCGCCATCAACAAATCTTTCTATGTCTCTGGCAAATTGAACATAAGTGTCAGTATTATTCATTTTTAAAAGTTTTTAGTTATCCTATCCTTTCCACATCCAGCCAAGCTCTGCTTAAAGCTCCGGCTTTTCGAATGTCAATTCCGTAAATTCTCATGAAAGCGTCAGCGACGACCTGTCCTCCGTTGGTTGAAACAGGGTCACCAAAGCTGTTTGTTACCACATCAACATACATTCCACGTTCAATGCGAACACCGTTTGTGTTCTTTGATTGTCTAACTGTAACTCTGTAAATCATAGTTTTTGTTTTTTAATTATTAAATTTTTCTTATTGATGACATGTACTCACAATAATCAATCATTACCGAATAATTTCCGACCAACATACTCTCCTGTGTCATACCACACATTTCTTCCTGTTTGTTCTTGATACGATTTCTCGAATTCATCGACAAATGTGATTATAGCCTCTTTTTCATTGGCTCTTTTTGTACGAATCACTTCTTGAACGTATTCAAACTCACGCTGGGAAAGGCCAACAAATTTATCACGAAGCTCTGTGTATCTCTGTAAAGCTGTGGCACCTGTAATAATAAGTAAAGTACCAGGAGTCGCAGCCCAGAACATGGCACCTAATATTGCCCAAAAGCCTTTGGAAAACAGGTAATACACAAAAACCAGATCCAAAGCGATGCCTATAAATAAATATATTTTCCCTGTTGTCATAAGATTTTCACATTTTTTAACCACTCCGTCTGGTGTACTTTGATCCATTACAATTTTTCTTTGCAATAATGGCACATGAATCGTACGTAGCGGCCTCGATTGCTGTTGCGGCATTTCTGTTACAGCACTGTTTTGTTGATCGTCGCTTGGAAGCATTGCTTTGTTTGACAAAAGCTGCTTTTTCTCATTTTCAAACTCTTCCTGTGTGAGAATACCTTCTGCAACTAATTGTTTGTATTCCCTGAGTTTTTCAATTGTTTCGTTATCCATTTAATATGTTTTTCCAATTTTTTCCACATTTAAATCGAAAGCATTCTACGGCAATCTGTCCGTCGTTTGACCATACAGGATTTGCATAGCCGTTCACTACCACTTCAACCGACATTCCAGGTTCAAGTCGTACTCCGTTACATAGTTTTAAGCGTTTTACTGTAATTCTGTAAAGCATAATTCTTATGTTTTTGCCTGCAAGTCCCACCAAGGCTGGCTGTTTGTTAATCAGTTAGTGTTAATCGTTTAAAAGAAAAGCGTGAGACTTGATCCTTTCAAGTTCACCAAACTAAAGGCATCGCCAAACGCCCGTTACAAAATGAACCGAAGTAACAATATTCCCACGCTGTTATATACCAATTGGCTGTGCCAAATTGATAACACTAACAGAAAGAGAGCATCAGTCTTCGTCCTTTGTAACTTTTAAAATTGGCGATTTTATAGTCTGGGACCTAAAAAATGCTTTTCTTTGCCAAATCCAGGATTTCTCCCCCAGATTCAACCGCAAATTTAATCATTTTTTCGACTAATGCTCATACTATGGAAATTTTTTGTTGAAATTCATGATTATTTTTTTTCTGCAAATGTATATGAAGCACAAACACTAAGCAATATTTGCCGTCGATTATTTACGAAGAAAAAACAAAAATGCAGGTGTTTTGTAATATAATACAACAGCAGAAAAGAAAAACGGACGTAAAAGTCCGTTTTCTTGTTTAATCGTCACACACTTCAAAAACATGAAATGACATCCAATTTTCCTCCTCCGGATGCTCTTCCATAAATTCGTCTATGGCCGTCTCGATAGCTCCAACATCTGGTTTAACCTCCTTCCCGATTGTACCGCCAACGTATTTTGCAACTGATTCGAGGTCGCAGAAATACTCGTTATCATCGTACATATCGAGCAAATAGCGTTCAGGGTAGTATTTCCCCTCTCTATCGTTAGTAGCATAAACCAGATTTCCACTCTCCTCGACTTGGTAATAAATCTTCGAACCTGGATATTTGCTTTCGATAAAGTGTCTAAACTCAGGCATTTCGTCCCAAGCCGTCTCACAACACATACTAACTGTGTCGCCGTCCTTGTCGTAACTGCTGATTTCGCCACGGCAATACACTGTTTCGTAATCACCGCCGAGGTAATTCACAACGCAGCCTAACCATAGTTTTCCAAAGCCATTCTCTACAAACGGCTTATCCATCTTGTTGAGTGCTTCGATTTTCTGATAAAGGTCTTTCGCCTGACTCTCGTCGGCACCTTTAAACTTGTAATTTGTGATCGCCCAATTTGGCATGATAATCTCCTTTCTGTTAAATGTTAAACTTCTTTTTGATTCGCATCACTGTCGATATGCCAACTCCCTCGTTCTTAGCTATCATTCTAACTGGATAGCCTTTTCTGAGAAGTTTGATGACTCCGGCGTATTCCTCCTGTAGTTTCTCGTCGGGTTTCCGATAACCTTCCTTACGACCGACCTTTCCTCCTTCGGCAATGTACTTCTCCTTGCCAGAGTTTAATCTGAACTTAATGTTCTCTCGTTCCATCTCGGCACAAGTTCCCAGCACAGCGATGAAAATGGTAAGAAACGGGTGCTCTTTCCCATCAGCATTGAAGATGGATAACTGCTCTTTCTGAAAAAAGACATTCAGATGGTGTTCCTTGCATAGTTGTACATTTGCCAACACGTCATCCACATTACGTCCGAGACGTGAAAGTTCGGATATGAGAAGTGTATCAACATTGTTCTCGAAACAATAGTTGAGGCACTCTGTGAGGACGGGACGCTTCTTCTTTGCACCGCTGATGTGTTCCTCGAATGTTTTTTCAATTTCCAGAGAGTTGTCGTTGGCGTACTTCTCCAAATCTCGAATTTGTCTTGATGTGTTCTGTCGGTCTCCGACCGATGACACCCTTGCATAAATGACTGACTTCATATTTAAATAACACTTTGAGTTAAAAAGATACTGAAATGGTGTTCAAACCGAGTCGTATATCAATTAAATGAACACAAAACGGTTTGAACACATTAATTCACACTGCGACCTCCACGATTGTATAAGCTTTCTCAATATTTTCCTGATAATTCGCATCATACTCTACGTGGCAATCTATAGTATCAACCAGACTGTCAAAATACACTCCCTCAACTTTTTCGGGTTCTGACGTATTTTCATCTGGCTGAAATTCGAGGTTGAATAAGTCCATACCCTCGTCGTAAAGGATCCTCACAGTCCCGGTCATCAAAAAGCCTTGGACGTGAAATTCTGTTCCACATGTGATGGTTTTTACGCTGTCGGAATCTACGCCCCAACTCCAGACCTTCATTTGCTGAATTTTCAATATTTTCCAGATATACTCAGCAATTCCATAATCAAATTCGGTTAAGTTACTCATTGCTCTCAGAATTTAATTTTTCACGATACTTGACATTCACATACTCCAAAAGCAGTGAACGGAGAGCTTTGGCCTTGTCATCGCTATCATAATCATAATAATAGGTACGGTTGTTGCCTCTCATATCAGCGCCTTTGATTTCGCCGTTGTATTCACCTGATGCAAAGAACGTGGTGTATTTCTCGTAAGCATCGGTGTCTGTGTTCTCGTACTGGACATAAAGCTTCACATAGAGCGTTCCCTTTGTCAGCTCCACGCCTTTGAACCAGCTATTCCAGTCGTTACCTGTCTGCCGCTCCTTTGACAGCCATAGGTATTTGTCTCTGGAGTAGTATCTGTTCTGGCCGACCTCCTTCACAATCCGTTTCATCGTAATTGAGGTCACGGCTAAAATTTCCTGTTTTGAAAGAGATTCGATTATCTCAATCTTTTTTTTCGGAGCGTATCGTCTGAAAAGCTCCGTGTTGATGTTCTTGTAAGTCTTCATAGTCGTTGCTTTTATGGTATATACGTTCCGTGAAACACTGTTTTATAGTAGGATCCTTTCTCGGGAATCCTAATTTTTTGCCAAACCATCTTCCAGAATGGTGAGTTTTTCAGGTTCGGCTTTTCGTCTAACAGCATATCCACAATGCTTCTGTTGATAGGAAACACGTGGCATAATGCTCTTTCCCTGGAATCTCTACTTAGTGTGTTCCAGTAGTTGATTGTCATCTTTTTTGTTGCCATTGATATTCGGTTTTAATTCGTAAGTTATTTTCCCTGTAAGTTCTTCCTCGTTATCGTAGAAGAATTTGAAGTTGTCCACGATGCTCCTGACGCTGCATAATGTCAGCGATGGATAGAACTCGTGGTAGCAGTCGTAAAGCTCTTCCGGTGTGGTGTCCGGGTATTCCTCAAGCATAGCCCAGATTTCGTCCTCCACCTCATATCCATAGTAGCCGTTGTAGCCATTGTAGGAAGGCTCATGCGGATATATCTTAGTGCAGTCCTCAATGATATGCTCGACAAACCGCAAGCACTTTTGAAGGTCTTTCTTTACGGTGTACTCATGTTCACTGTGAGGTTCGTAGTAGCCGCAGGATATGTTGATGCAGCTGACACCCAAACCGTTTTCCTTTAAAGTCAGCACATCGGTCATCATTCCCGCTTTCTCCATATAGCCGTATTTTTCAGGTTCTATGTCGTTGACGAACTCCTCGCTGCATAGATCCGTGAAGCCGATGGATGTAATCAAGTCGCTGCTTCCCCGTCTGTCACATTGGATTACGAATCGGCAATCATCAAAGAAGCTCATATCGGCGTTCTCACTGCCGCCGCAACCAGTCTCTTCCTCCACAAAGAATGCAATCTTCAAAGTATCATATTTTTCAAGGCATTTCAGAGCAATCCAAACGCCGTTCTTATCGTCCGCTCCAAGATTTTGTGTCATGCGGTCTTTCATTGAATAACCGAGTATTATATCCCTGGTCTCGATAGCCTTGAAATCAGAGCTGTGCTTGTTGCTTACTTGGTCGATATGAGCCACAATCAATGGGTAAGTCTCAGATTTACCTTTGGTTATGTAAAGATTTCCCTTTTTGTCACACTTGACAGATGTGCCTTGGATTTTCTTGACGTAGGGAATCAGATACTTTTTCATCTTGTCTTCTTTTCCTGATGGTGAGTAAATGCGATAGAGCGTTTTAAGCAACTGCATAAAGTACCTCCCTCCTAAAGTAGAATGGCACGCCAGCATTGTCTGTCTCGATAATCGGATAATAGTCACCGTCAAACTCAATAAAAGCACCATCATCAATTTTTGCCTCTAATGAACTGGTCGATATTGTCTTGGCTACGTAAAATTGCTTTGTCTCATCCCATGTGTAGAATCTGGTTATTTCGTCCTCAAACTCATAATAATCCTTGTCGAAATCGCTATAATACCAATTTTGTTCTTTGAATTTTTTCTCAGCTGCATCTCGACAGGCTTCACAACAGTAGTCTTCGCCAGTAATATCTGAATAAACAGACTTGTCATTCAGTTGATATTCATTACATTCGTTACACCAAATAATGTCATCGTCGTGGTGGTATTGGTCAACAGATGATACCCAGTGGAAGTTGTCCATATTGTTGACATCCACAAAATAAGTTCTTCCGTGATAATAGCATTCTTGAACTTCCGAACAAGAATATTCATGGAAATCATCGTATGCATCATCATCACAGTCATCATCGCCATAAAGGTTCAAATCAGTGACTCCCAAATCATAAGTTGCATCCGGATGGTCAAAGTTATAAGCTACATTATTGTTATAGTCATACCATTTGAATGAATCCTGATAGCTCAAAATATCTTCCATCTCAAGATCACAGTCAATATGGAACTTCTTGTCTATCAGAGAGTTTCCGTTAATATCAAGGAACATTCTGGAGTCCCCGCACGAAGCGCCAACTTTTTTATAGGCCGATATGTAGCCATTTACGATAAGTCCGTCTATGAGAGCCTGTTGAGCTATAAGGTCGCAGTTATGGCTATACTGTCGTTCCGCAATCTGCCATTTCTTTCCTGTCTCATCATAAACATCAGTAAATATTATACATCTAGCGATTATCTTATCATCTGCGTTTGTGAGATAAGCCGCCTTTGCCTTCACTGAATACTTGTAAAAATCGGTTCGTCCTCTGTCAACCATACAAGAGCCAAAGTCGCCGCCAAAGAGATGACCGCTGCTGTAAATCTTGTCAAAATCATCGTCAACATGCAGGGAATTCTCTGGCAATAGTCCGTAAGCGTAAGTTTGCCAATCCCTTGCAAGCTCTTCGACGAGCCATGTTCTGATATTGGTTTCGAGGTTTTTCCCGAATTCACTTTCCCGAATAATTTCGAGATACAGTTTGCCTGCCTTCTTTTTGAAAATCTGACCTTTACCATGGCTGAAATATCTTATTGACTTATAATCGCCATCTTCACAAAGACCGTTGTTGTTGTCGGTCGAGTATTTTGGCGAGCGATAGTCCGTGCCGTTCAAGATCATGTGATATGGCAGATTCATTTCGTACAATTCTTCTCTGATCCTCTTGACGAGGTTTGCTTTGAGTTCGACCAGGCTTCTCGTACTAAGAAGCTCGTACTCATTGTTTTTCAATAATTTCGGGTTCTTGAGAAATGATAGAAGTATTGCATTCTTCCTCGACTTAACGCCGTTGCCATGTTTCGTGATGCCAAACAGTTCGTTGAAGTCTTCGTAGTTTTTGATGTTGTAGTAAAGCATATTTTTAAATTTTTAATTGATTGATTTGTAATGTCTTAAATGAAAAAAGGAGGTACACGAACTTTCTTTTGATTGATTGTCCGTGTACCTCCTATCAGTACTATTGGGGAGCAAAAAACGCCCCGTATAAAAACTCAGCTGAGAAACCACGAATATGGGTTCTCGCCATCTCCTTCCAATACCTTTTGCACGTTGAGACATAGCTCAGTGCAGTTGACATTTTTAGGAAGGAAATTGTGTATATATGATTGCTTGCACGCTTCATTAAAACATTGAAGCATTTCAAAGCAATTAATACTGTCTTGGCCATCCTTTAGTCCCCATCGAGAGGAAACGAAAAGTCTAGTGGCCTCGTTGCATAAGGCATCCCCCAGAAGAATCTCTGGGAGCTTGTGTTGTTCCTGTGTGCTGAGTGCCTGGTATAAGCGGAGGCGACCAATCAGCCTACAGAATTGTGAAATAGTTATCCTGGTCGAGCTTAAGCCCTCCAGTCGTTCCATGTCTTGTTCCGAATTGGCTTGGTATGAATCCAAAAGCTCCGATGCATTTTGATATACATCGGCTCCTGTCATGCATTCTATGTTATCTCTAAGCCCATTTAGTGTAAGACAAAGGTTGCTACAGACCCTAACGGCAGTACCGCAGAAGAGAGTAATCTTCTCGGGAGTTTTTGAGCCATAAAGGTTTGTCGTGTGATAAGAGCGGATAAAACCGACATTGAAATCAGTGTCTTCTCCGCATAAGGATCTAGATTTGCTTTTGACAGTCAGACATGCTGCGATTCTCTGATAGAACAGCGTCTTTTCATTGTCAAGCAATTCGTTGGCTTTCTTGTGAATGGCGTTGGGTGTTCGCCCTGAAATAGGGTGCGACACTCGAAATACCATATCACTCACATTGTTTTCCCCAAATTTTTCGACAGCGGCAGCGCAAATGCTCTCCGCTATTTCTTGATGGGATAAAGTAAGTTCGTTAGTCATTCCAAATGTAGGAATGATGCACAATGTTTTGAGGTCGGAAAGCGATACTTCGCTTGTATTGGCCTCGATAAAGCTTGGATGTGGAGGCTCCTGCGCCCCCACTTCCACTACATTTTCATTAACTTGTGTCATTTGGTTTGATTTTTTTAAATAGGTTCGCAAGTTTTTTTGAATTTTTCATCACCGCAAGCGTTAATTCCAAGATCACTATGATGACCTCAGCCTTATCAAGCTTGCTCATTTTTCATTTGATGAATTGATAGTTTGTTTTTTCATGGCCTTAACATTTTTTGAGATTTCGATAAGACCGAGGACTGTTAATACACAGTCTGCAATTACCCTCATGGGCAAAAATAATCTTGACATAATTTTAAAGTTTTAATTGTTAATAAATTGATTGTTAATGGTTTATACAATAATAAGGCTTTGAATTAATGTCAGAAGGAGCAAAAAAAATAAAGGAACCCTGCCCAAATCCACATATATGGGCTAGCGGTTCCTGACATCAGACTGGCAATAACAGCTGGGAAGTATGGCATATTCTCAAGTGCCACACTCATCTGTTGCCACCCTCTTGATCATCGCTGAACTATTCCTCGTAATTCAGCATCAATAACGGCTGTCTGATTTGTTGTTTTTATAATTCCAAATATAAGGGTTTCGAGGACTGTGAAAGGGGTGGAAAAAATACATGAAAAAATACATGGAAAATGCAAAATCTCAAGAGTTTTTTCCACCTCATAGCAGAGTTTTTTCCATAATATTTTCCATATTTTTTCCAACTTAATATTTTGATTGTCAATTTATTATATAGACAATGGAAAAAACTTGTTGATTTAGTCCAACATGTAGTGAGCCATAACGAACCCTTCCGCCCGCTTCGATAAACAGATGAATGACGAGTTGCTGAACGAGAACACTACGTTGGAGTCGCCGGTTATCTGTCGGAAATAATCCCTGACATCATTCGCCAAAACATCGTACGGCGTTTTCGTGTTTGACAGCCTGCTCGTGTATGAGTTATAGGCACAGAAATTCCAAATATTATTGATGTTTTCCGGCTCATCGAACACCTTTCTGAACTCGTAACGCCAATTGCCCGGAGCTTCACCTTCGAAATCAGCACTCACCGCCATTGATGAGCAGTATCCGGGTATTTTGCAGACGTGATAAACAATTCCGTTATCCGTTAATAGTGTCGCCGGATCCTTGCTGAAGTCCAAAACCCGATTTAACCCGACCAATTCAAAGCCATTTCTCTTCGCTGCCTCGTAGAATGGAACAAGTGATTCCAACCACTTGGGCATAAAATTTGTAAAAGCACTTGCAAATTCTGGCGTAGTGCCTTTATAGAAGTTGTAATTATCAAACATTTGCAAATTTAATTTTAAGTTTTTTCGTTGCATTTCCGTGTTTCAGCGAATAGGCGATGCTTCCCACCATCACGCCCAACGCTTCGCTAGCGGCACTCATCGACTCAAAAACCTGTTCAGAGCCGTCTTCCAATATCGCTTTCACTCGTGTGGCTCTCTGTAGTTGGGCTGCCTTCATGTTGGCTCTTGCTTCAACCGATATTTTGTGATTAGACCAGTAACCGCCACCATTATTAGCCACCCATGCCTTGGATCCTGCCAATGCCGCTACTGGAGTTTTGCCTTTCATACGAGCAGACTGAGCGGCATTCTGAGCAGGTGAGCGCTTCTTTCCTTTATTCCCTGCTGATATCTTGGCTTTGGTCTCATCACTGACTCGACGACCTTTCAACTTTTGTGAGATCTTTTGTCTTGTGGCAGGTGAGTGCGTGCGTCCCTTGCTTGCTGCTCCTATGTTGGCACGGTGGGCTGTCGAAAAGTTTACGCCCTTGTTCCCCGTGCCGCCAACTGACGTGTTATAGCCTTTGTTGGTACTGTCGAATTTGCTAATGTATTCCGTTTCCTTTTCATCGAGCTGTTTCTGCAATTCGTTCTCGTCTTCACCTGACAAACGCTCAAGTACTTCATAATCAAAACTATCGAGACCATATTTCTCTCTGGCTTCGTTTATCTTAGTGCCGCCGTAAGTTTTGTTGCCATGATTGTTCCAGCTGTATCGCCTCGTCTTCTCGTCCAAGGTGCTTCCAACGTAGCACCATCCATTCTCATCTCCCTCGGCATGGTTAACGTACCTGTAAACCACGCCTTCAAATAATTGTTTCACGCTCATATCTTATCCTTTCGACCGCTGATTATTAAGTCGGTTCCATATTCTTGCTTTACTTTGTTAATCAATGACTTGTAAGCGTCCGAACGTTTTCTCTCTCTCGGAAATTCTTTCAATGCCTCCTGCAAAGTCAATTCTATTCTTTTTCCTGAAGCCAACGGACCATATAACCTCGCAAGCTTCAGAACTTCATCGTCCAAGGTATCACCCTTCATCTTTTCTGTCACACTTTCTTTACTAACATCAGGAGTGACATTGGCCTGACGATTCGAAAAAGCCATTGGTTCTCCGAATAAAAATGTTAAAATACTCTCTAACATACTTATAAGATTGCTACCGCCGTTAAACCGCAAAACTATCATTTCAGATGCGAGCTTTAAATCGGCGGCTAAATGAAAAAAGGCAGGATATGAGAGGGTTTGCGTGATATTCCTGCCCCAAAAAAGTCTAATTTTTGGAAGTTTTTGACGTATGGTGATAATAAGTAGTAGTATATCCAATACTACTATATAATGCTTATGATAATCAATGATATAACCATTGATTATCCTTAGGGTAAAACGATGAGAAATCTATCTTGAAGTTAATCTCATCATCTGGCTCTTCAAAATACCTGTTAACCCAATTATAGAAGGAGGCGCGGGATAGCTCAATGCCGTTGTCTTTCAATATATTCTGATTCTCCTCGTACGATAATTCCGGATCATATAAATCCTTGAACATATTGATTTTCTGTTGCTTATCCATTTTTTTATTGGCTCTTCTCTGTGCTTCCGTCTCATGCTTGTTCGGGTTGGGATTTATAAATCTCGCTTTGCAATATCGGTAAAGCGTTCTCAATGGCAATTCAAGCGCTTCGGCATTCTCTCTCACAGATTTACACCTATCATATTGTAAATCAATCTCTTTATATCTAATTTCCTGAGCTTTTTGTTTCAGCAGGCCTTGCGTGGCTCGAATACCTTTCATCAATATAAATTTCGGTCGATGCTGTTTCCAATATTGAATCTCCGAAGCGCAATATGCCTCCAGCTGTTCACGAGTCATCTTCATTGCGTTCTTGACCTTTCTAACCAACGTGTCCAATGTGATTACGCCGTCACTGTTATCGAAATACCGCACAAGATCGACATAAAGATTGAAAAGCAGCGTGTCGGGGTCGGTCTCAGGGTACATCAGTCGGCGAAGACAGGCGTTCTTGAAGAGTTTGCGTCTTCTGTTCTGACCATCGACCTGCTTCTCCTTGTAATGCCAAAGCTTCAAAAAGTTTTCATCGGTCAGCTGATAAATCCCATCCCACTCAGGCTTTTCAGTGCGATAGAAGTATCTGTATTGCGTTGAGTAGTAATGCATGAACTTGGAGTATTTGTAACTGGCCATATCTTCAAGCATTTTCACGTTAAACGCAATATCCGGTGCTTCATCATCTTCATCCTGTATCTTTGGGCTTTCAACAATAACACAGTCTTCGCCGATAAAGTCCGAAACCGAGTAAATCCTGTATGTTTCATAGGTTTCGCTGTTGCCGTAAACCCCATTCATATACTGGCTAATCCTGGTCCCACAGTCATCTTCCATCGGTTCGGCTGTATCTATAACTATCTGATTGGTAATTGTTTGTGAGATTTTAACCAATTCGTCTCGTCCAACAATATGATCCAGCACGTACACCAGCCTGAACCTCCTCGATACCATGCCGCCCTTGTCCTTGTTATCCGAAAAGCTCATATATACACAGGTTGGCGGCAGTGTGAGAGTCGAAATATACTCCGCAACGTTGAGGAACCTGGTTTTGTCGATATCCACAAATACCGTCTGCGAACCCCTGAAAAATATATCGGATTTGAATGACAGTTTCATTGCGCCGTTATTTGCACCTTTTTTATATACCGGGTAGCTTAGGAAATGTTGTCCGGTCGAGGTTTCCATCCAATACTTTTGATCGGGATTGAAGTTGAACAGGTTACAGAATGCGTGTCCTGTTGTGGCATATTCAAGGAACTCTGGCACAGTAACCGTATGCTCCCGAAACGCCATCTTGTTTTTACCCACGGCCTTTGCACCCTCTCTGCTCAAACATGCCGTAGCTTCTTGTTTAGTTGTGTAAGCTTCAACGCTAATATTCGTCGTAAAGCTAAAGTTGTTGAAAATCATCATAGTTCGCAAATGATTTTTTGTTGTTAAATTATTATGTCGAGTGGCGAGTACGTTGTGACAAACATAATCTCGCCGTTTTTTAATGCTCTGTTGAACCTGCCATGACCCAACACGAGCTTTGCTTCCTTACGGTTTATAAATGTCTCTCCGCTTGGAATGTGTTTTATTTTTGTATTCATAAGTGTTTGATTATTAAATGTTTATTCAGAAATAAGATTCAAGTGGCGTGAGAAGCGCGTTTTGTTCATTTCAGCGCAAAAAGAAAACCCGAACCGCCAGAGAAATAAGGCTGTCCGGGTAATAATACTTCAACATCAAGGTTCACACGCCTCGATCAATAATGAAAGTCAACCATCGTCTCACAATACGACGGCGGAGTTAAAAAAATGATTAATTCAATTTGCTTAAATGTCAATCATCAGGTTTTCGGCTGATTTTAAGTGCATTTTGTTGATTTCACGGAGCCAACTTCTGCTAAGCTTTCGATACGCCGATTATTCGTAATGTCTGATTCTAACTTCTATCCCATCATTTTTAAGCAGCTCGGGTATTCCGCTCACATCGGTTTGACTGTAATGATATGGGAACAACACTTTCGGCTTGATAACTCTTGCCGCATCGACCAGCTGCTCTACTGTCATAGTAAATGGTTGGTTGCATGGAAGGAATGCGATGTCAATGTCTTTAATATCAGCCATTTCTAGAATATTTTCAGTATCTCCGGCAATGTAAATCCTCAAGCCGTCAAGTGTAAGTATGAAGCCGTTGTCTCTTCCTCTCGGGTGGAATTGCTGATGTCCCTCGCTCGTGTTGTAAGCTGGAACCGCCTCAACTGTTATATCATCAGCAAGTTGAAGCACATCACCGTTAGCCATCACTGTGCCATAGCCGAGGATATCTGCGCAGCTTCGGTTTGTTATCAACTTCGTGTCATCGCCAGTGAGTTGACCGATTGCATCCTGGTTTAAATGGTCGAAATGCTCGTGGGTGATGAAAATATAATCGGCTTTAGGCATTGCAGCGTAGTTGATGGTCTTATCGCCGAGCTTCGCAACAGGATCTATTTGTATTTCCTTGCCGTCATACTCGATTCTGATTGATGAGTGAACGAGCGCATGGAATCTGACTGTTTTTCCACTTGCCGTTGTGAAGGAGTCTATTTCATATTCATCAGTCACCACAGGCATATCAGCTTCTTTCCATGCCATAATACCGCCTTCAAGATTCACAACTTTATAATTCTCGGCAACTAATTTTTCAGCAGCTGTCACAGAACGCCTGCCACCACGACAATAAACAGCAATCGTCTTGCCGGTTGGAAGAATAGATTTTGATTGCTCCACGAAATCATCTTTTTTGCGGTTCTTACATCGAGAAGTACAACATCGGGTTCTGCAATGCGTGAGGCAAAGGTATTGACATCGGCGTTTTCATAGCCTAATCTCTCGCAGGCTGTAGCTAATCCTAGAATGGCGAGGATGCTGGTAACAATTTTTTTCATTGTGGTATTTTTTACAACCACAAAATTAGTAAAAAATCGTATTTAAGATAGAGTTGTTATCTATTTATGTTTATTTAAACAGACCACCGCCGCTGCCGCAGTTGTAGCTGAAGCCATATACAAGACAGCTATGACATACCTACCCGACGAAATGATAAAGGTTCTGCTCAAATTCCAGGCCAAGTTCTGCGTGTGGTAAGGGCATAAAAAAAGAGGACTCGTTATCAAGTCCTCTTTTCGGTTTGTTACGAAGCCTGGACGTGTTGTTTTTGCAAATTATTTTTAACTGTTCTTACGTTTATACCTAGAATTTTGGCGATTTCATGTTTGTCTTTGCCTTGTTGATGCAATTTCCAAATCTCTTCGTATTCAGATGGCCGTCCCACATTTTTGGTGGTGTTGCTTCCGTTATTATCAACAGCTTCGTAGTGTACATACGGCGCGTCAACCTTCTTTACCAAGAACGATTTGACGGATTGGCTTTTACTTTTTATTACTTTCACCAACAGAGTATCTTTTTTACCAGTTTCACACAAAGTAATCCCCTTCGTTACCATTTGCATCAGGTCTGCTCTGCCGCCAACATCGCTGAGATCGATATCGCGTTTAGGCTCTTTCACTGTGTGATGTACAATGATTACAGTTAAACGCGAACCTTTTTCTGCGAACTTGTCGCGCAGGTTCAACAGAGCATCAAAAAGTTTGACCTGATCGCTGTTGCTTCTGTACAGGAACATTGCGTTAAGAGTGTCAATGATTATTGTCAGATCCTTCTCCCAAAGGTTGCCGCGTTCTATCTTGCGGTACAAAGTGATCAAAAACTGATATACAGTGTCAAATCTAGCTTTAGGATAATACTCAAGGTTGTTGATATGACCCAGTCGTCCGTACCTATCGTATCTGTCCTCATCGGCTGATTCTTTGTCAAAGTACATTACTCTTTGGGGCGGTTGATGCCCCATATCAAAGGTGAACAATTGAGAAGCCATACCTCTTGCAACTTCTATTGCCACTTGTGTTGTAAATAGAGACTTACCAACACCTGGCTGACTTGCTACTACACACAAGTCTCCACTTACTATCAGTCGTCCGATTAGTGGTTGAGAGCCCCGTGTCTCTTCCACACGACTATTGGTGAGATCTTCGCACACAGGTTCTTTCCTATCTAACAAACCGTACAATTCGAAAACTTTTTGTTTATCGATCAATGCCTGATTTTTAATCTTGCATTCAGGATCCAACTCTTCAGTTTTCTTTTGTTCTTCTGCTTGTTTGTCGGCGTCTTTCTTTGCTCGTTCAGTTCTCTTCATTTGAGCACGTGCATCCAATGCATCAAACAATAGTTTAATACCTCTTTTAAAAGTATAACCCAGTGCAATACACGCTGCGCCTATTAAGCCTTTTTTTAATGTTTTGTTCATTTTGTTTAATTTTTAATGTTCCTCGAAGGTTTTTTATCTGAGTGCTTCGAGGTTTAATAGGCTTCACTCACCAGCCAGCCGTTATTATCGTTTATTTTTCATTAATAAATCTTATTAACTCTGTGCGCTTGAAGTACAAGCGGTTCCCTCTAGGATACGACTTAATATAGCCACACTTTGACCAACGGTAGATGCTTACTTCCGACACGCCAAGGAACTTTGCCGTCTCACCTACGTTGAGATAAGCCTCTTCGACGATTGGTTGTTGCTGTCGGCGGCTTTCCTCAAATTCGTTTTGCCACTGTCGGAAGGCCTCTTTTAGGTCAGCGATGCTCATCGTGATCATAAGTTGCGAGTTTTCCTCAGCGACTAGTTCGAGTGTTTTAATATCCAGTTTTTTACTCTTCATAACTGTAGCCTTACGGACGCAAAGATAATACGAAACAAATGGATGGTTCTAACGATGGCTAGGGAATAAATAGGGATGTTGCTTTTTTGTAAAATATTATAAATCAATGTATTGTGAGTCTTATTTTGGCTTTTGTACTATGATACTACTGTCAAAATGAAGTATTGACATGTTTTTAGGGAATTAATAGGGAGAATAGGGTAGAAGGCGGCGTGTTTTTCTACGCTCAAGAGATTTTTTTTCAGAAAAAAATAAAAAAGGTGTATCACATCATGCCTGTTTAGAAAGCAAGGCTTAATGGTACACCTTATATAATAGAAAGTGCTAGAGTCTATTCGTCGTCAATCAGGTTAACGGCGTTTTGGGTCTCGGGATTCTCCACGTCGATGTATGGTCTCATTGAGTGGTAGTTCTTATGTCCGGTCATCTTCATAACCGTTGTTGGTGTAACACCTTCTCGTAGCTCAGAACAAACAAAAGTTTTTCGCGCAGTATGAGTTCTTATCAATTCATATTTAGACTTCGTTACCGAGCACCGTTTGCCCTTCTTATAGTAAATTATCTCAATGGGCGTGTTGATTTCGCATTCTTGCGCCATAATATCTAAGGCATCATTCATTTTTTGTATGGAGATCACAGGCAGAACTTTATCCTTGTCTTTCATAACACCGCTGTATTTGTCAAGAATCGCCTTGGCTGTCTTGTTAAGTGGTATTTGCAGTGAATCTTTTGTCTTCTTGGTATGGATTTTTATCCAGCCATTCTCGATGTCCTGTTTTTTTAATTCGTAAACGTCTGAATATCTTAGCCCTGTGTTACAGCAAAATACATAAATGTCGCGAACTCTTTCTAACGCTGGATTGCCGGAAAAATCATGGTTTTTAACACGTTTCAGCTCTTCTTTAGTAAGATATATAACCTTGGTTTGCGACGATTGCAATCCGGTATCAAACAGCTCAAAATCCGTATTTTTGCAGTAATCCATCTTGACAGCCCAACGTAAAAACCATTTGAGGTAAACAATGTATTTCTTAAGGGTGCTGTCGATGAGCTGCTTTTCGTTTTGCAAAAAATCTACAAAACTTGAGAGTTTGTCCATCGTCAATTGGTCATAACTCAAGTCGGGATCAAAATCCATCAGGTGATTCTTAAGCGTCGTAAATTTCTTTTTTGTTGAATCCGACCACTCTTTGGCTCTTTTTTCAGTGAAATTACCTTCAAGTTTGGTAAACCGATCAAACGTTGCAAAAAAATCACCTTCTGATATCAATACCTCAATGGGGTGGTGATAATCATATATAATTTTGTCAATCCATTCCTTGTTGACATCTTTTATATCTGCTTTTGCAAACTCCGTATCGATTTTATTACACAATTCGGTAATTTGCTTGCTAGCTACCATAATGGATCTTCCTTCGTCTTTTCTCAACAATTTTGGTGGATTTTTAATCTTGCCATTTTCCGTATCCCAAAACTGTGGCTTGATATAGATGCCGGATCTAGCTCTTAATCGTAATGAATGTCCGCCACAAAAACGTATCTGAATTTCGCTTTTCTGAAGTTTTTTGTCAACTCTCGGTGATAAAGATAATGTAATACTCATAATCTTAAAATTTTCTCGATGCAAAGATACAAATAAAAGAAATACGTGCGGACATAAAAATTAAAATATGTCCGCAATAGTTGATTGCGACCGATAATGATTTGATCAAGGATGATTAAGTAAATAATGTAAAATACTGAATATCAGAGATGTAATGCTATGGCTTTATCAAATATTATCAGATCTTTATCAAATGTTATCATAAATTATGTTACCGCTGGTACCACGGCAAAGTGCTAATTCTTAATGAGTTAGCACTTTTTTATTGCAAAATTTTGAACATTTTTTGAACATTTTACAAAAGTACTCTGAAAAGTTTTTTTATGAGGTGCTTTTATGAAAAAAGTGCGGCCACCCTTGGGAGGGATGACCGCGAGCCGAAAACAAAAAGTTAAGTTAAAAATTTGATAAAAGAGGATTATTCGAGACGATAATATCCGAGATACTCTGAGTTGGTGAGTCTGGCAAACGGACATGAGTTGTTCCGTATGAACGGATGAAGCCGTTGAGGTCGAAAAAGACTTCTTGCCTTTCTACGTTGTAGCATAAGAAAACAGATACATCATCGTCTTTGGCATTTCCATGGCCGTTTTGGTCGCCCCAGAGGATGTCGAGATCAGTTTCGTTGACATACATAATCTGCACCGATGGCGGTGTAAGGATGCCTCGTGAGAGGACAATCTTGCTGAAATCGATGGTGTAATCTGGTGCATCTCCGATGGCATTGTTTACCATCTGGCGTACTGCATAGTTGAAAGGCGACTGCTTCTTAGCAACATTCTTCAAGCCAATGTTGATAAACTGAAGCGCCTGCTTCATGAACTTTTGAGCGATGTCCATTTTGTGACGCTGCTCGAGCTGTTTTTCTGTCTTGGGGTTCTTGACGTGCTGAGCGAGGCCACGCATGTAGGCTTTGCCTTTCCAGCTGCTGCCCACCACGGTGCCGACCTTGCCGTTGAAACCTCCCAAGATACCTTGTTTAATTGTTCCCATAATATTGTATTGTTTAATTGTTAATCATCATTGATGTTCG
>CAJOEP010000038.1 GCA_905233445.1 uncultured Bacteroidales bacterium | reverse complement strand
TTTTGCTCGACAGGGAAGGGAATATCCTGATGAATCAACGCGGATACAGCAGCCAACACGAGGAAATGTATGAAAAAATCATTGTCGAAGCCTTGGAAATCAATCATTAAAAGACTTCAGCACGGCTGTTCTTTCGTAAATTTTCACAACATTTTTTATTATTAATTGTAAGATTTCATCATTTTCTGCGATATTAATGCAAACGAACGAACGTGATGACGGCTGAAGAGTTCAAACGGGACATTTTGCGACTGCAACCTTGGTTGCAGCGTATAGCTGAGCGCATCGTCGGTGACCCCGACAGCGCAGCGGATGCCGTGCAAGAAGCCGTAATCACATTGTGGAAGCAACGCTCATCGCTGCAAAGTCAGGATTTGGAGAAACTGGCACCGACCGTCGTTAAGCGGCGCAGCATTGACATGCTCAGGAAACAGCATCCAACAGTGCCTGTCGATGCGGAAACCATGATGCTGACTGAACTGCCACCTGACGACCAGGAAGAACGTTATCAGCTCGCCAGAAAACTCGTTGACAAACTGCCCAAACGCCAGCGCGATGCCATTTTGATGAAATACGAGAACGGCCTCAGCATTGAGGAAATCGAAAAAGCGACCGGCATGAGCAGCACCCATGTGTATGCAACGCTTTCGCGCGCCTACAAAACGTTGCGGGAAGCTATAAAACAATATAAGGAGGAAATATCATGACAACAGAACATGAAATGAACGAAGAATTACGCCAACTGCTCGATAGTTTGGAAGAACATGGAAAGAACGTCCGCCGTCAAAAACAACTCGGTGACTTGATTGACCGTCTTGCCGAAGAGGAGAAACCTGTTGTAATTTCTCGCAAACGCAGAAAAATCGTCCCGATTTGGTGGGCGATGGGTGCAGCGGCAGCAATACTACTGGTTTTGTTATGGTTCAAGCCGAATGGAAATGAACCTCAAAATCTGAATAATGAAATCGTTGCGGAAGTACCAGAAATTGTTGATTACAGTGTTGATTCCATCATGATGGAAACCGAAAATGCCGTTGTTGAAGAGACTATTATTAAAAAAGAGGAATTATTGGCTGAAAATACACTTGTTGTTACTCAAAAAAAGCAGATTAAAAAGAAAAATGATAGGGCGGAAGTAGTGGAAACAGTTGAGGAACAACCTGTTATTGCTGAGATAATCCCAGTACAACCTTCAGATTCAATGATTATTGAAACAAATACTATAATTCCTGAAAACGAAACGCCTTCAGCCGTTCAGAAACCCCAGCGGAGAGTCATCCGGAGCCTCAACCTGGTGTGCTATGAATGTCAGAAGGAACCCGATAATTTTCAATACCAAGCCGTAGTCACCAAACCCGAGAAGACGCTTTTCGGTCAGCCTCAAGACCCTAACATGAAGGACGGGGCATTGGCATGGCAAGTTAAACTCAATTAAATCGTAAAACAATGAAACACATCATTTTAACAATAGCAATAGTTTTAGCCGCACTGACAGGCTTCGCTCAGGAAGAAGTCGCCATCGAGCAATATATCAACCAGAGTGTCAACAGGTTGGATATCAACCCCGGATGGGATGTCCGCCTGATTCATGCCGAAACCGACAGCACTTATCGTATAGCGATAGTCACCACTGTTGATTTCGCAGCTTTGGCCTACAACGTCCAGCTGTGCAATCTCAAAGACCGTACATTGACGATTCTTGAAAATACCAAGATGCCACAAGGCACAGTGGTTGAGATAGAAGGCCCGATGACGTTTGACATGATTGCTCTGATGAACAGAGCAACTGTTGAAGCTGACAAAATCATCGCTCCCCAACCAGAGCAGACCAGTTGTCGTCAGAAAAGCATATTTGTAGCACGTTATGCCAATTTGCATATCAGAAATTATCAAATTCCAAACCAAGACTGCTTGTCAAACATAGAAATTTGGGACAACGCCAAATGTACAATAGATACTATTTCAGGAGATGGATATTCTTATGTGACAACTTATAATACATCTGATTTTCAAATTGTTACCAATAATTTAAATGGGGAAATCATATTGGACGAATATGATGAAACTCCAGGCTGGCATTATCAGAAAAAAGATTCGAGAGTGATTAAAAACAAGGAGGTCGATGGAGAGATTGTCACAACAAATCGTAGAAAAATTTGGCAACATAATTTCAATGTTTGGGCATCTTTCGGCTATCGCTGGGGCACAAATCCACCAGATGCTAATAGTCCGTTGCTGGAAGATGGTACACTGTCAATTAACGTAGGGGCAAGCACTGATTTTCAACTCAGCTGCCGTTGGAGTTTAAGTACCGGAATCTTATTAAACGCAAATCGTAAATCATTATGCCATCAAGTGAAATATGAAGACGACGCTCTAGTTGTGATTGATGGTCAGGAGGATTTCGAGCGCAATCGTTTAAAATCCTATTATATTGGTGTTCCTGTTGTTTTCAACTATTATCTTGGCAAACGACAAACCGAGAGTATTTCATTTGACATTTTCTGCGGTCATCTTATCGGAGAAGAGCTTCGCACCAGCAAAGACGCTACCAATTTGTTGGGATTAACCAATTGGGATGGAGAAAACATAAAAAACACCTTCAATCCATGGAAACTTGAGGTTGGTTTTAGCTTCAATACCAACATGCTGGGCATCTTCCACGGCATCAGAGTGTTCACAAACCTTCTGCCAGAGTATAAGCCGGGTGTAACAAGCAGCGAAATCAGGAATATCGGAATTGAGATTAAGTTCTAATTGTTTTTTTTCTTATCTTTGCAAAATTAAATACTTAATCAAGTAAGGACAAATTTCAGAATATGCAAAAATCAGGCCTTCAGGTTTTCGAAGAAAATTTGCAGACTGATTTTTGCATATTCTGAAAAAAATCTTTTCATTTTTTGTAATAAAACACCAAATAAGATGTCTAAACGGTTGTAATTTGATCGAATTATGATTGAAAAAGAGAAACAATTTGAGAATTTGGTGAGAGAGCACAAGCGCACGATTTACACGGTCTGCTACATGTTCTCGAAAAACTCCGCTGAGGTTGACGACCTCTTCCAGGAAATCCTCATCAGACTGTGGAAAGGCTTCGACAGCTTCGAGGAACGCAGCAGTGTAAGGACATGGGTTTACCGTGTGGCACTCAACGCCGCCATCAACAACGACAAAAAGGAACGCCACCGTGTGTCGACCGTCCCGTTGACCCTCGACATCGACCCTTACGAGGCCGACGACCCCTCGACGCAGCAAATCCGACAGCTTTACGACCGCATCAACCAGCTTGATCTGATCGACCGAAGTCTGATACTCCTGTGGCTCGAAGGCATAACATACGAGGAAATCGGGGCGATTATCGGCATCACGCCGAGCAACGTGGGAGTGAGGCTGCTCCGCATCAAAGACAAATTGGTGAAAATGTCAAACAAAAAATGAAAAAGGAGATTTATCATGGAAAACAACAATCTTAACGAACTCGAACAGCTGAAAGCCCAATACGAAACGCTGAAACAGCAATTCGACCAGCAGGAAATCGTAAATGAGCAGCTGATGAGAGCTACAATTCATAGCAAACTGGGTTTTATCGAGAAAAACAGACTTTTAACCGCCATTATACTACCGACTGCTTATATTTTGGGATTTTTCAGTATTAACAAATGGTGGGGCGACGATTTGTCGATTTGGCTGTTCTGGATTTTGTTTTTGCCGATTTTAGTGTTTTTTGACATGTTTCTTACAAAGAAATTTAGCAGAAAAATGTTGGAAAACAGCGATTTGCAGACGATTTCGAAAAATCTCAAATCCTATAAGCGGATTTATAAGCTGTTCAATATATTGAATTATGCAACAGTGTTTTTTATTTCAGTCTGTTTCTTGCTGTTTTTCTTGAATATTGAATTTTCTGATGTAATGGTGTTCATTTTGGCAATGTTTATAAATTTTGCCGTTATACTTTTCTTTGAAAACCGTTTTATATCAAAGCGTTGCGACAATGTTATAAATCAGATTGAAAATCCTGATGAGCCGTTGAAAAACCGTAATAAAACAGGTCTCGACAAAAAACAGAAGTTGTTGTGCCTGACGATGGTGTTGGTTTTCATAAGTTTCAGTGTTTGGGCATATCTGATTTCTGCCAGATATACGAAACTGCCACCAAATCCGACTTATACATACACTCGTGCCGAAGGAAATAACAGGGCTGACGGCAATCTTGAAATCTGGGAGGTTTACAACAGCACAACAATAGCCGACAAAGCGCGCTATATTGCCACAAACACTTTGGAAGACAACGACTCACTCATTTACAGATGGTCGGTTGATTCAACAGAAACAATACTTTACACATTGAGAAAGACTACGGAAGCCGGTCCTGCCATCAGTTCGGCGGTTCTTGGTGGCAAACCTTTGGTGAAAAAAGTCGCTCGCGGGCCATACAGGGAAGGAACTACGACTTCAATCATTGTAAATATGCAGCCAGAGGCGGCCATCTTGATGAAACGTATGACCGAGAATGCCGTTTTGCAGCCGCAACCTGTTGAAGCTGCAGTAGTTTTGGACGGACAGGTTTATCAAAGCTGGTATATTAAAGGTGTGATTGACACTGGCGCTTTCTTCATCCTTGCAAAACCAAGTATGACGGAAAAAGAAGTTGAAGAATTGTGTAATCGATTGATAAAGAATTAAGAATTAATTATTACTTTTGCAAATCAAATACTTAATCCAATGAAAAATATATTATTATCACTTTTAATTACTATTATTTGTTTTTCGTGTTCCGGACAGAATGGAATTTCTAAAGAAGAGAAAGCTCAGATTCAGGAAGTTATTGAAAATCATGACAAAACTCTGATTTACATCTGGAGCGAAAGCTGTGGAGCAAGCAAAAACATGTTCAAAACTAACATCAAGCCTTATCTTGAAGGGCTGGAGAAAAACAATGTCGGCATTGTCATTATTTATTATGGAAAAGAGGAGGATGTTGCTGATTTAAAATCAGATAATCGACTGATAATAAGTAGTAATTTGCCTGCTGCATTTGGCAAAATGAATGCTAACAGAACCATGAAAAAGCTTCTGAAAGACTACAAAAAGTTCAATGGTTATCCGATTCCGCTCCTTGTTGATAAAGACGGTGTTATATTAAACCGCGATACCAACAAGAACTTTCCTTACGGATATTGGGAGATAATCCAAGCAGCGAAATGATAGTTTTAAGGATATGCAAAAATCAGGCCTTGCGATGATTTCGAAGAAATTATCCGGACTGATTTTTGCATATCCTTAAAACTTAGCCAAATATTTTAGGATTTTTAGGATTTTTTTTAGGGTTTTAGGAATTGACAAAAGATTTTTTTATTGTAATTTTGCAAAATAAAACTTCATTCTATGAAAAAACTATTGCTCATATACTCAATATTCGTCCCATTTGTCCTATTAGTCCTGTCGTCTGATAGAGTTTCCGCTCAAAACTCCAATGTCCTGAATATCAATGTCATCGTATCCGATTCAACAGGCAAAGCTCTCAAAGACGTTGCTATTTACAACTCAAAACAAAACCTTATCGGAATAACCAATAATTTCGGAAAAACCACTATTTCGGCGCATATTGGCGACGCAATAGTTTTCTCTCACGTTAGTTACGAGCAGAAAACAATGAAAATTTCCAATGATAACATTTTAGACAAAACAGAGAACGAATGCTTCATGCTCGTTGATTTGACTCCGAAAACAAATATCCTGCCTGAAGCCGAAATTGTTGAAAACGCGCCGCATCTGGCATATTCAAACAAACAGGTTTGGGTCTCGGATTATATAGTCAATGATGCTGGAATGTATCTAATCCTTGATAACAATTCCGAGCATTCGCTGATATTTCTGAGTCATGAGCAGGACACTTTGGCAAGGGCGAAAATCTCTAAAAAATACGATTATCTCTATGAAGATGCTTTCGGAAATATTCATCTTTTGAGTAAGGACACGGCTTATCAGACTTATTACGATGGCGAGAAGTTGAATATGCTTTATCCTGTTGATATTCAAACCTTTAAGCAGAAACTGATGCCCGTTCAGGTTATCACCGACAGCCTGCTCGTTTTGCAGAGATACGCCTCTATGTGGCAGGAGATTTTGTATATCAGCGTGAATCGTAACAATAAGGAAACCAAAGTGTTAGCCGACTGCTACGGTCCGACAAGAGAGTGGGGGAGAACATATTACAGGGATATTGTAAAAGATGGCGTTATCGACGCAGTTCAAAAAGAGAATCCGCTGTTCCCAAACATCATGGAAATGCTTGGGATTGAACAAACCAACACATTCGGAGATGACGCGATTGAAAACACTTACGTCGATTTTGAAAGCAGCCAGCGCGCCAGATATCGTTTGCAACCGATTTTTAGTCCGATTACATTTTTTAATGATACCATCTATGTGTTTGATTTAGAGAAAGATAAGCTTTTGAAATTTACTCAAAGCGGCACGCCTGTTTCAGAAACAGACATCAGTTTTCATCGCACGACTTATCGTAAGGACAGCCGCATAGGCAACACTTGGGACAGAAACATCATCGTTGACAAAGCTCTCGGCAAATGCTACGCTCAATTCTCAAAAGACGGCCATGTGACTCTGAAAGAGATTGATTTACAGACCGGTACGATAAAGAAAACCATCGAGCTGACGCGTCACGTTTTTCCAGAAAACATCCAAATCCACAACGGCATCGTCTATTACAAATTCATCGATGTCCGCCAAGTCAACGGTCGCGACTGCCGTAGTTTATATAAAATGCAATTGAAATAAAACCATCGTGGCTTCGCTCCCACAGGGTTTACAGCACGGGCCAGGGCAAAAAGTGCGGTTAGAGCTTATTTTTGCCCTTGATTTTTTGGTTACTTTTTTATCAAGAAAAAAGTAACATAATAATATAAAAACTATCTTTGCATCGTGAAGAAGCTTTACATCATATTATCCATTATAATTTCAATGCTGGTTTTTGCGCATTGCAAGAGTCATAAATTTGATGTTTCTCCGGAACTTCTTCAGATTGACAACCTCATGTGGCTTCAACCCGACAGCGCGACCCATGAATTGTCGAGATTTTGGGCAAACTACAACATTGACAGCACCGATGCGTTTAACAAACATTATTTCAATTTGCTTGTATCTGAAGCGTTGTTTAAGGGTGGATATCCGCAATCAAACAGAAAGCGTCTGCTGAAGGCAGTCGATTATTTCGACACTACCGATTGTTGGCTTTCGGCTCGCGCACATTACATGAACGGCGTGGGGCTTAAGGCAAACGACAGTATTATCGAGGCTTTGGGAGAGTATCTGCACGTTTTGGATATCATGGATGAGCATATTCCAACACCGCCGCATCCCCGTTTCATGATGCTGATTCATTGCCGAATCGGCGACTTGTTTTCAGAACAGTATATGCAGGAACCGGCTATCGTGTGTTATGAAAATGCATTAAGATACAATGATTATGGCGAAACCAACCCATTGACTCGTTCTTATTTGCTTCAAGATCTGGGCTTCCAATACGACAAACTGCAAAAATATGACACCGCCAGATATTATTATAATGAAGCCCTACGTTTTTTGCCTGACACGACAGATGTGTTATACCCCAAAGTACTATTTTATCTTGCGATGCTTGACTGCACATCAGGCTCTGACTTTGAACACGGAATAGTTGAATTGAAACGACTGGCTTCGCAATGTTCGGAGTCGAATCGCGATTGGCGATATGTCAACATTGGGTTGATTTATCAGGAAGCCGGACCTGTCGATTCTGCTTTGGTGTATTTTCAAAAAGCATTTGACACTGGCATTAATGATGCTATGAAATCCTTTGTGGCTGAGTTTATTTATGAGATTTATGAGAATCAAGGCGACACGCTCAAAATGACTGAATTTGCCAAATATCTCATCGAAAAACCGTCAAACGAACGTGTCAGCATGGCTCGCGTCTCTACGCTCAACTCGATGTTTCAGGATTATTTGACTCGTCATCAGGAAAGACTGCAACATCAGAATAGAAAGAGGATCATAATAACCGTATCAATTGTTCTTGCAATAGTATTATTGATGGTTTCCATCATTGTAAAATTGATAAACAAGAAGAGAACCATTGAAAATCAAAAGCTTCAAGAGGAAAAAGAACGTTTGCAAAAGGGTTTTGAAGACAGCAAACGCCAGCAGTTTGAAACTTTGCAGAAACGAGTGAAGTCAATCTTCAAAGAAAAGAATAATAATTCTTTACCATTGATTATCAATGAATTCAAATTAGTGTATCTGGATATTCTGAATAATATCTCTAAAGATTATCCGAATCTTTCCGAAACCGAAAAGAATATCCTGATTTTGACTTTGTTAAACTTCCGCATAAAAGAAGAAGCCGTAATTCTGAACTTAAGCGAAAACACCATTATGAAATATCGCTCCAACCTTAAAAAGAAAGTCGATTTCGACCAGATTTCATCCCAAATCAGATAAAAAATCTGTATATCTCATTTTACTAAAATATTGATTATCACTTTGTTAGTGGAATTTGCTACCAACAAAAATCTGTATTTCAAATTTCCTCTTGCTTTTCATCCGATTATTTGTTATAATTTTGAAATGAGAAAAACAAAATCCCATGAAAACAAAATTATCCATCCCATTCGTCCTATTTGTCCTATTAGCCCTATCATCCTGTTGTAACAAAACCCCTATCGAATCCCGCCTCGCTGACAAATTCAATGCTTACAATGAGCCCTCTGAAAGCTTTGAATCATTGGCAAATCTTGTCAAAGACAAACAAATCATCATCCTCGGCGAATGCGGTCATGGCGACGGCCGTACTTTTGAAATAAAATCGGAAATTGTCAGATATTTGGATTCTATTGGCGATTACACCTTAATTCTTGAAGGAATGAATCCCTTTGACGGCGCAATTCTGAATGAAGAACTGCCAGTGCTGATAATTAACACTTCGTGGCTGAATGTTGGTAGTTCATGGAATCCTTTGTGGAGTCACACGGAAGAAGCATCTAAACTGGTTGATGCGATGAACAAACACCAAATCGATTTTTACGGCATGGATGTCAATCCATCATACTGCAATTATTTCCAGATAGCATATCTGAAAAATCTGTTTTATTCAGATTCGACAATGAAACAGAATCTTTTTGATTATAACTGGAACAAATTGCTTGATATTGATAGGGAAATGCCTCAATACAACGATCCTGTCATTCAAGATCTTGATTATCAATATTATGACAGTTCGTTGCTGGCAATGAAAGATAAGCTGAACAATGAAAATGTCTCATTCAACAAAGATGCCGTTTTGCTATTGATTGACAATATGTTGTCGTTCTCAAATCTGGCAAAATGCGGATTTTCTAACACCTGCGATTCATGTATCAACTGTGGCAATACGATTCGCGACCGACAAATGGCAGACAATGTTGCGTGGTATCTAAATCATCATCCAGAAAAGAAAGTGATAATCTGGGCAGCTAATTTCCATGGGGCGAAGGCTATTTCACAGATAAAATACGGCAAGGAACCGAATCCCGACTTGTATGACAGATACACTTTGTTGGGCGAGCATCTTGCAAATATGTTCCCGAATCAGATTTATTCCGTCGCCTTCACATCCGGTGGCGGTGAAGTGGGGTATTTTTATCAAGACGAAAGCTATCCTGTTAAGCCCGATTCCACTTCGATTGAATTAGCTTTGCTGCATCGCGACATCAAGTATGGTTATCTTGATTTTGGTAGTCATCCCGAGTTTGAAGATGTTCCGTTCCACAGCATCCTTCTTGGTTATCATAACAAAATCGGGAAATGGGCAAAGTCATTCGATGCGATTTTTTACATCAAGGAGCAACACAAGGCGACACAAGTAATTGAAGAATGAAAAACACAATTATAACTCTCATTTTTTCCCTGCTGTGCGGCTTAACCATGTTCGCGCAGCAGGATACATGTGCAAAAGCTATAACGCTCGACGCTGTTTATGTCACCGCCGAAAAAATCACAAAATACCGCGATTACACCTATGTGATGGTCGATTTTGAGATTGTCAACGACAAATTCTACATTCTTCAGCGTGAAAACAAATCGTTAAAAGATTTCCGTGTTCTAGTCACCAATATGGTGTTCGAACCTCTCGACACCATGCCACTTCCTGATAGGATCAAGCCGACTAATATTTTTCTTGATGCTGCCAATCAATGTCAAATCTTGGGTCAAGATACTGTTTATCAAATAGTTGAGTACTTCGATAAGGCCTTTTATGGCTTTCCCGCCGAGAAAAGCCATTATCTCAATGTAATGCGTAAATGCGTCTTCATGACCGATAATTATGTTTATTTCAGAAACGTCAAATCGCAAGGCTATTCCATTGAATATTATAGGGTTAATCCGGCAAAAGGCATTCGCGAGAAGCTGTTTTCGAGCGACGATTCTTACAAGCTTCGTGAAATCCAGCGTGAACGTGATTTCCACCGTAGGCACAGGCTAACCACTACCGTCGGAAATCAGGTATTCGAACTCGGTCCCGAAACAAACGAATGGGAAAACTTCGTGTCAATGGCGTGGTTTCACACCAAAAACGCATTCCTTGGTCACGTCGGCGACACTTTGATCTATTTCGACCATCTGAACAACAGAATCGAAACTTACAATGAAAACATGCAGCTCATCCGCACTTGCGAAATATCATATCCCGAAAAAGAGACTTTCTGGCGTCACACCATCTATCAAGATCGCGCCTGGGGCACTTTCTACACCATCTTCGGCACCACTTTGAACGTAATTGACATCAAAACCGGCAAAACCACCCCCAAAATCAACACTAACAACTATCTAAGCCAAAAGATGATCATCTATAAAGGAAATCTATATTCTCTGAAAAAGCGCAGAGATTCTGGCAATACCGAAATATCATTTATTGAAAAAACAAAACTGAATTAAAAATCTTATGAAAAAACTATTACTTATATTAGTCCCATTAGCCCTACTCGTCCTATTCCCAACAACCGCTTCCGCTCAAAACACATTCTCTGTCATAACAGGCAATGTCGCCATCCCTAATGTCAATATTCAAGTGCTCAACACCCAACGTGGTACAAGTTCTGATAAAAACGGCGATTTCATCCTGAAGACTCTCAAAACCGACCGTTCGATAGGTCTGCTTTTCTCATGCGTTGGATATCAGGATACGCTGATAAGCGTTGTGCCTCAACAAGATACAATCGTAATCCGCTTTAAGATGATGGAAACGTCGTATATGCTCGATCCAGCTACAGTGACCGCAGAAAAAGTCACCTATTACTATAGCAAACCCAATTTTGTGATGTTCGATTTCGAGATTTTGGACGACAAATTCTTTATTCTGCAGAAGAAAACCAGTAGAAATGGCGGCTACAGGGTTCTTATTACGGATATGTTGTTTGAGCCTGTTGATACCATCTTTTTGCCTAAACATATTGTGCCTCAGAAGATTATCCTTGATTGTTTTAACAACTGCCAAATCGTAACACAGGATTCTGTTTATCAAATCGCAAAATATGATAATTATGAAATTGCGTTTCCAAGCGATAAAAACCGATATATGTCATTAATGAAAAATATTCTTTTTGTCACTTCTAAATATATGTATTTCAATGAGTTGAGACTTGATGGCTATATCTCGACTTTTTACAGATACAATTTGGATACCAAAGAGAAGGAGAATCTTTTCATTTGCGACGACTCGCACTCATTTCGTGAAATCAAGCGAGATGTGAAATTCCATCAATACTATAAAACTGTCGATCCGAATTATCGCGGTCCAAACGATGAGGAATGGGAAAATTTCATCCGACATGCTTGGTATCATACAAAAGACTGCCGACTGATGCAAGTCGCTGACACTCTTTACTATTTCGACCATCTTAACAAGAAAATCGAGGCTTATGATGAATCGATGAACAAGCTTCATAATTGTATCATTACATATCCCGACAGTAAAGATTATTGGAGATATACCATCTACCAAGACCGCGCATTTGGCACATTTTACACGATTCTCGGTACAACACTACACGAAATCAACATCCAGACAGGGAAAACCACGCCTAAAACCCATGTTAACAATTTCTTTAGCCAGAAAATAATAATCTACAAAGGAATCTTATATTCCTTAAAAAAGAAAACGGAATCCTTCACTTCAGAAATTCCTTTTATCGAAAAAACCAATTTGAAGTAAAACAAACTTTTATGAAAAAGTTATTCGTCATATTAGTCCCATTAGCCTTATTCGTCATATTGCCAATTGCCATTACCGCTCAAAATGATATCGCCTTCAGCCGTGATCTCCCTGAAGCCACCGTCGTCGCAATCAACATTCCACACATAGCTTATGATAACAAAGTTGTATCTGTTAAGGATTTCGAAATCAATGAGAAAGGCATTTATCTTATCGCGCAACGTCGCCGAAACAACAGAATTGAAAATCAGTCCGGCATATTACAACATCTTCAAAGATGTTTTCGGAGAGATGCATATCATTTCCAATGATGATGTATGGCAAATCGGGCATAAGACATTTATGGGTAAGATGTTAGATATGGAGCTATTGTATCATTACCCTCTGATGGAGTTTTATTCTGCGTTTTCAAATATTGCCTGTGCCACCGACAGCGTAATCGTTGGAGGGCGGTATTTTTATTACGATCAGGAGATATTTTACTATTATTTTAATATAGATGGCGACAGACAACCGCACGAATTTCACCATTGCGTAAACGAGGAGGGTCGCGACTATATTTATTTTGCAATCAAATATAAATGGGGACTTCCTCGACGCAGCGGTAATTTGTTCTGCAAACCCACTTATGACCCGATTTTTACTTACGACAATAACCTTTATCTCTTCTCTTTTGATGAAGATAAAACATTCATTTACAATAATGTATGTGAATTTGTCTGTGAATATCCGCTCACTTTTCATAAATACCGCCATTGGAGCGGCGAAATGCAAGTCATCAAGAAATGGGGAAAAAAGGTGATTATGGATGCTGCAACCGGCAAGTTTTACACAATTTTTATCGACGACGGCATTACCACTTTGAAGAAAATCAACATCGAAAACGGAACAGCAGAAACCGTTGCAGTGTTCGGAGGTTTTCCTTTCATCGAAAACCTCCGAATCTACAACGGCAAAGCATATTTCCTTTACGCCAATGATGTCTCAAGAAACAAAAGACTATACGAAGTTGTGATAGAATAGCTTTAATTTTGAAAAATTAACAACCTATAACATAACTCTCATTTTTTATTTCCCCAATTTTCCCATAATCCCCCAATTCCTCCAGTGGGGAAATCATTATTAAAACCGCGGCTTGATGGTATCTGCTCAAAACAATGTTTCGTCTTTTGGTTCCTGCATCAACACCGTGTTCCCGTTCCAATTGTGAGTGTGTAGGCGGGAAAGATAATCTAAAAATATATAATGGGAAGGCATATTCTGAAAGCCACACCAAACATTTTAGGAATTTTATTATTCATTTTAGGGTTTTAGGTATTGACATAAAACTATTATTGTTATAATTTTGCGGAACCAAACTTAATCTCATGAAAAGACTTATACTTTTTTTGGTTTATTTAGTCATATTAATCCTATCGCATTATAGCGCTTCCGCACAAAACACTCTTATCAAAGGCCTCGTGCTCGATGAACGCAACAAACCTGTTCGCGATGTGGGCATTTACTCTATCGACTCGACTTTTTTAACCCTCACCAATGGCGACGGACAGTTTACGCTGACCAAATCGCAACCCGGCGACACTATATATACCCGCCATCTTTCGTTCACGAGTACTACTTATGTCATTGATTCCCTTGATTTTAACAAGAAAATTGTCTTGAAAGTGAAATTCGACGAGAAGTCATTGCCCGAGGTGGAGATTTACGGTAGCGCGCCTCATGTGGCTTATAATAACAAGGTGGTCAGCGTGATGGATTTCGAAATCAACGAGAAGGGTATCTATCTCATTGCACGTCGCCGTCGTAACAACGCTTTGCTGCATCTTAACTTCGCCTGCGACACACTCACAGATCTGAAAATAAGTCCCGATTATTTCAATATATACAAAGACGTTTACGGCGAGATGCAACTCGTTTCCGATGAGGATGTGTGGCAGATTGGACACAAAACCGCGATGGGCCACGTCTTCGAGATGGAGCTGATGTACCGCACTCCGACCAGCCGTTTTGTGAGTCTTTTCAAGAATATAGTGTGCGCCACTGACAGCCTCCTCATCGGCGGGCGCTACTTTTTCTTCGGTCAAGAGATTTACTATTATTACTTCAATATCGGTGGCGACCAGCAAGCTCACGAGCTGCATCACTGCGTCAACGAAGAGAATCGCGATCTGATAATCAACCTGCTCAATCCGCGATTTGGTACGTTTTACCGCTCGGCAGGATTTCTTGATCCTAAGCCCACTTACGACCCGGTTTTCGCTTACGACAATAAGATTTATCTTTTCTGTTTCGATGAAGATAAGACATTCGTTTACAATAACTTAGGCGAAGTCGTCGCAGAATATCCACTGACTTGTCACAAATACCGTCATTGGCGTGGCGACATGCGCGTCATCAAGAAATGGGACAAGAAAGTGATTATGGATTGGGCAACCGGCAAATTCTACACCACCTTCACCGACGGCGGCGTGACAACCATCAAACGCATCGACCTTGAAACAGGCACCGCCGAAACCGTCTATACTATCAGCGGCTTCGCTTTCGTCGAAAACCTCAGGATTTACAACGGGAAAGCGTATTTCCTTTTCAAAAACGACAACACCAGAAACAACCGACTCTTCGAAGTAACAATCAACTAATTTTAAGAATATGCAAAAAATCAGGCCTTGCGGTGATTTCGAAGAAATTACCCAGACTGATTTTTGCATATTCTTAAAATGATTAATCAAGTGAGAGAAAAAATTCTGCGTTTTCTGCGAAATCTGCAAGAGATTTTATTATCTTTGCACATTATTAAGTTAATAACGAAAAATCTATTTATCATGAAAAGAAATAAAATCGTTGCCGGCAACTGGAAAATGAACCTCGATTTCGAGGAAGCCCAAACCCTTATTGAAGACCTCGAAAACCTCCTCGACGAGAAACAACCGTCATGCGAAGTGATAATCTGCCCTCCGTTCCCATACCTCGAACTCGCTACCGACGAGGCTTCGGAGCATGAGCTGTTTGAAGTGGGCGCACAGAACGTAGCCGCTTGGGAGTCAGGCGCTTACACTGGCGAGGTTTCTGCCAAGATGCTCGACTCGATAGGAGTGAGCTGCTGCATTATAGGTCACAGCGAGCGCAGAAAGTATTTCGGTGAGGACAACAAGACTCTTGCCGCGAAGGTCAACCTGGCTCTGCAATATGAAATCGTCCCGATTTTCTGCGTGGGCGAGGTCCTCGAGGAGCGCGAAGCCAACAAGCATTTCGATGTGATTCGCAAACAAGTGGAGGAGGGGCTGTTCCATCTCGACATCGCTGATATTGAGAATGTTATCATCGCCTACGAACCGGTGTGGGCTATCGGAACAGGCAAGACCGCGACTCCGGCGCAGGCTCAGGAAGTGCATGCCTTCATCCGCAAACTCGTGCAAGAGAAATACGGCGACGACATCGCAAGCCAGATTCACATCCTTTACGGCGGCAGCTGCAACGCCAAGAACGCATCGGAACTCTTTGCCCAACCTGACGTTGACGGCGGTCTCATCGGCGGCGCATCGCTCAAGGCTGAAGATTTTGTGAGTATCTGTGAACAGGCTTCTAAGTAATTGAAAATGAATTATATCGCTTACACTTTCTCGAATCCTCATAACGAGGCTCTGAAAGATATGTTCACCGAGTTGCTCGGCAACATCGGCTTCGACAGCTTCATGGATGCCGATGAGGGCTTCACTGCTTACTGCACTGAACCGGCGTTCGATAAAGAAGGCCTGGATTCCATCCTTGCAATGGAGCAACTCGCTGATGTTCAAATACTTAAAAAGGAACTCATTCCCGACCAAGACTGGAACGCCACATGGGAATCATCGTACGAGCCTGTAGTGATCGACAACACCTGCCGCATCCGCGCGCCTTTCCATGAAGCCGACAGCAGCTATAAATACGACCTCTGCATAGAGCCGAAGATGTCGTTCGGCACCGCGCACCACGAGACAACGGCGCAGATCATAAAGCTCATGCTTACCGAGGATTTCAAAGGCAAAGACGTACTCGACATGGGTTCGGGAACCGGCGTTTTGGCTATCCTCGCCAAGAAACTCGGCTCGGCTAAGACTGTCGCCATCGACAACGACGAATGGGCTTATCGCAACGCTCTCGACAACATTAAACTCAACGATGAGAATGAAATTATTGTTGAACTAGGTGATGCCAACTCATTGAACAACAGACAGTTTGACATTATCATCGCAAATATCAACCGCAATATCCTTCTGCGTGATATGCACGAATATGTGAAATGTCTGAAAAAAGGTGGCAAAATCTTCTTCAGCGGTTTCTATGAGGCTGACTTACAATTGATTAGAAACGAAGCTGAGCGACTGGGTCTTTCTTATCTGAATCATATCAAAAAAAACGAGTGGACGGCGGCGATTTTTGTCAAAAAATAAAAAAAAATTAAAAAATGAGCTGCAATTCAAGAAAAAGTTGTAATTTAGCAGTTTGAAAAATATTAGGAGTTATGAAGTTTATTCTTTCGAGTTTAAAGCTTTTAAAAGCAATCCAGGCACTCAGTGGTGTCATCAATTCAAGCAATACATTGCCGATTTTGGACGATTTCCTCTTCGATATCAACGATGACGAACTCAAAATCACGGCATCTGACCTTGAGACGACGATGACTGTCTCCATCAAACCTGATATGGTTGAAGGCAAGGGACAGGTCACCATTCCGGCACGTCTGCTTATCGACGTGATGAAGAATTTCCCTGACATCCCGGTGTCATTTAATATCGACGAAGCAACTCTCGCTATCGAAATCACGACAGGCGAGGGACGTTATAAGATGGTCGGCCATAAGAGCGACGAATTCCCGCAAGTGCCAGTAATAGCTGAGCCTTCAACATGGGATATCCCTGCCGACGTGCTCGCTTGCGGTTTCGAAAAGACAATCTTCGCGACAGGCAACGACGAGATCCGCCCAATCATGACAGGTGTGTTTATGGCAATGAGCGACACATGCCTCACCTTCGTGGCAACCGACGCCCACAAACTCGTGCGCTACAGAAGGATGGATGTCAAGTCTGACGCAGCAGCATCGTTCATCGTGCCAAAGAAGCCTATCAACCAGCTGAAGAACATTTTGGCTGGCCGCGCAGACGAACCTGTGCATGTTGAGTTCAACAACACCAACGCATCGTTCACATTTGGCGAGTACAAGCTGATTTGCCGCCTCATCGAAGGTCGTTATCCTAACTACGAGGCAGTCATCCCGACAACAAATCCTAACAAGCTTGTCGTTGACCGTCAGTTACTTAACGCTGCCATCAAGCGTGTGGCAATCTTCTCAAGCAAGGCAACACACCAGATTCGCTTCAAGATCACAGGTCAGGAACTCGTGCTCACAGCCGAAGACCTCGACTACTCGAACGAAGCTAAGGAACGCCTCAGCTGCAACTACTCAGGCGAAGACATGGAAATCGGCTTCAGCTCGAAGTTCTTCCAGGAGATGCTCGCAAACCTCAGCCAGACTGAGATTCAGCTCGAGATGTCGGCACCAAACCGTGCCGGAATCATTACCCCGGTCGACAACCAAAACGCCGACGAGGACATCCTGATGCTGCTTATGCCAGTGATGCTGAACTAGTTTGAGGCAAAACACAACAAAAAAGACCGGGTTTAAAACTCGGCCTTTTTTTTTGTCATTTCGAGATTGTCGAGAAATCCTTTTAAACTTATAATCTATAAACTTTATTATTGTTCCTTCACACTAATCGTGGTTGTGCCTGTAATAGTTGTCGGAATAACAAAGCCTTGCTCTGCAATTGTTGCTGATATGTCGTTTCTGATGGTACCTGACATAACAATACCTGTATGCGGATTGATTGATGCTGTTCCGTTATAAGTGCCGGCAATGTCTTTCGTATTGATTGCTCCGGTGAAACTCACATCAACACTTTTCTTCGATATGCCTGTTACAGTGTATGTCATGTTAACGTTGACATCGTAATTGCTGACATTCTGCGACTTAACGTAAGTCCATTGGCTTCCAACATGCACTTCTTCTTCAGGAAGCACAATTATTACGTTGCTTAATTGGCTCATTTCAACGTCATCCGGATTGGTATTATAGCCCAATTTGTCAAATGTTACATACACTGGCTTATTTATTATCCTATCTATTTCATAAGCTTGGTCGGTTAACATTGGACTGTTGTTTTCCGGATGTTCCGAATCGTATGTGAGATTCATTCCCATCGATGAAACAGTCATTTTAACAGCTTCAATCTTTGTGACAAAAACATTCTTATCCGACGAAACCTCTTTAGCGCGGAATATCTGACGCGCATCAACGGTCTGATTGCTTCGAATACTCTGACCTTGAACTTTCATGGTAGTTGTTTGAGTCGTTTTTGAGGTTATGGTATAAACCTTATCCTTTTGAGGATGAAGTCTTAATGTAACGCCGTCACCAGCAGTGAACGACAATGTCATTAAGGCAAATGCCGCAATAATTGCAATTTGAAATATTCTTTTCATAATAAATTAGTTATAAAAAAAAAACTATCTAAATAAAATAGAGAAATCCTTTTAAACTTTTAGACTATAAACTTTAAACTACTCTAAACTCTATACTCTAAACTCTCAACTAAAAGGATTTCTCTATTCAAAATGATGACTAAAGTCTAACGTCTAACGACTAAAGTCTCATTTCGGCAACTGTGCGCCGTAACCCTGTACAGCACCGAACAACTTCAATGCATCCTCGAAAGGATAGCGGTTTGCAAACATCGAAGCTGATGAGTTGATAGTTCCCTGTTTGTTCAATCCCAAAGCAGCGCGAAGCTGGTTGTCGGCTGAACTTGGCTGATAGTCAACACTTTCTTTGTATGTTGCGCTGGCGAAGCCCTTCAGATATGCCTCATTGATTTTTCCGTTGAAAATTTTCGGGTCCGACATTCCAACGCAGCCGTCGATTTCTGTGAGAGGCTCAGCGTCTTCAAACTGGTCAACATTGATCATCAGGAACTTACCACCACCGGCGAGTGCAGCATCAGCACGTCTGTTCAGGAAGAACATGTTGTTTGTGGTTTCTGCAATCTTCTGTGACTCTTTTTCTTTGTTGGAATCAATACGGGCACGGTCGAGGCCAGCATAAATGCTGCAGCCGATGATGCAGTGGTCAACATAGCTGTTGGTGCCGTTGTTGTAACGGAAACCGTAGCCCATGTCGTCGTAGTCTTTCAGGCGTGACCATGTGAAGAGGACAGTGTTGTTCGTAAAATGCACTGTCTGGTACTTCTGTCCGTTGCTGCCCATCACATCGCAGGCAATCATTCTGCAGTTCACAAAAATACAGTTGTCGATGGTGACTTCGCCTTGGAACATGCCGCCGACTCCGTAATTAGGTGCATTCACGAAAGCGCAGTTGCGGATTGTGATGGTCTTTAAATTCGGATTGTCGAGGTACAACTCTCTTGTCTCAGTTGTCAAAACGCCAGTCAATTCAAGGTTCGGACCGCCTTTGCCAGCTGAACCTATAGGGTTCATCATTGGAGTCTCAACTCCCTTTGGCTGACCTTCGCCACGGGCATTGTAGGAAATAGAATTGCCACGGTCAAACAAAAGTCCGTCGATGACGATTTCTCCATTCGGATTGTACACCTTGATAATCATAGTTCCGCCACCCTTTGCTGTGCCGTTCGACTCGGCCGTTGGTTGAACCATTGTCCTGTATTTCAAGATGTCGCGTGTAGTGAAGTCGGTGTTGTAGCCGCCGTATATCTTCACGCATTTTGTAACGTTGATGTTACCGCAATCCAAAGTTCCGAAATAGTTGCCTTCAGCCACATAGATTGTTGATCCTTCCGGAACCGCATCAATGGCCTTCTGTATGGTTTTGTAAGGTTTCTCCTTGCTGCCGTCGCCACGTGTGCTTCCGGTAGTCTTGGAAACATAATACTCCTGAGCGCTGATGCTCATGGCAAAAAGCATCGCCACTGCTAACATTAAGAATCTTTTCATGTTATTTAATTTTGTGTTTATAATTGTATTTTAATTGTAGAGACGTCATATTATGGCGTCTCTACTAACTGTTAACTGTCAACTGCCAACTGTTAAAGCTGTGGTCCAGCTTTCACTAAAGCCTTTCCAGCCTCATTTGTCGTGAACTTCGCGAAGTTCTTGATGAATCTGCCAGACAAATCTTCAGCTTTCTTGTTCCAATCCTCAACATTTGCATAAGTGTCGCGTGGGTCGAGAATCTTTGGGTCAACGCCCGGCAATGCTGTAGGAACTTCAAAGTCGAAGTACGGAATCTTCTTGGTTGGAGCCTTCTCGATAGAGCCGTCGAGGATAGCATCGATGATACCACGTGTGTCGCGAATCGAGATACGTTTACCTGTTCCGTTCCAACCTGTATTTACTAAGTAAGCCTTGGCATTGCTCTGTTCCATGCGTTTCACGAGCTCTTCAGCATATTTTGTTGGATGCAGTTCGAGGAATGCCTGGCCGAAGCATGCACTGAATGTTGGAGTAGGCTCAGTGATGCCGCGTTCTGTACCTGCCAATTTTGCGGTGAAACCGCTCAAGAAGTAGTATTTGCACTGGTCTGGAGTCAAGATTGAGACTGGTGGCAACACGCCGAAAGCGTCGGCGCTCAAGAAAATCACGTTCTTTGCTGCAGGACCTGATGAAACTGGTCTTACATTCTTCACAATCTTCTCGATGTGCTCGATAGGATAAGAGACACGTGTGTTTTCGGTCACGCTCTTGTCTTTGAAGTCGATCTTGCCATTTGCGTCAACTGTGACGTTTTCAAGCAATGCGTCGCGTTTGATGGCGTTGTAGATATCCGGCTCGCTCTCTTTGTCGAGGTTGATGACCTTTGCGTAGCAGCCGCCTTCGAAGTTGAACACGCCCTCGTCGTCCCAGCCGTGCTCGTCGTCACCGATAAGCAAACGTTTCGGGTCGGTCGAAAGGGTGGTCTTTCCTGTTCCTGACAAACCGAAGAAGATAGCGGTGTTTTCGCCCTTCATGTCAGTATTTGCTGAGCAGTGCATTGATGCGATGCCCTTTAATGGGAGGTAGTAGTTCATCATCGAGAACATACCTTTCTTCATCTCGCCGCCGTACCAGGTGTTCAAGATAACCTGCTCACGTGATGTCACGTTGAATGCCACGCATGTGTCGCTATTCAATCCTAACTCCTTGTAATTCTCGACTTTAGCTTTACTTGCTGTGTAAACTGTGAAGTTCGGTTTGAACTCTTTCAGCTCTTCTTCAGTCGGTTTGATGAACATGTTGAGCACGAAGTGTGCCTGCCAAGCTACTTCCATGATGAAACGCACAGCCATGCGGGTGTCTTTGTTAGCGCCGCAGAAAGCGTCAACGACGTAAAGGTTCTTGCCTGAAAGCTGTTTCTTTGCGAGAGCTTTCACTTCTTCCCACACTTTCTCGCTCATTTCGTGGTTGTCGTTAGGATAAACAGGGGTGTTCCACCACACGGTGTCCTTCGAGTTCTTGTCCATGACGATGTATTTGTCCTTAGGCGAACGGCCGGTGTAGATACCAGTCATCACGTTGACAGCCTTGAGTTCTGTCTCAACGCCTTTCTCAAAACCTGTCAAAGCCGGATTCATCTCGTCTTTAAACAAATCTTCGTACGAAGGATTATAATAAATTTCCTTGACATCTTTGATGCCGTAAGAGGCCAAAGCCTCTCTCAATTCGTTGATGTTTTTAGCCATATCTTTTTAAATTGTTGATTTAATCCTAAATAAAATGCAAAGTTCCAAATAAAATTTGAAAAAAGCAACTTTTTGAAAAAATAATTTTTTTTGACGTTTAAAACAGATAAAATGTGTAATTTTACAGCTCAAAATTTTAGGGATGACTTATTTTTTGTTTTATTTCATATTATATCCGCTTTCGATTTTGCCTTTGTGCCTGCTTTATCTGATTTGTTTTCCTTTTTATCTGATAATGGCATATATAATAAGGTATAGGCGGAAGATTATCGACGATAATTTTGCGAAATCCTTCCCGGAATGGAGCAAATGGCAGGTTTGGAAGGCTCGTCAGCGTTATTACATCCACTTCGCGCAGCTTGCTGCTGAGATGCTTAAGATGTTGACAATGAGTCGCAAAAACGTTTTACGTCGTTATCATTGCTCCAATCCTGAAGTGGTAAATAAGTATTTCGATCAAGGTAAGAGTGTCGTTTTGATGTCGAGTCATCACAACAACTGGGAGTGGATGGTTTTGAGTGTTGACATGCAGTTTAAGCATCACGGAATAGGAGTGGGGGCGCACAATACAAACAAGGTCTTTGAAAAGCTAATCAACAGAGCCAGAACACGTTACGGAGACCAGGTGGTTTTCCATGACAATGTCCGCGAGGTGATGGCATATCACGAGGATAACCACATCCCTGCAGCTTATATGATTCTCTCCGACCAGAACCCGAGCAATCCAGAGCGCTGCTATGTTACTGATTTTCTGCACCGTCGCACCGGTTTCATCCGTGGTTCCGAAGGCTTCGCGCGCAAATACAATCTCCCAGTTCTCTATTACGAAGTAATTAAGGAGCGCATCGGTAAATATCGCCTCGAAGTCCACGAAATATGCGAAAATCCCAACGTCCTCCCCGAAGGCGCCATCATGCAGAAATACGTGGAATTACTGGAACAGACGATAAAGAACCACCCGTATTACTGGCTGTGGTCACATAGAAGGTGGAAACATAAGTTTGATTAAAACGTCACCACTTCCCAGCCTTCTGGAATATGGTATGAATTAAACCACTGAGGCAATTCACTCGGACAATAAAACGTTCCACTTGGAGCGACGTATTCAACCCATTCGTAGGTCTCCGAAGCTGAGCCCCATGCTGTAAAATGAACTTTTATGCTATTCAAAGACTGGCAATTGTGAAACATCATGCTATAGCAATCTGCCTTCAGAGTCGTCGCGGGTAATTCGGGAGCGGTAGTGAGACTTGTACAACCGTTAAACATGTGCTGGTAACAATTTGTAGTCAATGTAGTTGCAGGAAGTATGGCAGGTGCACTCGTCAGGCTATTACAGCCCGCAAACATCCTGTAATAACAGCCGTCAGCCAATATCGTCGCAGGTAATTCGTTGACTGTTGTGAGGTTTTCGCAGTTTTCAAACATATATGCATAACAACCGCCCGCCAATGTTGTCGCAGGAAGCTCTGGTGCTATTGTTAGACTGCGACATCCGTTAAACATCCAAATGTAGCATGAATTGGCGAGTTCAGTCGCTGGCAGCTCAGGGGCGGTAGTCAGACTCCTGCATCCACTAAACATAAATGCGTAACATTCTTCAGCTAAAGTCGTAACTGGTAGCTCTGGAGCTGTTGTCAGACCAGATGCTGCAAACATCCCTTCATAGCAGCCTTGCGCCAACTCGGTCGCAGGAAGCTCAGGTGGAGTGGTTATTGAGGTTTCCCTAAACAAATCGACAAAACAATACCTTGGAACACTTGTTGCTTCGCATTTTATGTCAATCAACGACATGACATTACCGCTTGCGGCAATCTTTTTTTCATTAGTTTTAAAACAGATAAATGTATCATTTTGTACGACATCGTACGTCGGATTAAGTCCTTGTGGGTTGTTGCCTCTGAAATAAACCTTATCGCCGACATTTTCCAAAGTAATTAAGGTGGTTCCTATTGTGAATTCCTCCCAAGTTTTTTTATCAAAACTGTATTCAATATTTGGTAATGTGTCCAAAAGCTGACTATACCACAAAATCTGCATCTCGACTGTCGCACCTGCTTCTTCAGCAGTAAAACACAGCGGATTAGGCGTAACAATAACAGGATCATTGCCCGAAGCATTGTTGATGCTTTCTTTTTTACAACCTGTAACTGCAAATAACAATAAAGCAAATAAAACCAATAAGAGTTTTTTCATAAGATGACTTTTTATAAGATTATAAGTTTTAAATGAATTCAATGCAAAAATAAACAAAAACATCCATTGTCACGATGTAATTATGCGATTTTTGGTGTTTGTCTATATGATTTTTCGCAAGAGTAAAAATACTTGTTGATATTCAATATCTTATGTTTTTAAAATTTTGGCTTTGTCTATAAAAAAATCTTGTAAATCTTGTTAATCCTGTCCAATAAAAACACGTAGAGACGCACGGCCGTGCGTCTCTACAATCATGTTATCGAAAATAATAATTATTTCCTGTCAACCTTAATCGCAGCCTGTGCAGCAGCCAGTCTTGCAACCGGCACGCGGAATGGTGAGCATGAAGGGTCACCACCGTGCTCGCCGCAAACACCGCACTTCAGGTTGTTTCTGGTCGAACGTCCGCGTTCAACACCCAACTTCACCAGCTGGCCAACGCCTTCCTGATCCAATGTGTTGAATGGATCGGCAGGGATGATCTTCTGGTCGATATAAGCGTGAACGATTGAGTTGACGTCGTCGCGTGAGAAACCGAATGTCATCTGAGTCAAGTCGTTGGTACCGAATGAGAAGAACTGTGCAACTTCAGCGATCTTGTCAGCCACTAATGTTGCGCGTGGGATTTCAATCATTGTGCCGTACATGTACTCAATAGTGACTTTGTATTTCTTTTCAATCTCAGCTTTGACGCGTTCTGCGATAGCTTTCTGATTTTCAAGCTCTTTCACGTTGATTGTGAGAGGAACCATGATCTCGAGATGTGGATGTTTCTTCTCCTTCATCAACTGTGCTGTTGCTTCAAACAAAGCACGGAACTGTGTCTCTGAAATCTCCGGGTAAACGATACCGAGACGAACGCCGCGCAATCCCATCATTGGGTTGACTTCCTTCAACTCTTCGATACGTTTCTGGAGCTTCTTGAGAGTAATGTTGTACTCAGGATCTGCAGCAACTGCTTTCTGTTTGTCGAGTGTATGAGGCACAAACTCGTGTAATGGTGGGTCCATCAAACGGAAGGTGACAGGTTTGCCGTCCAAAACCTTCATTGTGGCCTTCACCGACTCGAGGATGTATGGCTCGAGTTCTGCCAAAGCTGCCTTACGTGCTTCTGTTGTGTCAGCGAGGATCATCTTGCGGAGTTTTGCAAGAGGTTTCTCGCTGTTCTTGCCGTAGAACATGTGCTCGATACGGAACAAGCCGATACCTTCAGCGCCGAAGCTGACAGCACGCTGTGCGTCGTCAGGGTTATCAGCGTTGGTGCGGACACCCATCTTACGATATTTGTCGACGAGTTTCATGAACTCCTGGAAACGTTTGTTTTCTGTAGCGTCGATGGTCTTAACTGAACCGTCATAGACATAACCTTTTGTTCCGTTGAGTGAGATAACATCGCCTTCTTTGTATGTCTTTTCACCGATTTTCACAGTGCCTTCTTTCTCGTTGATATGGACAGCCTCGCAACCTACGATGCAGCATTTACCCCAGCCACGTGCAACCAAAGCTGCGTGTGAGGTCATACCGCCACGCTGTGTGAGGATACCGTCAGCAGCGCGCATACCTTCAACGTCCTCAGGGTTGGTCTCTTCACGAACGAGGATGTTAGCCTGCTTTGCGCTTCTGTATTCCATAGCTTTCTCGCTGCTCAATGCGATTCTACCGACCGCACCGCCTGGACCTGCCGGAAGACCGTGAGCCAAAACGCTCTTGCTCTTCTCGTCTTTAGCGTCGAGGATAGGGTGGAGGAGCTCGTCAATCTGGTTGACACCGAGTCTCATCACTGCTGTAGCCTCGTCGATTCTGCCTTCGTGAAGCATGTCGAGAGCCATGTTGACTGCTGCAACGCCTGTACGTTTACCAACGCGGCACTGCAACATGTATAATTTACCATCCTGAATTGTGAACTCGATATCGAGCATGTCTTTGTAGAAGTTCTCCAATGTGTCGCGCACTTCGCATAACTCTTTGTATGTCTGTGGCATAAGCTCTTCCATTGAAGGCATCTTCTTGTTTTTCTCGTTCTTGGTGGCTTTGTTCAATGGGTTAGGAGTGCGGATACCTGCCACGACGTCCTCACCTTGAGCGTTGATTAACCATTCGCCGTAGAACTTGTTGTCGCCTGTTGCAGGGTCACGTGTGAAAGCAACACCTGTTGCTGAGTTTTCACCCATGTTACCGAACACCATGGTCTGAACGTTGACAGCTGTTCCCCAATCCTCAGGAATACCTTCGATTCTTCTGTATGACACAGCCTTCTTGCCGTTCCAGCTCTTGAACACGGCTCTGATACCGCCTTCAAGCTGCATCTCTGCGTCATCCGGGAACTCTGTTCCGAGTTCTTTCTTAATGATCTTCTTGAAATCCTCAGCCAAAGCCTTGAGCTCGGCAGCTGTGATTTCTGTATCTGACTTGTAGCCTTTCTTTGCCTTGAAAGCATCGAGTTTGTCATCCAAAATCTTACGGATGCCTTTACCCTTGACAGGCTCTCTGTCTTCAGCCTTCTCCATGACGACGTCAGCGTACATCATGATCAAACGGCGATATGAGTCGTAAACGAAACGTTCGTTGTTGGTTTTTGCGATCAAACCAGGGATTGTCTTTGAGCAGAGACCGATGTTCAAAACGGTGTCCATCATACCAGGCATTGACTGGCGCGCGCCTGAACGGCATGATACTAAGAGAGGATTCTTTGCATCGCCGTATTTCATGCCCATGATTTTCTCCATGTTCTTGATTCCCGCGTGAACCTCATCCATCAAACCCTTTGGAAGCTGGCAGTTGTTAGCGTAATACGCTGTGCAGCATTCAGTTGTGATTGTGAGACCTGCTGGAACCGGTAAACCTAACAGACACATCTCTGCCAAGTTTGCACCTTTACCGCCCAACAAATTCTTCATTGTTGAGTTACCCTCGGCTGTACGGTTGCCGAAAAGATAAACGTACTTGGTTTTTCCCATTTTTCTAAAAAATTTATTGTTCTATTATATGATTCTCAATTTTTAGCAAAATCTGCTACCTATTTTTTTGAAAACTGCAAAATTACTAAAAAAATCTAAATTTTCATAAAAATTTTTAACATTTTTTTGTACTTTTGTGAAGTTATTAATGAAATGATATGCAAATGAATAACAATACTGATAATCAATTACATAAAAGTGGCGGATGCTTCCCAAGCATCTTAGGTTTTATCGTCGGTTTTTATACTTTAGGCCCTATTGGTGGCATAATTGGCGCAGCACTCGGCTCATATCTCGGTGGCAATTACACAAGGAAAGATACAGAGTTTCTTGGCACTACACACCGCCAAAAAGATTTCTCATCAAGCCTGCTTGTCTTATCAGCAGCAGTGATGAAAGCCGACGGTTCTGTCAAAAAATCAGAGCTCGACTATGTGAAACGCTTCTTCCTTACAAATTTCGGTCAGGAACAAGCAGAAAAGTTTATTCTCACTTTGCGAGAAGTCCTGAAACAGGAAATCAATCTTTCTGAAGTGTGCCAACAAATTGGCCGCTACATGGATTATTCCTCAAAATTGCAACTGATTCACTATCTGTTCGGTATATCCGCCGCCGACGGTCAAGTCGATTCATCGGAAGTTGATGTCATTGAAACGATTTCACATTATATAAACATATATACCTCTGATTTTGAATCAATTAAGGCGATGTTTGTGAAGAGAGTCGATGATGCTTACACGATTTTAGGCATCGATTCTTCCGCTACCGATGATGAGGTCAAAAAAGCTTATCGCGAAATGGCAAAGAAAAACCATCCTGATAAAGTGGCTTATCTTGGTGAAGATGTGCGTAAAGCAGCTGAAAAGAAATTCCAGGAAATCAACGATGCTTACGACCGCATAAAAAAGCAGCGCGGAATGGTGTAACTACTTGTATAAACGCCACTTAACACCAAAAATTAGTTTTGAGTCTCTCATTGGGTAATGTGGTGTCGTGAAATACCTGTTGTCTCGCGATAAACTGTAAATGTTTGTGTAACCCACAAAGATATTAGCTCTCTTGACTTTGAATGTGATGTATAAGTCCAAGAACGGATAATTTCCTATTTTGACAGCATTTTGCAGATAGTATGTCCTAAGCGCTGGCATGTATGCATCGGCGTAATACTCTGTGAAATAATTGATTACAAGCGATGGTTGCATCATGGAAATGCCTTTCACCAAATTGATATTCCATCCTAATTTTAATTTCCCATATAACAATGGCAGATGAATAACATCATCATTATCAGCGATTTGCATGGATGCGATACCACCAATTTCAAAATGCTTCAATTTAATGTTAAACTTCGCAAACGCCGATGTGATATTCAGAGTTCCTGTAAATTGAACTGGTTTCGCATTATCGCCAAAATAAATATAGTGGTCTATTGTAGTTTGCTTCAAACCGATTGATAACCAACGAGTTTCGTATGTACCTTGCAGTCTCAGATATGTCGCCGGACTGAAATCGTTATGCCATCTGAAATTATTCGAGTAATAAGCCTCCTCAAACCAATCCGCAGATTTTCTGGAGAGATTAACATCAAATACAAAAGCGCCGTAATTCTTTTTATATGTGCCCAAAAACTGTTTCCATTGGCCATCCAAAATGAAATCTCCTGCCTGATAATCACTCAAAATAAGTTCGCCTTTACCAGTAATCCTTGTCGATTTGAAAAGATTTACGATAATTCCGGCTTTAGCTCTGAAATTTTGGAAATCAGCTTGTGCAAATTGTTCCTCTGTCGCAATGTCCTTATATCCGTTGTGACGCGTGAAATTGTGCTCAACTCCGAATGTCAGATAAAATGGAATATCATTGTTATATTTTCCGTAACTCAATGAATTCCAATTGATTCCATTCTTAATCGTATAAAAACTCAGACTGTCAAAAGTCTCATTCTGATTCAAAACCTGGTCATAATTTGCATAAAACTCTGAAGTAGGGTCGGAGTCTTTATAAAGATATCTATTCCTTTGATAATCAAATGAATAACTAATTCTTCCCAACCCAATTTTTCTTTGGTTTTTGATATCTGAATTGCTTAAAATGAAATAATTGTTAATACCAAATCCTGAAACTTTTATCAAATTGCTTGCGCCGATCAAATTCACCGGAATAACAGTTTTATCAGTCTCAATTAAATCAACGAAAATCGAATCGTGAGTTATGCCGCCATTCTCGTAAACTTCGATTTTATTCGTGAAATAATAACCGTTTACTCCATAACGCTCATTTTTCGTATTCCATCTGAAATTTCCAATGAAATAAAGGTTTTGCGCATAGCTTCTTTGGTAAACTGAAGGAGCGTAATCAATATTAAAGTTTAATGTTAAAAAAAATCTCGGCAAAAATTCCCTACAGAAAATCACATTGAGATGCTGTTCTTTTTTGCTGCCCATCATATATCTTATTTCTGTAAAAGGCTGATAAACAATAGGGTAGAGAACCTTATCTTTAGTAACTATAAACTTGTCGTATGATACCAGATTGTTGTTAAAACCGATTGAAGTAGGGAAGAAGAACTCAAAATTTTTGTGGGCATGTCCAGAATTGCTGAGCTCTTGGTAATATTCATATTGCGGATTTGTCGGGTCATAGAAAGATGCTGAAAGAGTGGTGGTATCCCAAATTTTTACATTTCCAAGTTGCTGATTATCAAGGGAATTGTAGAAATACTTTACCAATGTGGAATCAACTCTTGTCGAGTCATTTTCATGCAAAAGGGTAGTGCCTGCCATCAAAAAATGACCAGTAATCACACCTATTATTAATAATATGACCTTTAAAATTTTCACAATGCAAAGATATGAAAAAAAGAGCTGTGTAGCAGTTTCATATCAATAAAAAAAATAGAGACGGTCAGATGACCGTCTCTATATGGGTTTGGCGACGACCTACTTTCCCACAAGCTAATGCAGTATCATCGGCGCGACGGGGCTTAACTTCTCTGTTCGGAATGGGAAGAGGTGGACCTC
>CAJOEP010000037.1 GCA_905233445.1 uncultured Bacteroidales bacterium | reverse complement strand
AGCGCCAACATAATGGTCGCATGACCTGTACGTCCAAGTGCATGAGGTTAATTCTGATGGATACAAGCCACCACCATTTGCTGAATAGTAAGCACGTACTTGTGTTATATACATTACTCCATCACTCAACATATCTTCAGGCAAATACATGTAGTTGTCATACACTGTTGTATACCACAACATACTTCCATCATTTGCGTCATACAAATAAATATTATACATATCATCCACCAAATGACGGTCAGGCGATTGTGGTGCATCCCATGTCGCATAACCAGTATGTGAAACTTTCAAGTTCCTTGGTGCATACAAGAGCTCATACATCATAAACTCAATTGATGTCGGTTCCATAATATAATAAGTCCCAACTTCATCGTAATAGTCTGCCTTTGTCAAAGTGACTTCATATTCACCTTTGCGGAAGCTGTCGAATGAATAGTAACCGTTTTCGTCCAATTCCACGACAATGTCTTCAATTTCAGGCTGTGTCAGGTTCTTGAATGTCGCGACAATACCCTCAGGAGCATCGCCGCTGGCAAGCGTCACTGAGATGTTCACAGCGCCGTCGGTGAGATACATATCCTTGCCGACATATGTCTCCGACCATCTGATTGCTGATTCGCGAGCACCCTGGATGTCGATATCGTAGAATTTCACATCGTCGATGTCGAGATAGAAGTTATATGAGCTGTTGAAGTGGCGGATTGCGATGTAACCTGTCTGGCCTGCGTATTGGTCGAGTTCAACGACGTACTTGTGCCAGATACCTTGTGAACGCTCGTTGTCGACCTGCCACTCAGCAATAGTTGCGAAATCGTAGGCATATTCATTGCCTGAAGTCGAAACTGCCACACCTACATATTCAGGATAGTTGGCATCCTGTGCGCAAGCGTAGAATTCGAATCTCGACTGGTTGCCGAATTGTACCAGCGGTGTCACGAGGTAGTTGTCAGGATACACGCTTGAGCCGTTTTCGAAGCTCTTCGAAATCATCATGTCGTTCGAGCCGTTGTGGCCATGACCAAATCCGAGAGACGCCTCGCTGCCGAGCATCCAGCAACGACCGTCATAGTCAGCATCAATCATTGTCCAGTTCTCTGGAAGTCCCTCGTCGAATGTCTCAGTGAACTCGTTGAGAGCACCGTCGCGGTTGCCTTCATAAACAACGCTCACACCATATTTGTAAAGGCCTTCTTCCACTTCATCGAATGACTCGTCATAAATGAATGAGCCGCTAATAATCTCACCGACAAGAGTGGTATTTTCCGTGTTATATGGTCCAACGTTGTCATAAGCTGTACGGTAAATACGATATTTCTCGAATGAACGGTCGCCTGTATAATTTCTGTTGTCAACAATAACATCGTCGACATTCAGCTCAAACATATCATATGTGTTGAAGTGACGGATTGCCACATAACCGTTCTGGCCTTCGTATGCGCTCAAGTCGACCTCATACTCATACCATTCTCCCTCATAGCCACGGGTGCCACGATTCATATTGTTACGGTCAGCACTGTCGCCGCCTCTCTTGGCAGTCATCGTCCACTCCTGAAGCATAGTGAAGTCTTCCGGATTGTCGTTGCTACCTGTTGAGACAGCCAATCCGAAGTGCTCGGCAGAATAATTAGCGTCATTTGTGCGTGCCCAGAATGACAGCTTACCGCCTAATGGGATCTGAGGAGTTACAAGATAATTGTCAGGGCTTACCGCACCGACGCCGTAAATCCAGCTTGCCGAAATCACACTTTGGTCGCTTTCGTGTCCGCCATTTGATTTTAATGACCAGTTGTAACCGTCGCCGTCGGCGTCAATCATTGTCCAGCCCTCAGGAATTCCTTCCTCAAAATCGGCTTTCAGGATATAATCGCCCCATTCAACTTTCGGATAAGGAAGCTCTTCTATAGCATCAACATAGTCAACGCCATAGTATTCCTCATCAAGGATGAAGTCGACGCCTTCGACGGTATCTTGATAAGCCAAGTCTATCATTTCATCGTTATAAGCGGTCTGATAGCCGGATTTTACAGCCCAGTATCTCAAATAAACACCTGACATCAAGTCTTTATTGTAATGACCTTCTTCATCTGTCACGGCATTGAAAATTCTATATACGCCATAATCGTCATAGCCATAGAAGTACAAGTTCACTCCTGCTATTGGGGTTACACCGTCCTGCTCATAGACATGACCATCAACGTTGCCATAACCCGATACGAAAACTGTAGCTCCTATCCTATTCGATATTCCTCCTTCATAAACCGCTTCCACAAAGAAGCTATAACCATACGGGTTGTATTCAAGACCTTCATACGTATAGGAAGTCTCTGTTATTATTGATTCATTCAGCTTTTCTCCCGATAAATAGATATTGTATCCAAGGAGCTCTTCATCTTCGATGGCGTTCCATGTGAACTCAGCCACATCGCCTACATATATATAAGGTGAAACCGCTTCAAAACCTTGAACCATGTCAAACGGTGTTGTGAAGCTGATGATTTCACCTTCTGTAACGCCTGTATCGTTTCTCTCATTGACTTGGAAATAATATGTTCTGTTGTTGTCAAGTGAGGTCATGAAAGCTGCTTCCACCAGATAGTCTGTCCAATCGATGAGTGCTGTCACAGGAGGATTTTCGGTACCGCAAAGCACCTGCATTTCCTTGTTATAATAACCGAGGCTCCATTCTGCGTAATACGGAGATGCAACATTTGTCTCGCCTTCGTAAGGAGTGTAAACAACAGCTTGCTCAGGGTTAGGCACCTCATCAATCATCATGTTAACATCGAAGTCTTCTGATGTTGATGACACCACCACATAATATGTTCCAGCCGGGACATACAAGTTTTCAATTTGGTATGTCTCACCGTCACGGTTGCCACGGCTGTATTGTGCCTTAGCCTCCATGTAGCGCTGCGCCTTTGAAACACCGTTAACAGCTCCTGCAGCCTCACCCAACTGGCCTGCTGTGGCGTTAGGGTTGCTCTTGATTTCCATATTGGCAAGGTTCATGTTAACCGTGCGTCCTGTTGGGATCTCAAGGAACTGGCAGTAAATCATAGGTGTGTAATTTGTGCTGCTATACCAGGTTGACATATCGGTTGTGTACCAAATCTTACCGTTTTCAGTATCAACTGGAGTTTTGCCGCAGTATGCCGCATAAGGGCTGTCGGAATATAACATAATCCAGATATTTTCGTCATCACCCATGAGCTGTGGTTCATTAAGGTTGATATCGAAGAAATAACCTGGAGTAAAGTCTGAAAATCCCTGATAGTAAACTATGTTGTCGAAGTTTGGTTCGTCACCGCCCTTCATGATAGCTAAATCATAGAAAGTCGCAGCATCACTGTTACGAGCAGCTGCCTCAACAGTAATTATTGCGCAGTTGCCAAGACCGAGTTCCTGCAACTGTGCAGGAGTGATTCTGTAACCAAAATACATTCCGCCACCTGTTGAAGTACCAAAGAATGTATTAGTACCAGTATAAGCATAGGAGAACCAATAGTTTAATGGACCAGGATTCACCTGCGGACCGTCGTATTCGTAGTAGTTGTCGTATGAAGGACCGCCAAAATCATTGAAGCCTTCTTCGTAAATGTAAGCGACAGCGTCTTCTCCGGAAACACTTGCGCTGAAAAGGACATCATTGTCGAAAGTCACTTTATATACAGCATCCTTGGCCATGTCGTTCATGCCCAATAGATTGTAGTTCTTATAAAGGTCTGCCGTAGTGGTTGTGGTTTGGAACGGGAATTCCGTCACTTCCTCGGCAAGTTCCCACACGTCAGGGGTAACTGCTTGGTAAGCCGTGACAGTGACATCCACATAGGTGGTGTCTTGGTCTTCCAGACCTTCTCCTTCATACAGCACTGTCAACTGGGTATTGATTTCGCCAACGTTATCTGCCGTTCCAGTTGTGATGGTCCCGAACAAACTTTCGTGACGAGCCAAAGTATAAGGCACCTCTACGTCAACAGTGAAGAACGGATCAGCGGATTCAACAGCGGTAACAATACCTTCCGAACCCTGATTGTATAATTCAAAGATAACAGGCTCCATCCAATAGCCATTGGGGCGGAAACCAAGATCTATGGTTTCTGGATTGGCTACGATAGCAGGACCAGCTCCACCACCAGTCATAATAGCAAGTCTGACAACGTTCTTCTTTGCAAGAAGAGTGCCATTCACACCTGGATTTGACACGTCATAAGAAGTACCATCACGGTAAGCGTAGATTGCTTGGCTTCCGGCAGCATCCATAACAACACCGCCTAAACCGTTGCTCCACTGACCTGTAACATCCTGGAAGCAAATCACCAGGTTGCCACTGCCGCTATAGTTGAATGGATTGCTGAGATCAAGTGCCATCTCAACAGGTTCGGTAATTCCATTTTGCATAGTGAACGAAGCAACCATGTTGTCTGCCGTCATGCTCACCCAATCAGAATTACTTGTGAATTCTGATGCCTCGATTTCCGCCATGTAAACATTGATGTTACGAGCGTATGAAGAAGAGTTCTTCAGCCACATGGTGAGTGTGTTGATCGTACCAGCCACACCGATTTCGTCAGCAGTGTAAATCTGTTGTGAAATAGCATAGTCATACAAAGTGTATCCTGGAAGATATGAATTGGTTGTTGTTGATGTAGGATCACCAATGGTCACTTCAACGATTTCACCAGGAGTAGGAGCTGGAGCTGGTTCTTCTAATGTCACTGTGATGTCATCAACGAACAGATAGAACATGTCGTTTGATGTGCAAGCGATAGAAACAAATTTTACACCAGCTGGCAAGTCATAGCTGACTTCGTCGTATCCTGTGTAAATAGTTGTGCAAGTCACTTCGTCATACCAAGTGAATTCGCTTGGGTCATTTGTGGTAAATGAATAACCGACTTTGTATGTCTCAGGATAGTTGCCACTATAAATTGCGGCATAGAAAGTGATATTACCTCCACCGTTTTCTTCATCAAACTCAGGTGAAATGAGGTACTGAGGATAATTTGCTGTGTAATAGAATCTGAAAGCATAATTACCAGTATTTCCCCCGTATGAGCTTGTTACACCTGATGAGGAATGGCAATGGTTCAATGTCCAGTCGCCCAAGCCATCCTCGAAACCTTGTTCGATTACCTGGTCGGCGCGATTTTGCTGGACGTTAGCTCTCGTCACGCCTGTGAAAGCGAACAAGAACATTAACAGGGCTAGCAACTTGCCTGTTAGATGCTTTTTCTGTTTTTGTACAATGTTATTCATAATAAAAATATTTAGTTAATAATAAATTATTCTCACCTTATTAATATATATACCTTATTAATATAGTGCCGTCAAAGGAGGTCTTCGGTTGATACCAAAAACCTCCCGTGACTTAACCATATTAATTCTATCTGACTATTAATTTTACGATTTGTGATGCGTTGCCGTCAACCGTAACTTTCAACATGTAGATGCCTGCTGTTTCAGGAACCATTATTCTGTTGGTGTTTTCTGTAGCCACCACTGCGCCGAGTGTGTTGAAGATTTCAACATAAACCGACTGGTTGTCAGCTGCTTCTATTGTCAGGTAGTCGCCGGCGTTCACCGGGTTAGGATACACTCCGATTGTGGTGTTCAACTCGTCAACACTGCTGTTGTTTCTGAAGCCAACAACCATAGGATTCTCGAAGTTTCCTACCATTGTGTCGGCAACGAACAGCATTGTGTTGTCGGTGTCAAATATCTCTTCGCCTGTAGCTTCATTGTATAATCCGAAGGTAAGCTCTTCGTTGTCATAACCGCCTATTGTGAGGAATGCCACATAGCGTTGGATCGGTTCAACGTATAAGAGTTTAACGCTGCCGCGGCAAACTCCGTCGACAAAGGCTGCGAGCTCATAGTTGGCTGAATTGACTTCGTTGCCTTCGAGCTGCACCACCGCCATAACTGTCATGTTGGTTTCATAATCATGCATGTTGACGTTCCAATGGAGATTTTCGGTCATCTCTTCAACAGCAGCCGTGCCTCTGTCAACTGCAGGATAGGTGAATGTCACCTCTTCTTCGTTCAGCGACTTGTACATCAAGCCCTCGCCAGGTCTCAACATATTGAGTGAGCCGAACCAGCCATAACCTTCATAGTAGTTGGCAAAAGCTCTCTGATTCTTGATAATGTCACCGTCGGTGGCTTCAAGGTTAGCCAACGCTTCGTTGAGTTCCATATAATCAGAAGCCATATATCCCAAGTATGTCCAGCCGTTATAGATTGTCACTGGATGATCGGCGGTGTTGGCCCTTGTTCCGACCATCATAAATGAAGCGTAGTCGTTGACCTTCACTCTGTACATCTCCTCGTTGTTGATGTTCACAAGTGAGCCGTACCAGCCGTTTGCGCCATAATTCTGGACAAAGCCGTTGGCTTGTGATGCAATCATCACACCGTTTTCACCCAGATAACCCTCCAGCAAGGTCAGGCCGTCAACACCGTTCATCTCCATGGAGGTTGTCCACCATGTCCAGCCATCATTAAGGTAATATATCTGATATTCATAGCCATCCATGAGTTGGAAGTTGGCTACATATTTGCCGGCTTTTATCACTTCAAACGTGTATTCAGCATCTGTCGATACAACAGCGCCGTTTTTTGTCCAGCTCACAAATTCATATCCGTACTTCGGCATAGCTGTCAAAGTGGCCATTTCGCCGTGTTCATAGACACCACCACCATTTACCTCGCCACCATAATTCGGATTAGCGGAGACAGTGATGTTATGTGTGCTTGAAGGTGTGCCGCACCAACCATCAATTTCCGACGGGTCAATTTGTACAGCATAAAAATAATTATCAGTAATATCATTTTGATAACCATCAATATACATGCCCATTTCATAATCTGCGCTATAGAACACCCAGAAAGTTCCATTATATGCTTGGCTTGGTGCTGTGACATAGTATACTTCATCCCATTTATGTAAAAAACCATCACTCAAATTGATGGCATCATAAAACCAGTTACCCTGATTGTCACGTGCTGTCACCATGCAGTTTCTGTAATAATACTCACCACCGCTTGACCAACCCATACGGCTTTCTGATAGCGCACTATAAGCAATAATCATTGTACCATTCTCATCAATAGAAATGGCTGGCATTGTAGACATACCATAGGTACGATAAAGACCCCAATTATTGTATAAATACTCATAGTAGACTTCACCGTCTTGATCCTCATCAGGGATTATGACGTTAAAATTAGTGTAATTGTCTTCCTCAGCAAGTTCCGTAAGACGGTTCACATTGAGAGTGTTGCTTATACCATCAACACCGTTATAAAGCATTTCCGGATGGTTTGCGTCACCACTCCAATCACCGAACATCGGTATTTCATGACCGCCTTGCTCGTTCACATAGTTTGAATTCCAATAAACGATTCCGTTAGTTATTGTCCAATAAGTATAATAGCCAATATTTTCATATGATGGTGAGAAACGAGCCAGACCGAAAGCCACATGTACCGTTCCATTATTATCAATGGCTATACTTCCACTATTGTCGTTACTCCAAATTGTGTCAGTTAAAGATGTGCATGGAGGGTCGTAATAATCGACAACAGGACCGTATGGCAAGTTATAAACAACCTGCTTGCTCCATGTCTCGCCATTGTCTTCCGAATAGATATAGAACAGTTCAACATTTTGAGTTACAAAAAGGATTGCGATTCTGTCACCGTTGGTTGAAATAATATATCTGTCGGCACTGATTTGGTGTCTATACATTTCGATGTCAACCAGCGGCGGCTCGACAGGATCGCTCCATGTTTCACCATAGTCAGTTGAGCGTGTATAAAAGACATAGGTTCTGTTATTACCTGTAGTGTTGTCATATTCTTGATGTCCAAAAACTGCATATACATACTGTCCGTCGTGGGTTGTAGCTATTCTCGGCCATGCGTAATCTTCAAATGACATTACCATAGTCCATTCACCTTCTCCTTTTACCTCTCTTTTGTAAATGTTAACATTGCCATTACCGGCTGATGCAAGAATCTCACCCCCTCCGAGAGGTGCTATGCTCGGCCATCCTGATTTGAATTGCTCCATGCGTTCCTCTGGCATCTCACCCATTTCGGTGCCGCCAAAGTAATTGTAACCAGTGCCTCTGTCTTGGAAAGAGAAATCCCATTCATGTGACATGGTCCCGACAAATGCTGCCGTACCATCGTTCCAAACAGCTACACGATTGCCAAGACCAGCATTTGACTGGAGATCGTATGAGGTCCATAAAGCCTCATACTCATTAACGATTTGAGCGCTTGCTGCAAGGCTCAAAATGCATAAACTTAATAGTAAAAATCCTTTTTTCATAACTAGTTATTTTAAAATTAATATATACTATACATTGAATTTACAAAATTATGTTGTAATCGCCTAATTTCAAAATTATAATGCATCCAATAAATGTGCTAAATGCCCCCAAATTAGGGGCATTTAGCATCATTCTTGTGTTATATCATCAACTATCTGCAAATCATCCTCGTTCGAAATATCTAAGCTTTCAAAATAATTGGAGTATAGATGGAAGAAATTGAAATTCAACAACAACGATAGCTTTAACAGCGTCTCCGTGTCAATCCACGACTTATCATACATCTTGTAAATGTTGTTCCTATGACAATGCAACTGTTTGGCGAGCCAAGCTACCTTGACACCTTTGCTCTTAACTGTCTTTTTAATCAGTTCGCCAATATGGATTTTTTCGACATCGCTCATATTCGTCGGAACTTTTGAGGATAATTATCACTACAAAATAAGGAAAATATTTCGAGTCGATTATAAGTAATATTACTTAATGTCTTAAATATTTTTCAATATTTAATTAACCAATCTGGCATCGTAAGCATATTTTACCAAATCAGTCGTGGTATTGAGGTCGAGTTTTTCGAAGATATGGCTTTTATGCACTTCCACAGTACGGCGGCTCAATCCAAGACGGTCGGCAATCTGCTGGGCCGACATGCCTTTGGCACACAGCTGTATTATTTCTATCTCGCGTGCCGAAAGGTCAGCCTTAGCGCTGATGCGGTATTCTTTGTCTTCATCGAAATCGTTGATGCCAAACAAGGCATTGAACTTGGTTTTCATGGCTTCCGGATCTTCGTCCTTGTCCCAATAACCATCCACAAGGCCTTGTGTATGCCTAATGACTTCAGGGTTTCTGCTTTCTCCAGAGAGCAGGACAATTTTGGCTTTTGGGCTGTAAGTGTGCGCATGATGTATCACATCGACGCCGTCGCCGTCAGGAAGGTAGTAGTCGAGCAAAATGAGGTCAACCTCGTCGCCGTGCTGCTCTAAAAACGCCTTGGCCGACTTCACGTTTTCGGTCTCACCCACAATGACGCCGCTCAAACCCGAATAGTTGAGCGTAAGGCGAAGTCCCATGCGATAAAGCGGATGGTCTTCAACCACAAGGATTCTTATTGGTTTACGTTCTTTCATTTTATTTATTTTCTTATGCTCATTGTTACTGTTGTCCCCTCGCCTTCCTCGCTTTCAATCGTCAAGGTTCCGCCGTTGCGTTCCAAAAGCTGCTGGCTCACAAAAAGACCGAGGCCGGTGCCCATCTCGCCGTTGGTGCCTTCCGTCGAAGATGTCATTATCTTAAGCAATTTGCCCAACTTTTCCTTGCCAATGCCCTGACCATAGTCGATAACCTTGAGCAGGTAACGTTCGCCGCCGTCTTCAGCATCCAACCTGATTTCGCCATCGGCAAACGAATACTTCACTGCATTCGAGAGAAGGTTCTGCAACACCATCTCCACCATCTGAGGGTCGTCGTTGCCGCTCAACTCCTTTGAAATTGCATTGATGACCTTCAGATGCTTCTGCCCTATCTCAAATGCTTGGCTGCGAATCACCCTGTCGGCCATCGCGTTCAAATTGAAAAGCTCCACATGTTTATCGGGGTTGCCAATCATGCCCTTAACCCAACTGATGACGTTTATAATCTTGACTTTCAATTCTTTAGTCGACGACTTCAGTGTAACCAGGTACTCTTTCAGGTAATTCTGCGGAATGTCGTCAATATGCTCGCAAATGAGGTCGAGGCTTCTCTCCTGAGCCGCCACAGGTGTCTTGATGTCGTGCGACACCACGCTGAACAGCTGGTCTTTTGTTTTGTTCAATCGGGTCAGCATTTCGTTACGTCTCTTACGTTGCACGGCATCGCGCGCCAGCACCACCGACAAGATGAGCAGCAGCACCACTGCAAGCAGCGACAACGAAAGCAACCGACGGCTTTGAAGGGTCTTCTCCTCCTGCAACTCCAGCTCATGCTCTTTCTCCGCCATCTGGTATTTCACCTGGTAGTCACGAATCAGGGCTTGCTGTTTTTCGTTGTAAATGGAATCCCTCATCTTGATGCTTTCCTCAATATAGCCAATGGCGCGCTCGGGATGCGAGGCTCTCGACGACTGGTAAGCGCCTTCCAAACATTCCAAATATAACTGGTTGTACTGGTTTTCTTTTGCAATCTGCAGCGCCGTGAGAAAATGCTGTTCGGCGGCTTTGTTGTCGCCGCTTTCGTAAGCATATTGGCCATAAAGCGACAAAATTGTCGTTTCGAAATAAAGCTCTTTTTCTTGTCGCGCTATGTCAAGAGCCGCCTTAAGTTCGGCATTGGATTCGTTTTGCCGTCCCGCCTCGTGATAGGCCTTCGACAAAGCTATACGCCGGTTGATGATTTTTTCCTTATTGTCACCATATTGTTGCGACAACGTCAAGGCTTTTTCGGCAAAGCTGATGGCTTCGTCGGGGTCATGTTGCATAAGCCGCACGCCGGAAAGGTTCTGGTAATACGTCGCAAGGTCACGGTTAGCCATAGTGTCGGTGCCAACGTCGCCCAACATGTCGATACACTTCCAGTACAGCTCCTCCGACTGGTCATATTCCTCCATATCATAATAAATTGAGGCGATGTTGTTCATGATATACCGTTTGTTGATGGCAGCTCTCGGTCCCCCGATTTCGTCCATAATCTCGGTGCAGATGTTGTAGTTGTGTATGGCTTCGTCATATTGCCCCAAGCGCATGTAGGCACCGGCAATGGTGTTGTAGCATCCAGCCACGTTGTACTTGTCGCCAGCTTGCTCATAAAGTTGCAAAGCCTGCTCAGTGTAGTCAATCACCTCAACAAAACGGCTTTCGTTGAAACATTTCAAAATCTTAGCCCTAAGGCTGTCAACTTCCTGCGCTTTCACGCCAAGTGAAAGGGAAAAAACAACTATTGCAATAAATATCTTTTTATATGACATCTTTACCCTCCCCAATAACATAACTATTTGATAATCAACAGATTATAATTTATTATTGGCAAATTTACAATTTTTATTAACTTTATAGTATAATAATATGCAAATTTAACAATGTTTTTACAACCGAGTATAAGTAAAATTACTTATTTTATAAAAAAAAAAGAAGGCAGCTTTTGCCACCTTCTTATAACTGACCAACTGAATAACTAATCAACTATTCCATATTGGTGTAAACTGCCTGAACGTCTTCGTCGTCTTCGACTTTGTCGAGGAAGTTCATGATGCTGTCAATCTGCTCATCGCTGAATGCGACAGGGTTGTTGGCGAAACGCTGGAGGTTAGCCTTGATGATGTTAATCTTCATGCCTTCCATTGCTTCGTGCATTGTGCCGTATGATGTCCAGTCGCTGTAGGCGAATGTGCCGTCTTCTGTCTCCTCAATCTCTTCGAGACCTGCGTCGATAAGCTCGAGCTCAAGGTCGTCCTTGCTCATTCCGGCAGGGATCTCAATCTGGAACACAGCCTTGCGTGTGAACATATATTCAAGCTGACCTGTCTTCAGGAGCTCACCACCAGCCTTGTTGAAATATGAGCGGACGTTAGCAACTGTACGTGTCGTGTTGTCTGTAGCGCATTCCACAACGCAGAGCACGCCGTGAGGACCCTTGCCTTCGTACACGATTTCAACCATGTCGGCAGTGCTCTTGTCGGTAGCACGTTTGATAGCTGCATCGATGTTATCTTTTGGCATATTTTCCGCCTTGGCGTTCAAGATGGCCTGACGGAGTTTAGGGTTCATATCTGGATCCGGACCGCCTTCTTTTGCTGCGATAGTGATAATTTTTCCAAGTTTCGGGAACACTCTTGACATGTGGCCCCATCTTTTCATCTTAGCCGCCTTGCGGTATTCAAATGCTCTTCCCATATTATTACAAATTTATTTTTCGGGCGCAAAATTAATAAAAAATTCATTACACACGAAAAATTTTTAATAATCTTATCTCTCACAGATTACACGGATAATCACAGATTTTGCTTGAATGTTTTATTTACTCGCTAAAGCGAGAGATTTCACAGAATTTAAAACCGACTTAAATCTGTGTGCTGATTTATCAGCAATCTGTTTAGATTTGAGGAAGACTTTCCGTGTAAATCTGTGAAATCTGTGAGAAAAAAGAAATCAGGTCTTCTGTTTCTTCTTCTTTGCGGCAGGAAACAACACATTATTTAATATAAGGCGGTATCCCGGCGAGTTGGGATGCATGTCGAGCTCCGTTGGCGGGTCGCCTACCAAGTGCTGGTAATCCTCCGGATCGTGGCCGCCGAGGAATGTCCAGAAACCATTGCCGTAGTCGCCGTGGATGTAGCGGTCTTCCTCCAATGCGGCGTTGTCGCCCAGAACGACAACCGTCGGTTTCACATACCGTTTGTCGAAAGCCGTGGTCTGCCCCATGAAGCCTTTTATCAGCTTTTCATGGTCTTGAGTGAGCATTGTTGGCACTGGGTCCCATTTCGCGGAGAAATCGAACAGTAAAAAGAAATCGTTACCTTCATGAACCGATTTAGGCCTGTGCAGAGTGACATCGATGTTCGAGACCTCGTATTCCTGTGGGTTTGTAGAGACGGTAAAGTCGGTGAAAGCGAAACAGTTATCATAATTCAGGCGTTGCGGATCGCCGGGGCGGATAGCGTCACCATCAAACATCACGTCGCAGATGTCGAGGCCTTCCGCCGCAAGAGCAATGTCGAAACTGTCGGGAGCCGAGCACATGGCAAACAAATATCCTCCGCCGGCCACAAAGTCACGAATCTTTTTCGCGACAGCGAGTTTCAGCTGTGAAACCTTGGTAAAACCATGCTTTCTAGCTGTTTCCTGTTGTTTCTGAACATCCTCCTTATACCAGGGATAGTTGCGGTAACGGGCCCAAAACTTGCCGTATTGTCCTGTAAAATCCTCATGATGCATGTGGAGCCAGTCGTAGGTCGGCAGGACGCCATCCAGGACCTCGTCGTCGTAAATGATATCGTAAGGAATTTCGGCATAAGTGAGCACCAAAGTCACTGCATCGTCCCACGGAAGTATGTTTTTTGGTGCATAAACTGCCAGTCGAGGCACTTTCTGCAATTTCATCTCATCCATATTGACGCCAGGATCAGAAATTTCAGCTAAAATGCCTTGCGCTTGAACATCCGCAATCACCTGATATGAAACATTTCTGAGCTTGCATTCGCGCTCAAACATATCATGATACGGAATGAGATAGCTGCCACCTTTATAATTAAGGAGCCAGCTTATCTCGACCTCGCGCTGCAGCACCCAATATGCCACGCCGTAGGCTTTCAAGTGGTTGGTTTGCGTCTCATCCATCGGAATCAGGATGTAGGCCGCAAAAATCCGAGGCGTCGCCAACATCATGATTATCAATAGGATAATATATTTTTTCATAATTTTCATCATAATTAAATTTAATTGCAAAGGTAATAAAAAATTTTTCTAATTTTGCACTCGGAAAATAATCTAAAATTACATAATATGGAAAACACATTGAAAAAGACTGCATTGAACGCAATGCACTATGAAATGGGCGCCAAGATGGTTCCATTTGCAGGTTTCGACATGCCGGTTCAGTTTGAAGGCGTGAA
>CAJOEP010000036.1 GCA_905233445.1 uncultured Bacteroidales bacterium | reverse complement strand
CCAATAGATGTTGTGTCTTGTGAATCAACGACATCACCCATTATTCTCTCGTCAACGGTGGCGTTTGAATCATATTTCTTATAGAGGGAGCAGCTTGGTAAAAACAGCATCCCGACTAATATCAAAATTATATACTTTTTCATATAAGTCATTTTTATCATTCTTCAATAACATCAGGTTGATCAGGAGTTAAGCGTTCGTGAATCTTTTGGAACACGATGTACAATGCCGGAGTTATGAACAAAATCGCTATTGTTCCGACTATCATACCGCCGACCACGCATATAGCAAGTGATTTATTGCCAATAGCACCCGCGCCGCCTTCCACGATAAGCGGAATCATACCAATAATCATGGTAAGCACGGTCATGAGAATTGGACGTAAACGATCCTTGCAAGCGCCTATAGCTGCATCGTAAGGCGATAATCCTTCTGCACGTTTTTGCATTGCGAACTCTGTGATGAGGATAGCTGTCTTGGCCACCAAACCCATCAGCATAATGACACCGGTTTGCACGTAGATGTTGATATTGATACCCAAAGCAGCGAGTGGTCGCATCACGAAATATGCGCCGAACATACCGAATGGGATGGAGAGTAACACCGCAAACGGAATGAACAACGAGTTGTAGAGACATGCAAGGATGAGATAAATGAGAAGCACTGCAATGCTATAAATGATAACAGTGTCGTTTGATTCCGCATTTGCCGCTTCCTCACGTGCCATGCCGCCGAACTCGTAGCCGTAACCGTCAGGAAACACTTCATCCATCAGCTCGTTGATAGCAATTCGCACATCTGCTGTTGAATATCCTGAAGCCGGCATAACACACAAGTTGTAACATGGGAAGAGGTTAAACCTGCGTTCCTGAGCCGGTCCCGTCGTCAAAGTGAGTGTGACAAACTCCGACACTGGTGCCATCCCTTCGCCAACTGGTATGAAGATATTGTCTAAAGCACTTGGATCCAGACGATATTCGCTGTCAGCCTGCACCAGCACTTGATAAACTTTTCCGTATTGGATGTAGTTGCCGATGTAACTTCCGGCAAGGTTGGTTCCTATTGTTGAAACCACAGTCTTTGGCGAGATGCCTTTACGCTTACATGCAGCAACATCAACATTAAGACTATACTTCGGATAATCAGGTGAATAAGATGCCATTGCCGCAGACACCTCCGGACGTTGGTTGAGTTTTTGGGTGAACTCGGCAGCCATTGCGACAAAACCCTCATTATCGCCTGTTCCTGAACGGTCCTGCAGGTTCAATTCCATCATTGAACCGGTACCGTAGCCTGGAATCTGAGGCATCTGGAATGGTGTGACATCGGCCTCAGGCATGTTAACTATTGCCCACATATAGATTGACATCTGCATTTGTGCAATGCTGTAAAAGTCTCGCTCTTCCCAGTTTTTCAGTCGCACCATCATTGATGCGTAGTTGGTTCCTGTACCACCGTTCATAAGGGAGTATCCCGTGACTGCTCCAACGAGCTCGGTGTCGTCAAGAGAACGGATGTAATCCTCAAGTTTTTTGGTAGCAATCTCTGTCTCGTTAAGATATGTACCTGGTGCCATGGTCACGTCAACCAAGAGGAACCCTTGGTCTTCCTGAGGCACAAGGTCTTTCTGCGATGTGGTCATCAACCATACGAGGCCTGCGCTGAACACTAACAACAAAATCCACGAGAAAGCCGGATGCTTTATGAATTTGCTGACGTTTCTTATGTATTTGTTCAACAATGCGTTAAATGCGGCATCGTAACCTTTTTTCACATAATAATTGAGGTTTTTACGCTCTTTCGCATTAGGATCTTTAGGCTTGAACAGAAGGGCGCATAATGCAGGGCAGATAATCAGTGCTGACATGGTTGAGATAGCAACCGAACCAGCCATGATGAAACCGAACTGCTTGAAGAATGTTCCTTGTGTTCCCGACATGAAGGTGACAGGGATGAACACAGCCATGAACACCAAAGTTGTTGAGATACAAGCGGCCGACACCTCGTTGAGAGCGTCGGTGGTGGCTGATGCTGCTGATTTGTATTTGCCTGTCTCCAACTTCGACATCACAGCCTCAACGACCACGATGGCATCGTCCACGACAGTACCAATGGCAAGCACCAAGCCGAATAGCGTCAGCAAGTTAAGCGTGAAGCCCATTGCATATACTATAGAGAATGTACCCACCAATGCGATGATAATGGAAATCGAAGGTATCAAAGTAGCCTTAAAATCCTGCAAGAACAGATAAACGACGAAAATCACCAATAAGATAGCGATGATGAGGGTCTCAATAACACTGCGCATTGACGCATTTAAGAAGTCATCTGATGTCTCAAGTCTCTTGAATTCGAGTCCAGCCGGCAAAGTCTTTGAAATCTCGTCAAGTGTTTTGTTGATTTCCGCATTGACTTGTGTGGCGTTGGCTCCAGGTGCTTGGTTGATAATGAACAAAGTTCCAGGATGGCCGTCGATATCGGTGCGGAAGTCGTATGACTTTGTTCCGAGTTCCACGTTTGCCACGTCCGACAGGCGCAGAATCTCGCCATCAGGTGTGGCACGCACTATGATTTCTTCGAACTCGCTCATATCGTTGAGCAGACCGAGAAATTCAATGTCGATTTTATCTGTTGAGTTCTCGAACCTTCCTATAGGCGAAACGAGGTTCTGTTCGTTGATGGCATAGATAATTTCCTCCGGTGTGATGCCATATAAACCCATCACGTCCGGTTTCATCCAGATACGCACGCCGTATTTGTCGCCAATGAGCTGGATTCGTCCGACACCCGTGACACGGCTGATGGCTGGAATCACATTGATGTCTAAGAAGTTTGAGATAAATCTCTGATCGAATTTATCATCGGTGCTTTCCAAGCTTAAAATCTGAAGAATGGAGTTCACACTCTTCATCACGGTGACACCCTGCTGTGTCACCTCCGCTGGAAGCAGTCCAAGCGCCTGGTTGACACGGTTTTGCACATTTACCGTAGCCTGGTCGGCATCAGTTCCTTGTTTGAAATAAACAGAGATTTCTGCAGAACCGTTGGAGTTGGCGGTGGAAGAGATATACATCATGTCTTCAACACCGTTGATCTGTTCCTCGATTGGCATGATGACAGATTTCATCACGGCATTGGCATCCGCGCCGCTGTAATAACCCGAAACAATCACCATTGGAGGGGCGATGTCAGGATATTGTTCTATTGGCAAAGTGAAAATGCTCACTCCTCCGATGAGGCAGACAAGCACACCGACGGCAAAAGCTGCCACCCAGTGCTTCACAAAGAATTTTTGTTTCTTACCTTTCTCCATGGCTATCTGACTTTAACACCGTTTGACAATTTGCGCACACCATTGGTGACCACCTCGTCGCCTGCGTTCAACCCATTAAAGATATAGTATTCTTTGCCATCGTTTGATGGATATGCCTCACAAATAATACCTTCTGCCGTACCGTCAGCCTTGACACGATAAAACATCAGCTGATCCTGAAGACGCACCGCTGCTGTTTGTGGCACACAAAGCACGTTGTCTATATCAAACGGTATGATTAAGTTTGTAACCATGCCTGAACGCAACACTCCGTCAGGATTTGGGAATTCAGCCGTACATGGCACAGTGCCTGTTTGGGTGTTGACAATGGCGCCAATTTTCGTCACAACACCATCGTGATTATAATATGAACCATCCTTGAGTTTGAGTTTAAGATGTGGCAAGATATCGCCGATAAACTTACCTTTAGGACCTTCCAAACCTTTGTCCGTCACACGTAATCCGTATTCTTTAACTGTTTGAAGCAACTGTGTCTCTGTCAGTGAGAAGACGGCATCAACGATGCTGTTGTCACTGACTGTGCAGAGGTATAATGTACGTGTTGCCATATCGCCTTCCTCAAAGCCGTTTACGTCGATGTAACCTGTTACAGGAGCTGTGATATTGCAATAGCCGAGGTTGGTTCTAGCGATATTGAGCTGGGCTTCGGCCTGAAGCACCAATGCTTTTGCAGAATTAAACTCATTTAAACTGGTCTTCAGCACATATTCGCTGATGATTTTCTTGTTAAAAAGCTCTTGATTTGACTCATATTGGAGTTTTGTCGTTTCCATTTGGGCATTTGCTACAGCCAGGTTGGCTTCGGCAGCCTGAACGTTAAGTTGGAACTCCGTCGGGTCGATTATATAGATTGTCTGGCCTTTCTCTACTTTTGTACCAGTGGTGAATTTTTTTGCTATGATAGTACCCTCCACCTGAGGATAAACCTTAATTTCTTTCGTTCCACTGGTGGTGGCCGGGAACGACATGTTATACACTATCGATTCAGGCTTAAGCACCTTAGTCTCAAAATTAACCTGTAAATCTGGAGCCTGATACTCCTCGCAAGACGTTAATATGCAGCAGGCTAATGCCAGCACTGAGCATATCAAAAAATACCGTTTCTTCATGTTTTTATTTATTTAATATTATTTGTTGATTTTGCCATATCATAATAGTGTGCAAATATACTAAAAAAGTAATAAACACAAACTTTTTTTAACGTTTCATTTATTTTGGCATCGTCAAAACTTGGAAAGCCTCCTCGATAGAGGCGTCGGCGCGGTGCATCACATTCATCTTGATATTCTCAATCGTATCATTTGCGACGACTACACCTTTATTAATAATAACGATGCGCGGGCACATCGCTTCTACTTCCTGCATGATATGAGTCGAAAGAAGTACTGTCTTTTCTTTTCCAAGCTCAGTGATAAGTCCACGAATCTCAACGAGTTGGTTCGGGTCGAGGCCTGATGTCGGCTCGTCGAGAATCAGAACCGATGGGTTGTGCATCATAGCTTGTGCTAGGCCCACACGCTGACGGTAGCCTTTAGACAAAGCGCCGATTTTCTTGCGCATCTCGACGGTGAGACCGGTCTTTTCAATCATTTCATCGATGCGTTTTTTTGCTTCATTGCCAGTAATGTGATGAATTCCAGCGACGAATTCGAGATATTCGCGAACGTACATGTCGAGGTAAAGCGGGTTATGTTCCGGTAGATATCCCACGCGTTGGCGCACTTCCATCGGGTTGTCGATGGTGTCGAAACCCTCAACAGACACTGTGCCTTCGGTCTGCGGGATGAAGCATGTTATAATCTTCATCAGCGTTGATTTTCCTGCACCGTTTGGGCCCAGAAGTCCCACAATCTGGCCTTTTTCGATATCCAGATTCACATCATTCAGCGCCAGCTGCTGATCATAGCGTTTCGTTACGTGGTTTACCTTTATTGACATGATAGCTCCCGAGGGTTAGAGGTTATTGATGTATTCTTCCACCTGTGCTTTCAACGGTGGCAAATCTTCGGTGATTACAGACCAAAGAACATCTTTATTAATTTGGTAATAATCATGAACAAGGATATGACGCATCTTTTCAATCACTTTCCAAGGAGTTTTGGGATGATTTTCCTTGAACTCCAAACTCAATTTATAAACGGCTTCGCCAATAATCTGTATATTATAAACTGTAGCATGAAGATGCAGCAAATCGCTGTTCAACTGCGCTTGTGTCAATCCATTAGTATATTCTTCCACATGTTGTATTGCGGTAAGAATATGATTCAATCGTTCTTTATCTCTAAGAGGCTCTCTCATAAACTAAGATTTTATCGCGGTTGGCGCTTTCTTCGGCAAATGGAAGTAAATCGCCGTCAACAACAAGGTCAACGGAACGGTGAAGCAGGGCTTCAAGGTCGCAAATCATTCCGAAAAAAGCCAATCCCATTTTTGTTCCGGGTACAAAAGTTATGAGAATATCGACATCGCTGCCAGAATTCTCCTCACCACGCGAATATGAGCCAAAAACCCATGCTTTATCCACAGGTTTCGTCTTGAAATACTCGCTTATCGTTTTTTTAACTTTTGCGTCCATTTTATTAAAACTGATTTTCTTTGCAAAAATACAAAATTTTCTAAAATTTTATGATTTTTATTAAAAAATAATTTGGTAAAAACAAATAATGACGGGTGTTGAAAAAATTAATTTTTATTAATGTTTTTCGTATTAAAAAATTTTGTACTTTTGCAGTCCGAAATTTTAGTAGGGAAAATAGTGTAAAAACACATAACAAATTATTAATTAAATTAAATGGATACATTAAGTTACAAAACAGTTAGCGTTAACAAAGAGCATGCCAACAAAAAATGGTATGTCGTTGATGCTGAGGGTCAGGTTCTTGGCCGCATGGCACAGGAAATCGCCCAGGTTTTAAGAGGAAAGAGGAAGGCATGCTATACTCCCCACAGTGATTGTGGCGATAATGTCATCGTAATCAATGCCGAGAAAGTTATCCTCACCGGCAACAAAATGGACAAGAAGGTTTACGTACACTACACAGGTTTCCCTGGTGGTCAGCGCGTTAGAACCGTTAAGGATCTTCTGAACAAGAAGCCTATCTTCGTCATCGAACACGCGGTTAAGGGCATGTTACCTAAGACACGCCTTGGCAGTGCCATCTTCCGTAATCTTTACGTTTATGAAGGACCTAATCACCCGCATGAGGCCCAACAACCACAAGTATTAACAATTAAGAAATAAGTATCATGGAAGTAATCAACGCGTTAGGTAGAAGAAAGACAGCCGTCGCACGTATTTACATGAAAGCTGGCGAAGGCAAAATTACGGTCAACAAACGTGACTACAAGGAGTATTTCCCAACAAGCATCCTGCATTATGTGGTTGAACAGCCATTGATGCTCACAGAGAACTTGGGTAAATATGACATCAAGGTCAACCTCGATGGCGGTGGTATCAACGGTCAGGCAGAAGCTCTCCGTCTCGCTATCAGCCGCGCATTGTGCGAAATCAACGCTGAATATCGTCCTATCCTTAAGGCTAAAGGTTTGATGCGCCGCGACCCACGTATGGTCGAACGTAAGAAGCCAGGTCAGCCAGGTGCACGTAAGAAATTCCAATTCAGCAAACGTTAGTCTATTAAAAGGAAACATCATGACACAAGCAACATTCGAAGAATTATTAGATGCAGGTTGTCACTTCGGTCACCTCAGAAGAAAATGGAACCCGAACATGGCACCGTACATCTTCATGGAACGTAACGGTATCCATATTATTGACTTGTACAAGACACAGGCCAAGATCGATGAAGCAGCAAACGCTCTTCGTCAGTTAGCAAGATCAGGAAAGAAAGTCCTTTTCGTAGCTACAAAGAAACAGGCGAAAGACATCGTCGCTGAACTCGTTTCAAGAGTCAACATGCCATACGTGACAGAACGTTGGCCTGGTGGTATGCTCACCAACTTCACCACAATCCGCAAGGCAGTGCGCAAGATGGTCAGCATCGACAAGTTGATCGCAAGCAGCCAGTACAATAACCTTTCAAAACGTGAACGTCTCCAAATCGAGCGTGAGCGTGAGAAACTCCAGAAGAACCTTGGTTCAATCGCCGACCTCAACCGCCTTCCAAGCGCAGTGTTCGTCGTTGACGTCATCAAGGAACATATCGCAGTGGCAGAAGCAAGAAAACTTAACATCCCTACTTACGCCATCGTCGACACCAACTCAAATCCTAACCTCATCGACTTCCCGATTCCGGCAAACGACGACGCTTCGAAGTCAATCGCCCTCATCGTGAACAAGATGGTTGAAGCTATCGAAGAAGGCCTCAACGAGCGCAAGAACACCATGAAGGACGCCGACATGGCAGACGCTGAAGGTGAAGAGGAAATGAACGAAACAGCAGCAGTTGAAGAGGAAGAAAAAGAAGAAGAGACAAAACGTCCTCGCCGTCCTCGCAAAGCTGTGAACAAAAAGTAATTAACTTAAAATAAGAAAGGTAAGACAATGAATATTACTGCAGCTCAAGTCAATGAACTCAGACAAATGACAGGCGCAGGCATGATGGACTGCAAAAAAGCCCTCGTTGAATGCAACGGCGACAAAGAAGCAGCTATCGACTACCTCCGCAAAAAAGGTCAGAAAATCGCTGAAAAGCGCGCTGACCGTGAAGCCGCTGAAGGCGCTGTCATCTCAGCAACAACAGCCGACCATACATACGGCGCTGTCATCATGCTGAACTGCGAGACAGACTTCGTAGGTTCGAACGCCGACTTCGTCGGAGCAGCCAAGGGATTCCTCCAGGCAGCTATCGACAACAAGATCAAGAACCTCGACGCTCTCAAGGCTTTCGCTATCAACGGCCGCACAGTCGCTGACCTCGTCACCGACCTCACAGCCAAGACAGGCGAGAAAGTCGAACTCAAACACCTCGAAGTTGTTGAGGCTCCTTACGTAGCCAACTACAACCACCAGGGCAACCGCCTCGCAACACTCGTTGGATTCAACAAGTCATTCAACGGTATTGAAGAGACAGCTCACGAAGTGGCAATGCACGCAGCAGCTATGTCACCTATCGCTATCGACGAAAACGACGTCCCACAGGAGACAAAAGACCGTGAGATGGCAGTCGCTATCGAGAAGACAAAACAGGAACAGGCAGCTAAGGCAGTTGATGTCGCTTTGAAGAAAGCAGGTATCAACCCAGCTCACGTTGACAGTGAAGATCACATCAACTCAAATATGGCTAAGGGTTGGATCACAGAGGCTCAGGCACAGCAGGCCCGCGAGATCCGCGAGAAAGTCACAGCTGACACCCTTGCAAACATCAAGGAGCAGATGGTGATGAACATCGCTAACGGCCGTGTCAACAAGTTCTTCAAAGAGAACTGCCTCCTCGACCAGGCTTCATTGCTCGACGGCAGCATCACAGTGCGCCAGTTCATCCAGAAGGCTGACAAGGATGCTACAGTTGTTGCATTCAAGAGAGTTCAGCTCGGTTAATTAGCCATTAGGTATTAGCCATTAGCCATTAGTTTTTAGGGTCAGACCTAACTACTAATGGCTATTTTGTTTCTAAAGATACGGCCAATGCATTAAGCATTTTACTTATTTCAACGATTAAACTTTTTGCTTTTTCAGTTTTGGTTTTATCAATATAATTTAATCTTTCACAAATTTCTAACTGAGTTTCTATTTCATATAATGAACCTCTTGAAATTGACAAAAACTGGAAAAACTCTTTGTGATATAATCGTCCCCTTCCTTCAGCAATATTAGATGGAATAGAAACCACAGCTCTTCTCATCTGATCAGATAAACCATAAGTTTCTTCTTTTGGCAAAATTTTAACCAAAGAATAAATCTCGACAGTTAAATCCATCGATTTTTGCCATACCGTTAATTGTTTGTAATCACTTAGTTTCATATCTTTTAGTTTTTAGCCATTAGCCGTTAGCTATTAGCCATTAGTCACTAGCTATTAGCAGTTAGCCATTAGCGATTATTTTGTGGAAGAACAATTCTAATTGCTAATGGCTAATACCTAATGGCTATTTCTTCGACCAGGTTGTCCCCTCTTTCCCGTCTTTCAAGACGATATCCAAAGCGGCAAGTTTGTCGCGAATCAAATCGCTGGTGGCCCAGTCTTTCTTGGCGCGGGCCTCCTTGCGGATGTCGATGATGGTATCCATCAAGCCATCAACAATACCGTTGTCGTCGGAACCCATTTCGTTGTTGACGAGACCGAGAATCTCGAAGACGAAAACGTCGAACAATTTTTTCAAAAGTGCCAACTCAGCAGGATTTATCTTCGAGTGACCGTCTTTCACAGAGTTGATGATGCGCACTGCCTCAAACAAGTTCGCAATCACGATTGGGCTGTTGAAGTCGTCGTTCATGGCATCGTAGCATGCATCCATAATCTTCTGCACGCCAAGGTCTTCAACACCTTCTGTTGCTATGAGGCCATCGATGAGACCTGCAGCCTCCATCAAGCGTTTGTAACCCTTTTCAGCAGCCTGAAGTGCCTCGTTAGAGAAGTCGACGGTGCTGCGATACTGAGCCTGAAGGATGAAGAAACGAATCGTCATCGGGCTGTATGGCTGTGCCAGCATCTCCTCGCCTTTCGCGTTGATATGGCTTCCTTTGAAGAACTCGTCGAGGGTGATGAAGTTGCCCAACGACTTACCCATCTTCTGTCCGGCGATGGTAATCATGTTGTTATGCATCCAATAATGCACAGGAGCCTTGCCGTTTGCCGCCATCGACTGTGCGATTTCCGACTCATGGTGCGGGAACTGCAGGTCGAGACCACCGCCGTGGATGTCGAACTCCTCGCCGAGGTATTTACAACCCATAGCGGAGCATTCCATGTGCCATCCCGGGAAGCCGTCGCTCCACGGTGAAGGCCAGCGCATGATGTGCTTCGGCTCAGCCTTCTTCCACAAGGCGAAGTCGATAGGGTTATGCTTCTCGCTCTGTCCGGCAAGCTCGCGGGTGTTGTTGATCATCTCCTCGATGTTACGTCCCGAAAGGATGCCGTAATGATATCTTTCATTGTATTTCTTGATGTCGAAATAAACCGAGCCATTCTCGATATAAGCGAAGCCGGCGTCGAGAATCTTCTGAATCATAGCAATCTGCTCGATGATATGACCTGAGGCATGAGGCTCGATAGAAGGACGCAGCACGTTGAGCTTGTCCATCGCCTGATGATATCTAACAGTGTAATACTGAGCGACTTCCATCGGCTCGAGGTCTTCGAGGCGGGCCTTCTTTGCAATCTTATCCTCGCCTTCGTCGGCGTCATGCTCGAGGTGACCCACGTCGGTGATGTTGCGCACGTAACGCACCTTATATCCGAGATGTTTCAGATAACGGTAAACCAAGTCAAAGGTGATTGCCGGGCGTGCGTGGCCGAGATGAGCGTCGCCGTAGACGGTCGGACCGCAGACGTACATTCCGACATGACCTTCGTGAATCGGTTTGAAAGGCTGCTTCATGCGAGCCAAGCTGTTGTAGATATATAAAGCGTCCATAATTGCAAAATTTTTGCAAAGTTACGAAAAATTTTCATAGCGAGATAATTTGTGATTATTAAAAAAATGTTTATATTTGCAGGTGGAATTCAAAAAGAATGTACAACATTGAAGGATATTGGGACGTGATCCCGCATATTAAAAATGTGTCGTTCCCCCAAAGAGGGAAGATGCAGATTTTATTGGAAGATGGGAGAATTATCATTGTCTCAGTTTCCAAGTTCCCAAGTGTCAAGAAATTAAGCATGGCGCAGCGGAAGAAATGGTACATTTTAGGCAACGGCTTCTCGTTTGAGGATTCCGATGAAGTCATTCACATCGAGCAAATTCTTGGAAATTTCAAAAATTATGCTCATGAAGGACAACAATGTATTGATTAACAATTAATAAAGATTCTAAGAAACAGAAAAGAATAAAAACAGAGACATATATTAGATAGCGTTTTCGCTTACTTAATTTCTTGAAGTTCCACAATCAAGTGCAATCTAGTAAAGCTGTAAACGCTCGCGAAGATTTCGTGGGCTTTACTTGTGATTGCACGGGTCGTGGAACACCTAAGAGATTCAAGAATTGTCCCACGATTTTTTTATTATGTAATCAATTAATAACTAAAAGTTGCGCCCGACACAAATAAGGGGTTGAATTATGAAAAAACTACTATCTATCTTTTTGATTTGCATGGCTTTATCTTCTTGCACCACGTCTAACATATACTACCAGATGTATAAAACAAAACCAATAACAGAAAACATAGTAATTAACGAAAATGCATTGAAATTTGAAGATGATAATTGTGTTATTCTTTACGATTTTTGGGGCGAAAATGGAAATATTGGTTTTATCATATATAATAAATCAGGAGAAAACCTATACTTACATTTAGACAAATGTTTTTATGTAGCGAATGGCTTTGCACATGATTATTATCAAAATAGGATTTACAACACATCTACCATTGTAACCAGTATTGCAACTGTTGAGAAAGCTATCATTTGTATTCCACCACAATGTTTTAAAAAAATTAACGAGTTTAATATAAATGACGAACTATATAAAGATTGTGATATAACTCTTTATCCTAATAAAAATGAGAAAAACACACTGAATTTCACACCAGAAGATAGTCCGTTTGTTTTTGGCAACAGATTAGCATATTCTATTGGCACATCTGAAACAATAACACAAATTACAAACGATTTTTATGTCTCACAAATTTCGAACTATCCTATAGATAAAATAACAGAATCAGTAACAATGGAATTATGTGGTAAAAAACTATATGGCCATCAAGAACGAGTATTTATTAATTCAGGTCCCGATATATTCTACATCCAATATAACTACGATTATCGATATGATAATAAGTCAAATAATCCGTATTATCAACCGTATTATTAATTAGCAATCCCAGAACTGCTTCTTTATTTTACGGAAATAAACTAATAACAGTACGGCGATAAAAACTAATTATTTTAGCAACTTATATAGCCGTAATGATTTTTGTATTGTTCCGATTTTGAAAAATATTTTAAAAAATTTTAAAATATATTATATTGATTTACAATTTTTTATTATTTTTGCAGCGGAATAAACTAATAACAGTACTGATAAATAAACTAATAACAGTACCATTATAAAAACTAATTAAAACAATGGCTAATATTCAGGAAAAACTAGCGGAATCATTGTCAGTTTTGAAAGATTACCAAGACAGGCATGGTGACAACCTCGTAATTAAAGGTGCAACTACATTGGGCGAGATCCATACAAAACGCCTCGTTGACACCGGTTATCTGAGAATGGTCATCAAGGGATGGTATATCCCGTCGTTTCCAGGGAATGAAGGCGATTCAACGGTTTGGTACGTTTCATATTGGCCTTTTGTAGTTTCGTATCTCAACGACAAATTTGGTAACAGATGGTGCATGAACGCAGAAACGTCATTGTATATTTATAGCGGAAAGACTGTCGTGCCAAAACAATTGATTATCAGAGCAGAAGAAGGGAACAATAACGTTTTGAATCTACCATTTGGCACTTCGTTGGTAGATATCAAGGCGAGCGTTCCTGAAAACACAGTGAAATTTCCACCTTTCGGAATAGTTTTGTACTCAATTGAAGAAGCTTTGCTGATGGCTTCACCAGATTATTTCAGAAAAAACATAATCGAGGCACAGACTTGCCTCTCGACGATAAAAGACGCATCGCAGATTCTGAAAATTGCTATTGACAAAGGAAACACTTCTCGTGCAGGACGCATCGCCGGCGCATTTCGGGCAATCGGTAAAAGCGATTTAGCCGACAACATCATCACAACAATGAAAAATGTCGGTTACGAAATCCGCGAAGAAAATCCATTCGAAGAAAATATCAGCGTTTCATTACCAGACACTTCGCCCTACTCCTCAAGAATCAGACTGATGTGGGCAAGAATGCGCGAAGCAATCATCGAATTGGTCAAGAAAAACAAGTTGTCGCCGAGAAAACGGACTATCGAGGATGTTTTCTCCATGATGGAAAAACTTTATAAAAAAGACAGCTACAATTCGTTATCGATTGAAGGATATAAAGTTACCGAAGAATTGCTCGAAAAAGTCAGAAGTGGCAAATGGAATCCCGGAAGCGACGAGAACGACAGAAACAGAAGAGACGCATTAGCAGCAAGAGGTTATTATCAAGCATATCAATCCCTTAAAGAATCGGTCAAAACAATTTTTGATGGAAAATCTGCCGGAAAAGTTTACGTTTCGGACCATGACAAATGGCATTTCCAACTGTTTGAGCCTTGCGTGCAAGCTGGTTTCATAAAAGCCACAGATTTAATTGGTTATCGCACGCATCAAGTTTACATAAAAAATTCCATGCACACGCCTCTCAACCCTGCTGCGGTTTTGGATGCAATGTCAACTTTAAACGATTTGATGGAACACGAGCCAGATGCCATAGTCAGGGCGATTCTAGGACATTTTATCTTCGTTTACATTCATCCTTATATGGACGGAAACGGTCGCACAGCGCGTTTTGTCATGAACAGCCAGCTCGTCACAGACGGCTTCGATTGGGTTGTGATACCTGTCGAGAAACGAGACGAATACATGAAAACCCTTGAAAAAGCAAGCGTTGACGACGACATCACCGATTTCTGTCAATTTGTTTTATCGTTTTTAAAAAATTAAATAAAAAAGCAAGAAAAACAGAACAATTTTCCAACGGATTTTGTAATTTTGCAGCCAAAGAAAAATTCTAAATTTACATCATATGTATACAAACTTTCAAGAGTATCTGAAGAAGGAATTGGCTCAGATTGAAGCCGATGGCCTCTATAAGAATGAACGTATCATTGAAAGCCCTC
>CAJOEP010000035.1 GCA_905233445.1 uncultured Bacteroidales bacterium | reverse complement strand
GCGATAATCTTCTTGATTTCGGCAATCTTCTCTTCCTTGTAATCGCGCTTCTCCGGCTTGAACAGATTTCTGTGGCGGCTTCTTCTGACTTTAAATTTCATATTGTCGAAGTCGGGGCCTTTGATTTCAACGCCTAACCGGCTGAGAATCGGCGGACTTAGCACCGCGATATTGTAGTCGTAGCTCATGTCGAGGTTGTGGCGACCGTAAAGCATCGCAGAATATTTGTCCATCGAAATGGCGAAAGGATACACGTCGATTTCGTTCTTGAACACGGTGAACTGTACATCTAGGCTGTCAATCTTGTTGTCTGTTTTCTTGCTGAACAGCAGTTTTTTCTTTATCTTGTCAAATGTCTCACTGTCAAGCACTACGAGGTCCTTTCCTTCGATACTGCATGCCGCTTTCAATGTGGAATATTTCAGCGAATAGTCCGATTTTAGGTTTGTCTCCGCTGCAAAATGGAACTCCGCATTGCCCGCAAATGAACTCAGCATAGGCAAGATGGTGTCGAGGTCGGGAATCATTCGTATCATCTCCGCGATGTCGATGTCCAGAAGATGGAAGTCCAAGCCTACATATAAGTGATTCTTTCTCTTTGACTTATACAATGCGGTGAGTTGCATTTTGGCAGCGTCGCTGGTGAAGCCCATTTCCTGCAAGACGAGGATGCCGTCCTTGATGGTGAGGTCGCCGCCCACGTTGTGAATCTCAGTCTCACCCGATAAGGCGGTCTTGATGTTGGTGTGCATGACGAATTCCACGCCATAAGGCACCATAAACGGCTCACTCTCAACAGCAGTGGTGTCGGTGGTGGTACTGCCGGCCTTTGTTTCCTCTTCGGCTCCCATGCCGTTGAAGATGTCCATCAGCTGGTTGATATCGGCATAGTTGGAAGTGAAGTTGAAATCACCCATCAAAAGCGCGTCGTTTTTGAAATGTTCGTAGAGATTTGTCAGGTCGCCGTCAAGCTCGAAGTCGGAATTGCCCAGTGTTATCTGGCTGTTCTCGATGTGAAGGCCGGACTCGCCATAGGTGAGGTTGATGTCCGGAATGATTATCGTCTCGCTGATGTCGCTGACATTCGTCACGGCATTGCTAAGGTCGAGAGTAATCGACGGCTTCCATTGCAGAATGAAGTCTTCCTCCTTGTCATCGTAGTCGGCCAAGATGTCAACGGCGAGAGCTTCGGTGGCGAAATAAATGTCGTCGCCAACGCTGTAAACAAGCGAGTCGCTGTTATAAACCGCTGCGTATGAGGTGTTCCCGTCGTTTGCCGATGGAAGCATAAACGCGCTGCCAGCGCCGTATTTCGAATGTAACACCATGTCATCCATGGTGAAGTCAATCTTATTGAACCCGAAATCGGTCATCGCCGCCATGATGTCGTTCTCGTCAAGGACGTTCGACACCTGAGCATCGATGTTGAAGCCTTCGAGCATCGCTGTCATCATACCAGTGATGTCGGCACTCAAATCAGAGCCTTTCAGTTTGACCTGCGCCAAGCCATTGCGCATAGCGTTTTTGTTCGGATTAGGCAAAACGAAATCTATCCTCAAGTCTGACGAATTGACATTTATGGTATCGAAATATTTGATATTCAAATTGTTACATTGAAGGTTTCCGCTGAGTTTGGTGTTCATCAAATCAAGTTCGGTGAACTGCTCTACCGAACCTTTAAGATTGATGTCGGCCTTGACAGCACCTTCAGCAAGCAGCTCTTCAGGCAAAAATGTCTTGACATCGTCGAAATGCACATCTGCTTTGATGCTGAGGTTGCACAACATCTTATCGAGCACGTCTTTAACGGTGCCGCTGGCAGCAAAAATGGTGTTGTTCATCCTTGCGCGAAATGATTTGATGTTCACGTCAGATTTTCCGTTGAGGTCGAGATCGGTGTGAAGAGAGGTGTTCACACCTGTGAGCGGAAAGGGCAGCACATCGTCCATCTTCAGGTAACCGTCGGCGAGCGTCACGTTGGCGTTGATGACAGGCATGAGGTCTTCGCTGTACGTGCCTTCGACATGCGTCTCGAGAAGCAGCTTGCCGTTGATTTTGACGCCTTTGAGAAGGCTTTCCCTCAACTTTTCAGGAATCATATTGGTCAAGTCTTCGATTATCATCACGTTGGTGCTGAAATCCATGTTAAGGTTGACAGTTTCTCTAATGGTGGCTTCGCCAACGAATCCGACTTTGATGTCGTTGAGCTTGATTTCCGAATTGTCAAACTTGGCATGATATTGGTTGATGTCAAATTCTAGCGGAATTTCAAGGCAGATGTCGGCGTTGTCGGCATATTTTTCGTCGTCCATCGTCGCATTCAGACCGTAGATCTTCAGATTTGCCAAACCTTTTATGAATTCGTAGTTGTTTACCACGCCGTTGTAGCTGAAACTGAAGCTTTTAAAGTCCGCGCCGATGTTTTCGTCACCTGTCATGAGGAATGCCAAAGTGCCGGTTCCGACAGCGGCATTAGCAGTGATGTCGTCGCCTTTCATCGTGACTTTTCCGTCAAAATGGATGTCTTTGATGCCGGCTTTCATCGTGGTGGTGTCCTCAATAAGAGCCGTAATCTCTTTGATATTCAATTTGATATCATCCAAAGTAATATCCTCGTTGATATTGCCTTTTAATGAAAGATTAAGACCTTTGACGGATGCGATTGTGTTTTTCGCCAAATCGAAGTAATCTAATCGTAAGTTGCTGATTTTCAGCTTGTCAAGGTCAATGAGATACGATATCTCGTCTTCTGTGGCGACAGGTTCTGCCGGCTCGCTGTCGTGCGGAAGGATGTCGAGGTTGGTGTTGCCCTCCGTGTCGAAAAACGCGTTGATGAAACCACCGTCAAGAGAGCAGCTGTTGATGATGATTTCTTTTTCAAATAGCATCTTCTTCAGGTTGAGCGACACTATCACCTCATCAATTCTGGCAAGTGTGTCGGTCGTCCATCCCTTCGTCGGGTTGATGAGCACCACATCGTTGATGTCAACGCCCACGTCGGGAAACGTCTTGAACAGCGTCAAGTCTATTTTCCCGATGCTGTAATCGCAGTTAATATAGTCTGCCGCATATCTGTTGACAAGCGATGTCAGGCGTTTCGGACTGAAAATCAAATACATGGCAATCAACAACACGATGATAACCGCGCCCACCACCGAGGCGATACTTATCCAAGTGACCTTGTAAGCTTTTTTCATAGTAATTATTCTATTTCTCTGTAAAGCATATATTCCGCTCTGGCGGCATTGTTGTCATAATTGAATATTGTGTCATTCAAAATGAGGATGTTGCAATATTGGGGTATGACGCCGCTTCCCACGTCCATCGGATGAAGCTGTGTCAGTTTGTTGTCTTTGTCGATATACCAGGTGAAAGGCTTTGCGTCTTCCTCCGGGATATCATCTTCCGGAACCCAATATTTAGCTGTTCCGTCAGCCATATATTCCTCATAATAGCCTTCATCTTCGGTCTTCCAGCGTCCCACAAGCAATATCGGATAGTTTGTCGAGAAGGACTTTTTGGATGTGCTTTTGGTGCTTCCGTTCAAAACATACTCGTAATAATACTTGAAACTGCTGTTTTCCAAATCATTTACTGAAAAAGCGAAACTGTTGTTGCTGTACGAAATCTGATATTTTTCATAGTCAGCCTTGTCATCTTGTTTCAACAACAGATACAAATCCGACAGTTCTTCGGGATTTGTCAAAGTGCCTGAAAACTGTGCGGTGTTCGACATGAGTTTCACGGTTTCACTCATTGAGAAAGGTTTTTCCTCTTTTTTCTTTGAACATGAAACCGTAACCAACGTCACAACCAACGCTGCGACTAATAATAATGCTAACTTTTTCATAATGCGGCGATCATTTCAATCTCCACCATAACCTCTTTAGGCAGTGTGCGTACTGCGAAAGCGGCTCTCGCCGGAGGGTCCTGTTTGAAATATTTGCCATAGACAGCGTTCATAGTGCCGAAGTTGGCGATGTCGCTCAGGTAGCATGTCGATTTCACCACGTTGTCGAAGGTGCATCCTGCTTCTTTGAGGATGGCCTCGAGGTTTTTCATGACCTGCTCGGTCTGCTCGGTGATGCCGCCGTCAACCACGTTGCCTGTGGCTGGATTTACCGGCATCTGTCCTGAAATAAACAAAAATCCGTTGGCTGCGATAGCCTGGCTGTATGGCCCGATTGCTCCTGGAGCGTTGTTTGTTGCGATAGCTTTTTTCATTTTATCCAAGTTTTAAAATCATTCATTCTTTCGGTTACTTTTCTGATATAATTCTGTGTCTCAGGAAGGAGATTCTTCTCAAGATATTTGAAGAATTGGTCATAGCTCATCCCGTTGATTTGCGGAATGGCCTTGCCAATCTTGGTGTCGCCTCTCAAGGCGCGCGCCAGATTGCCGGCTCCGGTGTTGTATGACGCGATGACGCACAGATGCTGTTTTTCAAGGCTGTTTACGTCGGTGAAATATCTCTTCTTGAGAAGATAAAGGTAATGCACTCCCATCTCAATGTTGTTCTCAGGCTCGTAGAGATAATTGCCGGTCGGAGCTGAGAAAGGTTTCTTGAGGCTCTGGGCGCAGTCGGCACCTGCTGTCTTCGGGACAATCTGCATCAGACCGTAGGCTGGCACATATGACTTGGCCTTGGGGTTGAACGACGATTCGGTCTGCATGATGGCAAATGCCAATGCCGGGTCAACGTTCCATTTTTTGCAGTATTTGTCAACTTCTTTGATATAATTGCTTGCGCGTGTCTTGATGTGGTCGGGAGCCAACTCGAGCTTGATGACCACCACCTCGCGCTCCACATTGTCTTCGCCTTTTATAGTCTTGACCTCCGGAGTCACCTCTTTGGCAATCTCAGTGACTTTTTTGTCGACGTTTTCTTCAGTTACGACCTCGCCTTTTGGCGTAATGACCTGATTTTCAAGCACTGGCGTTTCCTGCAACGGCACGGCCTTCTCCACCTCGCTGTCGTAGTCTTTGGTGGTTCCCTTGTTGACAATCAATTTTTTAAGACCTTCTTCAATCTCTTTTTTTGTCACAGGCTCGCCTTTCTCTTTCACGATTTCTATTGTAGCCTCTCCGTTTTCGAAGTCAACGGTACTTCTTGTGTTGCCGTCTTTCGAATACTCAACCCATTCAGTCTGCGTGCTTTCCTTAACGTTGTCCTTGCCCCATTTCTGCGACATTTTCTTCACGAAGTTGTTGTACGCCTCCATCTCGGCCTTGACGTAGTCGTCGTATTCTTTCTGGAATCGGGCGATCTCCTCGGAGTTGCTTTTCTTCATTGACTTAACGCTCTCGTCATGGCGCTTTTTCATTTCCTCGTATGTGTTAACCTGCGCAAAACAGCCCAAACAGCTGCAAATCATTGCTAAAAGAAGTAGTTTTTTCATATTGATGATGTTTTAATTTCCGCAAAAGTAATACTTTTTTTCAAATAATCCAAATTATATTTAATAAAATCAGTTTTATAGTTTAATAATTGTCTCGATAGTCTTTCTTCTTTGTAAACTTCAAATCCTGTAAAGCCGCGGCTTTCACGTTAATCTGGAAGTTCCACGATTTGTACGTTCCGTAAGGGATTACGTTGAATCGCATTTCCCAGCAGTGCAGGTCGCGATAAATTGTGACTGAGGTGTATGAAATCTTTTTCGTCTCGAAATCCCATCCGGTCTGCGCCGAAATCTTCCACTTTGGCGACAGGCTTATCTCGCCGCTGAGTCCCAATGTCTGAACCATGCTCCTGTTGTCGTGCAAGATCCAGTTGATGTATGATAAGTTGTTGGTTAACCGTAAGTTATAACTCAGCGACAGCGACCAGCTTGTTGACCAGTCGATGTATCCGTTCGGGTTGTTTCTGATGTCGTTGAGTTCTTCCTCCGATGCGTTCGGCGACGAAATCATATCGCGATCGTCCTTTTTCTTGTCTTTTTTCTTCTTGCTGAAAGTCTTGTCGTTGATGGTGTAGCTGGCGCTGAAGTTCCATGCCACGCTCTTCTTTCTGAAAAGTCGTCCGTTAACGTCTAATTCGTATTTGTTGAGCTGTCTGGTGCCTGTCGAGTCCAAAACATACGGATCCCACATGCTGGAATACTGGAGGCTCATGTTTTTAAACAGCGTCGTTCGTCCGCTGATGCTCAGATACGACCAGTTCAGAGAGTCTTTTGCGATGTCGTAATTGCCTGATAATGTTAGGTTTTCGATGAGAACGACCTTCTTCAACCCGTTGACGGTGTCTTTTTTCGAAGGCACTTTGATTTCCAGATTGTTGCTCAAGCTGTAAGTGATTCTTCCCGAACGTTGTGCAGGCGGCGCGCCGTATATCGTGCCTTGGTAATAGCTGTATTTCTGCTCGTTGCCGCTGCCGTCGATATAGGAAGAATAATAATTCCAGAAACTTTTGCTGTAGTCTGGGTTGAACGAGAAGCCGACCATTGGGGTGAACACGTGCCTGATGGCTCTCACGGGACCTCTCTTGAACCTGAACATTCCAAAAACCTTGGTGGTGATGTTGCTCGAAACGTCGTAAGTGAATACGTTGCCGAACCTGTTGATGGTGTCGGTCTTGACATATCCGCTGCCGGCTTCGTCAATTGCCCAGTCTTTCTCATAACGCTGCAGGTACATCCTGTCGGTGAGGTTGAGCGAAGTGGTCCAAGTGAAGTGTTTGAACAGTTTTATAGGCAAATTGATTGGCACACGGTGCTGCATTCCGTTTTGCATTTTGTCGAGCCACCCGTCTTTGAAAAACAGGCTGTCGGCCATGCTGATGTAGTTTTTCGCGTTAGCCGAATAGCTCAGGTTTAACTCGCTGTACCAATGTTTTTTGCCCGATTTTCCTATGTTTTTCAAAGGATAGATGCGGTTCATCGACAATGTCAGCTCGGGCAATGTCATCGTCATCTGATGTGTCAGGGTGTTTTGGCTGTGGCTGCCGTTGACGGTGAGGTGGAAGTTTTTGCCGAAGCTCGTCTGATAAGCGATGCTCGACTGGAAGGTGTTGCTCAAATACTCCGTCGTCGAGATGGCGTTGTATTTGTTGTAGTTGTTACTCACGATGTAGACGTCAGCCGAGAACGACGACTTGGGCCTTGCCTTGGGGTCCTGCTTGTGCACCCAACGGATTTTGAAGTCGGTGCTTTCTGTATAGTCGGCGGAGCCTTCCACGCCGACCTTGTTGATGGCGTAACTCGCTGCTAATGAACCGCTGTACTTATATCTGTTGACGTATCTGAACGTCGGCTTCAACGCCCAGCTGCCTCGCGTGTAGATGTCGCCCAAAATCTGAATGTCCATGTGCTGGTTGATGGCCCAGTAATAACCGCCGTTTTCGAAATAATAACCGCGGTTTGCCGACTGTCCGAACGATGGTATGATGATGCCCGAACGCTGTCCTTTGCTGTTGGGAATCAATGCGAAAGGCAACGCTAAAGGCAACGGCGTCTCTTCAATTTTAACATAAAGAAGCTTGGCCACAATCTTGTCGTCGGGGATAACGATGGCTTTGTTGAAGTGGAACTCGTAATGCGGATGCTCGCGGTTGCTGCAGGTGGTGAATGACCCGGAATGAATGTTGATTTTACCGTCATCCATCTTCTTGATGCGGTCACCGTGCAGATAGTTTTGGTTGTCTTCCGTGAAAACCTTCCTGATGATGCCTTTCTTGGTGTCAAAATTGAACGACATCTCGTCGGAATAGTATTTCTGACCCGCTTGGGTGAAAATGGGCTTTCCCATTATTTTTCCTGTCGAATCGGGCATTCCTTTGGCGAAAACGGTGTGCTTTTCGAAGTCGAACTCCACATAGTCGGCGGTTATTTCAATATCGTCGTATTTGATGACAGCGCCACCGTAATAATAAATCTTGTTGTGCTTGAAATCCTGTATTGTCGAGTCGTTACAGGTTCTGTCAATCTGTGCATCCAACGGCGATTTCTTGTCCTGACTCCTGCCGATGACCGAAAAAAGCATCGTGCAGATGAAAAAAACAACAAAAAATCGATATGTTGGTTTAGCGTACAAGATTTTTATATAATTTTGTAAAAAATTAACTTGATTCAAATCAATTCAAACTGCAAAGATACGATTTTTTATGAAAGACAAACATATATTTTTTATTATATTAATGAGTTTTCTGTTTTTCGTACCTGTTGCGAAAGCTCAAACCGCTAAGATTCAAACTGTTGTGATTGATGCCGGACATGGCGGAAAGGACTCCGGAGCTGTCGGAAAAAAGGCCAAAGAGAAGGATATCACTCTGGCTGTGGCTAAAAAGGTGGGCTCCGAAATCAAGAAGAAATACCCTGGTGTCAAGGTCGTTTACACCCGGACAACCGATGTTTTCGTCGAGTTGCTTGAGCGTGCCAACATCGCTAACCGCAACAATGCCGACCTGTTCATCTCCATACATTGCAACGCGGTGGCGAAATCGTCGAACACCTGCGGTGCGGAGACGTTTGTCATGGGCGACCACCGCAACAGCGCCAATCTGGCAGTGGCTAAGCGCGAAAACGCCTCTATTCTCTATGAGAGCAATGCCGAGGTCAACTACGGAGGCTTCGACCCCAACAGCACCGAGGCCTATATAGCGTTCAGCTTTATCCAAAGTGAGTTTAAACAACGCTCGCTTGAGTTTGCCGAACTCGTTCAGAATGAATTGGTTGGCACCGCAAAACGAGGCAACAGGGGAGTGCAGCAGGCAGGTTTTATGGTGCTTTATAAAACAGCGATGCCGTCGGTGCTGGTCGAGCTCGGATTCATCTCAAATCCCGTCGAGGAAGCCTATATGATGTCGGAGGAAGGCCAGAAAATACTCGCGTCGGCGATAGCAAAAGCCTTCGGTACCTATAAAAACAATTTTGAGAAAGACTCCGTTGATTTGCAACAGGAAATAACCGATGGCGGTAAGACCACGACGACACCCGGCAACACCGTGGCCGACAAAAACAAAGGCGTCGTTTACAAAGTGCAGTTCACCACCAAAAACCGCCCGCTCGACAATGCCGCCTCTGTATATAAAAACCTGCAAGATGTCGATTATTATGAACATAACGGCATGTACAAATACACCGCCGGATGCTTTTCCACCAAAGCCGAAGCCGACAACTATCTGAAAGTTGTACAATCAAAAGGCTACACCGACGCCTTTGTTGTTAGGTTCGAAAACGGGGTGAGGAAATAGCTAGTGGATTTGTAAAATTTTATTAAGATTTCTTGCAAAAATTTGCAAGTTATGTTAAAAGTGAAGCTATTGCATCAAATAGGTGCGGTTTTATAGTTATCATGATGAATCGTATTTTTACTTTTGCAGAAAAAGTTAAAATTTTTTACGACAATGAAGAAAAATACAATTCAAGACATTGATTACAATGAATTATTACAACAGGCTGTAGCTGTAATCGAAAATGCTCGTACCAATGTAGCACGACAAATGGCTGTGACAGCTAGCAAAACATATTGGGAAATTGGTAAACTTCTGTATGAGAAAAAATTGGAAAGTTCACATGGTAGTCGGGTTGTGAGACAACTATCAATTGACCTTAAAGAGCTGTATCCAAAATTAGGCATGTCTCCACGTCAATTGTGGAATATGAAATCGTTTTATACTCGCTATAAAGATTGTGATGAAAAACTGCTACGTTCCGTAGCACTTTTGTCTTGGTCTCATAATTTGATGATACTCAGTAAGAATTTAAACAATTCCGAAACCTTATATTATGCCCAAGAGTGTGTTGCAAAAGGCTGGAACCGTGAATTGCTATTAAATGCCATTAAGCTGAAAATGCATGAGTCTAATGCTATTGCACCTGCCGACAGCAATTTTTCAACCACTCTTCCAGCAGCACAAGCCAAGTATGCCAACGAAATATTTCGCAGTTCATATAATCTCGGATTTCTGGGTGTAACCTCATCAATTCTTGAGTTGGAACTGGAACAAAGGCTGGTTGAAAAGATAAAATTGTTTTTATTGGAACTAGGCGAGGGTTTTACATATATTGGCAATCAACATATTTTGGAATACAATGGTAAAGAATACCGTGTTGATTTGCTGTTTTTCCATAGGAAACTACATTGTCTTGTAGCCGTAGATTTGAAAATTGGCGAATTTAAACCGGAATATGTCGGAAAAATGAATCTGTATCTGTCACTTCTTGATCGTCTTGAAAAATCGGAAGACGAAAACCGTTCTATTGGCATCATTCTTTGTGCTGAGAAAGACAATGTTGAAGTTACACTATCGTTGGAAGATATAGGCAAACCGATTGGTGTTGCCGACTATCAGCTCATTATTCCGAAAGATAAGTTGACAAAGACTATTACTACTGAAATCAAGTCTTTTGAGGATGAACATGAAACCGCTATTCCTTTATTATCATATCAAGGCTATCAACTATAAAACGGGCTTCCCAAACAGGAAAATCGCCAATATTTGACTCGGCATTATCTGTATGGCTGAACACTTTTTCGTATTTTTCGGTTAGTTTGACATATTTCGACAAGCCATATTAATAGTCAACTGAACCGATGCCACAGCCGCATCATAAACACTGTACCATTCGTGGGAAACCTGCTGCTGAATAGCCTCAATCATTCTGTAATAATTGCCTCCATTCCATCCAAAACACTGCTCTCCACTCGGGTCAACATATTTCAACGGGTCGTACATTCGGCCGTTCATGTTAATCAAGCCGAAGTCGTTGAGGTGCTCGTGGCCGGTGATAGTAGCATGATATGAAAATATTTGCTGATTCATTTTTTTTACTCAAACAACAACGGGAATTTGTTTTTTAATTCGTTGAAACAGGAGTCACAATCATTGCTTTTATATTCATATATCGAAGAGAACCTATCTTTATGGTTTTGTTTTATCTTTATTCTATTGTGCTTCTTGTCAATAATATAAACAAATGGCGGGTTTTCATTTTTATTTATTATTGCAGGTTCAAATTCATGATATTTTTGTTTGACAATATATCGTGTTCCATATTCAAGAGGAAAAGTGAAATAATCAACAAAGCCAGCCGATGGATCGTCTAACATGAAACCATTTGAAATCACTTCGTCTGAAAATTGACCTTTGGAAATATAAATTCCATTTGTGTCTCTTGATATTAATGGTATTTTATTTATATGCATTGCATATATATTTGATTCATATTCATAAATATTTGTATCATTGGATGGCATTCCAATAAGGTAATGTTTATGCTTGGTAATAAGCCGTAATTCTATGCTGTCTGGTGAACATTTTTCCTTTGTTATAATTGCGTTTTTGCCAAGAAGGGTGTTTTCTAATAAACATATTTGTTTGCCTTTCAGCTGATATGCTCCTCTGAAACACCATTTGTAATTCCAATAACAAATTGTTATGGTGTCACCGTTTATACATATGATACTATTGTCTGGGCTATTATCATTAGGGTTTTTATATACCCCGTTTTTTATGCATTGAGCGTTTGATAAAAAGTGTGTGAAAAGTAACGCTAATAAGAGAATGTGTGTTGTTTTCATGGCATTAGTTTTATTCGTAGAATTCGAGGATATTGGAGTATGGGTTTACATTGCTGTATATTATACATGTATCTTTTATAGTCTGATTCCATAAATCGATTGATATTGCTTGACTTATATTTCTGCATATAATTATTCATGGGATGATCATTAAACCAAATTTTAATCCATTTATCATCTTTAATAGATAAGGCTTCTACATTCACAAAATGTCCCTTGTATGTTAGACCAAACTCATCAGCCATTTCTTGAGTAAAATTACACATAAAAGAAACAACATATCCATTATTCATTGAGTCATAAATTTCCGAGAAATATATTTCATCACATTCATATGTATGATATTTTTCTGGATCAGGATTCCAACTTATAAACTCTTCTAAATTATTTGGATCAAATGGTTCTTTTTCAAAAGCAGTACGATAAGCATCCGCTCTTTTTGCCCAATCGTCTGTGCTATCACCACCAATAATACTTCCAAGACTAGTAATAACACATATTCCATATGTTAATCCTCCATCTTGCCTTTGTTGATATCTATTGAATTTCGTAGAAGCTTTACGTTTACCACCACCTCCGCTTCCATGGTTTCCGCTACCATTGCCTTGAGTATCTTCGCCATGCCCGTAAAGACAGTTTGCCATGGCAATTGTCAGATGATGTGAAGCCATACCGCTGTCGTAACATTGTTGCCATGCATTTCTAACAATAGCCTTCGCCTCTTGCTCCATTCGATATGCCAGACTGGGATCCCAACCATAATACTGCTCTCCACTCGGGTCAACATACTTCAATGGGTTGTACATACAATAGGCATACCTGTTGAATCCCTGCTGGCTTGTCGGGTTCTGCATATAGTTATCTGGAGAAAGGAACGATGAAAGCAGCGGGTCGTACATTCGGCCGTTCATGTTAATCAAGCCGAAGTCGTAGAGGTGCTCGTGGCCGGTGAAGCCTCGGTCGAACAATACAGTATTATATGCGCAGAGTGTTTCCATTGTTAAAAGCTACGGTTATTAAATCCTAATCATAACGAGAAAACACATAGTCTTTGTAGTGACAAGTTGGTTTTATATTGAAATTAAAACTGACAAAATATCGTCGTTGATACACGGAATCGCCAACTATTTCAGATAATATGGGTGATGGTCGGTCATAGCCGTCAAAGTAGTATGTGGCAATAACAGTTGAATCCTGAAACCTAGTTCCCTTTTGGAACAATTCCCTTGGCTTTCCATATCCGACATATGCGTTTATTTGATAATTATCATCAAAATTATAATTTAGATTGTCTTTGGTGCTCCATATGTATATGGAATTATCGTTTTTTAAGCATACATATATGGTGTAATAACCACGGGCAATTTGTATATAGTTTTCTTTTGGTGCTTTATGGCTATCGTATTTATCAAATATGATATATTTATCTCTCCAAACTGTAACATATTTCCCCGAAGAGGTGGTATAGGTAATAGTTGGAGTTGGTGTTATGTATGCCCAAATAAACGGGAAACCGATGATGATGAATGGTATCGTCACTATAATTATAATCCAAGTTGTTGCTGAAATGTGTTTTTTCATTAGATTTAATATTGTTGGTAAAGCTGGTTTAACTCTTGATCATAGCGAGAATAAACAGATTCGTGATAGAATGGTGGACATCCATAATGTCTAATATACACGACATCATCCATACATTCGCTGACTGTTACATATTTGTCATAAGAACTATAAGAGAACTCGTATTTTACGTGAGGATCGGAAAAAGAAATTTTTTTCTTGAATTCTTGTATTTCTTCCCATGTATTATAAAACGTCTTTATATTATATTTATTTTGATCCAAAACGATATCTATCGAATTTTCATCACCTCTTCTAAATATAAGAATTGAATCGTTTTCTTTGAAAAACAGCCTGATATCGCCACCACCATAATCGCCAAAAAGTTTAATATAGTTGTTTTTAGGAGGCTTTTTACCTTTATACTTTTCAAGTATGATATAATTATCTAATACTGTGATTACTTTTCCTGTATGAGTTTTGTAAAACTTTCTGTTCGAATGTATACAGCTATATGCAGATACTGTGATAGCAAACAGCAACAAATACGATGTCGTGAAAATAAAATGTTTTCTAAAACTATGCATAGTAATACTTTTTATTAATGATTTATTAAATAGTAATGCTGCCCTAAATAATAACCATAGTCTTGAGCACACTTTGAAACAGGTGGTTCCGGACCTCCATTAAACCAATCAAATCTATTTCTTGTGGATTCATAAGACCAACCATAATAACCAAACAGAAATCCAGCATAAGCATTTCCAATATCACGTGCTGTTGTTATATATGTGATACCATCTCCAAAATTAATAGGCATTCCTCTGTATGAATAGGTTTTTATTTCACCATTTTTAAATCCCATAGCTTTAAAATTAAGTGGACTTGTATTAAAGCCATAAATTATACCTTCAAGACTACCTATGGCCATTGATGCTATATATGTATCTATACCTGGAATATATGAGGTGAAGAAATCCCAAAAATCTTGCCCAAGATTATCATTTAAATCTATAAGAGCACCAGTTACAATCTCATTATCTTCATTAACATATGAATTATTAGTTAAATAAGTGCCAATAACACTGCCTGCATTGTCCCCATTTATAACGACAATGCTGTGATCCGAGTTTAATTCACCGCCAACAACAGTATACGTACCGTCACCATTATCCCAAACATCAATATGTGGGTCGTTACATCCTCCCATAGCGCTTCCATGATTTCCGCTTCCATTTGTATGAGTATCAAGTCCATGCGAATAAAGTCCGCAAGCCATATTAATAGTTAACTGAACCGATGCCACCGCCATATCATAAACACTGTACCATTCGTGTAGGACTTGTTGTGTTATTTCGTCTATT
>CAJOEP010000034.1 GCA_905233445.1 uncultured Bacteroidales bacterium | reverse complement strand
CCAGCAGGAAGAGATTTTCGTGCCGTTCTACACCACCAAGCCCAATGGCACCGGCATTGGACTGAGTCTCTCTAGACAGATAATGACCAGACATAACGGAATGCTTTCGCTCACTCAAAGTGACGAAAAAACCACCACTTTCGTGATGGTATTTTAGTTAATCAATCTCCTCCTTGATACATTCTGCTGATAACATCCTTGTATTTGTTAAGGATAACCGAGCGTTTCACCTTCAGAGTAGGAGTGAGGATGCCGTTGGCGGTTGACCACTCATCTGCGATGAACTTGAAACGCTTGATTTTTTCAGTGTCACCGAAGAATGCGTTGATTTTCTGAACTTCTTTAGTCAAGCGGTCTTTCACATCTTTGAGGTTGATTATGGCTTCGTTAGTCGTGAACTTGATCTCGTGCTTTGCACACCAGTCCTTTAGGAATGAGAAGTCAGGGACTATCAAAGCTGCAGCGAATTTCTCGTTTTCGCCAAGAACCACTACGTTTTCGAAGAATCCCGATTCAGTGAACTTGGTCTCAATCATATCGGGGTTGATATACTTTCCGAGTGATGTCTTGAAGAGGTTCTTCATACGGCCTGTAATCTTGAAGTTGCCGTATTCGTTGACACTTCCTAGGTCGCCAGTGTGGAACCAGCCGTCCTTATCAATGACTTCTGCTGTGAGCTCAGGCTGCTTGTAATAGCCCATCATCACGTTGTGACCGCGACAGATAATCTCGCCGTTTTCAGCGATTTTTACTTCTACGCCTGGCAATGCAGGGCCTACGTAACCGGCTTCACGGCCATGAGGCACGTTTGAACTGGTGCAGATCACAGGTGAGCATTCTGTCATTCCGTAGCCTTCATAAACAGGCATCTTGATAGCTGAGAAGAACGCCGAGATATTTGGCTGTATGCTCGCAGCACCCGAAACGATGATGTCGAAGCAGTCAGCACCGAGTTTGTTACGAATCTTGCTGTAAACAAGCTTGTCGGCGAGCTTCAGCTTCTGGTTGTAGAACCAGCTTCTGCCGTCAACAGTGTATTTCTCGGCAAGGTTCATTGCCCAGTAGAATATAGTCTTAGAAAGGCCTTTCATGTTCTGTCCCGACTGTCTTACCTTCAGATATATTTTTTCAAGCAAACGTGGCACGCATGTCATCATGGTGGGATGAATCTCCTTCATGTCGTTGGCGATTGTAGCGACGCTCTCGGCGTAATAAACCGACATTCCAAGGTATTGATACAGATATGTCAATGTTCTCTCGTAAGCGTGGCAGATTGGCAGGAAGCTCAACGCGCGTGTTGAGGTAGGTGATGGAGTCTGTCTTAAATTCTCAATCTGACCTAAAATATTGGCATGTGAGAGCATCACACCTTTCGGAGTGCCTGTTGTGCCTGATGTATAGAGAATGGTTGCGCAATCTGTGCTCTTCACAGCTGCCTTGCGTCTCTCAAGCTCTTCAATATCTTGGTTTTCACGACCTAATTTAAGCAAATCAGCCCAAATGGGGTAGTCTCCGCGTTTTACAAAGGTGTATATCATCTTCAACGACGGGATGTCATTCTTGATGTCCTCAATCTTGTTTAAAACGCATAATCCCTCAACCATAACAAACTTCGCTTCGCTGTTGTTAATAACCACGCGGTAGTCTTCCTTGCTGATAGTTGGGTAAATAGGCACTGTGACAGCTCCGACCTGCTGGATTGCCATATCCATGATGTTCCACTCAGGACGGTTGCTGCTGATGATAGCGACTTTATCATCTTTCTGTATACCTAATTTAATAAGCGCATAGCTGATGATATTGGTCGTCTCAACATATTCCTGAATGCTGTATTTGTTCCACTCGCCGTTTTCTTTTTTGGCTAAAGCGATTTTCTGATCAGGATGCTTCTGTAAATAAGTCGTAAGAATGTCAAAAATGCGTTTTTCTTCCATCTTTAATGCTTTTGAACGGTGCAAAATTACTTCAAATTTCATCCCACGAATTTTTATGGGGTGAGAGGGGTGAAAAATGGGGTAAAAACGCCAATTTTGGGGTGAAAGTGCCGTTTTTAGGGGTGAATGAAAATTTTATACACCCTGATATGGGGTGAAAATGTTATTTTTAGGGGTGAAAGTTTTACCTCTTGGGGTGAAATTTAAGCACCAAAATCGTTATTTGCACTTAATCCACTTGCCGGATTCGTTGCCTGCCCTCCAGAAGTATAATCCCATGGGCAAACTCTCGGTGTTGACGGTCGTAAGGCCTTCTTCCAGGTTTTTTTCAAGAATTTTTCTGCCTTGTATGTCGTATAACTGAAGATTGGTGAAGCCGAATTCCGAAACGATTATATTCAATTCGTTGTTTCCCGGATTTGGATATACAATGATGTTATTGTCATTGTCCAATACCTCTTCAATGTCGGTTATTACCGAATGCATCGGGGGCAGTTTCACAAGGTCGATGGAGGCTGATCCTTCATCTGCATGGCTCTTTCTGGCAAATTGCCATCTGAAAAGGTGGTTCCCTTTGCTAATAGGAATTTCAAAATACTGCCAGCTGTTGCCAGTCAACGTGTGTTTTTCGGTGTCCAAATAAAAATCAAAGACATCATCTGTGTTAGATGAGCCTTTGTAATAGAAGGAAATAACATCGTCAATCTCAGTTTTAACGCCAAGACCCAGTTTAGAAATGCTTCCTGTCGATGATGATGGTCCCGTAAAGCAATAATTGCCTTCGTATGGGTCGTTGTCGTCTCTAAACCACTTGTATGTTCCTGTATTGCTCCATGTGAACAGTGGATTAAGCTCCTCATTCTCAAAGTTTTCAATGGTATTGCCAAGAGAAATATCCGATTGATAAACATCAATATAACCGTTTGAAGTGACTGTTACCGAATAATCGAGAATGTCACCGTCAGGAGCATCGTTGAGCACTGTGACATAGAATGTTACATCAATACTGTCGTTGGCGACAATGCCTTCCGTTGTTATGGTCTGCTCTTCATAAATGATGTTTGTTTCATCTATTAATAAATGATGTGTAACCTCGTTGCTGTTGCTATGTCCTTGATTGTTAATGGTGAATGTTAATTGTGATGTCTCTCCTTTATACAATCTGTCAACAGGATTGCCGTTCTCGTCTTTTAAACTGAAGTGGGTGACTTCAAAAACAGGCGCATTGGCTATAAGACAGAAATTGTCTTCAAATGTATTTGTTCCATCGCTCATTGTCAAATTGAACCAAATCTTTGCCTGATCAGGTACATCATCGGTGACTTTTATTGAAAAAGCGTTCTCTTCGTTTACAATCTCATTTGCATTAAATGATTCGTAAGTTGTTGATGCTGAGTTTATTGTTACGTAAGGCGATGCTGAAGAAAGTGTTGCGTTGACATTTTGGATTGACTCTGAGCCAACGTTGTGAAGAGCCACATTCAGAGTGACGTCTTCATTGAAATCCAACTTGTTATTGCCATCATTATCGATTACATCACAGCTACTGAAAATAAGGAATGGACCTTGGCTGGGAATCACTTCCAAACGTTCTGTGTATCTGTAATAATCCTGCTTGGTTATCGTCAGAAGTATCTCGGTGCCTGGTGTTTGAGTTGTAATGTTAATAATCTGTGGCTGGCCTGTGGCTGTTGCCAATCCGATGATTTCATTTCCTTTTGTCAAGCAAATAGTGGCGTTTTCCGTTGCAGTAATCTCGAACTGTGTTGACCCTGCCACTATGACCGGAATCATGGTGACATCGAGATTCTGAGGCATTTCCGTATAAAGATTCATATAAGCGTCTCCATGATGATGGAAGAGGTAATATGTTATTTCCTTAACTCCGCCGTCAGTCCAGCTTGATTGCGCGAGGAAGAACTTTCCAGATGCGTTTGCGTAAGCCGGCAGGACGAAGTCTTTCGGGTGCTGCGTTCCGTATGTTGGCATGAAATCAGGCCACATATTGTCGTAAGCACCCCAAACATAAACGTCGTTTACGAAGGAGTAGGAGACCTGTGTGGCCGCTATAATGCCTAATGCGCCATATTGATGGCGATGGAAAGCCTCTGCGAAGCACATGCCATTCACACCGCCATAGTTGAATCGGCCTGTGAGGCAGTTGTTCGACATCACAAAGGTGAGATCGGGATTGGTGAGACGGTTGATGTATCCGATACCGTACGACGGCTCGCCCCACAACTCCTCAGCGCCATGGTCGCGGTGCTGCAGAATGAAAGCACCGCTGTTTATAGCATCATTTATCTGGTTGCCGTTGCCATCCCAATCGTGCAGATGCGACATGTTTTGAGGTATGTAACCAAGACCGTTGGGCCCGAAATAACTGACAATTGTGTTTGTGTTCTGTGCCGACGACCAACTGCTCCCCGGTGTGCCCTGATAAATGGCGTTGATGCGGACCGGATGCTTGCCGAGACCGTATTCCCAGAATCCGTTGACGATTTCTGAACAGAGCTGGAACCAGCGTTCATGCTGGAATCCCATCGCAGTAATCGGCTTGTCGTAGAAATTATAATTTGTTGAAGGATGGCGCTCAAACTGTAAGTCCTTGTTAATCATACGGTACATCTCCTCGTAGTTGCGTCCCGTGATACGTGCCATGATGACCTCCGGAAGATGGTCACCGTTAATATCGCCATATTTGTTATCTGAGATATATGGATTGTAGCCGCTGCCAGGATGGTTGTTCATGGTGTAAGAAACGATGCCCATGGTGCCGTCGGTGTTGTGGTCGCCGAGGAGAAGCACTGCAGAAACAGGAATATCCCAGTTGTTATAGGCATTCCGGATGTAATTCCTGATGGCTGTTTGATTGTTTCCGCCGCATTCTGTAACGGTCACAACTTCTGTCAGGATGCCCTGCTGGTTGCGGAACAGCTTGATGCTGTCGGCAAGCGCGATGAAATCTGGATTGTCGGGCGTGATGATGAGATACTCGCAGCCAGTGTCGCGACGCTGCACAGCATCTTTGATAAATGACTGATAATCAGCGTCTGGCAACACATTCTCGTTGATGACCATGTCGCGGATGATATGTTCCCAGGCAGTGCTGCGATAACGTGGGTCACCACCGAAATTGCCATCCCCACCTTCAAAAATCACTTCTAACTCGAGTTCGCGCGTTACTACAAGCTCTTTGGTGACAGGGTTGTATTGGAACGGAGTCACACTGACGATAGCCACGTCAACATCTCTGATTTTCATTGGATTAGATGCGATAAAAGGCTTGGCAGGGTAGAAGGCGTCGGATGAATACACCTTTTCGTCGCGAATGTACTGCATGGGAGTTTTGTCGTTGTCCAACGGTAAAGCGGGTGCTGGAATTATGTCAACGCCGGAAATTGTCTCCGTAACCTGTTTGTTGACGCTTAAAACGACATTCGCACCTCTCGGAATGGCCACATAACGCGAAATGACAGGCAAATCAGGCATGCCTGCATTGTTAGGCAAAAATATTCCGTTAAGTGTTATGTGCTTGCCTTCAACACCTTCAATATTGCTGTCTTCAAGCGCGAATTCATCAATCTTAAGGCTTAACTCAAGATTTGAACGGTTGCTGTTTTTAATCTCGAAAGACTGTGAATATGCTATAAATGATGACAAAAATAATACTAATGCCATCATTATTCTTGACATTTTGTAGTTTTTCATAGGATTTATGGTATGTTTTTATATTTCTTCTTTTTGAATAATCATTTTTGCAGCTTCATCTGAACTGACAAACCAAACAATGTCTTCATTATTGAAAACTGTTGATGCTGAAGGGCTTAAAATAAACTCATTGCCTCTCTGAATGGCTATGACCATAGCATCGTATTTGTCTTTGAACATGGAGTTGAGCAGCGACACATGGCAAATCGGGCTTTTTTCTGATATTTTGACAGAGTGCAGGTTCATGTCGTGTCCAACTCTTTCATGTATCAGTTCGGTGTCTTCAACCTCAATTATAGGTCTTACCTTATTTATATTATCATCGTTTCCTACCAGAGTTACTATATCATAAGGGTAGAATGCTATGTCTTTATCCGGCAGGTCGTAAATGTTCTTTCCGCGTTCAATGCACACCACACTGACTTTGTAATCGCGGCGGAATACGGTGTCTTTCAGCTGTTTGCCAACCACTTGACTGAGTGGACTGACTGTTACTTTCTCCAGATGGAAGTTCTGCTGAAGCACCTCAGGTATGATAAATGATGCCTGCTTTTGGCGCTTGTTGAGGTTTTCCATGAAGTTTTTCTCCAATCTGTCATAGAATTTCATGATTCCATTTGACAAGGCGAGAATTATCGAGTAACCTATGGCGATTCCTATTGCCGCGAAGAAGTTCAGGCTGATGAAATGAAGTAATATATAGGTGATTATCGTAATGGCGATAATGTATCTCAAAATGAAGATGAAAGTGATGACGTGGCGCTCGAAAATGTTCTTTGTTATGAGTTTCGAGTTGGTCAACGAAATCTTATATTTGAATGCCATTGCCCAAATGAATGGCGAGACAATTATCAATGTTACGGCTATTGAGATAATGCCGCCCCATATACCATTGATATTGTTTACAATAAATGCTCCTGTTAATGAGAAACAGATAAGATCTAAAGCGAAAATAATACATCCGTAGATGAGCATGTTTTTGAACTGGTTAACCACAAACGTCTTGAATGTCAATGTGGTGTTTTCGTTCACTTTGAATCCTTCAGAGTAGTTCGTCATCGCCTGCTTCCATTTTTCCGGGATTCGCGGATTGAGCCAATCATACAGAGGATTGGCGAGGCGGATGATGTATGGCGTAAAGAATGTCGTCACGATGGAAACGGTGACGATGATAGGGTAGAGGTATTCATCAATGACTTTGAAACTCAAGCCCAAAGACGCAATGATGAATGAAAACTCACCGATTTGGCAGAAACAGAAACCGGCTTTCAAGGAAGTGTGGATGTCTCTTCCTGAAATCAGCATGCCGATTGTTGCACTTAATGTCTTGACAATCATGATGGTGAGTGCAATAATGACAACGGGCCATGTGTATTCTATCAGGATTTTCGGGTCAACCATCATACCTACCGACACGAAGAAGATTGCCGCGAAAAGGTTTTTGATTGGGGTGACGAGTTTATGGATGATGTCGGCCTCAAGCGTTTCCGCAAGGATGGAACCCATCACGAACGCGCCTAGAGCTGAGGAGAATCCGGCATAATTGGCAAGCATGACCATCATGAAACACAAACCAATAGCTATTATGACAAGCGTTTCCTCTGTCATGAATTTCCTGATTAAACGGAGGAATGACGGAATCAGATAGATGCCGAAAATGAACCAGATAATAAGGAAAAACATGAGTTTTATCATGCTCAATACAAGCTCGCCGCCATCAAAAGTGTTGCCGACCGAGAGGGTGGATAGAATCACCATCAGGATTACGGCTACGAGGTCTTCAACGACAAGCGCCCCGATGACGTCGGCGGTGAATTTCTCGTTCTTCAGTTTCAAATCGTCAAAAGCCTTGACGATGATGCTTGTTGACGAGATGGACAGCATACATCCTAGGAAGATGCAGTTCATCCTCTGCCATCCGAAGAGTTTTCCCACAAAAAAGCCTGTCGTGAACATGATAATGAGTTCTGTCAGCACCATGATGGCACCGGGACCCCCCACTTTTTTCAGTTTTTTGAAGGAAAACTCCAGACCGATGGCAAACAGAAGGAATACCATTCCGATTTCGCTCCAAGTCTCAACGCTGGTTTTGTCGCTGATGACTGGGAAATAGGTGAAATGCGGTCCGATAAGGAATCCGGCAACGATATATCCAAGCACCAACGGCTGCTTTAACCACTTGAAAATCACCGTGGTAACACCTGCCGTAATGAGTATTAGAGCTAAATCGGAAAATAATGCCGGTATTCCTTCCATCTTTTTAAAATTTATTTCTTAATAACTTTCTTTGTCCAGACACCTTCTGCGCTTCTCACCTGAAGGATGTAGGTGCCATTGTCTAAATTGCTGATATTTACAGATGTACTGAATTCGTTGTCAGCAGTATTGTGTTGATTATAAACAACTTGACCAATTGCATTATAAATCACTACCTGAATGTTTGATGAGATATTGCTGATTGCGATATTGATAATGTCATTGGCCGGGTTAGGATGAATGCTCAATGTCGATTCGCCTGCTTCGTTTACACCGGTGTGTGAGAAATGCAGAGTCATTTCATGCTGATATGTCTTATATCCGCAACCCGAGTAGTTTGCAGTGAGCGTGATGTCAATAGCTTCAAAGTCCTCTTCGGTAGGGTAGTAGGTCGTTGCCAATCCGTAAGGATTGTTGAAATAACCGTTGCCCGATGTGGTCCATCCGATGAAATCGCCAAGGTTTTCAATTTCGACAGCAATTCCAACTGGTTCTGTTGTGTAAACTGTTATCTCGTCTTGGCCATTAACGACAGGCTCGCTGATAAATGCGATTTCGACATCGTCTGTAAGTACCTCACTGTTCTTGTGTGCAGTGATTGTGAGTGTTGTTCCTCCGTTTGCAATATCCTGTGTACCAGGAGTATAGATTGGATTGACGATTGTCGCGTCGTCAAAAGTACCGTCGCCAGCTGTACTCCATTCGATTGAAGTCTGGTTGGCTGCGTAGCCGTTGAGTTGTGCGCTTTCGTCTTCGCAGATATTGATGTCGAAACCAGCGCTTACATTAAGTTGTGTGTCGCGAGGCAGTATTACAAAATCAATCCAGCAGCAGTCGCTACCACTCGCAAGGCTTGTGTCTTTCTTGTATTTCCATGTGAATGTGTGGCTGCCGGCTGTGACATAATACTGAGCTCTGCTCCAAGCGATAGAGCCAGACCAGTTGTTCTTTTCAACATCGTCGATATAGAAGAACAATTTGTCATAGTTGGTTTCTGATGAAACCTTGTAATAGAAGCCAATGGAGTCGTTTTCGCTTACATTGAGTGTAAGGGTAATCGAAGTCTGCTGGTTGTTGCCTATAGCACCTGATTTCACGCAATAAACGCCTTCGTAAGGCTCGTCTGTGACAAATGACCATGCATATTGCGGGTCGTTGGCCCACATATGGGCATCAAATTCACCTGATTCGAAGTCTTCAACGTTAAGACCAATCTTTGTGACGAAGCTTCTCGAATCGGTATAAACGCCTGATTCAACATTCAAAGCGTATTCGGCGGAATAACCTGACGGTGCGCTGCCAATATAAACATCATATGTCGCATAAAGTGTCTCATCTGCCGCTATAGTCTCGAAAGAGACGTTGTGGCTCGTAAGAACTTGCATGAACTCGTTGTTTATCACGAGAGAAGCGGTAGTTATCCAAGAATCGGCATTACCCTTGTTCTTTACTGGCATAGTGAACTGGACAGTCTCGCCCGGGTCGAGGCGGCCGTTGCCGTTTCCGTTAATCTCGCTGAAAGAAACAGAACCAATCTCGAAGATAGGAGCATAGGCTTTCAATGTGATATTATTCTCGTAAGTGTCTGAACCACTGGTGATTGTGATAGTAAACCCAATGTTTGTCTTGTTTGGCACAGTGTTTGCAATATTGAAACTGAAAGCTTCGGTGAGGTCAATAGTGTTGTCTGAGCTGAGTGAGTTGAACTCGGCAGTGCCATTGGTGATGGTCACGTATTCTGATTCTGATGTCAGTGTCATTGTACCAGCAGGAGCCAAAGTGTTTCCTACGTTTTTAAGCTGGATGTCCAATCCTGCGCTTTCGCCGAAGTTGAGTTGTGGTGCCTCATTGCTGAGCTCGTAGTTGTTGATGATGATGTATGGTCCTTCGGCTGGAATGACATCGATGTCGGCCTCATAGCGGAGGTAGTTCTGGCCTGTCACTGTGAGGTGAAGCACTGTCGGAGGCACCTGAGGAGCTATCTCGATGTTCTGTGCGCTGCCTGTAGCTTCTGCAACTGCCACGATTTCAAGATTCTCGCCTTCGCCTTTTGTCAAAGCGATTGTTGTGCCTTCAGGAGCTGTGACTTGGAAGATGTTGATACCGGCGAGTTGTACGTTTTGGTGATTTACAATCATTGTTTCCGGTACCTGTGTGTAGATGCGCAAGAAAGCGTCGCAGTGTGCTGTAAACATTATATAAGTGATGTCCTTGTCATCGGTGTTGTAAGGCCATGATGTCTCATAGAGGAAATACTTTCCGGCCACATTGCCGAATGCCGGGCGCCAGTTGCCTCTGTATTCATAAGCAGGATGGTTGGTGTTGGTCGGGTATGTAGGCATGAAGTCCGGGTCGAACTGGTCATATACACCCCAAACGAAGGCGTCGTTGACGAATGAGTAAGAAACCTCGGTAGGAGAGAGGACGCCGACAGCGCCAGCGTTCTGACCGTTATAAGTATGGCGCATCCATTTCTCTGTGAAGCAGTTGCCGTTTGATCCTGTGTAGTTGAACATACCTGTCTGGCAGTTGATTGACATGACGAAAGGCATCTTGCCGACGTTGGTCAACTGGTCGATGTGGTTGTTACGAACTGCAGGTTCACCCCAGCCTTCATCAAGACCGTGGTCACGGTGCTGTACCCAGAATGAGCCGTTGTTGACAGCTGTCACCACTTGTTCTGGTGAACCACCTGTCCAGCCTCCCATTTCTTCCGGTGATGCCGGTATGTAGTTAGTTCCTGAAGGTCCGAAATAGCTTGTCACCTGGCTTGTGTTCTGTGCTGATGACCATGAACTGCCTGGAGTGCCTGAATAGATGCAGTTGATACGCTGTGGGTTGTAGCCATGAGCGCGCATATAACCGCCAAACACTTCTGAGCAGAGCTGAAACCAACGCTCGGTCTGCCATCCCAAAGCTGTGATAGGGCTGGTGTAGAAGCTGGGATCCATGTTCGGGTTGGTGTATTCGTACTCAATCTGCTTGTCAGCCATCATGGCTGCCTCTGTGGCATCAGCTGCGACCAAACGTGAGAATACCATCTCCGGGAGGTTGTCATTGCCTGTGACGTCAGCATACTGGATGTCGGTGATACATGTATTATTGTACGGGTGATATACTGTTATCGCAGGAATACCCTGTGCCATGTTTGTGTTGTGGTCTCCGAAGAGAAGCACCGCTACAGGAGCAATCTCCCATGTGTTGTACGCGTTGTGGAACCAGGTCTTCATCTGGTCTGTTGTCGTAGCAGGCATCTCGTCGAGACGAATGACCTCGGTGAGGATACCTTGCTGCATACGATATTCTTTCAAACGCTGTGCTGGCTCAACAAAACCGTCATTGTTAGGGATGACGATGATGTACTCGGCACCTTCATCACCGTCACGAAGCCACTGCTGCATTCTTGCTGCATAGTCGATGACCGGCAAACTGCTGTAGTTCATGATGTTCTGTTCGAGAATCGGGTCGAAATAAGGTGAACGTAAACGGTTGTCACCAAACTGACCATTGCCGCCAACAAACTCGATTTCCATCTGAATGTTGTGATACACAACAGCTTCTTTTGTGACTGGATTGAATCTGATAGGGCTGATGCTGAGGTTCACAATATCAACGCTACGCATCTGAGCAGGAGCGCTCAAAGTAGCGAACTCAGCAGGATAGAAAGCGTTTTCTGAATAAACCTTCATGTCCTTCGTGTAGTTCATGTCAGGCTCGTTGTTTTCCATCTGTATGCCCAATGACGGCTCAACGTTGACGTTTTTGATAACTTGCTGGTCATAGCTAACCAGATGAAGCACTGCTTGAGCACCCTGCGGGATGGCTATGGTACGACTATAGGTCGGCACATTCGGCAAACCCTTTGCATTAGGTAGGCTAAGGTCGGCAATGCCAATACTTTGCATTTCCTCACCTTCATAAGTGAATGATGAAAGGCTCATAGCGTCTATGTTAAATTCAATAGACACATTGCCTCTGTTTTGCTCTGTCATCTGGATGCCAGTCTTCCCATGGTTAAACTGGAAAGTACGGACTTCCTGAGCAGTCGCTGTAATGCCAAGCATCAACAATGCCAGACATAACAAACTTTTTAAATTAATTTTTCTCATCTTTTAAATTTATAAATGGTTAGTAATTTCTAACTGGTAACTGCTAACTGATTATACAAGTCCTCCGAATCCCATAAATGCCATTGCAAGAATACCGGCGGTAATCAGAGCGATAGGTGTTCCTTTGGTGCCTTCTGGAGCCTCCATGAGGTCGATATGCTCGCGGATACCCGAGAAGATTATCAATGCCAAAGCGAAACCGATGGCGATGCCAGCTGCGTAGATGACAGCCTCTCCGACGTTGTTGCCGTAGATGAAGCCTTCGCCGACGACTTTCAACGAAACGCCGAGAACGCAGCAGTTTGTAGTAATCAAAGGTAAAAACACACCCAAAGCGGTGTAAAGCGACGGACTGATTTTCTTAAGGATAATCTCAACCATCTGCACCAAAGCCGCAATAACCAAGATGAACGCGATGGTCTGCAGGAACTCAAGTCCGTGCGCCACAAGAACGTATTTATTTAATAGGTATGTCACCAAGGTGGCGAGCACGAGCACGAAGATAACGGCCGCACCCATACCAACAGCGGTGGATGTCTTCTTGGAAGTGCCTAAAAATGGGCATATTCCGAGGAACTGCGCCAAAATGACGTTGTTGACAAAGATTGTCGATATAAGAATGATTATTATTTTCATGGCACTACGTTATTTAGTTTTCTTTATTCTGTTAACTATTGCGATGAGATAACCCAAGGCTATGAAAGCTCCTGGAGCAAGCACGAAGATAAGGATGGTCTGTGCGTCTTCCGGGAGGAATCTCCAGTTGAATACGCTGCCGCTGCCGAGAATCTCACGGATTGAACCTAGAACTGTCAAGGCGAAGGTGAAACCTAAACCCATGCCGGCACCATCCAAAATTGAAGGCCACACAGGATTCTTCGAAGCGAAGGCCTCTGCACGTCCCAATACGATGCAGTTCACAACGATAAGAGGGATGAACAAACCTAATGTCTCGTAGATATCAGGCACGTAAGCCTGCATAACCAATTGAACCACAGTCACAAATGAGGCGATGACCACGATGAAGCAAGGGATTCTCACCTTGTCAGGAATGAAGTTCTTCAGTAATGAAATGACTAAATTCGACATTATCAAAACGAATGTTGTCGCAAGCCCCATCGACATTCCGTTGATGGCGCTCGTCGTGGTGGCGAGGGTAGGGCAGCATCCTAACAAAAGGACCAGGATAGGGTTCTCCTTGATAAGTCCTTTGGTGAAAGTTTTCCAGTTACTCATTGTTTCCTCCTTTCATGAATTGGTCTTTGTTAGCCTCGAAACCGTCGGCGGCCTTCTTGATGGCTTCCGAAACGGCTCTTGAGCTGATTGTTGCAGCTGTGATAGCATCGACATCACCGCCGTCTTTCTTAACCATAAGTTTGAAATTCTTCGGGTCTTTGCCGTCAAACTGGCCTTTGAACTTGTCGTTCACCATGTTAGCACCAAGACCAGGGGTCTCAGCCTGTGATAAAACCGACACCTTATTAATAATACCGTTTGCAAGCATACCGACCATCAACTCGATCTTGCCACCGAAACCGTTCTTCGAATAGGTCTTGATAGCGGCACCGATGAAGTTGCCTTCAGCGTCGTATGCGAGGTTATAAGTCAAATCGTCGATGTCTTTCGTCTCTGTCTTGACAATCTCGACATTAGATTTCAAAACTTCGTTGATAGCTTTGAGATTCTTGTTGGCTTCCACCTGATCGATAGCAGGTTTTGTCAAGCCGTAAACAAATCCGAGCACTCCGCCCGAAACGATGGTGATGACCATCAAGGCGATGAGCATATTCTTTAATGTTGATTCTTTCTTTGCCATAATTTCAAAATTTTAAGATTCAACAATTAAACTCCAAAACGTTTTGGTTTGAAACCCTTGTTGATGAGCGGCACGACGGCGTTCATGATAAGGATTGCAAAAGAAACACCCTCAGGATACTGGCCCCACAATCTGATAATGACTGTGATGGCACCGATGCCGATACCGTATATGATCTTGCCTGGTGTTGTCATTGGTGAAGTCACCATATCGGTCGCCATGAAGAAGGCGCCGAGGATGAGACCGCCATAAACGAGATGATACCAAGGTGCGATGTACTGTGTCGGGTCAACGAGGTAGCAGATGCCTGTCATGATGAACACTGTGAGCAGGATGCTCAATGGTGTCCAGATGTCAATGACTTTCGTGATTATGAGGTAGATAGCACCGATAAGCAATGCTATTGCACAGACTTCACCGAAAGCACCGCCACGGTTGCCGAGAACCATGTCGAGGAACTGCATGTCGCCTGATTTTGCGAGTGTTCCTACACCAGCTTCCTTCAAGAGACTCAATGGGGTGGGACCTGTCACAGCATCAGCGAAGAAGCCTGCTTCGAAGATCGGCTGTGCCTTTGGCCATGTTGTCATGGCTGTAGGGAACGACACGAGCATGAACACACGACCTACCAATGCCGGGTTGAACGGGTTCTTGCCCAAACCGCCGAACGACATCTTTGCGATGCCGATTGCGACGACGCTGCCCACGATGACCATCCAAAGTGGAAGGTTTGCAGGCACATTGAAAGCCAACAGCAGACCTGTCAAGGCAGCTGAGCCGTCGTTGATGGTGAGAGGGCCTTTAAAAAGATATTTCTGGATGAGCCACTCGGTGAGAACGCAGGCTGCCACCGAGACGATGGTCAAGCGCAATGCGATCCAGCCGAAATAATAAATGGCCACAAGCAAAGCAGGAAGCAGGGCAATCATCACCATGCACATGATTTTCCTGACGCTTAAATCTCCGTGAACATGCGGAGAACCTGATATTGTTAACTGATTCATAGCTATTTCTGATTACGTGAACGTATTAATTGTCCTGTCTTCGTCTTACCGTAACGGATGTAGTCGGCCAGCGGGATGTTGGCAGGACAGGTGAACTCGCATGAGCCGCATTCGATGCAGTCCATGATGTTGTGTTTTTCTGTCTCCTCAAAATTATTCTGACGTGCTAGACGGTTCAAGAGGTAAGGCTCCAGTCCCATCGGGCAGGCCTGCATGCACTTTCCGCAGCGGATGCAGTTGCTCACCTTACGCGGCTGAGCGTCTTTCTCGTTGAGCATCAAGATGCCAGATGTTCCTTTGATGGTCGGGAATGTGGTGACACTCACAGACTTACCCATCATTGGACCGCCGTTGATGAGGTTGGCTGTGTCTTCAGGAAGTCCGCCGGCTGCCTCGATGAGCAAACTGGCTGGAGTTCCTATTCTTGTGAGGAAATTAGATGGCTTCTTCACTGATTTACCTGTCACGGTGACAACGCGGTAAACCAGCGGTTTGTTTTTCTGCACCGCCTCATAGATGGCGAATGTTGAAGCCACGTTGACAACCACGCATCCTGTCTCAATAGGAAGCTTGCCAGAAGGCACCTCGCGTCCCGTCACCGACTTGATGAGCTGTTTCTCGCCGCCTTGCGGGTATTTTGTCTTCAAAGGCTGAATCTCTATGCCTTCAAAATACTTGTCTTTCTTCACTATCTCATCGAGCATCTTGGCTGCGTCCATCTTGTTGACCTCGATGCCGACAACGCCTTTCGGTGCATTCACAGCTTTCATGATGACTTTCACGCCCACGAGGAACTCGTATGGCTTCTCAAGCAACAGCCTGTTGTCGCAGGTGAGGTAAGGCTCGCATTCCGCT
>CAJOEP010000033.1 GCA_905233445.1 uncultured Bacteroidales bacterium | reverse complement strand
TGCGGTCGCATTGCGGGTGTTCCCGCCAAGATTCGTGTGAGCGACGAGCAGTCGCCTGTTTCAGGGTCGCAAGTCGCCTTGAACAAAGGTGCCCGCGAGGTCTTTGGATTTGAACTGGTGGCCGGCAATTGGGACGATTTGACAGGCGCGGCCTTAGCTGTATCGGAATCGATGGCTAAGCGTCTCGGCGTCCAAGTGGGTGACGTTGTGAAAAATCTTGCCGAAACACAATGGATAGAAACGACCATCGTAGCCATCTATAAGGACATGCCGAAGCACAGCGACCTCTCATCTTTTGATATTGTTTGGAACATGCCTGATGCTCGGCTCGATGAATGGAAGGAGTTTTCGTACTTCTATTATTTGAAACTGCGTGAAGGTGCCGACCCCGAGGCAATCACAGAGGTGGCAAAGCCGGTCTGTAAGCAATTTTTCAGCGAGATGAATGGCGGCATTGAGGTTTCGGATGATGATGTCAAATTCGGGATTCGCCCCGTGCTGCTGACAGAGATGTATTTCGCCGACCCCAACGCCAACTATACAGTTGGAAAGATGGGAAACCGCACCACTACCATCACTTTGCTTGTCATCGCCATCTTTGTGGTGCTTATCGCTTTCATCAATTACATCAACTTCTTCTTTGCGATGGTGCCGTTGCGCCTGAAGAGCATCAACACACGGAAGATATTGGGCAGCAGCCGTTTCCAACTGGTGATGTCGTCGGTGGGCGAGTCGCTATTGATGGTGATCATCGCCCTTGGCTTGGCAGTGGCTGTGGTTACATTGTTCAAGCAATCCACATTGGCTTCAATGATTGATGCTTCTTTGGATTTCGGTCAAAACTGGGGCGTTGTGGCTCTGACCGTTGGTTTGGCATTGCTTATCTCGGTGGTCGCCAGTCTCTATCCAGCCTTGTTTGCCACATCGTTCAATCCCGCCTTCGCCTTGAAAGGCACCCTCGGTACAACACAGAAGGGCAAGGCTTTCCGCGTTGGCTTGATTGGCTTGCAGTTTACCGTGTCCATTGTTTTGATTATCTGTGCGATATTTGTCCATGAACAACGTCAGTACATGCTGAATCATGACATGGGTTTCAATCAGGAATGCCTGTTACAGTCGCGGGTATCGTGGAACCTTGCCACCAACCGCCAAGCCGTTGAGAACCAATTGAAAAACGATGCCGCCATCAAGGACATTGCTTGGGGCGCAGGGGGCTTTATCAAAGACACTCGTATGAGTTGGGGCCGCAAAGTGCATGGTGAGGATGCCGGGTGGCAGGTCTATCCCGTCTCGTGGAATTTTCTTCGCTTCATGGGCATCGACATTGTAGAAGGCCGCGATTTCACAGAAGCTGATGAACAATCTACAGGAACGTATATCTTCAATGAATTTGCACGTGACTATTACAAGATTACCCTTGACGACCAGATTGGCGGCCATGATGACCAAATCGCCGAGATTGCCGGTTTCTGCAAGGACTTCAACTTTTGCGCATTGCGCAATGGCATGGGCCCGTTTGCCTTCTATGTGTATGGTAAAGACCCGTGGAATCTTTGCAATATGCTCTTCATCCGCACCGAACCAGGCGTGGATGTCCCCGCCCTGAAGGAGCGCATCTCCAGAACCCTCGAAGACCTTGACCCCGATTTAGCCGAGGGCGTTGATATTGAGGTGACGCCTTTCAGTCAAGCTATTGAGAACCAATACAAAAAAGAGCAAAACCTTTCCAAATTGGTGAATTTATTCACGGTGTTGGCCATCGTCATCTCGCTGATGGGCGTGTTCGGCTTGGTGATGTTCGAGACGGAGCACCGCCGCAAGGAAATCGGCATCCGACGTGTGCACGGTGCTACGGTGCAGCAGATTCTGGCGATGTTTAACTCACGCTTTGTGAAAATCGTGCTGGTGTGCTTCGTCATCGCCGTGCCGGTGAGCATCGTCATCATGCGGCGTTATTTAGAGGGCTTCGCCTATCAAGTGCCGCTGTATATCTGGGTGTTTGCGATATCATTGTTGGCAGTCCTGGCAATAACAATAGCCGTTGTGACGTTGAGAAGCTTGAGGGCCGCCACGGTGAATCCAATTAAATCATTAAAATGTGAATAACATGAAAAACTTTTCTGATAACCTCATCAAAATCCTATCCCTAGGCATCGGTCTCGCCATCGGCATCGTGCTGATCGCAAAAGTGTGCTTCGAATTGTCGTATGACAGTTTTTATAAGGATGTGGACCGGATCTATTGCATCACGGAGAACATCATCTTCCAGGAAGGCGGCGACCCCGATGACTTCTGGGGCACTTCGGGTGCTGTGGCGCCGGGCTTCAAGGCAGAGGTACCAGGTGTGGAGGCCGCCACGCGTTATTCCAACCTGATTTCCGGAGCACAAATCTATGATGAAAAAGACAACCTTCTCTCGGGTGAGTGCCTTGTTGTGGACAGCAGTTTCTTCGACTTCTTCGGTCGGGAATTTCTTGCGGGCGACCCTATGCAGGCCTTGCAACAATACAATGGCGACATTGCCGTCAGCCGTAGTTTCGCGGAGAAGTTGGGCGGCGTGAACGAGGCCATAGGCAAGCAAATCTATACCGAAGTGTGGGGGCCGAATGTAAAACTGACTGTGGTTGGCGTGTTTGAGGATTTCCCGAAAAACGGTAGCATCCAATGTGACATCGTGACGACCATCGCCGCTTTGGGAGAGTGGAGCAACAACAATTGGCTTGGCAACGACCGCTATCGCGGCTATGTCAAGTTGGCACCCAATGTCGATCCCAATGACTTGAAGGACGCTATCCGCAAGATGCAGGAGGCGCATCAGCCCTTGGAGGAGTTGGAGCGCGACGGCTCAAAGATTTGGTACACGCTCACGCCTTTTGCCACTTTCCACCGTCACAATCAATCGGTCAAAAACGCCATGATGATTCTCTCGGTGGTGGCTATTCTGTTGCTCTTGGTTTCGGTGCTCAACTACCTGCTGATGGCCGTCTCCGATGTGGTGCGTCGCTCGAAGGAAATGGGGGTCAGGAAATGCTATGGGGCGGGCTCGGGAAGCATCTACTGGATGCTCATCAAGGAAACGGCCTTGAACCTGATAGCGGCGTTGGCCGTGGCCGCCTTGCTGATATGGGCTTTCAACGGGGTCATTGAGTCGCTGTTGGGCTTGCCCGTCCAGCAACTTATGGTGCCGCAGACAATATGGACACTTGTTGCCATCATTGTCTTCATTTTCCTCGTCTCGGCAATCATCCCCGCGATGATGTTCGTCAGGATTCCCGTGTCGACGGCTTTCAGCGGCTACAAGGAAAGCAAACGCCGTTGGAAACTCTCGCTGCTGATGGTGCAAATCGGCATCAATGCCATCCTGTTGCCTATGGTCATCGTGGCCGACAGGCAATACAACACCGCACTGAACGCCGATATGGGCTACGAATACAAGCAGTTGCTGTATTCACACTTGAAAGGCGCTGACAAGGCCAGTCTGGCGCTGATTGTCGAGAAACTAAGGCAGATTCCCGATGTGGAGGCGGCTGAACTGACCTATTGCATCCCGTTGAACACCTCATCGGGAAACAACATCATGCTGCCCGACAATCCATCTAAGTATTTGATGGCCGCGTGCGACCAATACGGTGCCACGGAGGGCTTCTTCGACATCATGGGCTTCCGTTTGACGGAGGGCAGGGCACCCTCGAAGCCAAAGGATGTGGCCGTGAGCCGCAGCTTCGTGGAGGAGATGAACCTTTATGCCGACTGGAGTGACGGCGCGGTGGGCAAGGACATCCTGATTTCGGAACACAGCGACGACGATGACGATGTCTATACCATTTGCGGTGTGTATGAAGATTATATCCTTGGCTCTATGATGGGCGGGGACCACAGGGCAAGCATCCGCTTTTGCTGGGACGTGAATAATGACGACCCTTATCAAGTCTTTAAGACTCTGGTGGTGAAGGTGCGGGATGTCAACCCCGAGGCCATCGCCAAGGTGAAGTCGGTCATCGAGGAGTTTTTGCCTGACCGGAAGAATGTCGAGGTGCAGTCGTACACCGAGGCGGTTAAGCAAGAGTACGGGTATTTGTCCCAGATGCGACGAACATTCACCATTGGCGCGCTGTTCGCCTTGGCCATCGCCTTGATGGGTCTGATTGGCTTTGTGCGCGACGAGTCGAACCGCCGCAGCAAGGAAGTCGCCATCCGCAAAGTGAACGGTGCCGTGTCGGGCGAGATCATCAGAATGTTCCTGATGGATGTGCTGAAACTGGCTTTGATTGCGGCCATGCTTGGCGTGGCGATTGCCTATTTCCTCGCCGACAAATGGTTGGAGTTGTTCGCCATGCGCATCGGCCTCTCGCCAATATACTTTGTCATTGGCGTGGTAGCGGTCCTGCTCATTGTGACCATCGTGGTCGTCTTAAGCAGCAACCGCGTGGCAAGAATGAATCCAGTTAAGTCGTTGAAAAACAATTAGTTTATACTTGCGAAATGGTCAAGATACTGATTTAAAGATGTAAGCTCGGTGATATTTGAGTCAAGGAATGCTGAGCAGAAAAGTTCCCTGAAACGGCAAATTTCTTTGAGAAGAGCATTTCTGTTTGATTGGTTTTTACGACCATACTCTATAGTGAGGTCAACCAGTTCCTGCATACGCTCGAAAGCACGCTCGGCATTATCATTTCGACCTTTCGCAAGCCATTTCGTAGCACGATAGCTTTCACTTCCGATGTTAGCCATCTGCTGGGCAAGCGTCAATTCAGCCCAAGCTCCGTTACTGAGGGTTTCGTGTTGCATGGCTATTCGATAAATTTATATACAATATCACGAATTTGTTTACGCACGTTTTCATCCTCAATGTCACGGCTGCGATTTCCTTGCCAGGCACGAATGTTTATCAGAGAATCGAATTCGATGAAGTCATCGCCAGTCTCATCAGGATACAGGTTAAATCCCCAAAGATTTTCCTGCTCTGAGCCGTTTTCAAGCAACATCGATTCAAGATCAGCATGAAGCTCGGCATCAACAGCCAAAAGTTCAAGTTTGACATCTGCCACACATTTAATCATGTCGACAAAAGTATTGGCAGCCAAGGCTTTCAATTGTTCTCTTGATATTTTTTCGTTAAGAATGACCATAATTGAAATTTTTGCAAATATACAAAAAAAATACACATTAACTTCCAAATTCCGTAATCTTTTTTATGTCTGCTCAGTGCAAAAAAAAGTAGTCACTGACACCTGTTTTTACAGTAGGCCGTGGTAGCCTTAATTGTAAAATTTCTTTACACTCACTGTAAAACTTTTTTACACTTTTAATTTTGCCAAAAATGTATTTCATTGATTTAGAATGATTTGCATTTTTGGCATGATTATTGCATCATTATTAATGTTTTTACGTTAGTATAATAAAAGACACATGAGCAGTTATTTAAAATTTTTAAGCAGAAACAAGCTTTACACCGCCATTGAGATGGTGGGCCTCGCTGTAAGCCTCGCCTTTGTCATCATCATCGGCAGTTACGTGTGGCAGCAATACAGCATCACCCGCGAAAGCCCCGACCGGAAAAACATCTATTGCTTCGGGATGCCGGGCTATCTCGGCTCCACTTACGCTTTCGTTGACGAGGTGAAAGACCGCGTCCCCGAGGTGGAACTTGCCACACGGTATTGTATTGAGGCCAATCCACCCATTGTCATCATTAACGACGAGGAGATTGAAGCCTCGTTGACTGCCGTAAGCAAGGAATTTTTCACAATGTTTCCATATCTCAAATTTGTTGAAGGCGGGCCCGAAGGCATTGAAGCGCCAATGAATGTCATCGTGAGCGAGAGTTTTGCGCAAAAATACGATTTGAAAGTTGGAGAAACCTTGGATTTGATTTTGAACAAATATGTTATCATTGGCATCATTGAGGATTTCCAAAACACGGTGCTGAAAACAACAGATTTGATTGTCAACGAACACGACTTTCTCAACAAATCTGCTTGGGATACGCCATACGACCGTTTCGGCTCAACCATTCCTTTCATCAAATTCAAAGAGGGCACCGACCCACAAGTGATTTACGACAAGGTGGAAGCAGTTTGCAAGGAAATCTATCCCGACATGTACGGCCAGGCTTTCTTTGAACGGTTGGACATGACCCGTTTTGACCATCTGTTTTTCAAAGACTTTGGCGAACCTAACGACCAACTGAAACATGGCGACATCAAAACACTGAAACTCTTGGCACTCGTTGGGTTGTTACTGTTACTTTCGGCAGTATTCAACTACATCAATCTTTCGTTTGCCCTCACGGGAAAACGAGCCAAAGAAATGGCCACGCGCCGCCTATTAGGTGCACAGAAAACGGCCATCATTTGGAAATATGTCGCTGAATCATTGCTGTTTACTGCGGTTTGCTTCGGACTTGGGCTGTTGTTAGCCTACGCTTTTGCGCCTTCAATGAATGCTTTGCTCAACAATCCGAGCATCCCAATTCACATTCAGATAACGCCAATGTATTTTTTGGCCTATATTGCCATCGTTATGATGGTTGGCGTGCTTAACGGCATCATCCCTGCATGGTTTGCCAGTCGCGTGGAGCCGATGGATGTGGTAAAAGGCACCTTCAAGCGCAACACAAAGATGGTCTTTAATAAGGTGTTCATTGTCATCCAAAATGCTTTGGCAGTTTTCCTTATCGCGATGGCAATTGTGATGGAGGCGCAATATTGCACTTCGTTGAACCGACCGAAGCATGTCAACACGGATAATCTCTATTATCTGTCGGTTTTATCCTCTACGCCACAATCCGAATTGCGTGAGTCGTTGGAATCATTGCCTTGTGTGAAACGCATTGGATGGTGCAAAGGCGTTCCCGGTCATCCTTGGGGTCAGCAATGGTCTCTTACACGTGACGGTCGGACCATCGCGTATGTGCCGTTTATGATGGATACCGCTGCTTTTCAAATGTTTGATATTGAGATAATTAAGGATTATCATACTCAGATTCACAACTCTGTCTGGTTCAGTGAAAAATCATTCGCAGCGACAGGTCTCGATGACGATTATCACGACATCAGCCAGACTTTAGCGCAGAAGACACGTGATTGTGAGCAGGTGGCCGGTGTGTTCCGCGATTTCCCAGTCAATAGTAGCAATATGGGCGAGGATTACTATATGTATATCAGCATTGTGAGGCCCGAAGACTTCAAGTGGGGCGGTTTCGTTATTGAGACTGTCGGCAATCATAAAGAAGTAAAAAAGGCCATCCAAGAAGTTGTGGATGAATGGCTTGACGGGGAACTTCCGACAGTTGTTGCTGATGGCTACATTGACGATTTCTATCTTGAAGCCCTTAAGCCCGCCAAGAACAACATGCGGCTGATGGAGATATTTATGCTTCTTGCCGTGCTGATTTCGCTGCTCGGCCTCATTGCCATGAGCACCTACTACGCGGGCGAGAATGCCCATTCGATAGCCGTCCGCAAGGTGTTTGGCGGTACTGTGGAGAGTGAGACGTGGCGCAATGTGAAGGAATATATGGTTTTAGTAATTGTTGGTGCCGTTATCGCCGTGCCTTTGGCAGTCTGGGCGGCACAACGCTACTTGGAGCAGTTCATCGTCAAACTTGAAAACTATTTCTGGATATTTGCGGTGTCTGTTGTCATCGCTTTTATGATGGCCTTTCTGTCCGTATTATGGCAGACCTTGCGGGCTGCAAAGACCAATCCTGCAGTGGCGTTGAAGAAGGAATAATCTTTTTTTGAAGATTTTGTATTGTCATTCAAAAAAAGTATTTATCTTTGCATCACGTAAAAGTTGTGACGTAATTTACGTGACGATAATTATGTGATAAAAAAAGATAATGCTATGGGTAAACAAAAAACTAAAAAGCTTGAAAATCCTTTTGTTTACAAGGGATATGATGGACCTGCATATTTTTGCGACAGGGAAAAAGAAACCGAAAATCTGATTTCTTCACTCAAGAATGGGCGCAATATCACGCTGCTTTCCCCTCGAAAAATCGGAAAAACAGGATTGATAAAACATGCTTTTAACCGCATTTCATCAACTGAAAAAGACACGGTTTGTATCTATGTGGATATCTTGTCCACCCAAAACCTTCATGGTTTTGTGCAAGTGTTGGGTACTGCTATTGTGGATGAGGCGCTTCGGCGTGAAAAGTCTTTGGTGGCAAAGGTGTTGGATGCTTTCAAGGCATGGCGACCGGTTGTTACCGTGGATGTTTTGACAGGTATGCCCTCGCTTTCACTCAATATCGATTCTGCAAGTGACGAATATACGTTAAAGAGTATCTTTGATTATCTGAAAAGCAGCAAGAAACAGGTTTATGTTGCTATCGACGAATTTCAGCAGATAGCATATTACCCCGAGAAAGGCACCGAAGCCTTGCTTCGCTCACATGTCCAGTTTTCAAACGCCGGATTTATCTTTTCAGGCAGTCGACAGCATCTGATGGCTGAAATGTTCAACTCCCCACAACGTCCGTTTTACCAGAGCACGGAGTTTATGAACCTTCAACCGATTCAGGAAGATGCTTATTATGAATTCGCACGCAATTTCTTTGAGGCAAAGAAAGGATGTTTGAGTCAGGAGGTGTTTCATGATATATATCAGCGTTTTGACGGCTACACTTGGTATATACAATTGATGATGAACCGTTTGTATGAAGGGAACAAACGGATAACCGAATTGCAACAGTCCACCGATGCCATCCTTGCGGTGCTTGCCACATTGACACCGCAATATGAGATGCTTATGACGTTTCTAACTGTAAATCAGGTTAATCTGCTGAAGGCTATTGCCAAAGAAGGCAAGGTGGAGCAACCTCAAAGCTATGAGTTTATCAAACGGAATAACCTTCCCAGCCCAAGTAGTGTGAAGGCGGCTCTTGACGTGCTTGTAGAGAAGGAACTCGTTTATGCACAACCCGACGGTTACATAGTTTATGACCGTCTGCTCAATCTGTGGCTACAAAGAGGGATGAATGTTTAATTGTAAAGCAATTTAAAAAGATAAATGAAACGATTTTTTGTCATATTGCCTTTGTTTGGCTTGTTGCTCCTCGCCTCCTGCTTGCAACACCCAACTGAAATAACAGCACCGACATCGCCGGAGGATGCCGAATACACACGTTTTCTCGACTCTATCGATTCCATTATCGAGGGCTTTTATTACTACGATTTCAATGATACGATTGTTTTGCCGGCATTTGAATATTACAAAGAAAACAACAGCCGGCGCAACTTATGGATGCAGGCTCGATGCCATTATCTCATAGGTGCGCTGCAGTTCGGCGAAAATCATGTTTCAGAAAAAGCAGCGAAGCATCTGGTAGAAGCGTTGAAGATTTTAGATGAGAATTTTGATGATTTTCAATTGCGCAGCAAAATTTATTACATCAATTCAAGGATAGCGTTCAATTTCTCTGATGGCAGCGCTTGCAAGCGTTTTGCGATGCTTGGCTTAGACTATGCCACACGGGCTAACGACACCGCATGGATAGCACGTTCGTGTTCCAACCTTGGCATCACATACGAGCGCTTAGGCAAGGCAGGCGAAGGCGACACAGCCTACATGTATTGCCATAAGGGTTTGGATATTGCCAATGCACAACGGTATCCGCTGGAACGGGCATATCTTGAAAACACCTACGCCAATTGTCTGCGTCACAGTCATCAATATGACTCGGCAATATATCATTTTAATATAGCCAAGTCATTGATTAACAATGATGTTTTGCTATATCATAAGACTTATTTGGAAGAGGCCTTCGTTTATTATCAGAAGCATGACTACCAAACTGCTATCACTGAACTGGAAGTGGCATTTCAGACGCCAGACCATAATATCCGGAAACAGTCTGTGGCAGGTTTGGCAGACTGTTGGGAAAAGATTGGCGACACTCTGAAAGCTGCGCCATATCTCTCAATGTTGAAGACATCAAACGAAAAGGAAATTGTAGACAGGCATCATAACACCAATGCATTGCCGATTCTAAATGCCTATCTGCAAAGCCTTGACAAACCTGATAAAACCGCCAATATCGTTTGGCTGATTATTATAATCTTTACAGCCTCAGCTGTCGTTGTGGCATTTTATTTCATTTGGAAGAAACGCCATCTCAACACCATAAAAGACAAGGATTATGAGGCTTTGCGGCTCAAAGGCCGAGCTATCTTCAGCGACCGGCACAACAACAAGATGGAGCGCATCCGCAATGAGTTTAACACCGCCTATCCCGATGCCATGGCAAAACTCAGCGCCGCTCATCCCGATTTGAGCGACACGGAGCTCGACATCTGCATCCTTTCATTTTTCTCGTTCCGCCTGAAAGAAACCGCCGAAATCATGCACCTCAAGGAAAACACCGTGGCGAAGTACCGCACAGCGATAAAGAAAAAGGTGCAAACCGACGATTTGGAAAAGATTTTCCACTAATTCCATGCCAACTTTTTTGTGGATTAAAATTTCACAACTCTTTGATTTACAATCACAACTTTAAAAATTTTTGTGGATTGGCTGAGCCCTGTTGCTTTTTTAGCGAAATTATATTATAATTTTGCAAGGATCAAATTTTAATCCTATGAAAAAACAATTACTTTTGACAGTTATTTTTGCTCTCGCGATGATGTGCGGAGCGCAGACACCTTGGAACGGCACCGTCGCCGACGCTTACGACGGAGGCGACGGCTCAGCCGAAAACCCATACCAGATTGCCACTGCCGAACAGCTGGCGTTTCTTGCTTATCAGACAAACAATGGCGATGGTGGCGATACGTATTACATTCTGACCAACGACATCGACTTGAACGGCTCCGGCGGACAAATCTGGAATCCTATCGGGACGGTGAAATCAGATTGGACAAATCCAATAAACCCAGTAATCGGTCCTTCATTTCCTTTTAGAGGTGTTTTTAACGGCAATAATCACATTGTCAGCGACTTATATGTATTCGATGAAGATGTTTTGGGCTTATTTGGATGCATCCAGAACGCTGAAGTGAAAAACGTAACGATAGATGGCGTGTTGTCTCAAGGCGGCTACGTTGGGTTTGTTGTCGGGCTGTCGGTCAACAGCGATATTAGCGGTTGCACGACAAACGGAACAATACAGGCGCTTGGTAATAAAGTGGGCGGAATTGTTGGAAATTTTATTGCTGAAAACATCGCCAATGACACAGTGTTTATTAAAGACTGCACCAACAACGCCAATATCCATAACGGAGTGTTCAACCTCGGAGGCATTGCTGGTTATACTACTATGGATAATGGCAACGTGGTTGTCAAAAACTGTGAAAACAACGGTGATATTGGGGACACATCGAACACTTCGTTCGCTGGCGGCATTGTCGGACAAGGTGATTACATCATCAGAGATTGTCATAATTATGGTAAGATTACCGCACAATCATGCGCTGGTGGCATGGTCGGGCAAGGTGGCAGCCTCTGCTTGATTCAAGGCTGCATCAACCATGAAACGGGTGAGATAAAGGGCGAGGTCGCGGGCGGCATTATCGGTACAGCTATTTACACCAACATATCGTGTTGTGGCAACCATGCCGTCATAACAGGTGTTCCTGCCCAACAATATTCTTCCGCGATAATGGTTGGAGGCATAGCTGGGGCTGACGGCTCGTTTTCAAATTGTTACAACCTTGGTGAACTTCGCGGAGACTCGCAGTTTCACGAGCATGCGCAGATGGGCGGTATCACTGGAACTTGTCCTGGAAATTATCTTTACAATGTATATAATGCCGGTCCAATCATAATACCTGAACATGCCGATAATACCAGTATTTACGGCATTATCACGCCTGCCGTGCTCAGCGATACTGTAGATGTCCGCAACTGCTATTGGCATGGCAATTACAGCATGTATCCGTGCACTTATTATGCGCCAAATCCAAGCTTGCATTCTCTCCCAAATTCTTGCTCCTTCAATCAGGGTGCAACGGCGACATCTTGGGTACTAAACGATCCACAATACGGCACCACCGACTTGCTTGAGGCCTTGAACGCCGGCGCAATGAACCAATGCGTTTGGGCTGAGGACACAGAGGGCGTGAACAGCGGCTACCCGATTCCGATACCGATTTATTATGACGGCATCGAGGAAATTTCGGATAATGATGTGAAATTGGCTACCGCTTTCCCAAATCCAGGCCACAATAATCTCAACATCAAAACCGATTTGCAAAATGCTGAAATCATGGTTTATGACATAATGGGAAAAATGATTTTTAACCATGAGATCGTTAGCGATATTACAACAATTAATTCCGAAAATTGGGCTTCGGGAATGTATATTTGGAAAGTCATCGCCAACGGCAAAGAAGCCGAAAGTGGGAAATGGATAAAACAATGATACTATGAAAACAACGAGAATTTACATTTTGCTTGCGCTCCTGCTGATATCTGTAGTGATAAAAGCACAAGCCCAAGACTTGCATGAAGTCTATATCAGCGACAAAGAGATTTGGAATATGTTATATCTGAATGACGATGTTTTTCTCGCTATCGAGGGCAGTAATGTCATTCATAAGATAAAAGATGACGGGACGGTTTTAGCCTCCCAAGTTTTGTTTGCAGATGACACGGTTAATTACATTGGCCATCGTGAACTGATTCGCAACTCAAATGGGAACCCTGCCTTTTTCCGTGTGGAACGCTCCAACGACCCGGATGTTTTCCGCGTTTATCGTTTGTATGAAGTTGATGAGAACCTGAATATAACGGAAGCTGGTTTTTCTTATTCACTGCACGAAGAAATCGAATCTGCCAATCATGCCAATCATTGCTTTTTTAATTCTGATGGTTCCTTTATTTATTCAGTCATTATCCCTGGCAACAACGATTCCCAAACCAAAGTTGTGAAACTTGATGCGGAAGGAAATCTGGTGGGGCAACAATTATTCCCCAACTGTGCCCGGACATGTTGGTACAACAATCTTTTGCGAGTTGCTGAATCGTCGGGCTGCCGCGTTATAGTAGGTCGCAATGCGGAGCCAATGGGACTCGCTTACGACTGCTATACTCTTGATAGTCAAATGAACTTGGTGGATGTTAAAGAAAACCTTGAAGCCATTTCTTATCCGTATGTTCCGGCTTCTGGCGGATATTACCGCTATAATTCAAACAGTGGGCGCATCTATTCCATTGGCGATTGTGCAGAAAGGTATTACGGTGCCAACCCCAGCTATACACGCAACATATTCATTAGCGTTTACGATTCCGATTTCAACCAGTTGGATTTCAGAAGATGTCCTTGGGAAACCGAGACGGGGAATGCAGGTGGTGATCCTGAAACTATCGATTTCGGGCCAAACAATGAGGTGTATATGGTTGCTGGAATGGATCTTCATAGTGCTATTACTCAAAATCTCTTTATAGGCTGTTATGATGAAAATTTGGAAGTTATCGGAGAGTTGTATTATAAACACCCCATAAGGTATATGCAGTATTTAAATCTTGTCGCATGTCCTCAAGGCGGTTGTCTTGTCAATTATGTTGATTTCTCCCAAGCACATGAATCTGGAATTTTAAAAGTCACTTATTCTGACTTTTTGAGTGTTGACGAAGCGCATTTGCATGGTTTTACCGTGGCCACGGCTTATCCCAATTCAGGGAAGGATGTGCTGAATATCCGAACGGGGTTGCGGGATGCTTGGGTGGAGGTGTATGATATGAGTGGGAGAATGATTTATAGGCAAGAGATTACCGACAACGTCACTGCAATAAATACGAGCGCTTGGCCTGTGGGGAGTTATGTTTGGAGAGTGATGGCAAATGGCAAAGAAGCCGAAAGTGGAAAATGGATAAAACAATAATAATATGAAAGCAACGAAAATTTTCACCCTGATCGCGCTCCTGATGTTTGGAGTAATAGCAACACAAGCCCAATCCTACCTTGAGGCTATGATGGCTGCACGTGGGGAATATTATTTCTCCATCGGGATTCAACAACCCGAAGAGGCCGCTCAGCTTACACACCTCTGCTCCATCGACAGGCTGGATGGCCTAAACCTGATTTGCTACGCAAACGCTGAGCAATATCAACGGCTTTTGGCAAAAGGTTATCATCCTTCGTTGCTCACTCCTCCATCAATGGAACAGGATTATGCCATGTGGGACGGCTCCAACCGCGAAGCCTACGACTGGGACGCTTATCCGACCTACGAGGCATATCAGGGAATGATGCAGCAGTATGCCAATGATTATCCCGAGAGATGTACCTATTTGGAACTGGGAACTCTGGCAAGCGGACGCAAGCTGATGTTTTGCCGCATTAACAATGGCGAACCCGACAGAAAACCGAAGTTTCTTTACACCTCCACCATGCACGGCGACGAACTGACAGGCATGATGCTGATGCTTCGGCTTATCGATGAGTTTTGCACCAGCGACGACCCGCGAATTCTGAATCTGATAGAGAATCTCGACATCTTCATTTCACCTTGCACCAATCCCGATGGAACTTATTATGGTGGCAACAACACCGTGAGTGGCGCCAGACGCCGCAACGCCAACGATGTTGACCTGAACCGCAACTATCCGGATTTCGACAACGGTCCGCATCCCGATGGCTATGACTATCAGCCAGAAACCCTTTGGATGATGGAACTGGCTGAGCAATACCCTTTTACGATGGCTGCCAACTATCATGGCGGTGCCGAGGTGATGAACTATCCTTGGGACACTTACCAGCCGCTTCATCCCGACGATGCATGGTGGCAGCTGGTGTGTCACGAATATGCCGACTTGACCCATCAACACGACACGGTATATATGAGCGACTACAATAACGGTATCGTCAACGGTTATGTATGGTTTCCTATCTTTGGCAGCAGACAGGATTACATGAACTATTACGCCCAGTGCCGCGAGGTGACTATCGAGTGTTCGTTTTCACACACACCCGACCCGTCGCAGATGCCGATGTACTGGACTTATAACCACGAGAGTATGCTGTGTTACATGGAGCAAAGCCTTTTCGGAATTCACGGCACCGTCACCGACTCTATTACCGGCGAAGCTTTGGAAGCGACGGTCTTCATTGAAGGTCACGACCATCATGGCTCTGAGGTCAGCAGTCACATGCCTGCAGGCGACTATCATCGGCCCATCAAAGGCGGCACCTACGAAGTGACATTTTCTTGCGAGGGATATCTTCCAAAAACCTTCACGCTGACAGTGGCCGACCGCGAAACGTTAGTTCATGATGTGCAACTGGTTACAAAAACCTATGGATTGGACGAAAACTATGTTTGGGGCGATTGTCAATATCCATCAGAATATCGAATCATCGACGTAACAGGTCATATCCTGATGAAAGGCACGATTGAAACAGAATCGCAACAAATTGATTTTTCAAATCTGCCAAAAGGCATTTATTTCATAACTATTGGCAGTCGAACAACGAAATTCTTGAAAAATTAACAATCAATAATATAACTCTCATATTTTATTTAGCTGTGCGGAGTTGGTGCCTCCGCACAACTTTTTTTATAAAGACAACATACATTTTATGTTTTTTTATTATCTTTGTAGCTGAAAAATACAGTACTATGACAGAACGTGAATTTGTTGAATTATGTAGTTTGGGCGAGACAACCACGGTGCAATTTAAATTGGAGTTTACCACTACGAAACAGATTGCTGAAGAAATGGTGGCGTTTGCAAACACTCGTGGTGGCGTTATTGTGTTTGGCGCTGAAGACAAAACGGGCAAGATGGTCGGACTCACTTACGAACAGCTACAATATACTTCACGCGAATTGGGCAATACTGCCAATGACCATGTGAAACCTGCAATCTATATTGAAACTGAAACTCTGAAACACGGAGGTCAGGCATATTTGTTGGCATATATTAAAAATGGTGAATACAAACCCTATAAGGATTTATCAGGAAACATCTGGGTAAAGCAAGGCGCCGACAAACGACGTGTTACAGAAAATTCCGAAATACGAAGATTACTACAAAAATCCCACCAATATCAAGCAGATGAGGATGGTGTTGACGGCAGCAGCGAGGATGATATCGACACCAAAGCACTCGACTCATACTTTTCAAAGGTGTTTGGCAAAAAACTCGACGAGTTTAATATGCCAGCAAAAACAATACTAAGAAATGCTCATATTACTGATAATCTCGGAAGACTAACCATAGCCGGACTGATGTATTTCGCCAAAGAGCCACAACTGTTCCGTCCGCAGCATTGCATAAAGGCGGTATGGTTTGTTGGAAACCACATTGGCGGCACACAATATCACGACAGCCGAGATATAACAGGAACAATTCCTGAAATGTATGAAGACGCGATGCGATGGTTAAAATCGTGCTTGAGCCGTCCTCAAGATGGGCAGTCATTTAACAGCGAAGGAATTTTAGAAATTCCAGAGGTGGTTTTGCAAGAACTTGTACAAAACGCTTTGGTTCATTTGGATCTTCTCAAACCTGCCGCCATCAGGCTGATGGTTTTCGACAACAGAGTGGAGATTGTTAATCCGGGATGTTTATCAGATGGGCAAACAATTGATGAGATAATGTTGGGCAATTCCGACCCTCGTAATCCACAACTGGCTCAATACGGATCAAAAACAATGCCATACAGGGGACTTGGCTCAGGAATTCCTCGTGTGATGGCTGAAAAATGTGATGTGGAACTGATTGACCGTCCCGACGGAAACCAATTTATTGCCCGCATTTGGAGAACTACCCGAAATGACAAATCTACTACCCAAAAGGCAAATGAGGAACTGATTTGCGCTACCCAAAAGGAAGACAACGCTACCCAAAAGAGTAAAACAACTACCCCAAAACCGCTAACAGCTACCCAAAAGGCAATTTTGAGATACCTAAAAGAGAATCAGCAAGCCACTCGACAAGAAGTTGCGGATGCATTGGGCAACATTACAGCTGACGGTGTGAAGTTCAACATTGGCCGTTTAGAGCAATATGGCGTGTTGAAACGTGAAAAAGGTCGCAAGAACGGATATTGGAAGGTTCTCATTGAATTATAAACCCATGAAATCCCTTCTTCTCCATATCGCCCTACTCCTCTGTGCGTTCCTTGCCAGCTGCACCCGCTCCGATTCCTTTTCTTCTGAAGATATGCTGTACGAAGTAGAAGGTTTCTATCAGACAAATCCGGGCAAAGCACTAAAAATCCTCGACAATTTTGATGTTTCGGCTCTATCTGAAAAAGAACAGGCACATTATTGTCTGCTTCGCGCTAAGATTTATGATGTTCATTTCCAGCATAATAACGAGATGGATTCATTGCTGAAAGTGGCTGAAAACTGTTTTGTAGGAGGAGATGACAAGTATTTCGAAGCTGTCACCTGCATGTATCTCGCCAGATACGCTCAAGTGACAAGGCAAGGTTTGGATGAGGCTCTCAGCTGGGAATTGAAAGCGTTGCAAAGCATCGAACAATGTCAAAATGTTGATGAGCGGCTGGTGCTTTATTCCGAAACACCGACCGATGTGCAAAACGAGATTGACAGGATAAAATATGTTGTGCATCAACGGCTTGGAATGCTGTACGGTGAAATAGGCGATTGGCGTGAAAGCATTACGCATCTGAAGATTTCGGAAATTTACTACGCTGAAAAACAACGATACAGACTTCACATGATGTCGTCATATTGCCTTGGTAACAGCTATTTGGCAATCAAAGAATACGACAGTGCTTTCGTATGTTTTGACAATGCCATGCACGACGCTGAAATCATAGGTGAAAAAGACGAAATGTTTTATATTGATAACGGCCTTGCAAACTATTACCTTAACCGTTATGAAAACGGTGAATATTCAGATGAAGCTGAACGCGAAGAGCTTCTGCACAATGCCATGCTGGAAATCAATAAATTACAGATGGCGCAAATGCCAAAACGTGTTATTTTGTATTTGCTTGTCGCCGTTTTCGTGATAGTTATTGTTGTGATTCTGCTGATAGTTTTCAGATATCGCAGAAAAAAGAACAAAGAGTTGTTAAAGATAAAAGACTCACAGCAGCAAACGTTAATCAACTGTGTTTCTGCGATTTACAAAAGCAGTCAGGACAACCGGGCGAAACAAATCTTTGACGAATTTGAAAAGACATATCCGGGAGCTATTGCAAGGCTGAAAGCCGCTCATCCTGATTTGAGCGATATGGAGGTCAATGTTGCCATCCTTTCGTTCCTGCATTTCCGTGCGAAAGAAACCGCCGATCTTTTAGGACTTACCGAAAACACTGCCATGAAATACCGTTCAAACATCCGTAAAAAAACAAAAAAAGCTGAATTGACGATTTTGTAAATAATTGTTTTTCAAATATTTAAGACTTAGTCTTGATTAAAAAACCTGAATTCGGCATATACGGTTTGTTTTCACGCTAAATTTTGTTATAATTTTGTGGTGTTAACCATATCTATGATACAAGAAATGAAAACACTCAGATTTTTAACATCGCTCGCCATCTTTTTTATTGGAAGCATCAGCGCACAAGCTCAAGAGCTCATTGAAATTGTAAATTCTCCCAATTCGTGGGTTAACAAGACCATCGTTGATCAAAATTCCAATGTTACAGAAATCCAATTCGTGAGGATGACCGATGAAGGCGAAGAACTGGCTTCGCAGCAACTATTTTCAACGGAAGAATACGCCGAGGTCGTTTGGATTAGCCCTCTGCAACGCCTTCCCAATGGTAATTTGATGCTATGTTACGCAAAAAGAGTAACCGACATCGCCACTTTCTACCGAGTGGATCTGAATGACGACCTTTCGTTCTCTGTCCTGCAATTAGATTGGGAAACCGACGATTACTATGACAGTGACCGAACTTTCTATCCTTATAATACTGGAGTGGTCGTAAACAAGGACGGCAATGTTATTATCACTTATCCGCCTCACAGCCAATACCATCTTAACGGCACCGAAGCCATGCAGTTCTTAAAATTCGATGCCGAAGGACTACTTGTTGGCCAACGGCTGATGGAAGGCTTTCGCGGACAAGACCGCCATCACACGCTTCCAACACCCGATTCGTTGGGGTGCCGCATCATTCTTCGTAACAACGGTTCGCCCAAATTGGATTGCCACACCTTGGATGCTGACTTGAACACCATAGCCATCAAGGAAAACGTGGAAGAATTGTCGTGGCCTTACCAGAGCTGTCGTTTCGCCTATCTGAAAACCAACACTGCCAATGGCAAGACATACTCTATAAACACCATCAATTATCCTGCTTATGGAGGCAATCCCGCGATAGTGGAAGACATTATGATGAGCGTTTTCGATGCTGAGAATTTCCGACAATTGAATTACACTTGGGGTCTTACGACTCAAGGTGAGGACAATGGAGGCATCCGGCAATCCATCGGCTTCGACAATGAAAATCGTGTATATATGGCAGGCGAAATGGATAGGGTTAACGAGTTCTTCAACCGCAACCTGTACATCGCCTGTTTGGACGAGAACCTGAACAAATTGGGCGAAATCTACCATGTGGATGACTACGTTTATATGATCAAATCACTTGGTGCCTGTCCCGAAGGTGGCTGCCTTGTGAGTTGCCATAAAATCCTTGAAGCCACTAATGAAGCAGGGAACTGCCTGATAAAAATTCCGAAACAAACATTTTTAAACATTGACGAAGCCCACGATGCAGGTTTCGCCGTTGCCATAGCTTATCCTAATCCGGGTAAGGATGTGCTTAATATCCGTACAGCTTTGCAGAATGCACATATCGAAATTTATAATTTGTCAGGAAAACTTGTTCACAATCAAGAAATAACAGATAACATCACCACCATCTATATGTCCCATTTGCCTTCTGGGACTTATATCTGGAAAGTGTTGGCAAATGGCAAAGAAGCCGAAAGTGGAAAATGGATAAAACAATAATAATATGAAAGCAACTAAAATTTACATTTTGCTTGCACTCCTGATGTTGGGAGGGGTGACCATGCAAGCGCAAGTGACAGAGCCAGTTGAAATCCTTCCGTCGTCTACATTGATTGTCTATCACATGGACCAATGGAGCGATGGTCAAATCATCCTCAACGCCGTTGAAAGCGGTGTCGGGCTCTACGCTGTAATCATCGATGAGGAAGGCAACATCATCGATTACGAATTGTGGCACAGCTACACAAACACCTGTTATTTCCTCACCGAAAGCAATTTTTTCAGGATGAGCGACGGCGGTCTTTGCTTCTATTATGTGAAAGGCCCGGATCATCCTACCGTTTACAAGGTCTCCATTTCCGAGGACTTCGAGCTCACCACTTTCGAGTTCGCGGATGCATTTCCTTTCCCTGAAGAAATAACCCATGACGATTGGTGGAACTTCGCATGGCTTCCTAACGACGACGGGAGCACGTTCGTTTCGGGCGTTTACATCGAAGGCAACCATAGCGTCCAGATGATGGTGCGCTATAACGAAGCTGGCGAGATTACTCACCAATGGTCTGAAATCACCAGCCGCGCCACCACCAGTTTGTTGCCGCCCGAAAGAGGCGCTTCGGGTTGTCGCCTTGTGATGGAAGACCCCGATGCCAAAGATGTCAATTCGGAGTGCGTCTTTTTCGACGACAGCCTGAATGTTGTTTACACCAAACATAGCATCTACAATCAGGCAATTGGCATCTACCGGCCTCATTACGAATATTTTGCGGTTCACCCAGAAACCGACAAAGTGTATCTGATTTCTGATGTGAGTTTTCCAGCTTTTAATGGCAATCCCGAAATAAAGGCTGATGTGTATATGGGGCAATTCAATCCTGATTTCACCCAGACGAAATGTGTTTTGGGACCATATACTCCAACGGAATACGACCAAATGGCATTATGCGAAGCCATTGATTTCCATGGAGAAAACATATTTATGTGCGGCTATATGAATACAATGTTTGGAGGCAACGCTCCCGATACCGACAACTTTTATGTCGCTATGCTCGACGGAAACCTGAACATCGTTGGCGAGATTTATTATCACAACGAGGAGCGTATGGTGGTTCCATACAGCATCCTCGTCCTTGAGTCAGGCGTCTGCCTGGTCTCCACTGCCGGAAAAGACCGCAAATCAGGAGAGATGCAACATGCCATCTTCAAACTATCGCATGCCATCTTCGACGGCATCGAGGAAGCCCATGACGCTGGTTTCGCTTTAGCTATTGCTTATCCCAATCCGGGAAGAGATGTTTTAAATATCCGCACAGCTTTACAAAACGCCCATGTGGAAATATACGACTTATCAGGCAAACTCATTCACAAACAACAAATCACCGACAATATCACCCCGATAAATACGACCTCTTGGCCTTCTGGGACCTATATCTGGAAGGTGATGTCAAATGGCAAGGAAGTTGAAAGTGGGAAATGGATTAAACAATAAAAACAACCCAAATTTAGCTCTCATATTTTGTCGCTGTGCGGAAGTGGTTCCTCCGCACAGCATTTTATTTCCCCTCTTTCATCCCACCATTCCCACCCCGAGTCCTCCGAGAAAAATTTTCCTCGGGTATTTCTATTTTTCCTATTTTTGCATTGGCATATTAAAAACAAACTGATTGTCAACAATGCAAAAACGCACTCATATAATTTCATTCATCCTTCTTGCACTGTCACTCCTCCTCAGCTGCACCCACACCGTGCCTCCTCAGGAAGACTTCCTCTATGAAATAGAGCTGCTCTACCAACCGCACCCCGACAGCGCAATGCGTATCCTCGACACGCTCAACGTATCAGTGCTTTCCGAAAAAGAACGTGCGCATTACTGCCTGCTGAAAGCCCGAACAAACCAGATATCGCTGAAGTTCAACGCCGAAACCGACTCGCTCCTTAACGAGGCAGAAGGCTATTTCGCCAACAGCAAGGAATACTATTTTGCGGCACAAACCTACTGGACACAGGCTCTTGAAGCAGGTCTTACCGGGAAATCGCCCCATGTGCTGCTCGACTACAAACAAAAAGCCATGCAAAGCATAGAAAAGTGCAAAAGTGTGGACAAACGCATCAATCCCGACAACATCGAAAACCTGAAACACAACATCTACTTCCGTTTAGGACTGCAGTATTGCGACGCTAAACATTATCGCGAAGGCATTGAGTGCCTGCGTAAAGCGGAACGTTTTTTCAACAACACAGACAGCTATAACTACCACACGTTGACAACTCTTACGATGGGATTAGCTTTTCTGAGATGTCACGAGCCTGACAGCTGTTTGTGTTATTACGACAAAGCGCTGATATCGGCTGAAAAAACAGGCGACAAGGCGATGATAGCCCAATACTATCAGATGGCTCCACAATATTACCTCTATCGTTACGACAAAGGCCTCTACAACGACAAAACCGACGGTATCGCACTGTTAAGAAAAGCCATCTCTTTAGACAAACAATGCCTTGTATTGCTGGAAGGAACCAACGACAAACATCGGAAAAAGCTTTATAGTGACGCCGCTTATTACGACTTGACCCAAGCCTATTATAAGCTCGGCGTATATGACTCCACAATATTCTATGGCACCAAAATCACATCCAATCCCGATGCTTGCTTCTATCTTTTCAAGTCCTACAATGCCATTGGCGACCACGAAAACGCAATGGTATATGCCGAAAAATACATGAACAAGATGCAAAAGGTCGACAACACCCAGCTTGCCGTCGATGAGGTGAAGGAGGAATATGACCTTCAGATGCAGCAACAGCAGCTTGAAAACGAGCATCATGTGAAACGTTTGCGCCTGTATCTGCTTATCGCCATTCTCGTCATCGCATTACTTGTGCTTTGGTTTTTCGTGTCGCGTTACCGCAAAAACAAGGAAATCGAGGTCTTGGAGATTAAAAACTCCCAGCGTCAGACGCTCACTCAAAGTGTCGCCACAATCTACAAGAGCAAACGCGACGACCGGCTGCAGCAAATCATCAAACAATTCAACAACGTTTATCCTGAGGTCTTGAAGGAGCTAAGCGCAACCTGTCCAGAGCTCAACGACACCGAACAAATAATCATAGTGCTGTCATTCCTGGGTTTCCGCATCAAAGAGGAAGCCGACCTGCTCGGATTGAGCGAAAACACCGTCCGCCAGTACCGCTCCAACGCCAACAAAAAGGCTGGTTCCGACCCTATTTCCGACATAATCTGACATATAAAACATATATAAGTCACTATTGTAATCCATTGTGTTACAATTTGTTATAAAATATATATGCCTGTAAAATGTATATTCGAACCCCATTCTTGCTTTTTTGATGTTTTTTTGTTATAATTTTGAAATCGGAAAACATTTTAAAATCTACCGATATGAAAACATCTATTAAAACAATGTGCCTCTGCCTAGCATTTTTCGGCATGGCATTCTTCGCAAAAGCGCAAAACAACCTTACCATCGCTCCTGACACCCTGTGGTTCGAACCAACGCCAACGGGAGGCATTCCAGAGTTCGTCATCACCAACGAAACTGCCAACGACGTAATCATCGAAGACATCATTCCAGAAGATAATGGATTTGTTATTGAGGGCATCGACTTGTCTTACACCCTTCCTGCAGGACAATCGGTGACCGTGACGGTGGTTTTTATGCCAGCTCCAGGAAAAAACGATTACCTTGATTATGATATACTAATCTTGACTTCAATAGGTGAGTACCATGTTACCGCAATGCTGAATAAAACCATGATTGATTATGGTTTGGTTATCGTTGGCTCACCTTATCAATATGTGGAGGACGAAAACGGTGCTGGAGGTTGTCTGCAAAACCGCTATTTCGGTTCGCAAATCCCCGTTGAAATCTATTCCGCCACCGAAGTGGGCACTAATTATCTTAACATTGTACCCGATTGGCCATTGCCATACACACTGAATCCTGCCGATTGGTTCACCTTCATGTTTTACGCCAATAATCCTGTAAAAGACAGGGTAATAACATCGGTGATTATCGATTCCAGCGACGGACAACGTGAGTTTGTGGTCACCATAAGCGATGAATTGCTTTCTGTTACTGAAGTTGACGATAAAACAATAAGCCTTTATCCCAACCCAGCCAATGATTTTGTTAGGATTGAAGGCGCGGAAGCAGCCGAAGTTCAAATCTTCAACACCCTCGGCCAGTCAGTGAAAACCTTCTACAACACCAACAATCTCAGCATAAGCGATATCCCCGAAGGAGTCTATCTATTGCGTATCACCTCAACCGATGGCAACACCTTCACCAATCGTTTGGTAATAAGATAAAGTTTTTCAAATTGTAAAATTTCTTTACACTCACTGTAAAAATTTTTTACACTTTTTTATTTTGCCAAAAATGTATTTCATTGATTTAGAATGATTTGCATTTTTGGCATGATTATTGCATCATTATTAATGTTTTTACGTTATTAATGTATGAAAAACTTTTCTGATAACCTCATCAAAATCCTATCGCTGGGCATAGGTCTCGCCATCGGCATCGTGCTGATTGCCAAAGTGTGCTTCGAATTGTCGTATGACAGTTTTTATAAGGATGTGGACCGCATCTATCTTATTGACACTCACTATGAACAACAGGGCGAAAAACAAGATTTCGCGCAGACCAGCGGCGCTGTCGCACCGGGCTTTAAAGCCGAAGTGCCGGGCGTGGAAGAAGCCACTCGCTACACCTTTCATTACAGAGGCAACCGCTATCTCGATGAAGAGAATAACGTTGTTACTGGAAGTTTGGTGCTTGCCGACTCGTGCTTCTTCAAGGTTTTCGACCGCCCGATTTTGGCTGGCAATCCTGTTAAAGTGTTGGCGAAACCTCGTTATGCGATGGTGTCGGAGTCGTTCGCAAAGAAGCTTGGTGGCGTTAGCGAATGCATCGGAAAATCTATAGCCAACGAAGACGACCCGAAAAACAAATTTATCATTGATGGCGTGTATGAGGACTTTCCTGAAAACGGCAATTTCCATTTCGATATAATCGGCTCGCTGGAACTGTTGCCTGCCTACACCACCGACAACTGGAACGGTAACGACCGCTATTTCGGCTTTGTGAAACTACAAAAAGGCGTTGATTATCAGTCGCTTGGAGAAGCTATTCGCAAGATGCAGGAGGCGCATCAGCCTTTAGATGAATATGAGAAAAACGGCGTGAAACTTTGGTATTATCTCGAGCCTTTCAACAAGCTTCACACCTCGCAGTCGTATGTCCACTCGATGGTGGTTCTGCTGACTGTCACTGCGGCGTTACTTATCATCATCAGTCTGCTGAATTATATCCTTATCGTGATATCGTCGTTGGTTCGTCGCGCGAAGGAGGTTGGCGTACGCAAATGCTATGGTGCCGACTCGTTCGATATCCACTGGCTGCTGGCAAGAGAGGCGTTTATGCATCTGATACTGTCGTTGGTGCTTGCTGCAGCAATTATCTTTGCAGCTAAAGGATTGATAATTAACCTTTTGGATGTTCCATTTGAGACCTTACTGATTTCGCGAAGCATCTGGGTTATCAGTCTGGTATTGGTGTTTGTGCTGATTGTGTCGGTGTTCGTTCCGGCTCAACTCTTCATGCGAATCCCTGTTTCGGTGGCGTTTCGCAACTACACTGAAAACTCGCGCCGTTGGAAGATCGGGTTGCTTGGCGTTCAGGTGTTTATCAACGTTTTTATCGTGGTGATGCTCATCGTAGTGGCTCTGCAATATCAGCGATTGAACAACCATAATCCGGGCTACGACTACAAAAACCTCTATTACATGAGTTTTTACAATGGCAATAAAGGTACAGAAAAAGTTGTTGCCGAAACGCTTATGCAGTTCTCTGAGGTAAAGGGCGTGGAGGCGAGCAACGCATTGCCTATCAGAGGTTTCAGTGGCGACAATGTATATTTGCCTGGCGACGACCGCGAGCTTTTCAATGTGGCTGACGGATATGAGGTAACACCAGGCTATTTCGACCTTCTTGGCATCGAGTTTATTGAAGGCCATAAGCCAGCCGACATCTCGGAAATGGTTGTGAGCGAGAGTTTTGTAAAAAGGATGAAAGAGTTTGCCGACTGGAGTGACGGTGCTGTAGGCAAAGTTGTGAATGTCACAGGTCACGAAGATGCGGAGAGGGTTATGGAGCAGAAAGGCTTCACTATCTCGGGAGTGTATCGCGACATCCAAATAGGCAATCTGGTTTACCTCGATGCCCGTCCTAGCGTGTTGTTTTACGGAGATTTTGATGATGACTCGTATATGCCGTTCCTCATCTTCAAGACAAACGGAAAACTCGACGAAGCCTCGATGCAGAAGATTACGAGCGCCGTTTCAGAAGTCCTCAACGGAAAAGAAGTGCATATAATTTCGTGGGCCGACAAGATGCGCTCAGCCTACGACGACAGCCTCAAAATGCGCAACACTGTGCTTATTGGCTCTGTCTTCGCCCTGATGATTGCCATCATTGGCTTGATTGGCTTCGTCCGTGACGAGTCGAACCGTCGCAGCAAGGAGATGGCTATCCGAAAAATCAACGGCGCGACAGCGGCTGATGTGCTTAAGATATTCGCTTGGGACGTGTTGAAACTCTCTCTTGTTTTGTCAGTCGCAGCGTGTATCTTCACCTATTTTGTGGCTCACAAATGGCTGGAGCAGTTTGCAGAGCGCATCGGCCTCTCACCGTTGTATTTCCTCGTCGGAGCGCTGTTTGTAATACTAATTGTGACCATCGTGGTCGTCTTAAGCAGCAACCGCGTGGCAAGAATGAATCCAGTTAAATCGTTGAAAAACAATTAAATAAATATGAAAAAGTTCTCTGATAACCTCATCAAAATCCTATCCCTAGGCATCGGTCTCGCCATCGGCATCGTGCTCATCGCCAAGGTGTGCTTCGAATTGTCATACGACAGTTTCTATAAGGATGTGGACCGCATCTATTGCATCCAACAGGAGACTACGAGAACCAATGGCGTGAGTGTATTTCCGCGTGTCAGTGGGGCTGTGGCTCCCGGCTTCAAGGCCGAGGTGCCAGGTGTAGAGGACGCCACACGCATCGTGGACCAGACTGAAAGCAAATCCAACTACACGGATGAGGAAGGCCATGTTGTTTTCGAAGGATCGAGCATTTTGGCCGACTCATGTTTCTTCAAAGTATTCTCGATACCGATTATTACCGGCGATATCGAAAAGGCTTTGGTCTCAAAGGAACACATCGCCATTTCTCGTTCCTTCGCGGAGAACCTGGGCGGTATTGATGCATGCCTCGGAAAGATTGTCCATGTCGAAGGCGACGAGGACGCCTACATAGTAGAAGCCGTGTTTGACGACCTGCCAAACAATGTCACGCTTGCATTCGATGTGGTCTATTCCATCAATTGGATGAGCAAGGGAAGCCTCGAAAAGTGGGTCGGCAACGAGCGTTACACCAGTTTTGTCAAACTGCAGAAAGGTGTTGATCCCCATTCGCTCGGCGAGGCCATTCACAAGATGCAAGCCACACATCAGGACTTGGAGAAGATGAAGACTGAACAAGGCAAGGAGTTGCGCTATTTCCTGGTGCCTTTCGACAAACTCCACACCTCCGACCCCGAGGTGCACAACACCATCATCATCCTTTCCGTGGTGGCTTTCCTGCTACTTTTCATCAGCCTGATGAACTACATCCTCGTGGTGCTTTCCTCGATGGTGAAACGCTCGAAGGAAATCGGCATACGCAAGTGCTATGGTGCGGGCGGTCGCGAGATTTACGGAATGCTTATCAAAGAAGCGGCGTTGCATATCGGGCTGGCTTTGGTGCTAGCCGTCTTGCTCATACTTGCGGGTAACAATCTTGCACTCAACCTGTTAGGCACTTCGTTTACTACCACACTCATCGGCCCAAGCATCCGAGTCATCGTTGCGGTCATTGCATTGATTTTCGTGCTTTCGGTGATTGTGCCCGGGTTGCTCTATACGCGTGTTCCCGTTTGGCAGGCCATTCGTAACTTCACCCTGAACATGCGCCACTGGAAACTCTTCCTATTGAGCTTGCAAGTAGCGGTGAATGTCTTCATCGTGGCGATGCTGCTCGTCGTGACGGGACAATACGAACACATGGCGAGTGAGGACACGGGCTACAACTACAAAGATTTGTATTACATTGACACATACGAAAATATGGAAGTGTTGAATCGTATCGTGGACAAACTGGCCACTATTCCCGAAGTTAAAGGCGTTGAAGGTTGCGCCATCTTGCCTTACTTGGGCGCAGAGGGCAATGTGGTGTTGAGCGAGGATGGAAAGACCACTTTGGTGTATCTTGCCGACGGCTATATGGTGACCGATGGTTATTTTGACATGCTCGAAATCCCCTTCATCGCCGGGACCCTTCCCTCCGACTCGTCGCAGGTGGCTATCAGCGAAAGCCTGATTGAGAAAATGATGGCCTACGAGGATTGGAGCGATGGCGCGGTAGGCAAGCAAATCGTCATTTCTGACCACAGTTACATTCGTGACAAAGAAGGTAATTGGATAGGGATTGCTCCGTTTACCGTTTCAGGTGTTTACCGCAATGTCCGCATCGGCAGTGCCCTTGACCCGAACATGAAGCCGAGTTGCTATTTCCTCGGCGACTTCTTGAGTCGGGGAAGACTCTATAATATGCGGTATGTGTTGGTGAAAGTGAATCGTGCCAACGGCAAGGTGATGCAGCAAATCCAGGATGTTGTGAACGAGGTTGCAAAAGGTCAAGAGTTGATGCCGGAAGTGAAGCTTTATTCCGACGAAGTCCGTGCCCAGTATACCGACAACCGAAAGATGCGAAACACCATTTTTGTGGGAGCGTTGTTCGCAATTTTCGTGTCGCTTATCGGTTTGATAGGCTATGTTATTGATGAGTTGAACCGCCGCAGCAAAGAGATTGCGTTGAGAAAAGTGCATGGCGCAATGTCGAGCGAGATAGTGAGGATGTTCACTCTGGAGATTCTGAAGCTGTCATTAGTTGCTGCTGTGTTGGGTGCTGTCGGTGCGTTTTTTGCTTCCCGCAGCTGGCTCGAGCAGTTCGCTTTCCGCATCGGCCTCTCGCCATGGTATTTCATCGGCGGCGCAGTGATAGTCCTGACAATTGTGGCTATCGTAGTGGCCTTCAGCAGCAGTAAAATCTCAAAAATGAATCCTGTTGAATCATTGAAAAAAGAATAATGTTTAACAAAATAAATCTTAAAACTATGATTAAAGTAGAAAATTTAGTGAAGATCTTCCGCACGGAAGAGATTGAAACCCTGGCGCTGAATGGAGTGTCATTTGAGATTAACGACGGCGAATTTGTCGCCATCATGGGACCTTCGGGCTGCGGAAAATCAACGCTGCTCAACATTTTGGGCTTGCTCGACAACCCTTCGGATGGAAAATACGAGCTGCTCGGTCAGCAGGTGGGCGATCTGAAGGAGAAAGACCGCACCAAGTTCCGCAAAGGCAACATCGGCTTTGTGTTTCAGAGCTTCAACCTCATTGACGAGCTGAACGTGTATGAGAACATTGAGCTGCCGTTGCGCTATATGAACATCGGTGCCACCGAGCGCAAGGAACGTGTGACGGCCATCATGAAACGCATGGCGATATCGCACCGCGCACAACATTTCCCGCAGCAGCTGTCGGGCGGTCAGCAGCAGCGTGTGGCAATAGCCCGCGCCGTGGTAGCCAACCCGAAGCTCATCCTAGCCGACGAACCTACCGGTAACCTCGACTCCAAAAACGGCAAAGAGGTGATGGAACTGCTCACCGACCTCCACAAGGAAGGCACCACCATAGTGATGGTTACGCACTCCCAACGCGATGCCGGATATGCTGACAGAATCATCAATTTGTTTGACGGTAGAGTTGTTGAGGACGTTTTGCAGGAGTTGTAGAAATCTTGGAAAAGTGTCAAAATATAGGCAAAAACACCTTGGAAAAGTGTCAAAAAACACGTAAAAATACCCTGGAAAAGTGTCAAAAAAATATGATTTTTTAGTTGGATAATGTAAAAAATTATTATTTTTGCGCGTTGAAATACTAGTTGTTATGGTAAATCGAAAAGCATATCCATTTCTAAGGGAGTTTTTTACAAAAGAAAAGCGCTCATTGTTGGTTACAGGAGCCAGACAAGTTGGCAAAACCTTTGCCATTAGAACAATAGGCAAAGAGATTTTTGATCATGTTGTTGAAATCAATTTCCTCGAGCAACCAGATGCGGTGGAACTATTCAGCCGTCCCAAAAGTGCAGAAGAGATACTGATGCGCATCTCGGCCTTCACTAATAAGAAGTTGGTTCCCGGCAAGACCCTCATATTCTTCGACGAGGTTCAGGAATGTGACGAAATGGTGACAGCTATCAAATTTCTCGTAGATGAAGGAAGTTACCGATATGTCATGAGCGGCTCTCTGTTGGGTGTAGAACTGAAAGACCTGCGTAGCGTCCCTGTCGGCTATATGGGAGAGTTGGAAATGTATCCACTTGATTTGGAAGAGTTTGCCAAAGCCCTTGGTATCAGCGATGAGGTCATGAACCATATCAAAAACTGTTATGAACAACAAACACCAGTTGATGAATTTGTCCATCAAAAGATGTTGGAACTGGTAACACTTTATATGATAGTCGGTGGAATGCCTGCAGCAGTGCAGAAATATTTGGACACCAACAATCTGCGCAGTGTACTCAACGAGCAACGTGATATCATTCGTACCTACAAGCGTGACATTACAAAATATGAGAAAGAGCGTAAGCTTCAGATCGAGGAGATATATAACTTGATACCTTCGGAACTGAATGCCAAGAATAAGCGTTTTATACTGAAAGAGTTACACGAGAAGGCTCGGTTTGCACGCTATGAGAGCGGTTTCCTTTGGTTAAAAGATGCCGGTGTCGCAATTTCAACTTACAATGTTGAAGAACCAAGAGTTCCATTGCTTTTGAATAAGCAGCGTAACCTATTCAAGTTGTTTATGAACGATGTTGGACTATTAGCCGCCATGTACGGAGGCGATATTCAAGTCCGCTTGTTAAGCAACTTCAATGTTAATTATGGTGCAGCATTTGAAAATCTGGTAGCTCAAGAGCTTTATGCTCACGGCTTTGCAATAGACCACGACCTCTTTTATTTCAACAGCAAGAAACAAGGCGAGCTGGACTTCATTGTTGAATATCAAGGTGAAGTTTTGCCAATCGAGGTAAAATCTGGAAAAGACTACGATCGCCATCGTGCGCTTGGCAACATTATGGACAACAAGGACTATGCAATTCCGAAAGCACTTGTCTTCTGTCAAGAAAACACTTTAGTCAAAGAACGGCTGGTTTACTTGCCGATTTATATGATAATGTTTCTGCAGCATGACAAAAACGAAGACTTTACATATCATTTTGACCTGACTGGATTGAAATAATAACAGAAAACAGTTAGTAATCATGCCCAAGCTCAAATCAAAAATATTAGTTGTTGATGACAATGCCGGAATCCGCGCGGCACTGAAGATTCTGCTGCCGACAAGGTTTACCGATGTCGAACTCATAGCTTCACCGAAGGCTCTCGTCAGCACGATGCAGTCGTTCAAACCCGATGTGGTGCTGCTCGACATGAACTTCGAGACGGACATCAACACCGGCAACGAGGGACTGTTTTGGCTCTCCGAACTAAAAAAGCATTTCCCGGGAGTGGAAGTCGTGCTTTTCACTGCCTATGCCGATATAGCTCTAGCTGTGGAAGGTATGAAACGCGGCGCTTTCGACTTTGTGGTGAAACCCTGGGATAACGCCAAACTTCTTGCCATTCTTGAAGAGGCATCGAAGAAACACCGCCATATCGCTACAACTGAAGACGAACCTGCGGAATCGCAGATGCAGTGGGGAAACAGCGAGGCGATGCAGGATTTGCGCCGCATGGTGGAAAAGATTGCACCGACAGATGCCACAGTGCTTATCACTGGCGAAAATGGCACTGGTAAAGACGTGCTCGCTAACGAGATTCATAGGCTTTCGAACCGCTCTGGCCGACAGATGGTTAGTGTCGATATCGGTGCCATCACCGAGTCTCTTTTTGAAAGCGAGATGTTCGGTCATGTGAAAGGCGCGTTTACCGATGCCCACACCGACCATATCGGAAAGTTTGAGCAAGCCAATGGCACAACGCTTTTTCTCGATGAAATCGGTAACATTCCGTTGAGCGAGCAGGCTAAGCTGCTGCGAGTACTTCAAAACCGCAGCGTCAACAGGGTTGGCGACACGAAAAACATCCCTATCGATATCCGTTTGATTTGCGCAACCAATATGAATCTTGCCGAGATGGTGAAACAAGGCCGTTTCCGTGAAGATTTGTATTACCGCATCAATACGGTGCCGCTACATCTGCCGCCATTGCGCGAACGGCAGGACGAAATCGTCACATTGGCAATGCTTTTCGTTGAGAAATATGCCGTGAAATATCACCGTCAGGCGAAGGATTTATCAGATGAGGCAAAGACTCTGCTTATGAACTGCCAGTGGAGCGGCAACATCCGGGAGCTGCAGGGCTGCATTGAGAAAGCCGTCATCATGTCGGACAACGAAATTATCGGCAAAGATGACCTGCAAATCAATGATTCACAATTGATTGATGTGCAAAACAAGACTCAGAGCCAGACTCTCGACGATGCTGAGGAACAAGTGATTCGCAATGCGATGAAGAAATACAACGGAAACCTGTCACTTGTTGCTAAAGCATTGAATATCAGTCGCCCGACATTGTATAACCGCCTCAAGAAATACGGAATATGAGTGTGTGGCTGTGGATATTGATTGTTGTGGTTTCTGTGGTTTTGACTGCTGTGGTTACTACGTGGCTCGTAAGGAAGCAGGACACTCGAAAGGTGTCGTTTATGATGGACTCGCTCGAAGACGGCGAGATGAATTTCCGTTTCCGTGACAACTCAAGTCTCAACCGAGCTTTAAATCGTATCCGTGGCATTTTCAAGAGACGCACTGCAGTGGATGAAGCCGCCTCGTGGAGCAAGCTGTTCCGAGTGATGACGCACGAAATCATGAACACCGTGGCACCGATAGCTTCGCTGAGCGATGCCTTGTCGAAAGACGACAGCCTCGACGTGAAAGCCGGACTTGAAACCATATCCGCATCGTCAAAAGACCTGATAAAATTTGTGGAATCGTACCGCAGCATGATGAAACTGTCATCGCCAATCCGTAAAGCCGTTATGGTCGACGAGCTGATGGAACGTGTACTGAATCTGAACCAATCACGTTTGAAAGAACAAAACGTTACGATAACTTACACTGCAAAAACGCCTGATTTGCTGATCTATATCGATGAAAGTCAGATTATGCAGGTGCTTAACAACCTGATAAAGAACGCTGTGCAGGCTGAAGCTAACTCCATCCGCATCAGCGCTGAGCTTAACTCAGAAGACCGCACCATCATCAGCGTGACGAACAATGGCAAGCCTGTGCCGCTACACCAGCAGGAAGAGATTTTCGTGCCGTTCTACACCACCAAGCCCAATGGCACCGGCATTGGACTGAGTCTCTCTAGACAGATAATGACCAGACATAACGG
>CAJOEP010000032.1 GCA_905233445.1 uncultured Bacteroidales bacterium | reverse complement strand
TTGTTTTCCTCGATGAAATTCTCGTTTTCCTTGAGCTTATCCCTTAAAAAATAAAGGAAGCTCGTCTTCAGTCCGCTGAAGCTGTAGTCGTAGCCCGGGATGTGCGGCTTGCTGAACTGGAACGCGTCGGGGTTGCCTTCTTTAGCTAACTTGTTGATTATCGGGCCTCCGGGATATCCAAGTCCCATTATCTTTGCCGTCTTGTCGAATGCCTCGCCAGCCGCGTCGTCGATGGTCTTGCCCAATATCTCAAGGTCGAAATAATCGTTCACCTTCATGATTTGGGTGTGACCGCCCGAAACCGTCAAACAGAGGAAAGGAAACTGCGGAACCGGAGTAGGATCATTCGGCTCCTGCGCGAAAAGCGCCAAAACATGGCCGTTGGTGTGATTTATTTCAATCATCGGGATGTCCATTGCGAGTGCGAAAGCCTTTGAAAATGAAGTGCCTACGAGCAATGAACCCAATAATCCCGGTCCACGTGTAAAAGAAATTGCACTTATTTGATTTTTTTGTATATTTGCTTGCTTAATTGCGGCGTCAACAACAGGGATGATGTTTTGCTGGTGAGCGCGTGATGCAAGCTCTGGTATGACACCCCCGTACTGACGGTGAACCTCTTGATTAGCAATGACATTCGACAAGACTGTCGTGCCTCTGAGGACTGCCGCCGACGTGTCGTCGCACGATGATTCGATGGCTAAAATGTATTCGTTCATAGCATAAAAAGAATGCGCAAAGGTACAAAAAAGAATATTATACACGGCATTTTAATTATCATTGTGATAATTTTTGCTCTCATGGCAAGTCTTATTGCGGCTTTCCGTGACATCACCGTGCAGAGTATGATAGCGCGTTCAATAGCCGGCGAGCTCTCCAGAAAACTGGAAACCGACGTGAAAATCCGAACTTTTTACATCACCGAGAATATGACGGTGAGAATGGAAGACGTGGTTTTCAACGACTTGGATGGATATCCTATGTTCAGAATAGGCACCCTCGACGCTAAGTTTTATCCTATTCTGATGCCCGACGACATCAAAATCAAAGAGATTTATATGAAAGATGTGCTCGGACGAATAGTGAAATATGAAGAGAACGAGAAAATCAACATAACTGAGATAATCGCACAGTTCCGAAGTGGCGAGCAGAAGGAAGCTGACGATGACGAATCGAGTTTCCGCCTGTGTATCGACAAATTCAAACTCGATAACGGCCATGTCATTTATTGGAATCAACACAAACATAAGCCGGAAAAGCTGAGCATGGACTGGGCTCATATCGATATCGACAGCATCTACGGCGATATCACCAACCTTGGCATCCGCGGTGACACTGTGTTTGGCAATGTCCACAGCCTCAAAGGTAAGGACAGATGTGGTCTGGTGCTTGATTACGCCCGCGGCAATGTGGTTTTCTGCGAAAAAAGCCTCAATATCGACAGCCTCATCCTTGAAACAGGCGAGTCGCGAGCCGACCTCGACCTCCGCTTTGACTACAACCGTTCGTCGGCCTACTACGAATTCGTTGATTCTGTCGATATTACAGGAAATATTCGTAAGTCAGTGCTGCTGCTCAGCGACCTGAAATACTTTTCATGGATTCTTGAACGGTTGCCTGACAAATTCACATTTACCGGCCAACATCGCGGTCCCGTGAGCGATTTCACAGTGAGCGATTTTGTTGCCGATTTCGGCAACGAGTCATATATCGATGCCGATATCTCGTTTAAAGGATTGCCTGAGTTTTTTGATTCCTTCATGGATATTGAAATTCGTGAGATGTACTCTTCTTATGTGGATACAAAGAATTTCGCCATTCCTATTGAATCAAAAACAGTGCCGATTCCCGAAATGCTTGAAGGACTGGGACGTTATTCGCTGAAAGGCAGCTACCAGGGACTCGCCACCGATTTCAGGACGCAGTTTCAACTTAAATCGGAAATGGGCGACATCGACGCTACGGTGTACCTCAACACCACTGACGAGTCGATTTATTCGTTCGACATATCCGCCAACGCCCTGCAACTCGACGGCTTACTGGGCTCAAACGACGGCTCCGAAGCCTCATTCGATTTTGTGTTGAATGGTGAGGGACTGGATGTTGAAAATACCGAATTTGAAGCTGATTTGTTGCTTAACTCATTGAAAATTAAAGGCAATACATTTGAAGATGTTCTCGTCCACGGATTATTTGAAAATCAACGATTCTCGTTTAATACCGACATCGCGCATCCAAATCTTAACGTGACTCTAAATTCAGCTATTGATTTAAACGACCAGCTACCAGCGTATTTCATCAAGGCTAATATCGGAAACATCGATTTGGTGAATCTCAATCTCATTGATAATGATTCAATCATGCGGATTTCAACCGACATCGACGCTATTGTGAAAGGCAATGATATCGACAACATAACAGGTTATCTGGATATCAAAAACACAAGATTTTTCAACGGCGAGAATTATCTGATGAAAGGTTTTCATGCCGATGTGAGTGAGATAAGCGGCCTCAAAGAGGTTAATATTAATTGCGATTTCTTCAAATTCTACGGCTACGGCATAGTATGTGCCAAATCGTTGGTAAATTCGGTGAAAAACACAGCGAAAAGCTATGTCGATATCCCAGACTGGTTCGCCGATGTCAAACCTGACGTCAACGACCAGAATTTCTCGTTTAACATCGATTTCTATGACACGAGGATGCTCTCTAAACTGTTTATGCCGTCGCTTTATGTCAGAAGCGGCACCACCGTGCATCAGGCATATAACAATTTGTACACGAGTCATACCACAACCACGATAAATTCACCTGAAATATGGTTCAACGGCATTAGTTTTAGGGACGTGAGAGTACAAAACAACGCCGAAGAGAAGGAGATGAATACCGAGCTGACAGTTAAAGACATCGTGTTTAGAGACAGCACGGAAAGAAATCCCGACCGCATAAATATCGATAACTTCAAACTGTTGACGCGCTTCGGCGACGATATGGTGACCACCAACTTGTACTGGGACGACATTGACGAAACAGACCACAACAAAGCACATATCAAGTCGGTCTTTATCCCGTACGAGTCGCATGGAGGTAAGATGGACATTAGCTCGGAGATGGTTCTTATCAATGATACGATGTGGTATCTGAATCCTAATTGCAGCATCGAATTCAAGAAGAACATCACCGTTTTCGACGAGGTGGTTTTATATACTCGATCGCAGAGCTTGTCGGTGAACGGAGTGTTCCCAGTGCGGGACATCGACACTTTGAAGGTGGAATTTAGAGATTTTGACGTCTCAGATTTGGATTTTATCACTCTGGGCAGCAATCTTGATTTTGACGGTTATCTCAACGGATTCGTGGGGTTCTCTGGCATGAGTGAAAATGCATCGTTCTCGTCGAATATCAAACTGAACGATTTTTATATCAACGGGCAGGAAGTGGGTAATGTCAACGCTTTTGCCAATTGGTATGAGCCAAACGAATCGGTGATGCTCGATATGGAGATGTATAACCGACATTTCAATAACGAAGGACATAAGTCTGCCGGATTGTTCGGCTTCTACTATCCGAGCAAAAAGACTGATAATCTGACACTTGATGTCTTTTTCAACGACTTCAAGCTTGAAACGGTGTCGCCATTTGTGGTTGACGTCGTTTCGAGGATGAATGGCTTTGCAAGTGGCAATTTGAAGGTGAGGGGCTCGGTGAAAGACCCTGTGCTCGTCGGTGACATTGAGATGAAAAATGCCGGATGCTGCGTTAATTTCCTCAACACCTACTACACTTTAGACAATAAAATCACTCTCGATGACGGCAAAATAATATTCAACGATATCGCTATCAAGGACACATTGGGCAACACCGCTACTCTGGGCGGCGTCATCAATCATGAACATCTGAGAGATTTCAATTTCGATTTGAGTCTGAAATGCAACGATTTCTTGGCGATGAACATACCTGCTGAGAAAGCCAACGGATTTTATGGCACCGCTGTCGCCGACGGCGTGGTGCAAATAAAAGGGCCTGTTAATGATATCACTATGAATATCAATGCATTAACGAAGAAAGGAACTGAAATAGATGTTCCTCTTTCCGGAACAAGCTCATTCGACGACAGTTTTGTGGTGTTCGTTCAGAAAAATCAGGCAACCGACACCATTATAGAGACATATATCCCTGAAATTGTGAAAGATAAGTCCAGTTTCACAATGAATCTCAGCACCACTGTGACCCAGGATGCCGCGGTGAACATCTTCTTGCCGCAAAACATGGGTAGCATCAATGCACGCGGTGTCGGAAACCTCAACATTGGCCTGAATCCTGACGCATTTGAGCTGCGCGGCGAATATGTTATAAGAAACGGAAACTTCGTATTCACTCTCGATATGGTGAAGAAAACATTCACCTTGCGCGAAGGCGGCACCATCCGCTGGACCGGCGACCCGACCGATGCCGATATCAATATCGTGGGTGTGTATCACACCAAATCGTCACTCAACTCGCTCGGAACACTCGCCGTTGACTCCTCAGCATTGACCAACAACATCAATGTGGATTGTATCATCCGACTCTCCGACAAGCTGATGAATCCGTCAATCAATTTCGGAATAGAGTTGCCTAACGCCAAGGAAGACACGCGAAACATAGTGTTTTCAGTGATTGACACCACCAACCAGGCTGTGATGGCACAGCAGGTGTTCTCCCTCATGATGCTCGGCTCGTTCTCTTACACAGCTGGCAGCAATATCGCGCGATTCGGTACCAACGCCGGATATGGTGTAATCACCAGCCAGCTGAGCAACCTGCTTTCGCAGATTTATAAAGACGTTGACGTGGGTATCAACTATACTCCGAACGACCAACTCACAAATGAGGAACTTGAAGTGGCTCTGTCAACGCAGCTGTTCGACGACCGTCTCACCATTGAAGGCAACTTCGGCGTGATACGAGGCAATAGGAGCGACGCCGACAACGCCAACAACATCGTGGGTGACGTGGATTTGACGTTCAGACTGACTAAACGATTGAGTCTCAAGGCTTACAATCATACTAACATCAAAAACAACTACTATTATTACTCTGTCGAAAATTATTCCGACTTCACACAAGGCGTGGGTATCTCGTTGTCACAAAGCTTCGATAAACTGAAGGAAGTTTTCACAATTCATAAGAAAAATAAAAAGAAAGACACCACAAATGAGCCAAACCCAAAATAAACCTTTCAAAATTTACAAAGCCTCCGCAGGCTCGGGTAAGACCTTCACCATTGTGCGTGAATATCTCACTTTATGTCTGGGCGACAATGCCGACGCTTATCGCGAAATATTAGCTGTGACATTTACCAATAAAGCAGCTAATGAAATGAAAGCTAAGATATTACGATTTTTACTCGGCATAATCGAAGACTCGCAAAACAACGATATTGTACAGATGCGCGATTATCTGCTTTCAGCAATAGGTATTGATAAAAACGAATTGATAGAAAGAGCCAACCGCTTGTATGTCAAAATGTTACATAACTATAGCGACGTGGCGGTATGCACGATTGACAGTTTCGTGCAGCGTCTTTCAAGGAGTTTCGCCCGCGAATTGGATCTTCCGGGTCAATACAATGTGATTTTGGACGAAGAAGACCTTATTGATGAGATAATACAGCGCCTGTCCGACGAAATAGGCACAAACACATTCATTACAAAAATTTTGTCCAATTTTGTCGAATACAACCTTTCGGAAGAAACTTCGTGGAATGTCAAAAAACCAATTTCCGAGTTTATTGGGAAACTACTGACCGAAGATGCCTATCGCAAAGGTAACTATAAGAATTTCATTGATTTAGATGAAGAAAAATACAACGATATCAAGAAAAAAGTCAATTCGGAAAATAAAAAGATAAAAGATGATTTATCATTGATTATCAATGAAATAGAATCCGAAGAAGCTCGTCTTGGCATTGCCGACGCCGATTATAACGGAAAGTCTAAAACCGGACTGCCGTCGGTGAAAAAGAAGATGGTCGATGGGAAAAGCGTGATTACTACTGCCACCATCGAGAAGATTTTGTCGGGCGAAAAAAACTGGTTTGACTCAAAACGCCGTTCTGACAGTGATGATACTATTGTTTGTATTTATCAGAAAGCCATTGGTAAGTATAAGTCGTTGTATTTGAAGAAGTTAATCTTTGAGACTATTGAAAAAGACCTGTTTTTGTACGTCTTGCGCAACCATATTTTCGAGTTGATTCGAGAATATATCGCAGAGACTTCGCAAGTGCATATTTCGGAGTTCAACAAACGTATTTCGGACATTTTGGGCGACTGTTCGGTACCGTTTATCTATGAGAGGCTAGGAGAGAGGTACAGGCATTATTTCATCGACGAGTTTCAGGACACTTCGGTGTTGCAGTGGCAGAATTTCCTGCCTTTGATGGAAAACAGCCTGTCGTTTGGCAACATGAACATGATTGTGGGCGACGCCAAGCAGTCGATTTACCGTTTCAGAAGCGGCGAAGTTGAACAAATCATCAATCTGCCGATGATTTACAAGCGTCCGGAAGGCGAGTTTGGCGCACGATGCGAGACGCAGTTTGTCAATTCGGCACAAAAAATGTCGCTCTCAACGAATTACCGCTCGTCGAAAAACGTGATAAAATTCAATAATACGTATTTCAGGTTTGCCGAACGATATTTAGGAATAGCCGACGTGTATCATGACGCCGAGCAGGTATATAATCCTAAAAACCAAGGTGGTTATGTTTCGGTAGAGGTGTTTGGCAGCGACTTGAAGACTGCTGAATACAAGGAAAAGGTGAAAGCATCGATGCTGGCACAGATAAAAAATCTTCATTCGCAAGGCATTGATTATAAAGATATTACCATATTGGTGCGGTCTAACAGCGATGGCACCGATATCGCCGATTATCTGGTAGCGAACGGCATTGAAGTGCTGTCAGCGGAATCGTTATTGCTGAAGTCGTCCGACAAGATTCAGCTGATAGTCAACACGTTGAGGTTGATGGTCAATGATAAAAATCCGGTCACGAAAATGGCTGTAAAACATTTTGGGGGCGGAGATGCGATGAATTGCGTCTGTACAGGGGGATTGTACGACGTGATTTCCCAGATTTGTAAATCCTACAATTTCAATATATTAGAAGATGTGTTTCTGCAATATTTCATGAACACCGTTTATGAATGGCAGAGCCACCACACGGCTGGAATAACCGATTTCCTGGAGTTTTGGGACAAGAAAAAGGAAAAACTGTCGGTGCAAATCACAGGCGACCTCGATTGCGTCAATATCATGACCATCCATAAGGCAAAAGGATTGGAATTCAAGGTGGTTTTATATCCTTACGCCGACACACAATTGACCTCGTCACATGGATTCACGCAAAGTGATATATGGATTCAATGCGCTGATAATCAATATACTAAAGATATTCCTTATCTTGACGCGTTTTTGCTGAAACTGTCGAAAGACAAGCTCGCCGGTACTGAGTTTGAGCCTCTTTTGGAAAAAGAAGAGAGCAAAACCATGCTCGACGTCTTGGATATCATGTATGTGGCGATGACCCGTGCCAAAAACATGCTTTTCGTCTATACCAACGACAAAAAACCGTCCAACGGATACAATCTCTTTACCGATTTCTTTGCCGATAGCCTTGATATTCAGCATGTTAAGACTTCCGATGACGATTCTGATTTCGATGATTATTTTGTCAAAAACGATGAGTTTGAGATTGTAGAAGGCGAGGAGACGACATCTTACAATTATGGTGATTTGGATTCTGAGATATTGACAATCAAGGGGAAAGCAAAGAAAGACGGTGAAACAAAAATATTGGAACTGAAAGAGGGAGAAAAGGCACCTAAAACATTGAATTGGTTTGATAAACTGGAAGTTGAGGCCGACCCGACCATGATTTGGGCTGATAAAGGCACGTTCATGCCAGAGGAATGGGGTTCGCTGGTCCATCAAATTCTTTCGAAAATAAAAACCATATACGATGCCGAAAGAGCATTGCGGCCATATGTCAACGACGGTACCATTGATGAGGAACAAGCCGCGAAACTCCTTGAGACATTCCGCAAAGTGACTGAAATACATGAGCTTAAGCCTGCGTTTGAAGATGATGCCATCGTGAAAAACGAGATGGATATTCACACTTATGACGGCCGTATCATCCGTCCTGACAGGTATGCGGAGACTAAAAACGGCACGATTCTCATTGATTACAAGACAGGTAAGGCTCATGAGGAGTATTACAATCAGCTGCGCGATTATATGAGCGCGATAATTCAGATGAATCCCATGCAGCAAATCAGGGCTTTTCTCGTTTATATAGGAGATGAAGTTAAAGTTGTTGAAGTGAAAATGGACCGATTATTCTAACATTTAAATATTTAATACTATGAAATTTAAAACATTGATTTTCAGTTTGTTGCTTGCACTCGGCACTTTGTCGCTGCAGGCACAGAACGAGGCTAAGATGCTGCGTTTCCCAGCTATTCACGGAAACCAGGTGGTCTTCAGCTATGCCGGTGACCTCTACACCGTCGATATCAACGGCGGTGTGGCACGCCAATTGACCAACGACCCCGACGGGTTTGAAATCTTCGCAAGATTCTCGCCAGATGGTAAGAATATTGCATTCACCGGACAGTACGACGGTAACACCGAGGTTTACGTTATGCCAGCCGAAGGTGGTGTGCCTCAACGTGTTACATACACCGCGACACTCGACCGCGATGACTTGTCGGACCGCATGGGACCTAACAACATCGTGATGACGTGGAAAGATAACGAGAACATCGTCTATCGTTCGCGCCGCATCACTTGGGACGATTTCGTAGGACAGCTTTTTGTGGCAAACATCAATGGCGGGCTTGGCGAGCAGCTGCCATTCGAGGAAGGTGGTTGGATAAGCTATTCGCCTGACGGTCAGAAGATTGCGTTCAACCGTGTGATGCGCGAGTTCCGCACATGGAAATACTACAAAGGCGGTATGGCTGATGATGTGTGGATTTTCGAATTCAACACCAAAGAATTGACAAACATCACCAAAAACGACGCTCAAGATATCTTCCCGATGTGGGCTGGCGACAAGATTTATTTCTGCTCAGACCGCGACAGAACGATGAATATCTTCTGCTATGACTTGAAAACAAAGGCGACTACGAAGATTACCGACTACACATATTACGATGTGAAATATCCTTCATTGGGCGATAATGACATCGTTTATGAAAACGGTGGCGAGCTTTATCGTTTGAGCTTGAAAGACAATTCAATTCATAAGATTCCTGTGCAAATAATCGGCGACGGCATCTCTTCGAGGACCAAATATGTCGATGCATCGAAGTACATCAATTCAGGCGATGTGTCTCCTGACGGCAAACGCATCGTTTTGGGTGCTCGCGGCGATGTGTGGACACTGCCTGTAGAGTCAGGAATTACTCGTAATTTGACAAAATCTGACGGCGTTCATGATAGAAATGTCGCTTGGTCACCTGATGGCGAATATATCGCATATATTTCCGACAGAACCGGCAACGACGAGATTTACATACAGAAGCAGGATGGCAAGGAAGAAGCTATCCAACTCACTGATCCTCAAAAGGTTTCGGAGACTTACAAATATGAGCTTTCATGGTCGCCTGACAGCAAAAAGATTGCTTGGTACGACAAAATGAACCGTCTGATGATGATCGACGTCGCCTCGAAGAAAGTGACAGAAGTCGCGAAGAGCGAATCAGGCGAGATTGACGATTATGCCTGGTCGCCAGATAGCAAATGGATCGCTTACAGTGATTCAAAGATGTCGGAATGTAGCCGAATTTTTATCTATAATGTTGATAATCAAAAGACTGAAGCCGTTACTGATACATGGTTTAGATCTGGGAATCCTACTTTTGACAAGAATGGAAAATATCTGTATTTCGTTTCGGCACGCGATTTCAACCCGACATACAGCGCTGTTGAATGGAACTACGCCTATCGCGAGATGAGCCGCATATACATGGTAACTTTGCAGAAAGACACTCCATCGCCATTCCTCACAAAAAATGACGAAGTTATAGTTGAAAAAGGCGAGGCAAAAGAAGAAAAACCTGAGAAATCTGGTAAAGGAAAAGACAAGAAAAAAGACTCTAAGAAAGAAGAAAAGTCGATAAAGATTGATTTTGAAGGTATTACGAACCGTATCATCCCGCTGCCAGACCTAAATACAGCTTATTATTACGACCTCAATGCAGTTGAAAACGGGCTTTATTACATGAGCTGGGGCAACCGCGGCGGAGGTGTGTATTATTATAATCTTTCTGATAAAGAAGCTACTAGAATTGGCGATTTCAACGGATTTAACCTTACTCCTGACGGCAAGAAGATGGCACTCAGAAAGCGTTGGGATTTGATGGTTATTGACGCTCCAAAACGCGAGGTGAAGGGCATCGACAAGCCTATCGACCTTTCGGGCATGAAGAAATGGGTCAACCTGCACGAGGAATGGGCTCAGATTTATACTGAGGCATGGCGACAGATGCGCGACTTCTTCTATGCGCCTAACATGCATGGCAACGACTGGCCGGCAATTCACGACAAATATGCCGTTTTGATTCCATATTGCGGCGACCGTAACGATGTCAACTACCTCATCGGCGAGATGATTGGCGAGTTGAACATAGGTCATGCTTACACTGGTGGCGGCGACCGCATCGAGACACCGCGTCTTACACTCGGTCTGCTTGGCGCTGAACTCGAACGCGACGGCAGCGATTATTACCAAATCAAGAAGATTTTGAAAGGGGAGAGCTGGAACGAAGCAACGATATCACCATTGACGGAAGTGGGTGTAAATGCTAACGAAGGCGACTTCATCGTGGCAATCGACGGCGTTTCGACAAAAGACATGACAAACATCTACGAGGCGTTGGTTGACAAGGCTGGAAAACCTGTCGTTTTAAGTTTGAACACCAAGGCTTCGGAAAACGGCGCCCGCGATGTGGTCGTGAAGCCAATAGCAAGCGAAAACTCATTGTATTATTACAACTGGGTGCAAAACAACATCGAGAAAGTCAGCAAGGCTACCAACGGACAGGTGGGTTACATCCACATCCCTGACATGGGACCTGAGGGCTTGAACGAGTTTGTGAAATATTTCTATCCGCAGCTCACCAAGAAAGCTTTGATTATCGACGACCGCGGCAATGGCGGTGGCAACGTCTCACCGATGATTATCGAGCGTCTGCGTCGTGAGGCTGCGATGTGGACCATAACACGCAACGGCGGTGCCGCCGAAATAAAGCCAAACCAGATGATGAACGGACCTAAAGTGTTGTTGTTCAATAAATATTCAGCATCCGACGGTGACTTGTTCCCATGGCAGTTCAAGCACTACAAACTCGGCACCACCATCGGCACTCGCTCATGGGGCGGTGTCGTGGGCATCCGTGGCAGCTTACCGTTCATCGACGGCGGCACTTTGAACCGTCCTGAATTCGCTCCATTCGACCAAGACGGCAACTGGATCATCGAGGGTCACGGTGTCGATCCTGACATCATCATCGACAACAACCCATACGACGAGTTCAATGGCGTTGATGCCCAATTAGACAAGGCTATCGAGGTGATTTTGGAACAGATGAAGGATTGGCCTGAAGCACCAGCAGTGCCGGAATGGCCGGATAAGACACACTAAATTGTAAAAAAAGTAAATTATTACGGCGCTGCCTTAAGGGCCTTAAAGCCATTAATGGCCTAAAAGCCTTTAAGGCAGCGCCGCAATTTATCATTTCTGTATTGCCGCTTCAATAATCTTGAAGTAATAATCATCCGGCAAATCCGACGGAATGAGCTCGACTTTCACCCATCCCAAACGGGTGCGGTCGTTTTCGGTGACTTTAAATCCTATATATTCAGGCTTCCCGGTAGCAAAAGCGCTGCAATGGTTGATAAACCTGAAAGTGTATCGGTAAACAGTGTCACTGGAATTATAATAACTTTCACTAAACAAATCGCCTTGAAATATCTCAGCGTCATTGTAGAAAATCGAGGCATATTCGAAATTATCATTGACACTCATCAGAGCGCCTTCATCATTAGTCGTGACTTTCAAAACTTGACTGGTCTGGACAGAGTCGTAGGTGGCAATTTGACCGCAATTGGAATAAATTTCTGAACATATAGCCTCAACAATCCCATCGTGGGAATTATAAGATGTGTCATTATGGATAAATGTCTCTTTTTCAAAAAATTCACCAAGAATTCCGACGTTGTGACTGCCACTGCCAACCCAAGCACCAGCGATTATCTCAAATTTTATTATATTATCACCCAAGCCATCTCCGTCAAAATCAATGTTTTCAGTATAATAATACCCTGCATAGGGGTGATTGGTCAAATAAATGGAATCTAACTTCACCACGTTCATTCCTTCGGTGTTGCCGAAAGTGATTTTGCTGGTGTCGATAGGGTCTGTCGTGCTCTGTTTCTCTTTTTTACAGGAAAATACTATGCAAACAACTGCTAATGCAATGAGTGTTAATGAGATAAGTCTTTTCATGTTGTTATCTGTTTATTATTAGTTTTACTAAATTATCATCGATTTTTATAAAATACATTCCACTTGACAGATTAGTTACGTCAATTTGATTGTTTTTGACATCAATTTCAATCACTTTGCCATAAATATCAATCAATTGTATTCTGTCATAATCGCCAACTATGTTTATTATGTTCTCGGCTGGATTAGGATAAACTGTAAAATTTTCATCAACGTTAGGCTCGGGTTTTTCGGTGTGATACTCCTCGTAAATCTCATCGCAATCGACATCACCAAACTGGATAATCGGCTCGCCGTCAACCCAATAGCAGCGCATGCCGTCAACGCGATAATTTCTGTCTTTCTGAAGCAATCTCTCGGGGAAGAAACTTCTGGTGTGCCCGATGCCGCAAATTATTTGTCCACTGAAGATGTCTTGTTCATCGCTTACGGTCATTATTCGATAAACGTTGCCACTGTATTCGGTGTAGCTAACCGCATCTACATACATCGTAATACTTTGATTACCAACGCTAATGCTCCATTCGTCACCGACATTGGCATTGAAATTGTAAAGCGTGGTGTAGCTTCCTGTGAGCTTGTCCCACCAATAGACGATGCCGTTGTCGCTGTAAACGTATTCGTGAGTCTTTACAACGTTTAATCCTTTGTCATACAATGTGTTACTCTTAACAATGACTTTCGGTCTGGATGTCCCGATGGTGGTGTCGGCGGCACATTCAAGATACTGGTAAGTGACGCTGCCGTTTTCGTTGGTGATTTCATAATACCATTCGTCGCCGATAAGTGGATAGTTGTCCTCATAATTCGTAATAATTGGCAAACCGCCATTGACATCTTCAATCCAAACGCACTCGTGGTTTGCACCGGCATTCAGTGCCTTTACCATATCATTGGTGCCGTATTGTCCGATGGTGAGCAGCCAATAAGGTGGATAATCGCCGCGATGAAAAGCCGAAGAGCCAGGCAAATCAGGCGAATCGGGATTTCCGCAGGCAGGGATGTCGTCGTCATCGAGCCAATAGCAGTTCAAGTCGTAAGTATTTTCATATTCATATCCGGCAATATTTCCGCGATAGACCTGAATATTGGAGGCCAACAGCGCCGAAGGGATGTAAATGTCACCAGTGTTGTAAACATTTTCTATTGATTGACCACCTGTGCCGACTATTCCTCCTGCCCAGACGCTTTCCAGACTCTCATCAAGAGTTTGTATTTCAACTATTACGTCGCCACGATTGTAGCTGTTCGTTATATAGTTTTGAAAACCGCCGCTTAGTCCGCCAATACGCAAGTCAGTGGCTGGCGAGGCTTTTACAGTTCCTTTGTTCACGCATCGTGTGATGGTGTTGGCATGCTTGCCGGAGATTCCACCTGCGGCACTGACACTGTCGCCCACGACATCACCGTTGTTGACACAATCGTAAATATCCACCAAAATATTCTGATACCCCATCGTTCCCATAATGCCGCCACACACAGAGCCTTTGCCAAAAACAGTTCCGTTGTTGGTGCATTGCCTGATTTCAATGTCGTTGCAAAGTCCGACAATGCCGCCGATTGTGTTGCCATAACCAGATGCATAGTTCTGACAATTCAACAAGGTGCCGGTCCTGAATTCAGCCGCGATACCTCCGGCGTTGTTATCACCGCCGTTGAACACACCCGACTCGTTGTTGATACAATTTTGAACGACACAATCGTCACCGCGACCGACAATACCACCAGCCTTAAATCCGTATGTCCTGCCGAAATTCAGACAATTTGTGATAAGAGATTTTATCGGCATGCCAGCTATTCCGCCTGCACAGTTTTGGGCAATGATATTACCTTTATTAATACATGATTCTATTTTAAAATCACCGCTTTCAACAGAAATAGCGCTAACGACGCCACCGCCATCATAAATGCTGTCCAATCTGGCTTCATTTTCACAATCTTTAATGTAAAATGTGTCATCGGCATTAACAATATAAACACCAACTATACCTCCGGCGGTTTGGTTGTACTCAATATGACTGTTGGTAACCGTACAGTTTTCAATATTGGTATTCAGTGCCTGTCCAACGACTGCTCCTGTTACGACACCGTTTTTTATGTGGGCATTTTCAATATGCACATTCTTGATTGTGGCATTATCGGTGCAGCCGAACAGACCTGAAACCTTGTTTCGCCCTGGATTTTCGATGTTTAATCCATAAATTTTATGTCCATTGCCGTCGAAAACACCTTTAAAATACCGTGGAGAATTCAAATCGATATCAAAATCACCGATTGTTCTCCACTCATATCCGCGATCGTTAAACAAGAATATGTCGTCTGTAAGAATATAGTGTGCATATTCACATCCTTCGTATGTCATCAATGTCAACAAAGCCAACTGCTCTGCATTGGCAATCTGATAAGGATTCTCGGGCGAACCGTTGCCACCCGCATAATTAAGCCAGTATGAACCGCTCCATGATTCGACAAAAGTGTCGAAATATTGATTCCATTCTGAATTTCTATAAACAGATAGACGTCCGAAAGGGACTATCAGCTTTGAACAATCCATGTTTTCAAACGGACGGTCTCCAATAGTAGGCGGTACTCTAGCCATGCAAATGATATAGGAGAAACCGGTACAGTCCCCAAAAGCGTAAGAACCTATTGATGTCACGGAACTTGGAATTATCAATAACCCATTAAATGAACAACCTCCAAAAGCAGCTTCACCTATTGTGGTCACATTTTCACCCAAAGTAAGATAGCCGTCAAAACTGGTGTTGCTAAATGCGTGTTCGCCAATGTAAGTGACGGCATCAGGTATGGTTATGTCACCATGCAGTCTCTGACAGAAGTCAAAAGCACAATCACCGATGCTGGTAATGGTATTTGGAAGGGTCAAAGTGCCGTCCAGAAAAGCACAATTGTAAAAAGCCCGATATCCAATCGCTGTAACTGTATAATCTTGGTTATCATAGCTCACCGACTCAGGGATTACAAGGTCTCCCATCGCACCAAGGCCGTCGATATGACCAGTAACGGTCACCGTAACACCGTCGTCGTTGATGGTATAAAATAATTTGCCGACATGGAAATCCTGGGCGTTGAGGGTTATTGAACAAAAAATAGCAGCTAAAAGAAGAAGCTTTTTCATGATAAACAGATTTATTTTTATTTGAAATCACAGACCAGACGGACACACAATCCGCAATGACGTGGACCATCAATACTTATGTTCCCTCCGTCTTCACCAACGAAGGAGTACAATGCGAAGTCGTCATAATAAGGTGTTGATGTCCAATAGCAGCCGACAACATTGACGCTTTGAATTAAATTCACAAATCGGAAACCGCCGGCGGGAAGGAATACTGCTCCATGCGGTTCGAGGCTTTTATTCCATTCCGATTTTGAGATTGTGTTCAAAGCAAAATCGCCACCTGTTGTATTGGTATTGTTGAGAATGAAATATTCGCTTGTCCAGTCGTCGGGAAGCAAAATCACGCCGTTGATGCCGTCGATTGTGGCTTTTGCGAATCGCAGACCGCTGTTGGTAGCTCTCTGTTTGAACAGATATGTCCATTCTGCTCCTGTCATTGTACGCCAGCTGCTGTTCGCGCCATTGGAAATACTGTTGTCACCCCATTCGGAATACGTAGGGTAGTCATTGTCGGCTCCACTTGACAATGTGGGATTGTTGCCAGTGCCCCAGCCGAACAAATCAATCCAGCCGTCGTAATCATCTGAAATGTTGGAATTGTCAAAACCTATTGTATCCCATTGGTTTTCAGCGAATCGCCAAGTGTTATTTGATGCGCGGTATTGCAGATTTCCTTTCGAAAAATAAATCATCGTCGAGTCGCTGACAGAAAACAAGCCGTTAATCGTTCCTGTAGGATGTGACGGCTGCGGCTGGTTTCCGCCATTTGCCGCATTGTCTGACGATTTCTTGCAACTGCCAATGGTTACTAATAATAACGCAAGAATAACAATTATTAATTTAGTGATTTTGTTCATATTTAACATATCAATTTCTTCTTAAAAATTAGAAAGGTTCAACCAGCCAGTTGTCTGGAATCTTATTTGTGCCAAACACCTGAGGCAACGACCATGGGCAATAAAAAGTACCGTATTCAGCAGTCTGATCAAGCCAGTATAGTGTCGCTCCATTAAACCAGTCGGTAAAATAAACCTTGATGCCTCTCAAGTTGCTGCAACACGTGAACATCAGTTTATAACAGCCTTCAGCTAAAGTCGTGGCTGGCAACGTTGGTACTGAAGCAAGTTGCGAACATCTGAAAAACATATGTTCATAACAGTATTTCGACAAATTTGTCGCAGGCAAATCTGGACATGTTTTAAGCCTCGAACAACCGTAAAACATGTTGGAATAACAATAATCTCCCATTTTTGTGGCAGGCAGCTCAGGTGCCGATGTTATGTATGTGTCGATAAAAAGCGAGGCAAAACAGTTTTTAGGCAATGGCTTGTCCCTGAAAACAGTGTCAATCAATGACATGATATTGCCGCTTACGGCTGTTTCCTTGTAATTTGTCCTGAATCGAACACCTCCGCCAAGATAATGGTTGTTTTCGTCATATAATTCAAGATTCGGACTAAGTCCTTGAGGGTTATGGCCTCTGAAATATACCTTGTCGCCTTCATGCGCCAAAACCGCAATAGTATAATTAGGTATAAACCTGTTCCAAACGACATTGTCATAACTATACTCGAAATATAAAATCGTATCATAGCCAAACCTAGCATCCATTTCTATTGCAATGCGGCTGTCTTCGGCTGTAAAACAAAGCGGATTGGTGATTAAAACGCCTGGCTCTTCAGGAACACTTCCCGAATCATTGTCAATTTTTTGTTTCTTGCAAGCTGTAATCAAGAAAAATGCCAACAAAAATAATACTGCTATTTTAATAAAGCTTGTGAAAATATTATTATTCATAAGATTAATATTTTAATTAGTTTAGAGATTTCTCCACTCCGCTTCGCTTCGGTCGAAATGACGCGCGGTGTCGCAATCTTCTTCAATTGTTTCAAAGTACAGAATCCAAGGTGAATGCTCGTATTGATAGCCACTATTGCATGGTACTGTGAGAGTTGTGTACCTATCGTCCGGGAATACATAATCTCTTAATGTCGGCGGCTCAGTAGCACGGGAAATGACTTCTATAAACTGTGTGCAATCATAAAAAGCAAACTCCCCAATATAGGTGACTGATTCAGGGAACTCCAGATTACCGGTAAAGCCATAACAACTCTCAAAAGCACGATTGCCTATTTTTGTGACGGTTTCTGGGATGTTCAATGGCCCTGTCAGGTTGCAACAATACTCAAACACGCCATCATTTATGGCGGTGATATTGCTCGGAATGTGTAATGTGCCTTCAAAACTGTAACAACTGTTGAAAGCATTATCGCCCAAAAATGTAACGGAATCAGGGATATATAGTGAACCTGAAAAATGATAATTAGCTGAGAATGCGCACTCGCCGATGTATGTAAGAGAACTTGGCAGATTCAAATTGCCGGTAAAACCACAGGCGTGGAAAGCCCAATCGCCTATTTTGGTAATCGTATTCGGAAGGGTCAGTGTGCCTATTTCTGTCCAGGCCATGTCAAAATTAAAAGCATAGTCGCCGATGACAGTCACAGTGTATTCTTTGCCGTCATACGAAACCGTTTCCGGGATGTTTACGTCTCCCGACAAATATTGCAACTCAATACATTCTGTTAAAGTTACAGAAACGCTGTCGCTGTTAACCTGATAAACATAGTTGTCAATGGTGAACTCTATTGGAGCCGGCGGAGTCTGCGGCTCGTCATTCACAGGTGATTTTTTCTTGCAACCGGCAATGGTTATCAATGATAACGATAGAATAATGATTAAAATTTTTGTAATGTTTTTCATGAGATACAATTTATTATAATTCGTGTTTATTTGTGTCAATTCGTGGTTAAATGTTTTCTATTATCTCTTCAAAACTCCTCGCATCTTCAATCCCGTTCATCTTTTCCTGTTTTATCCTCGATTTGCGCCTCGCATACGAGTTCGTCTGCTGGTTCAGCAAAATCGCAATCACCTGATTGTTGAATCCCAATCTTGTCAGCGAGCAGATGTACAAGTCTTCTTTTGTCAAAGTTGGATATTTTTCTATAAGTTTTTTATTAAAATCATTGTAAATCAAATTGATTAGATTCATAAAATCATCCCATGAGTCGTCGTCGAGCACGAAATCGAGCTTGCTTTTAGTGATTTGTTCCGACAACGC
>CAJOEP010000031.1 GCA_905233445.1 uncultured Bacteroidales bacterium | reverse complement strand
TTCACAGCTTTCATGATGACTTTCACGCCCACGAGGAACTCGTATGGCTTCTCAAGCAACAGCCTGTTGTCGCAGGTGAGGTAAGGCTCGCATTCCGCTGCGTTGATTATGACGTACTCGGCTTTCTTGTCTTTCGGTATCATCAATTTAACGTATGTCGGGAATGTGGCGCCGCCAAGACCCACGATGCCGTGCTGTTTGATGCGTTCGATAATCTCTTCGCTTGTCAGCGTTATATCTTTTACTAAAGTGTCGCTGGTGTCGATGCCTTCGAGCCATTCGTCGCCTTCCACGTCGATGAAGATGGCAGGCTTACGATAGCCTGTGTGGTCCATCACCTCGTCAATCTTGTTGACGGTGCCGCTCACTGACGAGTGCACGTTGGCGCTGATGAAGCCTTTCGCCGTAGCGATGAGCTGACCCACCTTCACCTTGTCGCCTTTTGCGACTATCGGCTCCGCCGGCGCGCCGAGGCACTGCCCGAGCGGGATGATCACCTGTTTCGGTATCTCAAATGTGATAATAGGCTGATCCGACGAAAGCTTGTTCTCTTCCGGATGAACGCCACCTTTGGGAAATGTCTTAATTGGATTCATACCTTATTCTTTACTTTCGTTAGTTGTTTCTGTTACTTTTGCAGGCTCTGCCGGAGCTTCTGTCTTAGGCTTCCTTGGCGGGAAGTTGACCTCATGGATACTCCCGCGAGGGCAGGCCTCGACGCATTTACGGCACTGCTTGCATTTCGTGAAGTCGATGTAGGCGAGGTTGCCGCGCATCTCGATGGCCTCAAACGGACAGGTCTTGAAGCACTTCTGGCAGCCGATGCAGCTTACCTTACAGTTCTTCATAGCGATGGCGCCCTTCTCCACGTTGTTGCAAGCCACATAGACACGACGGTTGTTCTTGCCCTTGGCGCGAATCTCGATGACACCGCGCGGACAAGCCTTGGCACAAGCGCCACAGCCCACGCATTTGTCTTCGTCGACCTCAGGAAGACCTGTCTCTTCGTTAATGTGGAGGGCGTTGAACTGGCATTTCTTTACGCAGTCGCCCAATCCCAAGCAGCCGTTAGGACATCCGTTCTCACCAGCATACAGAGTGTTGGCGAAACCGCAGATGTCGGCTCCTTCATAATGCACCTTCGATGGTGCGTTCTCACAAGTACCGTTGCAACGTACTACAGCAATCATTGGCTCGGCAACGGTAGCGGTAAGTCCAAGCAATCCGGCGACTTTAGACATGTCGGAGCTAGGGCAGTTCAAACCTGAGAGACTCTGCTTCTCGGCAGCGGCCTTGACGCACGCCTCCGCGAAGTTACGGCAACCGGCGAAACCGCAGCCGCCACAGTTGGCACCAGCCAACACCGACTCCACCTCGTCGATGAGCGGGTTCTCTTCAACCTTGAACTTCTTCGCGACGAAGAACAGAATCACCGCCGCCACTCCTCCTAAAATTCCCAGAATCACAAGGGACCATAGTAAAATGTTACTCATAAAACAAAACATATTTTTAGCGGTTGCAAAATTACTAATTTTATATTAATTAAACAAGGAAAATTTGCAAAAAATGTAACTCGTTAATAACTAAACACTTTGTCATTCCGAGCTTGTCGAGGAATCTCATTAAATAGTAACAGATTATCTAATTTCGTATTTAAACTCGTTTTTCAGCTTATTCCTGAAAAAATAAAGCACTCCGTAATAAACCGCCACGACGCCAATTCCAGCTAAGGCGGCAAACCATTCTTTTACCGATAAGTTGCTGAGAATCATGATGATAGCAACTAACAAAAACGCTGGAATAAAATAGGCGAACAACGCAGCCTTGTTTCCCTGACTGGCATTCATGGTTATCTTAACCGGCTGACCAACTATGAATTCCTGATCTTTCGGCTTCGGTACGGTGATGCGTTTCTCCTGCATCTCCGACATGCCGCATACCGACTTGATGCCGCATGAACCACACATGCTCGAGCTAAGTATCTCAATTTCAATATTATGGTCGTTTATTCCGACAACTACCCCAGGATGTGAAACTTGTTCTGCCATATCATTAAATTTTTTTGCAAAAATACAAAATTTTGTATATTTGCAGACTCTACTTATTATTATGAAAATAAATATCGAAAAATATAAATCCTGTGCTATATCGTTGAAAGACAAAATGATAGCATGGCTTAAGGGTATCACGATACCTGGTTTTCGCGGCAAGCCGCTGTACGATGTGCTTGTCTATTTTATCGACGGTTTCTCGAAAGGTTATCTCACCGACCGCGCCGCCGCAGTGGCTTTTAACGTGTTTCTGGCACTGTTCCCGGCCATCATGGTGCTGTTTACATTCATCCCATATATGCCGCTGGAAGGTGTGCAGGAAATGATTGTCGAATTTATCGAAAGCGTCATTCCCAAAAACATTGCAGGAAGGGTGGTGGGTACTATCGACGAAATCATGTCGCGTCAGCACAATACTCTTATGTCGGTCGGTATCATCATGGCGTTTTATTTCAGCTCGGGTGCCATCAGGGCTTTCTTCCGGGGTTTCGACATGGGTGTTAACCATATCGCAAAATGGTCGTTCATGAGGATGTACGGCGGAGGACTTCTCACAACACTTATTCTCGGTTCACTGCTGATTACCTCCATCGCTCTTATTATCGTCGGAAACGACATCTTGCCATGGTTTTTTAATTATATACATTTCTATAACGGATTCATTATCACTATGATAGAAATTGGTAGATGGTTGCTTACCGTGTTCGTGCTTCTTGTCGCTATAGCAGTGCTTTATTATTTCGGAAACCCCGATAAAGATAGGAAATTCAGGCTTTTTACACCGGGAACAATCATGTTTACACTGCTTTTCATATTGGGAACAATCGGATTTAACTATTATATCGTTAATTTTTCGAAATACAACGCATTGTATGGCTCCATCGGAGGTCTCATAATCTTCATGATGTGGATGTACGTGAGTTGTATAATAGTTCTTATCGGCTATGAACTGGATGCGAGTATCTTTCTGGCAGAAAAAAAGCTTGTAAATGAAAAAACTAACGACTAAAGTCTAAAGACTAAAGACTTTTTTATTATTTTTGCAAAAATTTTATTAAAATGCGAAAAATTGTTTTTATCGGTAGCGGAGCCATCGCGACAGCAATAGGGGATGTGCTTGCAGCTAAAAATAAAGATGAAATATACTTGCTTTCCATTGAAGATGAAGTGGTTGAGATGATTAACAAGATGCATGTCAACACTTCTTATTTTCCGAAATGCAGGCTAAATGACAACCTTAAGGCTACAAAGGACAAAAACGTGCTCCTTGAGGCAAATGTTATATTCCTTGCCATTCCATCGACGGCAGTGGTGGGTTATCTGAAGGAAAACAAAGATTATATCAACCCCACGGCACTAATCGTCAATTTGGCAAAAGGTTTCGGCGCCGCCGACCAGATTATTCCTGACAGTATTAAGTCATTCATTTTCAATCCGTTTATGACGCTGAAAGGACCATCATTCGCTCGCGAAATCATAAACAGACAGGATACGGGACTTACGGCAGCCACAAATGACGAGACACTATACAAAATCATCACCGACGTGTTTGATGGCACTGTGATTCGTACCGATTTCACCACTGATGTGACAGGTGTGGAATACGCATCGATTTTGAAGAATATCTACGCCATAGTTATCGGAATTATTGACGCTAACTTCGACTCGGCAAATCTCCGCTCTATATTTATCACAATGGCACTCAATGAGATGCGTCGCCTTATGACCGCTTTCGGAGGAGAGGAACACACGATGTACAACTATTGTGGATTCGGCGATTTCTCGCTCACTTCCCTAAACGATATGAGCCGTAACCGCACGCTCGGACTGCTCATTGGCAAGGGATTCTTCAATTCATGTATATCTGATAGTGTGGTTCTCGAAGGAAGGATTGCTGTCGATGTTTTTTATAATAAACTTATTGATAATCAAATTGATACAAAAGATTTTCCTTTGATGAGTGAGCTTTACCATATGCTTAACGACCCAAATTATCCAACACGTAACTTCATCAAAAATATTTTGAAAAGCTGATGGGAATAGTAGTTCGACAGAGCATAAAAGGCACGCTGATGAACTACCTCGGCGTCGCTGTGGGGTTTGTCACCACGTTTTTCGTGATGACCAAGTACCTCACGCAGGAAGAGGTGGGCTTGACGCGTGTGATGGCTGACGCCGCCTTGCTGCTGTCGGGACTCGCCGCACTTGGCACCAATACCTCGGCGATGCGCTATTATCCATATTTCAAAGATAAATACACTCGTGACCACGGCTTTTTCGGCTGGACATTGATAGTTCCGGCAATGGGTTTTGTCATTTTTACAATATTGTTCTTTGTCTTTAAAGACTTTATAATCAATAAGTTTAGTGAAGAGTCACCGCTGTTTGTGGATTATATGTATCTGGTAATCCCTATGGCGTTTTTCATGATGTATATGACGGTGTTCGAGACCAACGCCAACCTCCTGATGCGTATCGTCGTGCCTAAATTCGTACGCGAGGTGGGAGTGAGGCTCTTTACCCTCGGCGATTACATTTTATATATCACCGGTGTAATAAGTCTTGATGGTATGGTGATAGGGCTATGTTTGGCATATACATTTGCTACATTGTTGAATATCATATACTTGCTTTGCTTGTCAAAGATAAGTTTCAGGATAGAACCCGGGCATGTGTCTAAGTGGCTGCGCAAAGATTTTATGTTTTACACACTGTTTTTGACGGTTGCTGCGGTTGTGGGAAATATCATCCCAAGTCTTAACACATTCTTCATCTCAGCCCAGATGGGACTGGCAATAACGGGAATTTACACCATAGCATCTTATATGGCCAACCTCGTTGAGATGCCTTATCGTTCCGTGTCGGCAATATCCCGCCCTATCATTTCGCAGGCGATGAAAGATAATGATACTCAACGCGCTGCAATGATGTGTAAAAGTGTTTCTCTGCATCAGCTGATAGCTGGCGGATTTGTGTTTTTCATCATCTGGGTGAATATCGACCTGTTTTTCGAGATGCTTCCCAATGGCGAGAAATATGCCGACGGAAAATGGGTGTTTTTCCTCCTCGGTCTCGCAAAATTGGTGAATTCTTCGCTGAATATCGGCGTTACGGTGCTGAGCTATTCCAAATGGTATTACCTGCAACTGGTATTCACGGCGATTCTCACTACTATCGCAATAGTGTTAAACAACAGACTGATCCCTGCTATGGGTATGACCGGCGCCGCCTGGTCGTCGATAATATCCTTCTCGATTTACTACCTGCTTTTACTGACATTGATAATTTGGAAAACAAAAATCTCTCCTTTCACATGGAAGGAGGTTTTAGTGATTTTAATAATGTTAGTGCTTTTTGTAATAAATTGGTTGTCATATGAATATATATCAAAATCTATAATTTACTTTAATAGTATCAGTCTGGGCGGAAAGCTTGTGGAGGCGTTGCTTAGAACCGGAATTATTGTGGCAATAGGATTGGCTTTGATATACAAATTTAATATTTCTAAAGAGATTAATGAAATCATTAACAAAGTGCTTAGAATAAAGAGTAAAGAGTAGAGAGTATGAGAAAAGTAGTTTTGTCATTTTGGATGTGTTTTGTGGCGATTACTGCGTTTCCGCAGGTTAGGGGAGTTGTCATGGACGATAGAGGAGGCGTGCTTGTGGGTGCAAATGTCGTTTGGCTGGGATCAAATTTCGGTACCGTTACCGATGAGAATGGTCAATTCGTATTGGATAGAAAACCTGAAATAAACTCAATCGTGACATCGTTTGTGGGTTTTGAAAACGATACTACATCTTGCGAAGGTGTTGATTATGTTGAGATTATGCTACATGGTGAAATAACACTCGATGACGTGGTGGTGAAGGCCTCGCGTCCTGGACTTATCAAAGCAAAGGGTGCCCAGAATATTGATGTTGTTACGACAACCGAATTATGCCGTGCCGCCTGCTGTAACTTGGGTGAAAGCTTTTCTACCAATCCTTCAGTCGATGTCAACTATTCTGATGCCGCCACAGGTGCCAAACAGATTAAACTCCTCGGATTATCAGGCAGTTACGTTCAAATGCTTACGGAAAACGTACCTGCTTTCCGTGGTGCTGCGGCCCCATTCTCGCTTGGCTATATTCCTGGAACATGGATGCATTCGATCCAGGTGTCGAAAGGCGCCGCTACAGTGAAAAACGGCTATGAGTCAATCACGGGACAAATCAATGTGGAATATCTGAAACCGCAGCTCGATGAGGAACTTGACGTAAACCTTTTTCTTGACAGCCATCTGAAATTTGAAACGAATATAGAAGGAAATTTGCATTTTAATGACAAGCTAAGTAGCGGATTGTTAGCACATTACGAAAATATGTGGATGGAGCACGACGGCAATGGCGACGGTTTTATGGACATGCCCAAGGTGCAGCAATTTAACTTTATGAACCGCTGGACTTACAAATCTGACCATTACATTATGCAAGCTTACGTTAAGGCTTTGAAAGAAGATAGGAATGGCGGTCAAGTTGAGGATGCTCACAACCATTCAAGAGCGTTATCCTCCGATAATCCGTTGTATAAGATAAACATCGGCTCTGAACGTTATGAGGGTGTTGTTAAAAACGCTTATATTTTCGATGAAATCCATAACACTAACATCGCTTTGATTTTGTCTGGCTCGATCCATATAATGAATTCACTGTATGGCATAAAGACTTATGACGTGAACAATAATAACGCCTATGCACAGTTGCTTTTTGAGACTGAGTTTACGCCAAGTCACAGTATATCAACAGGTTTGTCGTTTAATCATGACTGTTTTAATGAGCGATGGAAAATGGATCTTATGCCTAACCTCGTTAAAGCCCCGGATGAGAATATCGGAGGCGTATATGCGCAATACACTTTCAATTATGATGAAAGATTTGTGTTTATGGCAGGTATTAGAGGCGATTACAGCGATTTATATGGAGCATTTGTTACACCTCGAGCTCATGTGAAATGGTCGTTAGGCGAAATTTTGAAGCTGCGTTTCTCGGCTGGAAAAGGCTATCGTACGCCGCGTCCGATGCTTGATAACCACACGCTTATGGCAAGCAGCCGTGATATCATCCTCGATGACAAACTGAAGCAAGAAGAAGCCTGGAACTATGGCGCTACAGCGTCGTTTGATATCGATATTTTTGATAAGTGCTTGATAATCAATTTGGAATATTATTATACAAACTTTATAAATCAGATTGTAACCGATCTCGATACTGATGCTCATCAAGTGCATTTTTATAACCTCGACGGTATTTCATATTCACACACATTACAAATTGATGCTACATACCCGTTTTTTGAAGGCTTTTCGCTGTTGGGCGCATTCAGATATAACGATGTGAAAACAACGATAAATGGTGTTTTGCGCGAAAAGCCGTTGAGCAGCCGCTACAAAGGTTTGGTGACGGCTACCTACAAGACTCCGCTGGAGATATGGCAGTTTGATGTGACATTGCAAATAAATGGTGGCGGTCGCATGCCTGATGGATTCGGCACATTTGATGCGTATCCTGTGCTTAACGCTCAGATACTCAAATGGTTCCGTTGGGGAAATATCTACATAGGAGGTGAAAATCTCACCAATTTCAAACAGAAAAACCCGATTATAGGTTGCCACAATCCGTTTGGCGACAACTTCGACGCCACAATGATTTACGGCCCGATTGACGGAATAATGTTCTATGGTGGAATAAAATGGAAATTAACAAAATAATAACATCATGAAAAAGCTTATTTTACTGGCATTCTCATTGTTTTTAGCAGTCATGGTTCAGGCTCAGACCATGAAAGAGGTGGTGTTCAAAACAGAACCTGAGATTGAATGTAACAATTGCGTGAAACGCATCAAAGATAATGTGCGCTTTGTGAAAGGAGTGAAGACAATCAATCCCGATTTGAAGACAAAACTCGTTACTATTCAATACGATAGCGAGAAAGCAACTCTTGATGACTTTGTTAAGGCTTTCACCAAAATAGGATACAAAGTAACAGTTGTTGAACCAAAAGAAAACAAGGAAGAAAAGGTTAGAGAGGAAGCAACTCCCAACTCCAAACTCCAAACTTCAAACTAAAATGAAGATTGTCATCGTCGGACCATCGCACCCTTACCGTGGAGGAATCGCTGCCTTCACTGACAGACTTGCAATGGAGTTTATCAAGGAAGGCGTTGATATTGAAGTGGTTACATTCAAACTTCAGTATCCGTCGTTTCTGTTTCCTGGCAAGACGCAGTATTCCGATGCCAAGGCTCCCGAAGGCTTCCCGATTGAGCGTAAAGTCAACTCTATCAATCCGTTAAACTGGATTGAGGTGGGGAAGGAGATACGCAAAAAGAATCCCGACATTGTGATTTTCACCTATTGGATGTCGTTTTTCGCTCCTTGTTTCAGCAAGATTGCAAAAGTCGTGAAGCGTAACGGTCATACAAAGTGTATCGGATTGATACACAATATGATACCGCACGAAAAATCACTGCTCGACAAACTGTTCCCGCCTTATTTTGTGAAGGCAATGGATGGTTTTGTGGCACTTTCGAAGTCGGTCTTGGATGATGTGAAATCATTCGATAAGCATGCCAAACCGAAGTGTTTCGTTCCTCATCCGTTATACGACCATTATGGCGAAATATTAAGTCGCGAAGAAGCAATCAAGCGTCTTGATCTTGACCCGAATTATCGTTATCTGTTGTTCTTCGGACTCGTTCGCGCTTACAAAGGCCTCGACCTTTTGCTTGATGCTTTTGCCGATGAAAGGCTACGAAAATATCCGGTGAAGTTGATAGTCGCCGGCGAGTTCTACGATGACCCGAAACCATATCTTGAACAGATTGAAAAGCATTGTTTGCAAAATTTGGTAATAATACAAAATCAATATATTAGTGATGATGATGTAAAGTATTACTTTAATACTGCTGACATCATCGGTCAGCCATATAAATCGGCTACACAGAGCGGTGTTACGCAAATTGCTTATCATTTCGAAAAGCCGATTTTGGTGACAAATGTTGGCGGTCTTGGCGAGATAATTCCGAATGGGAAAGTCGGTTATGTTGTAGAACCAAATCCATCATCAATTGCTGATGCTTTGGCTGATTTTTATGAAAATGACCGTCACGATGCTTTTGTTGAGGGTGTAAAAGAAGAAAAGAAAAAATACGCATGGTCGAACATGACCGAGGCAATTTTGAAACTGTTATGAAGAAGTTAATCGCTTTATTTACAAGGATTTTCCCGCGTCAGACGCTGATTCGTTTCAGCGGTCTGTTCAGCTTTTTGATTCGTCCTTTTTATATTGGAAACAAGGTGGAATGCCCTGTCTGCGGCAAGCATTTCCGCAAGTTCTTGCCTTATGGCTACGGCAAAGCGATGGAAAACCGCATGTGTCCGAAGTGTCTCTCACTTGAGCGTCATCGTCTGCTTTGGCTGTATTTAAAGGAGAAAACGGGATTTTTCACTGATAATCTGAAGGTTCTGCACTTCGCTCCCGAGCAGCCGTTTTTGAAGCGTTTACGTGCCTTGAAAAACCTCGATTATACCACAGCAGACCTTGATTCTCCTATTGCGGATTTGAAACTCGATGTTACAAACATAGATCTCCCTGGTAATCAGTATGATGTGGTGATTTGCAACCATGTCTTGGAGCATGTCAATGATGTGAATAAAGCCTTTTCGGAGATAAAACGCATCTTAAAGCCAGGCGGTTGGGCAATCCTTTTAGTCCCAATAAATCCTAATGTTGACACATGGGAAGACCCATCAATCACAGATCCTGAAGAACGCAAACGTTGTTTCGGCCAATACGACCACGTCCGCCAATTTGGTCGCGACTACGCGCAAGTGCTTGAAAACGCTGGCTTTACCGTCGATGCCGACCGAATTTATTACGATTTAACAGAAGAACACCGCCAAAGAATGCGATTGGCACGACCAGGAGAGGAATTGATTTACAGAGTAATAAAATAAGAGGTTCCTCGCTCCACTACGTTTCGCTCGGAATGACAATCAAATTTGGGGAATATTAAGGCGCGGCGTTTCACGCCGCGCCTTAGTTTTAAATATGATTTAAATTGTCATTCCGAACCCCTTTAGGGGTGAGTAACCTCCTTATTTTGCTAAGAAAGGATACCCGTATTCTGTTGCAGGAACAAATGTTTCCTTGATAGCGCGTGGGTTCGTCCAGCGGATGAGGTTCCACAGCCCACCAGCCTTGTCGTTGGTGCCTGATGCGCGTGAGCCGCCGAATGGCTGGCATCCCACGACGGCGCCCGTTGGCTTGTCGTTGATGTAGAAGTTACCTGCAGAATATTTGAGTTTCTGATCTGCTAACTGACGTGCCTTAAGGTCGTTGACGAAGATAGCTCCTGTCAATGCGTAAGGTGATGTAGTGTCGCAGAGTTCCAGTGTTTCCTCATATTTCTTGTCGTCGTAGACGTAGATGGTGATGATAGGTCCGAAGATCTCCTGAGCCATCGACTCGTAGTTCGGAACCTTGGCGAGGATGACTGTAGGTTCGACGAAGTAACCGACGCTCTTGTCGCATTTGCCACCGAACACGATTTCTGCGTCTTTGCTTGCTTTTGCTCTGTCGATGTAGCCCTTGCAGTTGTCGAATGAAGCCTCATCGATGACGGCGTTGACGTAGTTGGTGAAGTCGGTGACGTCGCCCATCTTGATGGTGCTGAGCATGTCGCCTACAATCTGTTTCACCTCGTTCCACATTGATGCAGGGATATATGCGCGTGATGCTGCCGAGCATTTCTGACCTTGATATTCGAAGGCGCCGCGGACGATAGCGCATGCTACCTCGCGTGGATTTGCCGAGCTGTGAGCGAAGATGAAGTCCTTGCCACCTGTCTCACCGACGAGACGTGGATATGACTTGTAATTGGCTATATTGACGCCTACGCCTTTCCATAAGCCTTGGAATGTTGCTGTCGAACCGGTGAAATGGATGCCGGCGAGGTTCGGGTTGTTCAAGGCGACACCGCCAATCAAAGAGCCCTTACCTGGCAGGAAGTTCACAACGCCAGCCGGAAGACCAGCTTCCATTGCGATCTGCATGATATGATAGTTCGAAAGCAATGCTGTTGTTGATGGTTTCCAGATTGTGGTGTTACCCATCAAAGCCGGTGTCATGTTCAAGTTCGAGGCGATAGAGGTGAAGTTGAACGGTGTCACTGCCATGATGAAGCCCTCGAGTGGACGGTATTCCACGCGGTTGAGCTGATCTGGTGTCGATGAAGGCTGCTCTGAATAGAGGTTGCCTGCATAATAGTTGTTGAAACGGTAGAAGTCGATAGTCTCGCAAGCTGAGTCGATTTCAGCCTGGAAGCAGTTCTTGCTCTGGCCGAGCATACATGCTGCGTTGATGCGTGCACGGTATTTTGTTGCCAGCATCTGACCGATACGTGCCATGATTGAAGCTCTCTCGATCCATGGGGTGTTTTCCCAGTCTTTCTTGGCCTTCAGGGCGGCATCGATAGCCATGTTGACCTCTTTTTCACCGACTTTATGGTATTTTGCAATCACATGCTTGTGGTTGTGTGGCATCACCACTTCGCCCATGTCACCGGTGCGGATTTCCTTACCACCAATGATGATTGGAATTTCCACGACTTCGTTTGACTGTTTCTGAAGTTCTTTCTCCAAAGCGACGCGCTCAGGGCTGCCCGGTCTGTATTCCTTCACAGGCTCGTTAGCTGGATGTGCAAATTGAAATAATGCGTTATTCATGAGTTAATTATTTAATGGTTAGTAATTTCCAATATTTTGAAGTGCAAATTTAGAAATTTTTTTGAGAAATTATACCGAATAATTAATATTTTTGCAAAAAATTATTTGTGAAAGGAGACGGCATCAGTAAAACGACTATTTCCGAGGCTACGGCCCGCAATTGGAAACGTTTGCATTCCAATGGCAATGGGAGGCTGATGTCACGTGCAAATAAACAGCTATCTACTAAGACGATTCTTCCGATTGAATATTTCTCAAATAAAGAAAATATCGCTGATATTCAACGGTTTGTGGATTATTGCAAGAAGCAAAATTATTCAGCTGAAGAAGTGATTTATTCAGTTGGAGTGAAGCTTTTAAAAGAAGCAGGAATCCTTGAAAAGGAGCATGTTGCGCTCACTTTTAAATCCTTAAAGACTTTAGAGACTCTAAAGTTACCGCAATTCCCACCACTTCCAACCGACGAGCACGATCTTCTTGGCTTGCTCTACCAGTGTTTTTTGATGGAAGGCGAGAAAAACCGAAAAGGCTCATATTACACTCCTTATGCAGTGGCTAAAAATATGACGAGCGGCTTGGATTTTTCAAAAAAACAGACTTTTTTCGACCCTTGTTGCGGCAGCGGAGCATTCCTTTTGGAACTAGATGGCGCGTCGCCAAATCAGATTTTCGGTTGCGACAATGACCCCATTGCCGTGATGATTTCTAAGTTTAATTTGTTGTTAAAATATAAATCAGAAGTATTTGAACCACAAATATATAAATGTGATTATTTAAAGCAATACTTTAATATAAAACATACCTATATTATTAGCAATCCGCCATGGGGAGCTGTCATTTTTGATGAAAAAGAAAAACCGATTCCGACACGTGAAAGCTTCTCGTTTTTCTTTGAAAAGGCATATAAGCAACTTGAGGCTGGAGGGACAATCCGATTCCTTCTTCCTGAGTCGATTCTGAATGTGAAATGTCATCGTAATTTCCGGAAGTTTTTACTTGAAAACACCGATTTGAAGTCGATAACTTTGTATCCTGACAATTTTTCAGGAGTGCAGACAAAATATATTGATATAGAATGTACCCGTAATTTCGACCGACCGCAGGGAGTGGAGAAATCTCCTAAGATTGCAACGTTCCCTTTTAAAGGAGATTTCTCCATTTCGCTTCGCTCCAGTCGAAATGACGAAGAGTCGCGATTCATTTCAAAAGACGCATTCTTTCTCACTAAAAACCTGAATTTCAATCTGTTATCAGATTCAGACCTTGAAAAAGTGCATAAAATCTTGGCTAAAGGAAAATACACTTTAAAAGACAGCATTTGGGGTCTGGGGATTGTCACCGGGGATAATAAAAAACATCTGAAACTAAAGCGGGGCAAGGGTTTGGAGCCGATTTACACCGGCAAGGAGATAGAATCATATTCGTTAAAACGACCAAGATATTTTGTAAAATATAAACGTGATGATTATCAGCAAGTTGCAAGCGATGGCATTTATCGTGCCAAAGAAAAACTTGTTTACAAATTCATCTCAAAAAACCTCGTTTTCGCCTACGACGACACAAAAAGTCTTTTCCTGAACAGTGCTAATGTTTTGATACCGAAAATAACGGGAATGTCAATAAAAACTGTACTCGCGTTCCTCAACAGCGATTTGTTCAAATACCTTTATAAATCTCTTTTCGGCGAGATTAAAATCCTGAAAGGAAACCTGATGGAGCTGCCATTTCCGGAAATTTCGGCTGAGACTGATAAAAAGCTGACCAGTTTGGTTGATGAGGTGCTGAAAGGAAACAGCGAGGCAGTGAAACTTATTGATTCTGAAATTTTTAAAGTGTTTGAGGTGTTATAATGAGATTCCTCACTTCGTTCGGAATGACAGCGGTACTGTTTATTGATCCGTTGTCATTCCGAGCCCCGTAAGGGGCGAGGAACCTCATACTAATTAGTTGATCCTCTTAATTGTCCCCAAAAAATGCGTATGCCTCCCTAACTCCTTATTAAATATGCCAGTTTGATCTAGAGAGTCAATCCTGACTTTTCCGGAAGCGTGGATAATCTTTTCGCCGTCCAATATGATGCCTACGTGCACAATGTGATGTTCTTCGTTTTCAAAAAACGCTAAATCTCCAGGCTGCGCTTCTGTCAGGAAATACACATCTTCGCCGTATTCTACCTGCTGTGAAGCGTCACGAGGTAACTTGATTCCGATAGTCTTTGCGCACAATTGCACGAAAGCGGAGCAGTCGATGCCGAAAACAGTGCGTCCACCCCAGCGATAAGGCACATCTAAAAGTTTTAACGCATTGTTAATGAAACTGTTAGCCTCGATACAGCATTTGTCTTTTGAATAAACTGTTGTTCCAAAAGTCAAAATCTTTGAATCGTACAACTCAACGGGATTGTTGACGACATAACACTCGCTGGAAGTCAATGCTTTATATGTATCTTCTTGAATATCAAAGTGTTGCAAGCTTCTAATCCAACCTTCGTAGCCGTCGTATTTCATCTTTATATAAAGCCAGTCGCCGTTTTTCTCCAAGACTTCGTAAAGGTCGTTAAACAGTAACTCTGTCACAAGTTCGCTCTCGTGATGCGGCTCTTTTCTGACGGGTATTGCCGATAAAGTGCAGATTCCAAACATAATTGAAACTTTTTTTGCAAAGTTAAAAATTTTTTTCATAATTTTACAAATTAAATTTCTTTGTTTTTAAACTATAGTTTGTAGTTGTTGTAAGTTGTTGATTATGAGTAAGATAAAAGAAATAGTCGAAAAGATTCGTCATTCATATTATGGAATTTTCAAAGTGTTGGCGTTTTTGATAGCACTAGTTGTGGTGGTTTTGATTATGCCAAGGAACGTGAAATTCAAATATGAGTACCAGAAAATGCGTCCGTGGCCGCATGAAAGTTTGTACGCACCGTTTGATTTTCCGATTTACAAATCAGAAGAGGCGGTGAGAAAAGAAAGGGAAGAGGCTTTGCGCAATGTTGAGCCTATTTTCACTTATGACGCTCTCGGTACGGAGACAGGACGCGAAAAACTTGTTAAAGACTTTGAGTCTCAATGGATTGATAGTCTCGGAGATAGAGAATACTACGGAAATCTTGTTCTGAATATTTACGATTATATTGAAAACAACGGTATAGTCGCTAAAAACAACAGCTCCAGAAGTTTTAAAGAGGACGAAGTTGTCGTGGTAGTTAGAAACAAAGTGCGAACCACGTGTAAATATGAAGATTTGAACACCATGACTACTGCCTCGAATTATATTCAAAGCCAGATTTCAAATATCTCAGATTATAAAACTATGGAATTGATTAACAATCTGTTACATAGTTCTATGCGGCAAAATGTGCTTTATTCTGAGAGTATGACGAAACAGGCCGAGAAGATGGCGCTCGACAATATCATGCTGACCTTTGGAATGGTGCAAAAAGACGAGCTTATTATAACTCAAGGAGAGATAGTTACAGATGAGAAGTTTCAGATTATCAGTTCGTTACAACGAGAATATGCCGACATAACTGCCAATAATTTCTTCAGCAAGAACTTTTTACTGTATGGTCAGTTGCTGCTGGTGAGCATGGTGTTTGTTGTCTTGTACCTGACTATCAAGTTGTTACGTCCAGATATTTATGAGCAGTTGCGTTACATCAACCTGATTCTGTTGTTGATGTTGTTTATGATTGTGCCATCGTTCCTTATTTTGCGCTTTGTTCCGTCGATGATTTATCTGATGCCTGTGGCCATAATGGCAATTCTGCTGATGACGTTTTTCGATGCGCGTATCTCCATTATTGTGCAGGTTATGACATTGATAATCATAAGTTTGGCTGTGCCTAACCCGTTCCAGTATTTCTTTGTGCAGCTGTTAGTGTCGTTTGTGGCAATCTTCAGTATGACGAAACGCACACGCCGCGCAAGCTATTTCGGCACTTCGCTGGCTGTTTTCCTGACATATGTGGTGGTTTATTTGGGCATGATGCTGATTTTCGACGGCGGTTTAGACTCATTCAACTGGAAATTTATCATCATTTACGCCGGCAATGCGTTCTTCACTATGTTGGCGCTCCCTCTGGCGTTCCTGTTCGAGCGCGTTTTTGGCTTTGTCACCGATTTGTCGCTGCTTGAACTCAGCAACACCAACAGTCCGCTGTTACGTAAGCTGGCATCGGAGGCTCCCGGTACATTCCAACATGTGATGCAGGTGGCCGATCTCTGCGAGGAGGTTATATATAATATAGGTGGAAACCCGCTTCTAGTTCGCACCGGCGCTATGTATCACGATATCGGAAAGACTAGAAATCCATTCTATTTCATTGAAAATCAGAATGGTAAGTACAATCCACACGATGACGTGTCTTACACTGAGAGTGCTCAGATTATTATCAGCCATGTCATTGACGGCATCGAGATTTGCCGTGAGTATCACATCCCGGAACAGATTATCGACTTTGTGAGGACTCACCACGGCACGCGTCGAACTGAGTATTTCTACCAGATGGAACTGCGTGAAAACCCCGATGGCGTTGACGAAGAAGAGTTTAAATACCCAGGTCCGCTGCCGTTCTCCAAAGAGACCGCCGTGCTGATGATGTGCGACGCCGTTGAAGCAGCATCGCGCAGCATGAAGGACAAGACAGAGGAGTCATTAAACAAACTGGTTGACAATATCATTGACGGCCAGATGAAAGCCAACCAGTTCGATAACACAAACATCACATTCCATGATATTAATGTGACGAAAAAGGTGCTGAAAAAGAAGCTGATGAGCATCTATCATGTGAGAATAGCGTATCCGGAATAAACATGAATATCAATTAAATTCTGTTACAAATATGAAAAAATTCATTATGTTAGTATTGATGCTGATGCTGGTGCTGTCGGTGTCTGCTCAAAAGAAAATCGCGATTCTTGAAACCATGGATAAGGTCGGAAATGTTCCGTATCCGATAAAGCTTATGGTTAGAAATAATTTGAATAAAGCAATATCAAACACTCCAGGTTACGAGGGTTATGACCGTGTGGATATGTCACAAATCATGAGTGAACAGGAGTTTCAACGTACCGGTCTGGTGAGCGAAGAGCAAATCAAACAATTGGGAGAGATTTCGGGTGCCGATTATATTCTGGTTGCTGAGGCTGCATTATTTGATGAATCAAATATTTTTGTTACTGCAAAAATATTGAATGTTGAGACGGCAAGAAACGAACAAACCGAAAACTCTCTGATGGGTATGACGGCTCAGGACATACAACACGGCTGTGAATCTTTGGCTTACAGGCTGTTGGGATTGCCAGACCCGTTCACTCAAGAGAAAACTGTTGTTACAACCAAAAAACCGGAGAAAACAAAAGTTGCCGGAGTCAAAAAAAATGATGGTGTGACCACGATATCTGAAAATAATAGCAAAGTGGGCGATATCAAAACTTTTCCGGATGGTACCCAAGGAGTTGTGTTTTATATCGAAAATGGCAGAGGTTTGGCTGTATCACTGACAGAAAGAGAATTGAAATGGGATGCAAGCCGTCATGCTGAGGATATCGGTGGTCTTCAGAATACTGATGAGAATGACCATCCGTTTACATATGGCCAAGGAAAAACCAATACACAGGCAATTCTTAGTGTGTTGGGAACAGAAGCTGAAGCTGCTAATTGGTGTACGAGTTTTGGAGACGATTGGTATCTGCCTAGCTCAGGCGAATTGTACTATTTAATGGTAACAGCTAAAAAAGGTTCAATGCTGTTTAATAAACTTAGCAGCGTCGGGGCAAAACTTGAGGGATGGTATTGGAGTAGCACAGAACATAACAAGAAAGAGGCAATGAATGTCAGTGACGGTGGATCTGTGTTTACCGAATCAAAGAAATCAAATGTCAATGTCAGGGCAATAAGGGCATTTACTGAATAGTCCGAAGCTTAAAACATTAGACTTTGCAGGTATTTGTCTGCCCCGGGCCCTTCGTTAAATATCAAGTCGATAACCGACAAATTCGATATAAACGGCTGGCGGTCACTGAAAACCTGATAATATTTCGGGTAATCAGTGGCTTCCGGCGACCATTTAGATAATGAAATACGATAATCGTTTGCATCTTGGATTGGCAAAAAATCTTCGGTGTAAACGATTTCTTTATTGATTTTCAATACTTTAAGAATAAACTTCAAACAAAACTCGTTCAATTCGATGAGCGTATCGAATTTTGTTGAAAAAGCTTTCTCAAGATATGGAAAATAATACTCAAAATAAGGCGTCTTGCGGTAGGCAGACTCCAGACAACGCTGGTGAATCTGCTGCCAAGGCTCCTTGTAGCTTATCGCGATGTCTTTTGTCAAAGTATGGTTGCCGTTGGTTTTGACAATAGGGACGGTTAAAGTTTGTAAGCCGTTGGCAGTCATTACGTTACAGCGTGTGCGACACGACTGTTTCTGATACGTCTCAAACAATTCAATCATTGGTGCATCATTTTTTAAAAACAATGCAATATATTGAATATCAGGTAGATACGATGTGGGGAAAATGTTATTCACCTAATAACCTGTTGATTTGTGAGCGGAAATATGCTTCATCTTTGGCTCCTACTGACTTCTCGGGCTGCGCGTCTCCTTTCATGAAGAAAACCATAGGTATGTTCCTGACTTGCAATATTGTTGCAAGTTTCATCTCCTTGTCGCAATCAATTTTGTAAAAATCAACTTTGCCGTCATATTCCTTTGCCAATTCCTCCATGATAGGCGCAATAGTCTTGCAAGGACCGCACCACGTGGCGTAGAAATCTATCACACAAGGACGCTCGCCTTTGAAAATAAACTCGTTGGTATTTTCTTCTATATCCCAAACGTTTTTAATGAAACCTTTGTAGTCCAAATCTCGGATGAAGACCTTATTATCGGTTGATTCTGTGATAGTTATATCTGTACTCTTTTCTTCTTTTTTGTTGCTATCCGAACTTCCGCAAGAAGCTAAAAAGGCGATGGAAATAATGGAAATGAGCAATAATTTTTTCATGACTGACAAATTTTTCGCAAAATTAGTAAAATTTTGTATATATGGCAAGAAAACTTGAAAAGAAAGACTTATTGAAGAATGTCGTGAAGCACATCGACATCAAGAAGTACGACTCAACAGAAATCATCGACGCAATGCGTGAAATGTCATTCACATCACGCGACACAGCCCGTGCCGCCGACATTTTGATGATGATGGTGAAAGAGAAACAGTGCACCAACATCCTCACATTGGCTGGTTCAACCTCAGCAGCAGGCTGTATGCAGGTTTACGTCGACATGGTCCGCAACAAAATGATTGACGTCGTCGTTTCAACAGGCGCTTCAGTCATCGACATGGACCTCTTCGAGGCTCTCGGTTTCAAACATTATATCGGTGAAAAAGAGAACGTGGTGCCGGATACCAAGCTCCGTGAACTTTACATAGACCGTATCTACGACACATATATCGACGAGGAACAGCTTCAGGTGTGCGACCACGCAACATACGAGCTCGCCAACATTCTCGAGCCACGTCCGTATTCATCACGCGAGTTCCTGTGGAACCTCGGTAAATGGCTGCATGAAGGCCACGGCGTGAAGAAAGACAGCCTCATCCAGACATGCTACGAGTGCGGTGTCCCGATGTTCTGCCCGGCATTCTCCGATTCTTCGGCAGGTTTCGGTATCGGTCTGCACCAGTGGGAGCGCAAACACGCTGGCAAACCATACGTTAGCATCGACTCAGTCGCCGACTTCCTCGAACTGACAGAAATCAAGATGGCCGCTCCACAGACAGGCTTGTTCATGGTCGGTGGCGGTACTCCTAAGAACTTCGCTCAGGACACAGTCGTCTGCGCCGAAATCCTCGGTCATGAGGTGCCAATGCACAAATACGCTATCCAAATCACCGTTGCTGACGTCCGCGATGGCGCTTGCTCATCATCAACATTGCTCGAGGCAGGTTCATGGGGCAAGGTCAGCGAGAAACTTCAGCAGATGGTCTATGCCGAAGGCACAACAGTCATCCCGATGATTGCATCATACGTGTACCACAACGGACCTTGGAAGAAACGTGAATACAAGAACTGGCAATCAATTTATCAGAAATAGCCATTAGCCATTAGGTATTAGCCATTAGCTATTAGGATAGGACATTCTAATGGCTATTGGCTAGCAGCTAATGGCTAAAAACTTTAACATATGTTAATCATAAACATTAAAGAACTCTGTGGCATTGTCGAAAACGGAATCTTGTGGAAAGCCGGCTCCGCGATGTCGGATGTTAAGCGCATCAAAAACGCATACCTATTAATAAAAGGTAGCAAGATTGCCGACTATGGCGAGATGAAATCTCCGAAATACCAGGAATATCTGGCACAAGAGAGAAAAGTCGTCGACGCCAAAGGCGGATTGGTCTTGCCTGCGTTCTGCGACTCGCACACGCACTTGGTTTATGCCAACTCACGCGAGATGGAGTTCTGCGACAAGATTCGTGGTTTGAGCTACGAGGAAATCGCAAAAAGGGGAGGAGGAATCCTCAATTCAGCGAAAGCTACAGCAGCTGCTAGCGAAGACGAGCTTTACGAGTCGGCTATGCAGCGCTTGGATGAGATTATGCACATGGGAACCGGCGCCGTTGAAATCAAAAGCGGCTACGGCCTCACAACCGAGAGCGAGTTGAAGCTTCTGCGCGTGATTCGTCGCATGAAGGAGAACTCTCCGATGACGATAAAGTCGAACTTCCTTGGCGCTCACGGCATCCCGATGGAATACCGCGGACATCAGGAAGACTATGTCGACCTCGTCATTAACGAGATGATTCCGCTTGTGGCAGCTGAGGATTT
>CAJOEP010000030.1 GCA_905233445.1 uncultured Bacteroidales bacterium | reverse complement strand
TAAATACAAATTAATGTACGCAATCGTAGAAATAGCAGGGCAGCAGTTCAAAGTGAGCAAGGGAGACGAAATCTTCTGCAACCGCTTGAATGGCGATGTCGACAGCGCTATAAGCTTCGACAAGGTGTTGTTGATCGACAATGACGGCAACACAAGGGTTGGCACCCCCGTCCTCGAAGGTGCTAAGGTAGATGCCAAGATTATCAAGCATCTCAGAGCAGACAAAGTTCTTGTTTTCAAGAAGAAAAGAAGAAAAGGTTATCAGACCTTAAACGGCCACCGTCAGGATTTGAGCAAGGTGCGCATTGAAAACATCACTGAATAATAAACCGAAAAAATTTAAAGAATTATGGCACACAAGAAAGGCGTTGGTAGTTCCGAAAACGGTCGTGAATCTCACAGCAAACGACTCGGAGTGAAAGTTTTCGGTGGACAGGCAGTCATCGCAGGCAACATCATCGTTCGTCAGCGCGGCACACAGCATTATCCTGGTGACAATGTCGGAATGGGCAAAGACCATACTTTGTTCGCTCTCACAGACGGCATCGTGGAATTCACAAGAAAAAGAGAAGATCGTTCTTACGTGAATGTCATCCCGGTAGAAGCCGAAGTGACAGAATAATCGTATCGGAAAACGAGTAGAGAATAGCCGGTGAGGAAACTCATCGGCTTTTTTATGTATCGCTACAAAAAAAACTTCGAACTTCACATTCCACTCTCCAAACTTTTTCATATCTTTGCAGTTTGTTATCATGCATAAATCTTCATTTTTTATGAAAAAAATTTATATATTTCTGATAATCACCATTTTAGCTAATGTGGCCTTCGCGCAGATGAAACAGAAGGAGATTGACGCGATAAAAAACGACACCACATTGTACTGCGGATTGGGTAACCTGTGTAACTCATCAGATGAGGCAATGGAGAGCGCGTTGACCGAACTGTATGCGTGCATCGTCAAAAACTGCAACGCCAGCGCGATTTATATCCAAGGTAATGGCGAAATCGGCACCCAACTGATGAATATTATCCGCACGTTCAAGGAGCCAATAGTAGAGAAATTGACAGACAGAGCCGTTGTTGAAAACGACGAAAACGATGAGTATCAATATATTGTATTTATGAAACGCGGCGATTTCCGCGAGATGTGCAACGAACGCCGCAACGATATTCAGCGCTACATCAGCAAGGGAATGAAGATGGAAGACGAGGCCTGCTACGAGGACGCACTCAAGTCGTACTACTGGGCACTGATGCTGACATACGCACATCCTCAAGGGAAAAAACTGCGCTTCCATGCCGACAGCGGAACCGTTGACTATGAATGGCTTGTGGAGAGAATAAGCGGAAACAACGGCATCCTGAAGTCGTTCAACTTCATCGTCCCAAAAGATAACGGAATAGAAAAAACGCCCGATGGCATGTTAGTGAAACTGAAAGTGAAGAACACCGCCGGCAGCGATGTGGTGAATCTGCGCTGCGACTGCCACGACGGACGTAAATTCATGCCAAACACAGTGCGCGACGGCAAACTGATAGTGCAACTTCACGACACAAACCTCAAGAGCTTCAAGATAAAGGTGAACTACGACTTCAAAGAAGACGCGAAAAAAATGAATATCGCCGTGTCGAACGCCATAGAGCTCATAAAAGTGCCGCGTTTCTCCAACAATATATACACCGTAGAAATTGAGAAAACTTTGAATGTGAAGAAAGACGAGGAAGTGGCCGGTTGGAACACTATCGAAAAGAACCGTTCGGTTGAAGTGAATTCTTATCTCGGCAAAATGCAGCTTATAGAGAAAGCTTTGCGCGAAGGAAACATAGCCTCGGCACGCGGCTGCTTCTCGCAGGACGGCTACAACATGCTCGACACCCTGTCGCGCTACGGCAAGATGACGGTGGTCGGCAAACCGGATTATAAGTTCTTGAATTACAAGGACGAAGTGATATGCCGCTGCATAACTCTACAATTCGATTTCAAAAACACCCCAGGCTTCTCGCAAGATGTGGTGTTCCGCTTCGATACAATAAACAAAGTGGTGACTTCGCTGGCGTTCCGCCTGTCGGATCAGGCTGAACATGACATTATCTCCAAGACAAAATGGCCTGAGGAATCAAGGCTTATCCTCGTGAATTTCCTCGAAGATTACCAGACAGCATACGCACTGAAACGCCACAGATACCTCGAGAGCATCTACTCCGACGACGCCCTCATCATCGTGGGACGCATGGTGAAAAAAACCGAGATACCCGACCGTATGACATTGAAACTCACCGATGAAGAGGTTGAACTGAAAAAATACGACAAGGATACGTATATGAAAAACCTCGGGATGTGTTTCAAAAACAACGAATATATCAGGCTGCGCTTCACCGAGACGGATTTCACCAAGGCAAAAGACAGCAAGGATGTCTATGGTGTGCGCGTGCGACAAGAGTATTTCTCGTCGTCGTACGGCGATGTGGGCTACCTGTTCCTGCTCGTCGACCTCCGCGGCTCGATGCCACTCATCCACGTCCGCGCATGGCAGCCAGATAAGGTCGATTTGGATAAATTAATGAACATGAGTGATGTGAGATTTAATTAATTTACTATTTTTGCAAGTTAAATTTTTTAGATATGTTAACGATACCTTATATTAGAGAACATAAACAGGAGTGCATCGACCGTCTGAGTATCAAGAACTTCACTCGGTTTGAACTTCTCGACGAGATTTTAGCGCTCGACGACGAACGCCGCAAGACACAACAGGAAAACGACGAGGCTCTGGCCGAAGCCAACACCATAGCACGCCAGGTGGGCGACCTCTGCAAGCAGGGAAAAGCAGCCGAGGCAGCTCCATTGAAGGCCCGCGTGGCTGAACTGAAAGAGTTTACCAAAGTGAAAAGCGACCGTCTGGAAGAGCTTAAAGTGTTGATTCAGAATAAGTTAGTTGAGATTCCTAACACTCCGCACCTGATGGTGCCGCGTGGCAAGACAGCCGCCGACAACCTCGTGGTGAGCGAAGAAGGCAAGATGCCTAATCTCCCGAAGAACGCCCTTCCGCACTGGGAGCTCCTCAACAAATACAAACTCGCCGACTTCGAACTCGGAAACAAGGTGACAGGCGCAGGATTCCCATTCTACACCGGCCAAGGCGCACGTCTGCAGCGCGCACTCATCAACTTCTTCCTTGACGAGGCAGTGAAAGACGGCTACTACGAGGTGCAACCGCCTATCGTGGTCAACGAGGCATCGGCTTACGCAACAGGCCAGCTGCCGGATAAAGAGGCCCAGATGTATGCAGTGCCGCTCGATAAGATGTATATGATTCCTACTGCCGAAGTGCCGGTGACAAATATCTTCCGCGACATGATAGTGCAGGAAAGCGAGCTCCCGATTAAGCGCGTGGCTTATTCCAACTGCTTCCGTCGTGAGGCCGGCTCATGGGGCAAAAACGTGCGCGGCTTGAACCGTCTGCACCAGTTCGACAAGGTCGAAATCGTCGAAATCGCCAACCCGAACAACTCATACGAGCGCCTCGAGGCGATGAAGGAACACGTGGCAGGTCTGCTCCGCAAACTCGAACTGCCATTCCATGTGTTGCGTCTCTGCGGCGGCGACATGAGCTGGACATCAGCAATGACTTACGACTATGAGGTATGGTCGGCAGCACAGGGACTGTGGCTCGAGGTGAGCTCGGTGTCGTGCTTCGAGACATTCCAAGCCAACCGTATGAAGCTGAGATTCAAAGACAAAGACGGTAACATCAAGTTGGCTCATACTTTGAACGGCAGCGCCCTCGCTCTTCCGAGAATCGTGGCGGCATTGCTCGAAAACAACCAGACAGAAGACGGTATTTTGATTCCTAAGGCATTACAACCATATACAGGCTTTGAAATCATTAAGTAAAATATTGACAATCATATGTTTGATTCTGATGGTGGCTTGCTCCGACAAGTCACCGTCAGGACAAATCAAATCGATGCATAAACGCGTGGATGCTGTGGAACGTCAGGTGGAAGTGCTTTATAATCAAGATTTTAACTTTTTAATCGAAGAATATCAGGCACTCGACACCACCATAGCCAGAACCAAAGACATCGGAAACGAGATGTGGCTCCTGCAAGCCTATCTGCAACAGTTTGAAACCCAGCGTGATGTGATACTCGAGAATGCCGAGTTCTCGAGAAAACAGCTCACCGACCTCCAAAATGACTATGAATCACATCGTTTTGACGAGGCAGTGACGGAAAAATACATCAGGGAAGAAGAAAAAGAGCTCCGTATAATGGAAGCTCAAGTGAAATATTTTCAAGAGAAGTTTGACGAACAAAAAGCCGTCGTGAAACAACTCAGGAAGGAGTGACGCCATGAAGTCGCCACATTTCCCCATTTTTTTCGCGATGATTCTCATTTGCTTTGTTATTTCATTGCAAAGCATTGATGCTCAGAATGTTAACAACCAGCGACAGCTCGACGAGAAGCTGGCACGGGAGTTTTATTACAAGAAAGATTACGAGAAAGCACGCGATTTATACAAAAACCTCTACGACACCTACGACCAAGTCAGCTATTTTATGCAATACGCTGACTGTCTGATACTTACAGGCGATTACGAGACAGCGGAAAAGGCCTATAAATCGTTTCTGAAGAAAAACCCGAAGAATTGGAGAGCGCATGTCGATCTAGCCTATGTCTATTCAAAACAAGGCGACGATGCGAAAGCGGTGAAATATCTCAACAAAGTGGTAAAAGACGTTCCGGAAAATAAAAATTCAATAATTGAATTTACTAATACATTGAGAAACAGAGGTTTTAATGAAATAGCACTCTTGGTATTTGATAATGGAGCTAAAAATTCAAATATTAACTACAGCTTTAATCTGGAGAAGGCATACACTTACAACTCGATGCTCGACTTTGAGAACGCTACCGAGTGTTATCTGCTGTATTTGAAGGAAAAACCGGAGCAATACGACATGGTGAAAAACCGTCTGCGTGTTATGATGATGTACGACCTTAACGGCAATGTCAACGATGTGATTCGCATCGCTTTGTTGCGGAAAACCAGGGAAGAACCCGAAAATGAGGAATATTCGTCGATGCTGATGTGGTATTCGCTGCAGCAGCAGGACTACGAGTTGGCGCTCATGCTACTGAAATCGCTCGACCAACGCGGCAAGGAAAACTACGAGAACGATATTATCAACATCGCGCAAATCGCCAGAAACAACAGACAGTTTGATATTTCAATAGAAGCTTTTCAGTATTTATTGAAGAAGCACGCTGAAGGTGTTTATTACATTGAGGCAACCACCGGACTTATTGGGGCGGAATACGACAAGGCCGTGGCGGAAGGCAACCACGACAAAAGCTTTTATGAGAAGCTATCCGGCAGGATTGACACCGCTTTCGAGAAAATTGGATATTCGAAAGAGACATTGCCGCTGGTGGCGGTGCAAGCCGACATCATGGCTTACGAGCTTGGACGTAGTGAAGACGCTAAAGCCTTGCTGAACAATGCTTTAGAAATGACTCTGCCGCTGAAAAGCAAAGCCGATTTGAAAATGAAACTCGCCGACATCTACCTGTTGACCGACGAGGTGTGGGAGGCGACACTGTTGTACTCGCAGATTGAGAAGTCGCTGAAAAACGAGCCTATAGCACACGAGGCGAGGTTCAAAAACGCGCAACTGCGTTATTTTATCGGCGAATTCGAATGGGCAAACGCCGCGTTGAACATACTGAAATCGGCGACGTCGAAACTCGTGGCCAACGATGCGATGACTCTCTCGCTCACAATTAGCGACAATCTGGAATACGATACCATAGCGCTGAAGCGCCTCGCAAAAGCCGACTATAATATCTATAAACATAATTATAATATTGCAAATCAAATACTTGATTCATTAATAGTATATAATCCCAATGAGGTCAGTCTGCCGAACGCTTTTTACAGAAAGGCGCAAATAGCAATAAATAATAGCGATTACGAGCTTGCCGACAGCCTTTTCAAGCGTGTTTACAAAGGCTATGCCGACAGCTATATCGCCGACGAAGCTTTGTTTGAAGATGCGCAATTGCTTGAAAATCAATTGAATAGGATAGAGGATGCGATGGAGTGCTACGCGCGGCTGTTCGACTACTACACCGCGAGTGTGTATGTGGCGCAGGCACGCAAAAGTTACCGCCGATTAAGAGATGAAATACAATGATTATGGAGAATTACTCGAATAACGATTTTGTGAGGCCGAAAAAAGCCCTCGGGCAGCATTTTCTGGTCGATTTGAACATCGCCCGAAAGATTGTCGATTCGCTTTCTTGCGACCACGACGTGGTGATTGAAGTCGGTGCCGGCATGGGAGTCTTGACGCAGTATCTCATTGAAAACCAATTGGAAAAGCTTCAGGTTGTGGAAATCGACAAGGAGTCAGTGGAGTTCCTGAAAAAGAAATTTCCGGAGATTGAAGGGCATTTGACACTTGGTGACTTTTTAAAACAGGACTTATCGTCATTTCGGCCGAGCGTAGCGAGCGGAGAAATCTCCGGCAATGACGTCGCCATCATCGGCAATTTCCCTTACAACATCAGTTCGCAAATCTTTTTCCAAATCTTGAAATACCGCAACAACGTCTCCGAGTGCGTCGGCATGATCCAAAAAGAAGTCGCTGAGCGCATTGCGGCGGCTCCAGGAAGCAAGACCTACGGCATCTTGAGCGTGCTTTTGCAGGCGTGGTACGACATCGAATATCTGTTCACCGTGCATGAAAACGTGTTCAACCCGCCACCGAAGGTGAAATCGGCAGTTATCCGCATGAAACGCAACAACGTCAAAGAGTTGGAATGCGACGAGAAGCTTTTTGTCACAGTTGTAAAACAGGCTTTCAACCAGCGCCGCAAGACCTTGCGAAATTCGCTTCGTTCAATGATTCCTGCGGAGATTATCGATAACGATATTTTTAATAAGCGTCCGGAACAATTGTCGGTGCAGGAGTTTGTGGAGTTAGTCAAAATTCTTCATTGAAATCCTTACTGTCGTAAACGCTGCAATTCCTCCGATAACCGTTATCGTGGCTAAGACAATCAAAACATCTTGTAGCTGGAGCGCAACAGGATAATACTCAACGATATAGCTGCCGGTGCCGTCACCGAGACGGATGATTCCGACATATTGCTGTAAAAGCACCGCGATGATGCCGAGGATGAGCCCGATGATGCCGCCGACAACGGAAATTATCGTTCCTTCGTTCAAAAAGATGCTGCGTATCAACGAGTTATCGCCGCCCATGGCACGAAGCGTGGCGGTGTCTTTCTTCTTCTCGATGATGAGCATGCTGAGCGACCCGATGACGTTGAACGTCGCCATCACCAAGATGAACACAAGTATCAGATACACAGCGAGTTTCTCCGATTTCATCATCTTGTAGAGCGTCGATTGCTGCTCGTATTGGTCAAGGACGTTGTAATTTGGTCCGACGATGTTTTTGATTTCCTTTTTTATCTTGTTGACGTTGGATGATTGGTTGACGAAGATTTCAACATCTGATGCAACGCCTTCATATCCAATCAGTTGTGACAGCCAGTCGTAAGGCGCCAGAATGGTGGTCGCGTCGATGTCCTGGTTTGTCTCAAACGTCTGATTCACAAATAGTTGTCCAGTGTTGAAGCTGTTTTCGAGGCTGAACGATGAGGCGTTGCCGCGACGCGGCACATAGACCTGAATCAACGAGTAGGCGGTGTTGGGGCTGATGCCGAGATAATATGCCATGCCAACGCCTGGAATCGCAAACTTCACATTGTCGTTGCTGACCGAACGTCTCGACTGTATTATGGAATTGCCGATGCGCTCCACCTGATAGAACTCCGGCGGCACGCCCTTGATTTGCCCTATTTGTTGCTTGTCGTCGTTGCGGAACAGGGCGTCTTCGGTGATGGTCGGCAAAACCAACTCCACATTTTTTATTTCTCTTATCTTGTCGAATGGGAAGTCGTTGAGGTTCAATGTTTTACCATAAACAGAGGTAATCTGCAGGTCGGCTGTCATCTTATGAATCGAGTCGCTGATGACGACATTGAAACCATTGAAGATTGACAGCACGAAGATCATGGCGAACGCCGCCACCGCCACGCTGACGATGGAAATCCACGTCACGATATTGATGAGATTGTGGCTTTTCTTCGCGAGAAGATAACGTTGCGCTATGAATAACGGCAGCTTCAAGATTTTAGCAGATTGTCAATGTTTTCAATATAATCCAGCGAGTCGTCCTCAAAGAACTGCAGCTCCGGAATCACTCTGACTTGCAGGTGGATGCGGTCGCCGAGCTTGCCGCGAAGGACTTTTGTCATGGCATTAACTTCCTTCACCACGGCCGTCTTAGCCTCACGGTCGGGACCGAACACGCTGAGATAGACGCGGGCATACGACATGTCGCTCGTCACGTTGACCTTGGTCACCGTAATCATTATATTTCCCTGGGTTTTTATCTCCCTTTGGAATATTTCGCTGAGTTCCTTCTGAATCAGCTTTGAGATCTTTTGTTGTCTTTTAGTTTCCATAGTGAATGCAAAATTACATAAATTTTTGATGCAAAGCGGCTGTTTTTATAAAAATAAACAGTAAATTTGCAGATTATTATGACGCGAGACTGCGAGACACGAGACGCGAGACAAGAGTCCCATGTCCCGCGTCTCGAAGTCCCGCGTCAAAAAAAGAGAATTATGAGAATAGTTGCACAACGTGTTTCGCGCGCTTCCGTTACCATCGGCGGCGTTATGAAATCGCAGATAGGGCAGGGTATGATGGTGCTTCTCGGTATTGAAGACGCTGATAATCAAGAAGATGTGGAATATCTTTGCCAGAAGCTGACTAAGTTGAGAATTTTCGCCGACGACAATAATGCGATGAACCTCGACGTTAATCAAATTAGAGGCGACTTCCTCGTGGTGAGCCAGTTTACGCTTCACGCGATGACGAAGAAAGGCAACCGGCCCAGCTTCATACGCGCAGCACGCCCTGAACATGCGATACCGCTATATGAATTGTTTCTCAAGAGGTTAGCGGAAATATCTGGTCGCAAGGTGGAATGCGGAGAGTTCGGTGCCGACATGCAGGTGGAGCTCATCAACGACGGGCCAGTGACGATAATAATTGACACAAAAGAAAAATAATATGAAAAACTACAAATTTGAAGCGTTCCTTTTGATGATCGGATTGATTGTCATGGGATTCTGTGTGATGCTCGGACTGGGCAAAGTGAACCACGAAGTTAGAACCGTCAACGTGAGAGGCCTCGCGGAGATGAATGTCGAAGCCAACAAAGTGACCTGGCCTATCGCCGTGAAAGAAGTGGGCAACGACCTCAGCGCCGTATATGCTCAAGTGAGCAAGAGTGCCGATGCTGTCGTTAAATTCTTGAAAGACAATGGGTTAAGCGAAGAAGAGATTAACGTGACAGCTCCTAATGTTGTTGACCGCGCAGCCAATTCTTACGACAACGGTTGGAAACAACGCTACAACGTGACATCAAACATCGTGGTGACATCAAACAAGGTGAAACTCGTGATGGAACTGATTTCACGTCAAGGTGAACTGATAGAGAAAGGTGTCGCCATCAACTCGAGCGATTACGGCAACTACACCATCTACGAATATACCGAGCTGAACAGCATCAAGCCGCAGATGATTGAGGACGCGACGAAAAACGCCCGCGCCGCCGCCGAGAAGTTCGCCAAAGACTCCGACAGCAAACTCGGCAAGATAAAAACAGCCAACCAAGGCTTGTTTACTATAGAAAATGTCGATGAATACACTCCGAACATCAAACATGTGAGAGTGGTCACCAATGTGACATATTTCCTTGAAGACTGATGATGCTATTCTACAGAAAATACGGCGACCCGCGGAACAAGACGATTGTGGTCTTGCACGGTGTGCTGGGACTTTCCGACAACTGGGACAACTTCGGAAAACGCTTTGCGGAGCTGGGTTTTTACGTCATAGTGCCCGACATGCGCAACCACGGGCAGTCGCCGCACTACGAGACGTTCAACTACAAGGTGATGGCTCGTGATGTAAGGCAAGTGCTTGACTATGAGCATATTACAAAATGCTATGTGGTCGGGCACAGCATGGGCGGCAAGATTGCCATGATGCTCGCGTTCGAGAACCCGCAACTCGTTGAGCGTCTTGAGGTTCTCGACATCAGCCCGCGCAAGTTCGACCATCCGCTGCAACATCTGGAGTTCATCGCCGCCATGGGCAACGTCGATTTGAAACACGTGAAACGCCGCGCCGACGTGGAGGAACAGCTCGAAAAATACCATTTCGAGAAACGTGTCCTCCTTTTCCTGATGAAAAACCTGTCGTTCAGCCACGAGCACGGCTTCAGATGGAAACCTTATCTCAAATCGATATACAAAAACATCACGGAAATCAGCAAAGGCCTTGAAGACAAAGGCGTTTACAACGGCCCGACTCTGTTCATCCGTGGCGGAAAATCGGATTACATCGTTGATAAGGATATTGAACAAATAGAAAAGCAATTTACTTATTATCAGTTGGTTACACTTCCTGAATCAGGACACTGGATTCATGTTGATGACCCCAAGGGATTTATGGAGGCGACGGAGAAGTTCCTCACTCCGCTAACGCTCCGTTCGGAATGACAACCATAACGGGGATAAAGAGGCGCGGCTTAATGAAACAGAATGATTTGTAGGAATCGTCAAGCCGCGCTATAATAACAACAAACAACATTGTCATTCCGAGCACGAAGTGCGAGGAATCTCAAAAAATATTTTCATCAAATGAAATATTTTGTATTTTTGTAGTCTAGTTAAATCTTGAATTTTAAATATTAAATTTTTAGAAATGATTCCGGCAAAACAGAGAGTCTTAGAGATTTTAAAGGAAGTGGTTTATTTCCCGAAAGGAAGTAATATCGTTGACGCTGAGATGGTTAAGGATTTGGAAGTGGGCGAGAACCTCGTGCGCTTCAAGCTCGTCTTTGACGACGTTGACGATGAGAAGAACAATTTTTTGATTGAAAATGCAAAGAAATATCTGAACGACGAGTTCGGTGATATCGACGTTGACATCATCCCGACGGCGCCGGTGACGATGCTTTCGAAGGTTAAACATATCATCGCCGTGGCATCGGGCAAAGGTGGCGTAGGCAAATCGACGGTGGCGGTGAATCTCGCGGTAGCCCTTGCTACTCAAGGATATAAGGTCGGATTGTTGGACGCCGACATCTACGGTCCGTCGGTTCCTATCATGTTCGGTACTGAGGGCGTACAGCCGGAGTGCTACGACAAAGACGGCAAGACATATATGGTGCCGCTGCAGAAATACGGCATCAAGCTGATGAGCATCGGAATGATGGTGAATCCGGAGACACCGCTGATTTGGCGCGGACCTATGGCAACAAGCGCTCTCACACAGCTCATGACCGAGACCGACTGGGGCGAGATAGACTTTATGGTCGTCGATATGCCTCCGGGAACAGGCGACATCCAGCTCTGCCTAGCACAGAACTTCAAGGTAGCAGGCTCAGTCATCGTGACGACACCTCAGAAGGTGGCTTTCGCCGATGTGCGCCGCGCAGCTAACATGTTCAAACACAAGGGAGTAAGCATTCCTATCCTCGGTCTGGTCGAGAATATGGCTTATTTCACTCCAAGCGATATGCCGGACAAGAAATATTACATCTTCGGCGAAGGACACGGCAAGCAGTTCGCTGAAGAGCTAGGCATCCCGTTCCTCGGCGCCATCCCGATTGACGAGAAAATCGCAAGCGCGGGCGACAAGGGCACGCCTTACACCTTCGGCGACTTCGGTCCGGTGACGACGGCATTCGAAAAAGTGGCTAGAAAAGTTATTGAATTGGTATAATCATGGAAAAAGCAGCTATAGAAAAGAAGGTCAGGAACATCCTGACGCAGATTGAGCCTTATCTGAAGGCCGACGGCGGCGGCGTGAATTTTGTGCGCCTCGACGACGACATGACGGTGTGGGTGGAGCTAACAGGACATTGCGCCAACTGCCCGCACAGCACCCAGACACTGAAAAACGGCATCGAGAACACGATGAAAAGCGTCATCCCGGAAATAAGGTCAGTGGAGAAAATTTAAAGAAAACATAATACTAACTTAAAATTTAAAAACATGAAAAAAACTTTACTATTCTTAGCAGTAGTGTTGATGGGAATGAGCATGATGGCTCAGACCACTTACACAAAGGTGACATCACCTTCAGAACTGAGTGCCGGTGACAAGGTGATTCTCGTGGGTTACTTCGAAAATGGTGCCTATGCCATGTCATATCAGAAGACAAACAACCGTCACGCCGTTGAGGTTTTTGCAACAGGTGATGAGATTACAGCTGTAGTGGCAACTGATCCTAGCAACCAGACAGATCCTTTTGAGATTACAGTCGGTATGGAAGGCGGCAACTGGACATTTTTCGATGAGGTGAAAGGCGGCTATCTGTATGCTTCAGGCGGCGGCAACTACCTCAAGACACAGACTACTCTCGACGAAAAAGGCATGTGGACACTGGATATGGAGGAAGACGGTTTCGTTCCGACCTCAACAGGTGCTGTCGAGCAGAATATCATGCGCTTCAACATCAACAATTCAAGCGGTGGCACACCTCTCTTCGGATGCTACAAACCATCATCAAGCGTTAACGGATTGGTTTACATCTACAAAGCGGGCGGCGGTGGAATCATTTATCCTGAGCCGAGCGAGTATCCTTCGACATTCTACAGCACAGTTGAAGGCTCGAGTGTCATCCTCGACTGGACCGATGCAGTTGGTGGACAGCTTCCACAGAAATATCTGGTGCTGGCATCAACAGGCAGCATCACAGTGCCAACCGACGGCGTTCCAGTAGATAACGGCCCGTTGGCAAAGAACGTAAGCTATGGCGTTGAGATGGTTACATTTGACAACCTGAATGGCGGCACAACATATAATTTCGCCATCTTCCCATACACCAACAGCGGTGCTAACATCGACTACAAGACCGACGGCGACTATCCGACAGCAAGTGAGACAACACCGGAAATATCAGAGTTGTTCTATGAAGGATTTGACAACGATCTCGGTCAGTTTATCACATATAACGAATACGGTGAGCAGGAATGGATTTGGGCTACACATAACGATGTGAATTACGCTTATATGAACGGTTATGCCGAAGGCGCAGCTCATGCAAACTCAGACTTTCTTATCAGCCCTGAGATTCCTATTACCGAGAACGTCAATCTGGAATTCAGCACTGCAATGAAGTTTAACGGCGAGCCACTTCATGTGATGCTTGCTGTTGATTATGAAGAAGGTGCTGACCCAGGAGATGTACAGTGGGCTAATATCACAGAACTGTTCTCATATTCAGAAGGTAACTACGAATGGGTTGAGTCGGGAATGGTTGACATCACTTATTACATCGAGACATTGGAACCAAGTGGTGACTACTTCCGCGTGGCATTCTATTATGAAAGCACTGATGAAGCTGCAGCTTCATGGGAGATTGATTATGTGAGAGTGACAAACGTTGTTTATTCAGTAAGCGAGAACGAGGCTGTTTCATTCAACCTCTATCCTAACCCGGCAAACGACGTGGTGAGAATCAACGCCGAGGCTGACGCTACAATGGAAATCCTCGACATGGCAGGCCGCATGGTGATGAGTGTCAACGTGGTTGAAGGCGAGAATGCTGTCAACGTGGCAGAACTCACATCAGGCGTTTATTTCGTGAGAATGAACGGCAGTGTCGTGAAATTCGTGAAGAGATAACTAAACGTCCTGCGGACGGAAATTAAACAAATTTATAACAAAATTTGAGAAATTTCTCGCCAAAGGCGATAAAAAACGTGGAGACGTCACATTGTGGCGTCTCTACAATTTAAATCGATGATTATCAGTTATTTGAAATATCGAAGGAAGGCACAGGGCAAATACCATCTGCATTCGCCGCTGGTGTTTGACCTTTATGAAAAGGTGCTCGAAAAAGCTTGCGAGGTTCCTCGCTGCGCTCGGAATGACAGCAACTTTTATGAAGAACTTGATAAGAGATTGAAAGATTTCGTTAACGATAATCCATTGATTTTCAAAGAAAACGACACCGTGATGATTGTTAAGGACATTCATCGCGACAGGCAGAACGAGGCGGATTGGGAGAGGCTGAAAAACGACGAGAAGGTGCGCTTGAGCATCGACTGCTGGCGTTTTGGCATGATTTTTGTTATGGACAGATTGAAAAAAGAACATTATATATTAAAGGTATGAAAGTTTACACGAAAACAGGCGACAAAGGCACGACATCGTTGGTCAACGGCACGCGTGTGGGCAAGGACGACCTGCGTCTGGAGGCTTACGGCACCTTGGACGAGCTGAGCGCGTTCATCGCGGTGCTTATGGACTCGACGGAGAAATATAACGACGTTTTCAAACGCATTCAGGAACGCCTTTTGGTTGCGGAATGCCTGCTCGCCACCGACGAGAATTCAGAGCTGAAGAAGCAGCTTCCGCAGATGGAGGAGAGCGACGTGGAAGGCATCGAGAAGTTTATCGACGAGATGAACGAAGGCCTGAAGCCCTTGAACAGCCTCATCATCCCTGGCGGAAACCTGCTCGCGTCGAAATGCCATGTGTGTAGGACGGTGTGCCGAAGAGCCGAAAGGGCCGTGGTGCGCATGAGCAGGCAACATGAAGTCAACCCGGTGATAATGAGATACTTGAATCGTTTGTCGGACATGTTTTTCGTGATGTCGCGAGTGTTTATGGAGGGGGATAATAAGTGGCATCCCTAATGGCTAATGGCTAATAGCTAATGGCTTAAAAATTTTATAAAATTTTTCTTGACAGAATAAAAAATTGTAGTATTTTTGCACCCCAAAATAAATAAGGTAAGAATATGTATTGGACATTGGAATTAGCGTCGAAAATGGAGGATGCTCCATGGCCGGCAACGAGAGACGAGCTTCTTGAGTGGGCAATGCGTACAGGTGCACCGCAGGAAGTTATAGAGAATCTTCAGGAGATTGAGGACGAAGGCGATGTTTACGAACGTATCGAAGACCTCTGGCCTGATTATCCGACAAAGGATGACTTTTTCTTCCACGAGGATGAGTATTAATCAGTAAAATTATTGATTATCAATTAAATAAAAAGACTCTTAGGTTAACTAAGGGTCTTTTTTTGTGTTCAAATAGGTTTGTCGATATATTGTCTCACAAGTTTCTGTCCTTTTTGTAAACTTTTTTCAACAATTGTCCACCGGGTATAAAATTTTTGTAATTTTGCACCCTGAAAAACAAAACAAAACACAAACAAAACTAAAATGAAAAAGAGATTTACTTTTTTGACGGCAGCGATGCTGCTGTTATCCCTCATGGTGCCAAGTCTGGCTGTCTGGGGGGGGCAAATTAGAACCGAAGATGCAGACTTGATGACCGCAGCTAGTTTTGCAGCAACAAGTACAACGTACACAGACTTCTCTGGCGTGAGTTTTACATCTGATGCAGTTTATGCAGGAAACTCAGCAAAAACCAGTAGTGGAGGTATCCAATTGCGTTCAAAAAACAGCAATAGTGGTATTGTTTCAACTACTTCGGGAGGAACTATCCACTCAGTTGCAATAACCGTTGAATCTGGTACAGGTACACTTGACATATATGGAAAAAACACTGCATATAGTAGTGCTGGTGATTTATATGGCGAAAATAAAGGAACAAAGATTGGTTCAATTTCTGCTACAGGTACGGTCGCTTTAGGTGATTATGTCGACCAATTCTCTTATATTGGCATAAGGTCAAATAATGGTGCAATCTATTTAACGAACATTACGGTTACTTGGACAACTTCTGGAGGTACCACTTACACTGTCACCTACAATGCCAACGACGGCACAGGTACGATGACCGATACCAACAGCCCGTACAATGCGGGCGCAATCGTTACCGTTTTAGACAACGAGTTTACCCGTGACGGCTACACTTTTGACCATTGGAACACTGCTGATGATAATAGTGGTACAGATTATGACGAAGGTGATGAGTTCACCATTAATGCCAACACTACCTTGGATGCCCAATGGACTGAAAATGGAGGCTCGGGTTCAACACCGGTTGTTGATGTGCTGAACCGTGATTTTACTGGTGTTACGGGAAGTAGTTATGCGGCTTGGAGTGATAAATCGGGCTCAGCATCAGACGCAGTATATGCTGGACAGAGCGCAGGTGGTAATAGCTCAATACAGTTAAGAAATACTAGCTCTTCTGGAATAATAACAACGACATCTGGTGGTACTGTAAAAAAAGTTGCTGTTAGTTGGGAATCACACACGGCATCAAATAGAACATTACATGTTTATGGTAAAAACACAGCATATACAGCCACAACCAATCTTTACGCTGATAATACTAAAGGGACATTAATAGGTACTATAATAAAAGGAACAAGCACAGAATTGGATATTACTGATAATGATTACAAATATATCGGTTTATGGGCTAGCGATGGTGCTATGTATCTATCGGAAATTGACATTACTTGGGAGCCTGACGCCTCTATTGCGAATCCGTCATTCTCGGTAGAAGGAGGTAGATATCCAGTTGCGCAAAGTGTAGAACTGAGTTGTTCAACCACTAACACGACGATTTATTATACAACAGATGGCTCAACTCCTACTAATGAGAGTACTCAATATACAGCAGCAATTGCAGTGAATACCACCACGACGATTAAGGCTATTGCATACGATAATGAGAATCATACTAGTAATGTGGCAACAGCTACTTACACTATAGTTCCTCCATTAACTACAATTTCTGATCTTTATAACAAAGCAGTTGAGGTACAATATACAAATACTGACCTGTATGTTACTTTCACCAATTGGATGGTTGTTGGAAAAACATCCAATTATGCCTATGTTTCTGATGGAGAATATGGCTTTCTTGTTTATGGTTACGGACATGGATTCAATATAGGAGATAAATTGAATGGTACTGTTTGGTGCACTATTAGACTTTATACTGGAGGCGCGCAACTTTCAAATCTTAAAGCATCAGATTTGACGGTAATAGCTAATCAGACATTTTCTGCATACGAAATAGCTCTGGCTGATTTAACAGGTCGTGGTATTTATTTTGGCTCATATGTCGATTTGGGCCAGTTAACCTATGTAAATGGAGTGTTTACCGACGGCGATAATCACACGATTATTCCGAATAATTCTTTTAGTATTCAAGGTTATCCAACATTTACTGAAAATGCTACTTATAATGTTAAGGGTGTTTATATTAGATATACTGCAACGCAGGAACAAATCGCTCCTGTCTATGCATCAGATTTTACAGAGATTTTACCTCCAACACTTACTGTTTCTCCGGCGGCAGCAAATACGTTCACATATGTGCATGGAAATGGCCCGTCGGCAGGACAAACATTTACAGTGACCGGAACAAATTTAGTATCGGATGATATAACAGTGAGCATTACATCGGGAGGCGACTGTTTTGAAATAGTTAACGATGATGATAACAGTGTTACTGTTGCAAGTGGCGGTGAAGTTACGGTTCGATTGAAAGCAGGCTTGAACAAGGCAAACACCTATTCGGGCAATTTGCGATTTGCCAGTCAAGACGCAATATCAGTTGATATCAGTCTGTCGGGCAGTGTTACAGGACAGACATTTACACTCGAACAGTATTCGACACCAGCTACAGCTCATGGAACCATCACATTTACCCCTGCTTCGCCTGTTGAAGACGGCACGGAAGTGACATTAACAGCCACGCCACACGAAGGATATACATTTACGGCCGATACATGGAGTTTTTACGATGCCGATTCAGGTGAAGAAGTTGAACTCGAAGTAACAAATAACAAGATTTTGATGCCGGCATACAATCTTGCTGTTGACGGAACATTCGAGGCAAAAGAGACATACGCGATTACCACTGTTGTTACTCCTGCAGTTGGAGGTACTATTATGACATATGGAAATGCATGGGAAGGCAAAGAAGTGACGGTTTTGGTTGAAGCAAATAGTGGATATAAATTCATCTCATTGGAAGTGACCAAAACGGACGATGCAACGACAACAATTGAAACGAATGGCAATCTTGGTGATGGCTTTACTTTTGAAATGCCAACTTATGAAGTTACAGTAACAGCGACATTTGGGGCTGTTTATGTTGATGGAGGTTCATTCCAAAAGTTTACTGGTGATTTGGAAGAAGGATACTATGTGATTACTTACAATACATACACGATGAAGAATACCATTAGTAGTAGTAGATTTACTAATGGTGCTTCAATAACAAATGGTGCAAATGTTATTGAGAAAATCAATGGTAACATTGTTTGGTACATTGCTCCAGATGGAGAGTATTGGACACTTTACAATGAAGATGTTGAAAAATTTGCTGCAGGAACTAATTCAAACAACCAAGGTGCTTTAGTTGATAATGTTACAAATCTCGCAAAATGGATTGTCACTAAGAATAATAATGGTAAATTTGAATTTGAAAACTATGGTCGCACTACTCAGACAAACAAGTGGCTCCATAATAATACCAGCTATGGCTGGGCATGTTATGCTCCTGGAACTGGTGGTGCTGTAACGCTGTACAAGTATTTCAATGCTAACAGACAGCTATCTTCAATTGCCGTATCAGGACAAACAACCGAATATATTGTTGGCGATGCCTTCAGTTTCGATGGTGTTTGCACTGCAACGTATGATGATGAAAGTACCTGTGTTGTTACCCCAACATCGGTTTCTACACCCGATATGACTACGGCAGGCTCCAAGACCATTACGGTTACCTATACCGAAAAGGAAGTCACCAAGACTACCACATATAGTATATCAGTTATTGAAAATCCATATATCACTACTTCATTGGTTGGCACGGATATGGAAGCTATGTCAAATGCAGGTAAAGGTTATTATGTAGATAAGGCTGTTACAACAGAAGATGGATTCTTATGGGAAACTAATGGCTATCAAACCAACAATATGAAGAATATGATTCAGCTGAAGAGTAGGACTGATGTTGGTGGTGTTTCATACATCAAGTTGCCAGAAGTGGACGGTGCTATCAAAAAACTAACTATTGCCGTTACAGGCGCAAATGCATCGGAAGCAGGTGGCGCTGTAACATTTAATTCATTGTATTTCCAGAAGTCAAACACCAGCAATGAAACAATAATTGCAGAAGGTGGAAATAGTTCAAATGGAACAACTGAGATTATCATTGATTTGATAAATACATTCTATTCGACAGGTTATATTACAGCATCGAATCCACTACGCATTTGGAGTATTTCAATGGAATATATCCCTTATTCTGATTTCTCGGGCAATACTATCACTGAAGTTACAGGTAATACAGCTGTTGCAATTCCAGAAGGAGAGTCGGTGACAGCTTATGATTTAACGATTCCTGCCAATTCGAGCATTATTGTAAGAGATGGTGCTGCATTAACTATTTCCGGTACATTTACAGACTATAATGCATCAAACCTTATTATCGAGGACGGTGGCCAAGTCATCATTCCAAATAATGCCACAGTCGCTGCGACATTTAGAAAAGAAATGCCTGAAGCCCCAGCGGATAAAGATGACGTAACTGTAACAGGCTGGAAACTCATTTCATCACCTACTACAACAGCAGGTCAAGCGTACGAGGATTTCGCATCAGTGACAAATCTTACCGCCAATGGTTACCTGTTGTACAAGTACGACGAGAATGACAGACTGTG
>CAJOEP010000029.1 GCA_905233445.1 uncultured Bacteroidales bacterium | reverse complement strand
GAAGAAGTTTACAACAAACATCCAGAATTTGAAGCAGCTAAGATCGTTGAGCGTTTAGTTGAACCAGATCGTATCTTCACATTCCGCGTGACATGGGTTGACGACAAAGGTCAGGTGCAGGTTAACTTAGGTTACCGTGTACAGTACAACGCCGCTCTCGGCGCATACAAAGGCGGTCTCCGTTTCCACCCAGCTGTCAACGTTTCAATGCTTAAGTTCTTGGGCTTCGAGCAGATCTTCAAGAACTCATTGACAAACCTCCCACTCGGTGGTGGTAAAGGTGGTGCTGATTTCGACCCAACAGGCAAATCAGACGCTGAAATCATGCGTTTCTGCCAGGCTTTCATGTATGAGCTTTGGAGAAACATCGGTGCTGACCAGGATTCACCAGCTGGTGACGTCGGCGTCGGCGGCCGTGAAATCGGTTACCTCTATGGTGCTTACAAGAAACTCGCTCGCGAGCACAGCACAGGCGCTCTTACAGGTAAGAGCTATGGCTGGGGTGGTTCTTTGATCCGTCCAGAAGCTACAGGTTTCGGTGCAATGTACTATGTTGACCGCATGGTTCACCAGAAGGGTGAGACAATGCAGGGCAAGAAAGTCGCTCTCTCAGGCTTCGGCAACGTGGCATGGGGTGCAGCTATCAAAGCTACAGAACTCGGCGCTAAGGTCGTCGCTATCTCAGGTCCAGACGGCGTTTGCGAAATCGCTGACGGTATCACCAAAGATATGATCGACTACATGCTCGACATGCGTGCTTCAAACCGCAACAAGGTTCAGGATATGGCCGACAAGTTCCCGGGCAAAGCTAAATTCACCGCTGGTAAGAAAGCTTGGTCAGTGAAATGCGATATCGCATGCCCATGCGCATTCCAGAATGAAATGGCAGAAGAAGATGCTAAGGAATTGCTCAAGAATGGTGTTCAGTATGTCGCTGAAGTTTCTAACATGGGTTGCCAGCCAGGTGCTATCGAGGCATTCCAGAAGGCAGGTATTCCATTCGCTCCAGGTAAGGCTGTCAACGCAGGTGGTGTTGCTACATCAGGTCTCGAGATCTGCCAGAACGCAGCTCACATCAACTGGACAGCTCCAGAAGTTGACCAGAAACTCCACAAGATCATGAACGACATTTATGACATGTGCGTTGAGTATGGTAAACAGGCTGACGGTACAATCAACTACGTGAAGGGCGCTAACATCGCCGGCTTCATGCGCGTTGCAAAAGCTATGTTAGCTCAGGGTATCATCTAATCTTTAGACTTTAGTCATTAGACCTTAGTCTTTAGACATTAGACTTTAGTAGAGACGGTCAGCTGACCGTCTCTATTTTGTTGTAAAAAACTAAAGACTAACAACTAAAGACTAAAGACTTTTTATTATCTTTGCAAAAAATATTTTTAATGTCACAATTTGACGAAATACTTGATAAACAATCTTTTACAAAAGAAGACCTGAAACTTCTTCTTGCCGCGGAAGGCGAGGAGATGTCTCGTCTTTTCGACAAGGCACTCAAAACCAAGCTCAAATACCTTGATAATTACGTGCATTTGCGCGGTTTGATTGAATACAGCAACCGCTGCGCGAAATATTGCCTTTACTGCGGCGTGCGTGGCAAAAATACCAAGGTTGAACGTTATACATTAAGCGATGAAGAAGTGCTTGAATGCGCCAATTTAGCTCATAAACTCGGCTATGGCTCCGTAGCCATCCAAAGCGGCGAGCGCGATGATAAGGAATTTGTCGATAAAATCGAATATCTCGTCAAGGAAATAAAGAAAATTGACAACGGAAGCCTCGGAATCACGCTCTCATTAGGCGAACAAACCGAAGAAACCTACCGCCGCTGGTTTGAAGCTGGTGCCCACCGTTATCTGCTTAGAATTGAAGCCTCAGATGAGGAACTTTATTATAAAATCCATCCAAAGGATAAGAAACACGATTTCAAGAAGAGACTAGAGTGTATAGATACACTATTGCATCTCGGCTATCAAACCGGCACCGGCGTCATGGTTGGTCTTCCGTTCCAAACTTTGGATAATTTGGCCGATGATTTGATGTTTTTCAAGCGCAAAGACGTCGCCATGGTTGGCATGGGCCCGTTCATCCCTCATCCCGACACACCTCTTTATCAATATAAAGACCAGATTCCATCGGCAAAAGACCGCATGAACCTCACTTTAAAGATGATAGCAATTCTTCGCCTGATGATGCCTGAAATCAACATGGTGGCAGCCACAGCCAACCAAACCGTCGACCCGCTCGGTCGTGAGAAAGCCATCATGGTTGGCGCCAACGTCATCATGCCTAACCTGACTCCCAATGAGTTCCGTGAAAATTACCTCATTTATCCCGACAAGGCCTGCGTTAAAGACAAACCCGACCAATGCCAGACCTGCTTGGATTTACGCATGGAATCGATAGGGCATAAGGTGCTGTATAATGCATGGGGCGACTCGAAGGCGTTTACCAGCCGGCATTAAAAAAGGTGACCGTTATTCACGGCCACCCAAACATCATTCATTATATAATCCAAATTGAAGTAAAATCTTTTCAATAGTTTGAAGTTACCAGTTGCCAGTTTGCAGTTGTCAGTTTAGCTCGTAACTGGTAACTGCCAACTGCCAACTAGAAGTAGAGGTCTCTTTCGCCCTGTTTGATTCTTTCAATTCGCTTCTTAAGCTCATCAAGGAACTGCGGGTCAACGTTTTTAAAGTTGTTTTCGATGGTTTTCCAGCCTTTTGCAGCCACTTCCGGTGTTGCATAGTCCACAAGGTATTCCGACAAGGTGAGGATGGCATTCGGCGTGCAATAGCGCTTGATGAAGCCGGGAACGCTGAACTCCATGAAATGTTCGCCGGTTCTGCCCAAACGATAGCATGCTGTGCAGAAGCTAGGGATGAAGTCGTGGTCGAGGAGCTTGTCGATAATCTCGCCCAAGGTACGGTCGTCGCCAATCTTGAACTGCTCGCGGTGCAGGTTCTGGTCTTCCTGCTTGTCGCTGTTTTTCTCTTCTTCCTCGTGATGATATTTGTAGTCGCCAATCTGGAGGTTAGTGCCGCCGTCAATCTGTGAGATGCCGTATTCAATGGCTTTTGCACGGAAATCGGCGTCCTCACGTGCTGTAAGAATCATGCCGGTGTAAGGCACTGCCAGACGGAAGATGGCGATAATCTTCTCAAAGGTGTCGTCGTCGACGAAATACTTCTTGTCGATGCTCAAACCTGAAGCGTCTTTGATACGAGGGAACGAGATGGTGTGCGGTCCCACGTTGAAGCAAGCCTCGAGGTGGTTGGTGTGACGTATCATTGCCAAAACCTCGTAACGCCAGTCGTACAAGCCGAAGAGGATACCAAGACCGTTGTCGTCGATGCCGGCCTGCTGGGCGCGGTCCATGGCGGTCAGACGGTAGTTGTAGTCGCCTTTCTTGGTATTAATCGGGTGATATTCGTTGTAAATCTCAGGGCAATAAGTCTCCTGGAAGATCTGATATGTGCCGATGCCGGCCTCTTTCACTGTGCGGAAGCCTTCAACATCCAATGGAGCTGCGTTGATGTTCACGCGGCGGATCGAGCCTTTGCCTTTCTTGGTGGCGTATGTCACTTTCACGGTGTGGGCGATGTACTCTGGTGAGTATTTCGGGCTTTCGCCGTAAACGAGGATGAGTCGTTTCTGACCGTCATCTTCAAGAGCCTCCACGTTACGGACGAGCTCTTCGTCGGTCAAAGTGGTGCGGATCTGTTCCTTGTTCGATGAGCGGAAACCGCAGTAGCTGCAGTTGTTCACGCAATAGTTGCCCACGTAAAGAGGGGCGAAGAGCACAATACGGTTGCCGTAGATGCGGTGTTTTAACTCGCGGGCGCCTTCCTTGATCTCTTCGACCAGCTTAGGATCGGTTGTGTTGACCAAAACAGCTGTCTCTTCCATCGTCAGGCGGTTCTTTGCTAATGATTTCTCAATGATTTCACGCACGCGCTCAGGTGTGCTCTTGGTGTTGTTGATGTAGTCCCAAATCTCTTCAGAATCGATGAACGGGCGGTTCGGCTCGTCAGGAATTCTGCATTTTTCCGGATGAAATTGCATATTTTTAGCTTTTTAATTGTTATTTTTCTTCAAAAACAACAAAATCCAGCTGAGAAAAGAAGTGTTTCAATTCCCTTGCCGTCGGATTTTTACCTCTTCCGGCTCTGACTTTTTATTCGTAAAGCCCTCAGTCTCAATAACATATCTCAACCTTAGGTCATCTACAAACTATTGTTGGTTGGTCTTGCAAATATACTCTTTTTTTAATTAAAAAAATATCTTTTTAAAAAAAAGTCTAAAGTCTAATGACTAAAGACTAACGACTAGCGACTAGCGACTAAAAACTCTCGTCACTCTTTCAAAAATGCCATTCATATAAGCTATCGCCATGCCATAATTAGTTATCGGGATGCCGTGTTCTTCAGCCTGGTTTGTCCTGTTAATCAATTGCTTACGAGTTGCTACGCAGCCTCCGCATTGTATCGCGATGGCATATTGGCCGATGTTTTCAATAGGTGTCAGGCCTGAAAGATAGGTGAATTCCACGTTTTTGCCCGTGAATTTCCTGATGAGATTTGGCAGTTTCACTCGTCCGATGTCGCCACAGCTGATTTCATGGGTGCACGACTCAAGCATCAGTATTTTGTCGCCGTCCTTGAGGTTCGAGAGGGCAGGAGTGCCTTTCAGATAATTCTCGAAATCGCCTCTTAAGCGAGCTAAAACGATGCTGAAACTGGTAAGTTGCACATCTTGAGGCACGATTTTGTTCACCAACCCGAACACCTGCGAATCGGTGACCACCAATGCTGGCTTCGGATTATTGTCGAAATACTGTTGCAAAGCCGTTTCTTTCAAAACCACACAGATGCAGTCGTTGTCGAGCACATCGCGAATCGCCATCACCTGCGGTAGAATCATACGCCCTTCCGGTGCTTCGTCATCGATTGGTGTCACCAAAACAATTGTCTGCCCCGGCTTGATAATCCCTCCAAGCAGCGACGGACGATGGAAAGCACTCTCTGGAACAGCCTGTTTTAATGCCTCTACAATCGCTATTGGCTCATCTTGTAATGCGCTGAATTCTATTGTATTAACATTATAATCTTTAAGTAATACTTGAAATTTGTGTTTTTCGAGTTTTTCGATGTCTGATTTATTGTGAACGACAATAAACGGCGTCTCATGTTTCTTAAATTCCTCAATCAGCTTCCTCTCCGGCTCGCCAAAACCATTCCCCGCAATCACCAATATTGCGCAGTCGATTTCCTTGATCGTCTGATAAGTCTTCTCGACCCTCTGTTTGCCGAGTTCGCTCATATCGTCGATGCCTGCTGTATCTATCAAAACAACCGGACCGATGCCGAAAATCTCAATTGATTTCTTCACAGGGTCGGTAGTCGTCCCAGCCTGTTCCGACACAATCGCCATTGGCTGTCCCGTTAACTTATTGATTATCGAGCTTTTACCATTATTCATCCGCCCGAAAATCCCGATATGTGGTTTTAAATCTTTAGCCATTTTCTTTATATTTGAGGTGCAAAAATAATAAAAAGAGTGGAGTCTGGAGAGTTTAGATCGAGGTTTTTAAAAAAAATCTTGACATGATTGATATAATGTTGTATTTTTGCACTTCATTAAGAATCAAAAACTCAAAGAGCATCACCAAATCTATTGACGGAAGAGAAAATTGCATGTTTGCGAAATGTTTTTTTTATTGAAAAAATTGAGTTGATAAGTTGTTATGATGAATTATGAATAAAGAATTATTGAAAAAGACGTTAAAATCATATTATGGATACGATGATTTTCGTCCGTTGCAAGAGGAAATAATACGGCACACGCTTGATGGTGGTGATTCTTTGGTGTTGATGCCTACAGGTGGCGGTAAGTCGCTGTGTTTTCAGATGGCTGCTCTGCTGATGGATGGTATGACTGTTGTGGTTTCCCCACTGATATCATTGATGAAAGATCAAGTTAGGGCTCTGCAGGCTAACGGAATTAGCGCTGAAGCAGTGAATAGTAGTTATGAAGAAAGTTATAACCTCGACATATTAAACAAGTGTTTTGAAGGAAAAGTCAAGATACTGTATATCTCTCCAGAAAGGCTTGTTGGCAAGTTGATGGAATCTTTACGATATGCTAAAGTGTCGTTGTTTGCAATTGATGAAGCACATTGCATATCGGCTTGGGGGCATGATTTTAGGCCAGAATACACCCAGTTGGGACAATTGCGCTCATTGTTTCCTGATGTTCCTATTATGGCTCTTACTGCAACGGCAGATAAAATTACTAAACAAGATATTATGAAGCAACTACACATTGAGCAAGGACGATTGTTTGTCAGTTCTTTTGACCGACCTAATTTAAGCCTGGATGTTAAACGTGGTTATTCAGCTCGTGATAGATTTCGCACTCTTCTTGATTTGATTCGACGCCATCATGATGAGAGTGGCATAATATACTGTATGACGCGAAAGGCGACCGAGGTATTAGCGGAAAAATTGAAAAAAGAAGGTGTTTTGGCAGGTGTATATCATGCTGGATTGTCATTCTCCGAACGCAACAAGATGCAAGATGATTTTGTATCTGACAGGATACAGGTGATATGTGCGACAATAGCCTTTGGTATGGGAATTGACAAGAGCAACATACGATTCGTAGTTCATTACAATCTTCCTAAGAGTATTGAGAGTTTCTATCAGGAGATTGGCCGTGGCGGTCGCGACGGACTCCCATGTGAAACCATGTTATTTTACAACATTCAGGATATCATAACATTACGTAAATTTGCTGATGAAAGTGGGCAACGAGAAATCAATATGGAGAAATTACGACGTATGCGAGAATACGCAGAAGCCCAAGTTTGTCGGCGTCGTATTCTGCTTAATTATTTCGGTGAAACTACAGACAATAGTTGTGGTAATTGCGATGTGTGTCATACACAGCCAAAGACGTTCGATGGAACAATAATTGTACAAAAAGCCTTGTCGGCTATCATTCGTGCAAAAAATCAAGTGGGTTTTACGACCACCATTGATATTTTGCGTGGATGTTGCTCGTCAGTTGTAATGGCAAATGGTTATGATGGCCTTAAAACTTTTGGTGCAGGACGGGATATTCCAAAAAATGACTGGCGTGACTATATGTTGCAAATGCTCCAAATGGGATTTATTGAGATAGCATATAATGAGGATCGTCATTTAAAAATAACAGAACTTGGAAATGATGTCTTGTATGGTCGTAGGAATGCTCAACTTGCGGTAATTATTAGGGAAGATTTTAGGGTTAAGGGAAAACGCCGAAGACTACAAGATGAGGAACGTGTTGTAAAAGGGATTGATAAACAAGCAGAGAATATCCAGCTGTATGAGCATTTACGCAAGCTTAGAAAATTGATTGCCGATGAAAATCAATGGCCGGCTTATATTGTACTTTCAGACCGCTCTCTCCATGCACTTGCTACTAATATGCCTACTACACTTGAAGATTTCGGTAACACATTCGGCATTGGTGAACAAAAACGTGACAAATATGGACAACGATTTATTGATGTGATTAAAGAATATACTACTAGAGAACCGGAGAATCATGTCCTAACAATAGTTGAAGTATCTGAGATGTCGAGCGTTACACCATCTTATATGGAACGACAAAAGCAGTTACATGAAAAAGCATATTCTCCGTGGAAAGAAGAGGACGACAGTCAACTTAAGCAGTATTTGAGCGAAGGATATACAGTCGGTGAGATTGCAACATTTATGGAAAGGAATACTGGTGCTATTAGATCAAGAATTAGGAAGTTAGAAATTAAAAATGAAAATTGAATGTGAAAGTTTTGGACGAATAATCTGCTTTTTTGAAAAAAGTGTATATTTGCAAGAAATTTTACCATTATCTATCGGCTTCTACTGCTAATGGCTAATGGCTAACTGCTAATGGCTTAAATATGAACTTTTTATATCCAAATATCCTCTGGTGTCTGTTTGCGTTGGCAATCCCAATCATCATACACCTTTTTAACTTCAGAAGGCACAAAATCGTCTATTTCAGCAACACCGCCACACTGAAGACGATAGAGCAGGCAAATGCTAAAACGAAGAAACTGAAATACATTATCGCATTGATAATGAGAATGTTATTCATTGCCGGACTCGTTTTCGCTTTCGCTTATCCTTATAGTCCTGAACAGAAATTGAAGACCGATGACGCTGACAATCTGGTGGCGGTTTATATCGATAACTCGATGTCGATGCAGAGCCAGTCGTCGGAGATTTCGCTTATCGAAGATGCGAGGTCGTCGGCACGCGCTTTAGTCAGTAATATCAGCCCTTCACAGAGGTTTGTGCTGCTAACAAACAGCCGTCAGATTGACAACGAATACCCTATGAACCAGGACGAGATGCTGATGAGCGTCGATGCGATGCAAACCGAGGCTTCTTCATTGATGTTCAATAACTTATACGAGAATATGCAGATGATAATGAAGCGCAATGGCTTTAAATCTGCTACTCTTTTCATGTATTCCGATTTCCAAGAAAACATGATGAATATGGACGGTCTCGTCGTTGATTCGGCGATTCAGCTTGTCGCTATGCCGTTAGCTTCTGATTATCAACAGAATATCTACATCGACACGGTGTGGCTGTCGTCGCCGATTCTGCAAATAGGCCTCGCAAATGAAATCAACGTGCGAGTTGTAAATGAAAGCGTAAAGGATATTAACGGCCTTCCTGTCAATTTTGAAATCGATGGTAAGTCGGTGGCATTCAATACAATAGATATCCCCGCAAATGGCAAAAATGAGGTTGCAATGCAATTTATTATTGATAATCGCGTCTCATCCCATGTGGCGACCGTATCAATCAACGATTACCCAATCACATTCGATGATACGTACAATTTCGTTTTGAACGTCCGTCCAATAATCAAAATCGTGGAATTGTCAACGGGCACTGGTGATTTGGCGATAAAAACATTGTTTTCAAACGATTCAATATTCGATTATCAAGTGATGAATCCATATCGTATAGATCAGCAGTATCTTACTGATTATCAGGTGGTTATCGTCGATGGTGATGCGAATTTGAATGAAACGATGTGGCAAACGATGGAAGATTTCGCAAAAGACGGCGGCAGCGTGGTTCTGTTTCCGTCGGAGTCCTCCGAGAACTCAAAGAGTTCCGAGCTTTCTGATGATACTTTAAGCGTCAGCGTTATCGCCTCGCAGCATCCGTTCTTTGATGATATCTTCGTCAACATCCCTCACAATGCCGACCTTCCAAAAGTTTTTAAGCACATTCAAATTGATAAAAAACAATTTTCTAATACTCTATCACTCATTTCTTTACAGAATGGTAATTCATTCTTTACTTTAAGTAAAATTGGAAGCGGAAATATCTTCTGTTTCGCATCTCAATTGGGTAAAGATTGGACTAATTTTGCGGATAATTCGCTGTTCGTTCCTATCATGTACAAGATTGCGATGCTGGGTTGTCAGATGAGTAGGCTTTCATATACTTTGGGCATTGATAAAGACATTGTAATAAATGGTTTGACTGCATTTTCGGAAGGCGATATAAGAATTCGAAATGCTCAAGGCAATTTCGAGATGATTCCGATGGTCGAAATGCGTAACAACCGAGCATTTATAAGGCTTTACGACGAATTGCCTGATGCCGGTTTCTACACAATAAACAAAGGCGACGAAGTCATAGAAACAATGGCGTGGAATGCTAATCGCAAGGAGTCGAAAATGAAGTTTTTGGATAGGGAAGAAGTTGATAAATTATTGAAAGACAACGGATTAAACGTTCTCGCCGTGATGAAGTCCGACGAAATCCATTCCGCAGATGTGATGGAGACAATGGTTCGCCGCTCAATGCTGTGGAAGTCGTTCATAATCTTATCGTTGATATCTTTGTTGATAGAAATTTTGGTTTTACGTTTCTGGAAATAAAATTTTTTGTATTTTTGTAAATTGACTTTGAATTTTTGAAAATGGCAGATTTTGACGACGAAAATATTGATAATCAGGAACTTGAAGAGGTAAACGAGATTGGCGACGACGTAACGCAGGTTCTCGACGGCTTCGATCCGACAGCGGAGGAGGAGTCGGGAATGCTTGTTCAGTCGGGTGATGGCTATCGTGTGGTGCCGCTGAAGGGCATGTTTGAGAACTGGTTCCTCGACTATTCCTCATACGTTATCCTCGACCGCGCTGTGCCTGAGATTGATGACGGCTTGAAGCCAGTGCAACGCCGTATCCTGCATTCCATGAAGGAAATCGATGACGGACGCTACAACAAGGTGGCAAATATCGTTGGAAACACCATGAAATACCACCCTCACGGCGATGCTTCAATAGGCGATGCGCTTGTGAATCTGGGCCAGAAAGACCTTCTCATTGATTGTCAGGGTAACTGGGGTAATATCCTCACTGGCGACGGTGCGGCAGCTCCGCGTTACATAGAGGCACGTCTTTCAAAATTCGCTCTTGACGTGGTTTTCAACCCTAAAACCACCGATTGGACATTCTCATATGACGGGCGTAACAAAGAGCCTATCACACTTCCAGTGAAGTTCCCGTTGCTGCTTTTCCAAGGCGCTATGGGTATCGCTGTGGGTCTGAAATCCGAAATTCTGCCTCATAACTTCAACGAGCTTATCGACGCCTCTATTTCTTACCTCAAAGACGAGCCCTTCGAGCTTTATCCTGATTTTCAAACAGGTGGTCTGATTGACGTTCGCGGCTACAATGACGGTGGTCGTGGAAGCCGTGTGCAGGTGAGAGCGAGAATTTCTCAACTGGATAAGAAAACTTTGGTAATCAATGAGATACCATACGGTACTACAACTGAAACTTTAATACAATCGATCACTCAGGCCGGCGAAAAAGGCAAGATAAAGATTCGCCGTGTTGATGATAATACATCGAAAAACGCTGAGATTGTCATCCATCTCGCTCCAGGTGTCTCACCCGACCAGACCATCGACGCTCTTTACGCTTTCACAAAGTGTCAGGTCAAGCTGAATAGCCTCTGCACCTGCGTGATTCATAACGATAAGCCTGAATTTACTACCATTTCGGCGATTTTGAGGCATAACACCGACCATACAGTCGATTTGTTGAGTTGGGAGCTTCAAAATACCCTCGAAGATTTTGAAGGTCAATGGCATTGGATCTCGCTCGAGAAGATTTTCTTTGAGAAACGAATCTATAAAATCTTGGAAAAAGACGCGCCAAGCTATGACGCTCAGATTGATGCGATTGAAAAAGCATTCGATCCGTATCGTCCGCAACTGAAGAAGGAAATAACTCGTGACGATGTGCTGAAACTTTGCGAGAAGCCGGTGCGAAAAATCTCTAAATTCGATATCAAAAAGGCTGAGGATCAATTGCTTGACATTGAAAAACAGATCGAACAGGTAAAATACGACCTCGACCATATCGTGGATTACACCATCCATTATTTCGAGGAAATGAAACGCAAATACGGCAAGGGTCGCGAGCGTAAGACCGAAATTCGTAACTTTGACAATATTCAGGCAGCGGCGGTTGCGGCAAACAATGAGAAGCTGTACGTCAATAAGGAAGAAGGCTTTATCTGCACTGGTGCAGGCCTCAAGAAAGAGCAAAATAAGGACGCTTACGGCTTTGTTTGCGACTGCTCTGACCTTGACGATGTCATCGTGTTCCGCGAAAACGGCACGTTCTCGGTGGTCAAGTTGCAACCGAAGTTGTTTGTCGGACCAGAGAAGATTATTTATGCCAACATCTATCATAAAGGCGACAAACGCACGATTTACAACATGGCTTATCGTAACGGAAAGCCAGGAAGTCCTTATTATGTCAAGCGTTTCTACGTCGATGGCATCACTCACGACAAGATTTACGACCTGACTATGGGCGAGCCAGGCTCAAAAGTGGCGTATTTCTCAGCAAATCCTAACGGTGAGGCCGAAGTCATCAAGGTGATGCTGCGTCCGTCTCCGAAACTCAAGAAGCTGTCGTTCGACTACGATTTCGCCACTTTGGACATCAAAGGACGTGCAAGTCGTGGTAATAAGCTTACAAATCATAGCGTAAACCGCATTTTTAAGCGCGAGGAAGGCGTTTCAACCCTCTCAGCACGCGAGATATGGTACGACGACACTGTGAAGCGCCTGAACGCCGATGGACGCGGTGTTTCAATAGGCAAATATTCTGGTAACGACAGAATAATGCAGATTCACGCTAACGGCGAGTTCCGTCTCACGAACTTCGACCTCTCGACACATTTCGACGACGACATGACGATGATTTTTAAGTTCGAGCCGGAGACGATTTTCACCGTTTTGTATATCGAAGCTGAGACTAAGTTAATGTATATCAAGAGGTTCACTGTTGAAGAAGATACTCCTCTCAACAAGCGAATATCATTCATTGGAGAAGGCGAAGATGCGAAACTGATAGCTGTCAATATGGATTTGTTGCCAAAACTCTTGCTGAAATTCAACGACGGTGTTAGTGGCAAACACTTTGAGGATGAAGAACTTAACGTTGACGAATACATTGGCGTGAAGAGCTACAAGGCCAAAGGAAAGCGCCTCTCTGTGCATGATGTCAATTATTACGAGTTCCTGGAGCCATTCGAGCCGCCAGTAGTGGAAGAGGAGCCTGAAGCTGTTGATGAGCCAGTGGAAGAGCAAATAGAGATTTCTGAGAACTCTGATTCAGAAACAATTGAAACAGAAGAGTCCAACGACAATAAAGAAGGCCAGCTGACATTGTTTTAATGCCTAGCAGATCTGCGAGATCCGTTTGCTTTAGCAAACTAAATCGTTGATGAGGAAAAGCGTGGAAGAAGAATTCTGTGAGATCTGCGAAATCTGCGAGAGATAAGAAAGATATGAAAAGAAATATTTTGCTATTGGTATTAGGTGCGATTTTGCTTCTGCTTTCATGTTCCGAACAGCAAAGTGTCGCACGCCGTTTTGTGAAAAACAACCGCAAAACTGTAGTCGCGTTATATCTTCCAGAAAAATTGATAAAGAGCAACTTGCGCAATGACTCGGTGCCAGATGAGTTGAAGGACAAGCCACTTCAAACACAAATCGATTATCTCATAAAACAAACTAAAGTAGTTGATAAGATAAATGATGATAAGTTCTTGGATATCATCTATTTAACGATGAATGAGACTTTAAAAGATTACGGCTTGACCGTGGAGTATTGGGAGAACGAAGACTCTCAACCAGACTCAACACATTGGGTCATTGACATTCCTCGCATCGAAGTGACAGAAGCTTGTGAGAACCAGCGTTTTTGCGATTGGATTTATGAAAAAAGATATTGTTTGGATGTCCCAGTTGATATAGTCAATGTGGCAACATGGTTTAATATCGCTAACGATACCACTTTCACAATGACCTTTACTGAACAGTTCTTCTTCAACGACATTGATGTCGCATTTGACATTGATTATCAGAAGAATAAGGTGATATCTAAAATATCATGTGACACTATCAGTATTGATGGTTTTTATAGTTTTGCCACGATTCTTGGCAAGCTATATGCCGGTTACTGCTACGACTTTCTGATGAATAAATACATTGATAATCACAATGTTGAGCCAATCGACACAATAAATCGCTATCGTTACGACCCATACGAACGGTATTTTTACAAAACAAAGAGGGATTATCTGATTGAAATAAAATAACTGCCAACTGGTAACTGCCAACTGCCAACTTGTTAAACTCTCTTCCTTCCTTGTATCTCTTTGATTTTCGCTTTCATCTCGCTTGGTTTCACGTCCATAACTTTGCCGTCGAAGACGATGCGGATGCTACCGGTTTCTTCGGAGACGACCAAAACGATGCAGTCGTGAGTCTCTGATACGCCGATTCCGGCACGGTGACGGAGGCCGTAACTGCCTGGTAATCTTGTCTGTTGCGTGATAGGCAGGATGCAGCGAGCAGCCACGATTTTGTTGTTTGAGATGACCATTGCGCCGTCGTGGAGCGGACTGTTTTTGAAGAAGATATTTTCAAGCAAAGGCTTGCTGATGACAGCGTCGATAACCACTCCGGTGTCGATAATGTCTTGTAAATCATTCTCTTGTGTGAGAAGAATCAAAGCGCCTACCTTGTCGTTTCCCATTGAGATGCATGCCTCGCAGATAGGATCAAGGTCGGTGTCGTCGGCTTCTTTGTATTTCACTCCGAGACGACCGAAAAACCTTCGGAAACCTATGGCAAACTTGGATGTTCCGATGCTTAGCAGGAATCGGCGGATTTCAGGTTGGAAGATGATAATCAATGCGATGAAACCGACGTTGACGAAGGCTCCGAGGATGTAGGTGAGGAGCTCCATGTGCAGCAATGTCACGATTTTTAGGCCGATAATCACCGCCACGATGCCGATGAAGATGTTGATAGCTGTGCTTCCTTTCACCAGCGTGTAAAGGAAATACAGCAACAATCCCACCAAAAATATATCCAGAACGTCCAAATAACGAATCTGAATAAAAGCGCTTATCATCAAGTCAACCATAACGTTTGAATTAACTCACAAAAATACAAATATTTTTTTATTTGGGTCACCTGACGGCTCAAAATCTTAAAAAATCTATTTAAAAATCTTTCAAAATCACATTACACTCATTTTTTTCTGTCGCCTTTGGCGAGAAATTTTTCAAATTTAATTCAAATTATCCAAATAATTGTTCAATTTGATTAAAATTTGTTTGATTTCTGCCTGAAAGGCATCATTTTTTTCGTCATTTCGAGCGAAACGGAGTGAAGTCGAGAAATCTCAGGCTAACAAAATTCGTTAAAATTATTTGTCGGAGATTTCTCCATTCCGCTACGATTCAGTCGAAATGACGGAGTGGGTGAGTTTCACAGCTTCGACGGCTTCTTTCACGTCGTGTACGCGTAAGATATCGGCTCCGTTCACCAAAGCAATAGTATTTAATACCGTTGTGCCGTTCAATGCTTCTTGCGGTGTGAATCCTAAAGTTTTATAAATCAAAGATTTACGGGAGATTCCAATCAGAATTGGCAGTCCGTTGACGCGGTATTTGTCGAGATCGCGAAGCAAGGCGAAGTTGCATTCGATAGTCTTGTTGAAGCCTATTCCTGGGTCGAGAATGATTTGCTGCTCACCGTATTTCAAGAGTCTATTCACTTGATTTTCAAGGAATTGACGAACTTTTTCGTGAACGTCTTCGCTGATGATTTCTTCGTGGTGCATACCTTCGAGAGTGCCGGTGATGTGCATCAAGATGTAAGGAATATGATTTTTGCCGATATACGGAATCATCGCCTCGTCGAAGAGTCCGCCTGAGATGTCGTTGATGATGTCTGCGCCTTCTGCAATGCATTGAGCAGCAACACTTTGACGGAATGTGTCGATTGAAATCGGGATGTTCGGAAACTCTTTTCTAATGGCTTTTAAAGCTGGAAGAATGCGTTCAATTTCCTCCTTGTCGGAGATGCGTTCGCTGCCCGGTCGGGTGGAGAAAGCTCCCAAATCGAGGATGTCGGCACCCTCGCTGACCATCTTTTTACAATGTTCAATTACAGCTGTAAGTCCTTGATACTTACCGCCATCGAAGAAAGAATCGGGCGTCACGTTCATGATTCCCATCACGACGGGACGATCCCACGAAAAAATTTGTCCTCTACTCGCTATTCGTAACATAAAAATGTGTAATTTTACAATCGCAAAATTATAAAATTTTTTTCAATGAAGAGAGATACGACAGCAGAATATCAGCAAGTGGTGGCGCAGTGCCGCGATATTTTCGACAAGAAGATGCAGGATTACGGTGCGGCGTGGCGAATCATGCGCACCGAGTCGCTCACCGACCAGATTTTCATCAAGGCTAATAGAATCCGCAGCCTTCAGCGAAAGAAGGAACACCTTGTAAATGAAGGCATTGAGCCGGAATTCATCGGCATCATCAACTATTCGGCGATGGCGATAATCCAGCTGCAGCTTGGTGTTGTCGAACAGCCTGATTTGGACTTCGAAAGAGCTTCTGAGCTTTATAAAAAGGTTCTCGACGAGGCTTTTGACCTGATGTCGAAGAAAAACCACGATTATGATGAAGCTTGGCGCAGCATGAGAATCTCGTCAATGACCGATTTGATTCTGATGAAGATATTGAGAGTTAAGGAGATAGAGGATAACAACGGCAAGACTCTGATCTCGGAAGGCCTCGATGCCAACTATTACGACATGATAAATTATGCTGTATTTTGCATGATTTTGATTAACGAAAGCAAGGAAAAATAATGGCGAAATTCAGTCGGAAATCTGGCTTGGCTTCGTATGGAATCACGGCAATGGCGCTTGGTTGTGCTGTGCTTGTTGGTTTGCATCCTGCTTTTTCATGGATTCTTTTGTTGCTGATTATCATGACTTTAGGCCTATCAGCAATTCTCAGTAAAAGATATAATGAGACAGGTTTGGTCATAAACCGGATGCTTGTCGGTGCGCTTTTCATTTTCAGCAGTTTCACGAAAGGCGTTGACCCGCTTGGCACGAAGTACAAGATGCTCGATTATCTTGCAGCTTATGGAATGGAGTGGATGAACGACGCCGCTTTGGTGCTTGCAGTGGTGATGATTTTGGCGGAGTTTATTGTTGGTATCTGCTTGTTAACCAACGTCTTACCGCGCCTCGCTACGCTCGGCGCAACCCTCCTCATGCTCTTTTTCACCGCCTCCACGTTCTTCGACGCCATGTACGACCTCGTTCCCGATTGCGGCTGCTTCGGCACTGCAATAAAAATGAGCAACTGGCAGACGTTTTTCAAAAATCTTGTAATAGACGCAGTGCTTATTCCGATCGTTGTTAATAATAAGTCGTTGAAAAGCAAATGGTTAACATTGCTTGGGCAGTGGGTTTTTGCAATCGTCTTCATGGGACTATTTATTGGTTTTGAGATTTACAATATCCGCCATCTGCCGGCAATCGATTTCATGGACTGGAAAGTGGGGAAGGACATGACACCACAAGGCTACGATGCAGGTAAGATTTTTGTGACGTACGAAAACAATGAAACCGGTGATACTCAAGAGTTTGAGTCGCCGAACTATCCTTGGAACGACAGCGTCTGGATGAGCCAGTGGACCTTTGTATCGCAACGTTCTGAAGGTGGCTCAAACGCACTCGGATTCGCCATTTTGGATACAGAAGGCGAGGATATGACGCATATCTTGTTCGAGACAGAGAATCTGTATGTCTTCGTGGCACCATATCTCGAAGAGATGACGGAACGCGACTTTGAGAACTGCACAAAGATGACGGAAGTAGCTTATAATCAAGGATTTGACTATGTCTGGTTGACAGCTGCATCGCCTGAATATGTTGAGAAACTGAACGAAGAATACTTGATTTTCAACGATGTTTATTATGGCGACGAGCTTGAATTGAAGACCATGGTGCGCTCGAATCCTGGCCTGATGCTGATTGATAACGGAGTCATTAAGAATAAGTGGTCGAAAATCGATTTCCCGCTGGTGAAATAATATGTTTGCGTACATTGTGAGAAAAATACTCTACGGAATCCTCGTCCTTTGGGGCGTGGCGACGCTGGTGTTTTTTCTTTTTACAATTGTTCCCGGCGACCCTGTTCGCATGATGCTCGGTCAGCGTGCCGATGAACAGGATGTGCAGGCTATCCGTCATGAGCTCGGTCTCGACCAAAGCATTGGAAAACAATATGTTGACTATCTCAACGACCTCTCGTTTATCTCGTTTTACAACGAAAACAAAGATTTGTCGAAATACGAGCCTTATGCCCGAATAGCAACTGTCGGCAGCACGAAAATCATCTTTAAAACGCCGTATCTGCGCTATTCGTATCAGAGCAAACGACCAGTGGGGACAATACTTTCCGAGGCTTTCCCAAATACTTTGATACTCGCTTTTGTGTCGATACTCTTCGCATTCGTGATAGGAGTGTTGCTTGGTGTGCTGACTGCCATTGTGAACAGCGATTTCCTGAACCGTTTTACCTTGTTTATCACCACGATAGGGATGTCGCTGCCTTCGTTTTTCGCCGCTATCCTCATAGCGTGGCTTTTCGGTTTTGTTCTCGAATCTGTAACTGGTTTAAGCATGACAGGGAGTCTTTTCTCCGTTGACAATTACGGAAATGGTGCCTATCTTGACTTGAAAAACCTTATTTTGCCTGCGTTGACGCTCGGTTTGAGGCCATTGGCTGTTATCACAGAATTGACAAGAACCACCTTGCTCGAGGTGATGTCGATGGATTACATCCGCACTGCGAAAGCCAAAGGATTGAAGAAATGGCGCGTCATCGGCGTTCATGCCCTCAGAAACGCTATGACGCCAGTGGTTACTGCAGTTTCCGGATGGTTTGCGAGCCTCCTCGCCGGTGCCGTCTTCGTCGAATATGTCTTCGACTGGAAAGGAATCGGCGTGGTCATCGTCGATGCGCTCGACAAATTCGACTTCCCTGTCGTCATGGGCGCGGTATTATTAATAGGAGTGATGTTGATTATAATCAACATTGTGGTTGACATTATTTATGGTATTTTGGATCCGAGGGTTAGGATAAAATAAAAAGTGTGCTGAAGGCACACCATCCTATTAGCCCCAGGCATCGCCTGGGGCTGACGAAAAAATAAAGGAGAAAATTTATTATTTCAACGATGAGGCGCGCCGGAACGGCGCGCCTCATCGTTGTTTTATATAATAAAATCATAACATAAACCACCATTAAACCCCAGGCGTAGCCTGGGGCTATTAATGTTTCGTGCCTCCGGCACGACTGTTATTCCGAAGATTTTTAATCCTTCAGCACAGCATTTTCATTACATCCCCTCAAAAATCGCATCCAAAGTCCTTTTGTCGGACTTAAATCCCAACAATTCCTTGGCTTTCTGTTTCCTTTTGAAGATTGCGCTTTGCGAAACGCAATAAATCTCTGACAATTCCAATGTCGTTAAGCGAGATTTCACCAAACAGCAGAACTGCAGATCTTTCTCATTCAAATCAGATTTCTTCAAAATATCGGAAAATGAAGTGAAAATCTTCAAAACCGTCTCGCTTAACTCATTGGTTTCCTGCTCGTTAACAGCTTCAAAGACAGGCTTTTTGTTCGCCGAATAATAACCTTTGTCGCGCATCAGTTTGTAAATGTCGGTTTGCTTAAACTGATTATAAGGTGAGGCTTTCTTTGAAAATCTCTTTCGTGTAAACAACCACAGGCACAAAATAATAACAAGCGCAATTATTCCATTAACCAATAATTTTTGCGTTGTGGGGCTTTTCTGCTCTTCAATTTGCAATTGATAATAAAATGTTCCTGTTACGGTGTCTCTTGTAGCAGTAATACTCTCTATCGGTTCCTGTAAATGAAAAACAATAGCTGGTTTGACAGTGTCGTTCATATCAATTTTTTTGCAAAAATACTACATTATCAAAGTCAAAAATATGATTCCAATAAATTTCCAATATAATTCCGGTGATATTCCAGCCATTTGTCGTATTAAAATTGTAATTTTGCTAACCATATTCATTAACAATTTTACAACTATGAAAAAATACCTTGAAATTGCCCTGATGAGCGGCGTGGGCGTTATTGTAGGCTTCTTGTTCAGCCGATTGCTTAAGTATTATAGCGTTGAATACGATGTCTTGCTGGAAATCATATCCATCCTGACAATCGTGCTTATAGCATCCGTTTGGGCTGGTATTAAGAACTTATCACGTATAAAGAACTTATCACGAAATAGAAAAAAGAAAGGCACATGAAAAATCCATTAACTATATTCTTGGCACTAATCATAGCAATCGCTTTTGCAAGCTGCAATAGCAAACCTTCTGCCAAAC
>CAJOEP010000028.1 GCA_905233445.1 uncultured Bacteroidales bacterium | reverse complement strand
GCATAGCCGACTTTTGTTTCGACCACCCCTTTTATCATCTTGAAATAATGCTCGGTGCCCCAGAAGCAGCCACCGGCGAGATAGATATTTTTTGACATATTATTTGTTGTTTTCTTCATTAATTATTTCTTCGGCAATGCGCTCGGCTTGTTTTAATACCGTTTCAGTTGCAAGTTGTTGCATATCGGGCGGATAGCCATATCTGCGCAAAAGCCTTTTTACTGCCACTTTCATTTTCGCCCGGACATTTTCTTTAATTGTCCAGTCGATAGTGGAGTTTTTACGGATAGTTTCAGTTAACACAACAGCCAATTCACGAAGCTTATCCTTACCCATCAGTTCTTTGGCGCTTTCGTTGTCGGCAACAGCTGAATAAAACGCATACTCGTATGTTGTCAACCCTATATTTTCGGCATCTTTGTCCTTTTCAACGATAGTTTTGCTCAATTCTATAAGTTCATCGATGACCTCCGCTGCGGTGATGATTTTGTTGTGATAACGAGTGATGGTCCCGTCTAACATCTCCATCAATGTCCTTCCTTCAACCACATTGAATTTAGCCCTGACTTTTATCTCATTTTCCAATAATTTCTTGAGAACTTCCAAAGCTATGTTTTTGTGTTCCATATCTTTAAGTTCCATGAGAAATTCTTCAGAAAGAATAGAAATATCAGGCTTTTTAATGCCAGCAGCATCGAACAAATCTATTACTTTTTCAGAAACTAAAGCCTTGTCAATAACTTGACGAATTGTGGTCTCAATTTCTTCATCTGTACGACCTGTACCAGTTTGGTCAAACTTGCATAAACGCGCTTTCACTGCTTGGAAGAAAGCAACTTCGTCTTTCACATCCATTGCGGCATCCTGAGGAATTGCCAAAGCAAAAGCTCTACCCAAAGCCGTCACTTCATTGACAAAACGTCTCTTCCCATCATCCAAACCCAAGATAAAATCCTCAGCTTTCAAAATCCAAGAGAGTTTTCCAGCAGTATCAGCTTTGAAATACTGTTTATAATCAAAACCGAAAAACATCTGCTCAACTGTTGGGTCGGTTCGCCCCTACCTCCAGAATCGGAATAGAACGACAAAGCTTTCTTTAAATCTGCTGCAATTCCAAGATAATCAACGACTAAGCCGCCTGGTTTGTCTTTATAGACACGATTCACACGTGCGATTGCCTGCATCAGGTTATGACCCTGCATCGGTTTGTCGATGTACAAAGTGTGGAGGCAAGGAACATCGAAACCTGTCAGCCACATGTCACGAACAATAACGAGTTTCAGCTCATCGTTCGGGTCTTTCATCCTGTCAGCCAAAGCACGACGCTGTTCTTTGGTAGTGTGATGTTTTGCTATTTTTGCCCCATCCGATGCCGACGATGTCATCACGACCTTTATAGCACCTTTTGAAAGATCATCAGAATGCCATTCGGGACGCAGTTTAACGATTTCTTCATACAAATCGGCGGCAATACGACGGCTCATCGCCACAATCATCGCCTTTCCTTCAAACACCTTCTGGCGTTCCTCAAAATGACCGACAATGTCTTTCGCTATGTTTTTCAATCTGTTAGGACTGCCGATAAGAGCCTCAAGTTGTGTCCATTTCGCCTTGGCTTTTTGGACATCGTTCATGTTGTCGGTTTCCAGTTCTTTATCAAGGTCTTGCACCAACTGACGACCTTCTTCGCTTAATTCGACCTTAGCGAGACGGCTTTCATAGAAGATTCGCACTGTGGCACCGTCTTCAACGGCTTGCGCAATATCGTAAACATCGATATAATTTCCAAAAACTGCCGGAGTGTTTTTATCCGTCAATTCAATCGGAGTGCCTGTAAAACCGAGATATGTGGCATTGGGCAAAGCATCACGCAGATATTTGGCAAAGCCGTATTTTATCTCAGAACCGATAACCTCATCGGCTTCATTCTTCACGTCAACAGTCTTGGCTTTGAAACCATATTGTGTGCGGTGCGCCTCATCGGCAATTACAATAACATTGCTACGTTCGGTCAACGTCTCGAAAGTGTTGCCTTCCTCGGGTTGGAACTTCTGAATCGTTGTGAAAATCACACCTCCCGACTGCACTTTAAGCAAACTCCTCAAATGCTCGCGACTCTCCGCCTGAACAGGTGTCTGCCTCAACAGTTGCTTCGACCCGACAAAAGTTTCAAATAATTGATTGTCAAGGTCATTTCTATCTGTAATGATAACTATTGTCGGATTATAAAGCCTCTGAACTATTTTTCCGGTATAGAAAACCATGGTCAGTGACTTGCCACTACCCTGAGTATGCCACACCACACCGGCACGATGGTCGCCTTGTTCCTGTTCTTCGACTGTTCGAAAACCATAATGAGCCGGCGACTCACCTACCATGCTGCAACAATTTATACCTGTTGCCCTTAAAGTTGATTCAACTGCTTTGTTAACTGCGTAATACTGATGGTAAGCAGCAATCTTTTTCACCGTTTTTATCGTGGTGAGTCCGGTTTTAAGATCTTCATGTTTCTGTTTCTCAAAAACAGTAAATGAATTGACAAGGTCGAGCAAGGTATCCTTACGCAACATTCCGTTGACAAGAACTTCCAATTCACTCACAAGATGCGAGGCGATGTTCTCTCCATCGTCGCTTTTCCATGCTGTGAAACGGCTGAATCCCGCTGATAGCGAGCCTGCACGAGCCTCCAAACCATCAGAAATGACAAGCAAGGCGTTATAAGTAAATATTGAAGGAATTTGCTGTTTATATGTCTCTATCTGACGAAAAGCGCTTTGCAAAGTGGCGTTTTCATCGGCGGCGTTTTTCAACTCAAACACCACCAAAGGCAAGCCGTTCACAAACAAAACCACATCCGGACGACGGTTATGGCCATTTTCAATTATTGTGAACTGGTTGACCACCGTAAACTCGTTGTTCCACGGGTCGTTGAAATCGATAAGCCAAGCCCTCTCACCACGCTCCACGCCGTCTTTGGTAATTACAACCGGAATGCCCTCGGTAAGCATACGGTGAAATGTCTCGTTATTTGCCAAAATATCCGGCGAACTGATACGCATCGCCGTCTTCACCACCTCATCCTGCACCAGCCACGGCAACGACGGATTAAGTCGTTTTACTGCCTTTTCCAACTTATCAAACAACACAACATCCTCAAAACTGTGACGCATCGGATTGTCGCCATCAGGTGCAATGTCGGGACCATAAAGGTATTGATAACCTTTGGCTTTCAGCAGTTCTATGAGCATCTGCTCAATATCGGATTCGTGGAGTGGGGGCATATTATATAAGATTTTCCGGTATGTATTTTGTTATATCTATATTTGGCAACTTACTACCATTTAAAATGAATCAACACATCAGCATCCAGCACTATCTTTACTTTTTCCATACCCTATAACATTTAGCAGTTCGAGATAATGCCCTTCGGATATTTTTTCTTCTTCAAACAACTTCCTTGCTTTTGAACCAAAATCACCGATTACAAGCCGTTCGCCATCACCTTTTCTATATAATTTGTCATCGTAACCCCGCAAAGCCGCTTCTTTTGTTATGCTAAGGCTCTTCAATTCATCAGCATATTCCGGACTGATAACATGTAATTCTTTCAAACGAAGAGCCATTGTTGTATGTGAAATGCCGTAAAGATTCTCCAAACGAAGAATAGTGTCGATGCTAACTTCTTTTTTCTTCAACTCTTCCGCAGGAATGACATTCATCACACCTTCTTTAGGCATCAGCAACGCTGAAGCGAACATATTGGCGGAACGTTCTGAAGGTTCAGTAAAAAGCGGGTTATAAAAATGCGGTTGTGGATTCTCATCAAAATAAAGATGATACAGTTCATGTGCGATGGTAAAATGCTGGGCACCTGGCGTCACCTTGCTATTCACAAGCATAAACCTGTTTTTCTTGTCAGGAGTTATGAGCGACAATCCAAAAATATTATCAGAGAGCGGACGAAAAACTGTCAATATATTAAGCTGGCGAAGGACTGTCTCTGTTTTTGCCGCAAGGTTCTCGGCTGTTTCAAAATCAAGCTTTTTCATTCTTCAAGAAGTCTTTCCATTTTCATATAATTCAAAACAATATTCTTGAAGTCGGCAACCTCTTTCATGTCGTCGGTATTGAGGTTGTCGGCACGGAAAGCACATGCAAGCATGCCTTTGAGCGCATTCTGGTCTTCTTCAAAAAACAGACTGAGGTCGCACCCAAACAACAATGCCGCTTTTTCAAGAACATCCAATGGAGCTTCTCGGTCTCCACTTTCATAATTCGAATAAGTGGAACGATTAATGCCCATAAACTCGGCTACATTTTCCTGATTATAGCCGTTTGCCACACGCAAAGATTTCAAATTTTTACCAATAACAGATTTCATACAATTTTAAATTTTTATTGTTTATCAAATATTTACCCTTTTCACATCCGTGGCAAAATTACAAATAATTTTTGAAATACAAACATTTTGCCACGGAATTTTTTTGTTTTTATTTTTGAATTTTGAACACGCGTGTTCACAATCTTTTCTATATCTTTATCTCCCCGCTCATCAACCTCGGCAGCAACCCGTCACGAGTCTGAATGAGGGTGTTTATTTGTTTCTGATTATAATATATCTTTTCGAAAACACCTTTTACTTGCTTATGAAATGCAACTAGCATATCAACACCAGGATAACAAATTGGTGTTTTTGAAAAATTGCCTGTGTTTAAATTTAATGTTGCCGTACCACCACTTGCCATTGCGTTCAATTCATCATATAGATTCTTTAGATAAAGATACAAATAACACCTATATTCATCTTTATACGGAATGATTGAATTAATCTGTTGATTTGTTTGTGCTTCTTTTGCGTTAAGCACCACAAGTCCAACGGTTGCAATACAACTAACAATAATAGAAAAAGGGGGCAGTGTTTTGTCTGGTTGATATAGTTTTCCTTCTTCCGTAAGAGAGTCCGCACTATCAAAAACAAATGTTTTTTTATGCATGTCAGGAATTTTAATAAATGGGATTCCTCCTCCAAAATACTTGCTTTCTTTTTTAGGTGGAGTTTTTCCACATACAATTCTTCCGAAGAATGATAGCGGCTTTTCCTCCCACTCCTCCTTTGCCTCCACCACAAACCATTGCCTGAACAGCGTTTCAGCCATTGCTTCGAGGGTGGCGTTCTCACGGCGCAAAAGGTCTATCTTATCGTCCAAAGAAGTGAGAATTGAGGCGATGCGGCGCTGCTCATCTAAAGAAGGTAATGAAATATCCCAATTCATAATATGAGCTTTATCCCCACGAGGCATTTTACAACCTTTAGAGCCTAACATCACATAATCAAAAAACATATCTTGAGACAATAAAAAGAACAAATATTTTGAATCGACAATGCTTTCTTTTGCCTCAAAGCACAAAACATCATTAGAACAACCGCCGGCTTTATCTGCATACCATATTTTCTTAAAATAAGGACGGATATTAGACACAAGTATCGTATTTGGATAGTATTTTGTAATAGTTCCTTCTTCAGGTTTACCTGATGCCAATGTTATACCACCTTTGTTTGGAAGCATATTTTCCGTAGATATATAATCATCAGTTGCAATACTTTGTACTGCAACTTTCTCTTTTACAAAAGAGGCAACTTCTCCCAACTTATACTCTTTCCACTCACTCATAATCAATCTTTTTTCCTGTTTTTTATCTCGTCTTCCAGTTGCTTCAGTTCTTCGGCTTCCTCTGCATCGGCTTCTTGTGCCGCAAAAGCCTTGCGCCGTTGGTCAAACTCAGCATAAACAGCTTCCACTTTATCTTCCATCTGCTTTGTAGAAACTTTACCAGCTCCCTTCAGTACAGCTTTATTTTGGAATCCCAAAAGCGAATCAACATTTCCTCGCCAATAATTAAGTGTCAAATCCTGTCTTTCCTTCACACGCAGTTCGGCTGAGTCGAGAAACAGCACTGTAAGACGGTTTAACGTATCTATTTCATCTGAAGTAAGATAATTCTTGGCAATATAAATATCCTGCTTGCGCACCACATTGCCTTTCCACGATGTGAGTGCCATATTAGGCAAGGAGGCATCAGCACGACTAACTATGATTTCGGCAGCAGTCTTGTTGGTTACGGCATATAACAATTTGTTCTGCGTCTCAGCAAAAAACATTTGTGTCGCCTTGTCGGTTTTGTCATAATCGCTGCTTAGCATCATAAGGTCGCGAATTTTCTGATAAAATCTTTTTTCACTTGCGCGAATATCGCGTATGCGTTCGAGAAGCTCGTCAAAATAATCGGGACGCCCATCAGGATTTTTCAACCGCTCATCATCAATCACATAGCCTTTTACAATAAATTCCTTAAGATTCTTGTTCGCCCAAATACGAAATTGCGTGCCACGCTGGCTACGTACACGAAATCCAATGGCAAGAATCATTTCTAACGAATAAAACTTGGTGCTGTATTTTTTGCCATCTGCGGCAGTTATTAAGTAATCCTTAATAACTGAATCAACACTTAACTCCTTTTCTTTCAATATATTAGCTATATGAATATTGATATTTGGCACAGAGGTGTCAAAAAGTTCAGCCAATTGTTTTTGGTTCATCCAAACAGAACCATCTTTAGCGTATAATGTAACACTGACTTTGCCATCGTCAGTATTATAAATTATGATTCCATTCTTTTCCATAATATTCATCCATTAATATTAATTTTTCCCAAATTCTCCAAAATCAATTTGTTTAATCTCTCTTCTTCTTTCAGTTGTTCCTCAAATTCAGCTTTCAAGGCGGTGAAACGCTCGGCAAAGTTGAAGTCGTCTTCCTCTTCCGGCAAGCCCACATAACGGCCAGGAGTAAGCACATAGTCGAGTTCCGCTACGCGGCTAACTGGCACGGAAGCACAGAAACCGGCAATATCCTGATAGTCAGCGGATTCATCTCGCCATAAATGATAAGTATTGGCTATTTCCTGAATGTCCTCCTCCGAAAGCTCACGTGTACGACGGTTGATGAGATGGCCTTTGTTGCGCGCATCAATGAAAAGGATTTCTCCGGCCCGTTTTGTGCGGTTACGTGTCACAAACCACAGGCAAGCGGGAATTTGCGTGTTCAAAAACAGTTTGGCAGGCAAATTAACTATGCAGGCAATCATTCCTTTGTCAATCAACGCCTTGCGGATGTCGCCCTCGCCAGCTGTTTTCGATGTCAGAGAGCCTTTCGCCAGCACAAAACCTGCCTGTCCAGATGGCGCTAAATGGTATATGAAATGTTGTATCCAAGCGAAGTTGGCATTGCCTGCAGGTGGCACTCCATACTGCCAACGTGCATCGTTGCGGAGTTGGTCGCCACTCCAGTCGCTGTCGTTAAACGGCGGATTTGCCATCACAAAATCAGCCTTCACATCACGGTGCGCATCGTTGAGGAAAGAACCTTCAGTGTTCCATTTCACCTGCGAAGCATCAATACCACGGATGGCAAGGTTCATCTTACAAAGCCGCCATGTGGTCTGGTTGCTTTCCTGTCCATAGATGGAGATGTTCTCAATCCGTCCCTGATGTTCTTTCACAAACTTCTCACTCTGCACAAACATACCACCCGAACCGCAACATGGGTCAAGCACACGTCCTTTGTACGGCTCCAACATATTGACCAACAGTTCCACAACACTGCGCGGCGTGTAGAATTGTCCTCCCTTCTTGCCTTCTGCCAAGGCGAACTCGCCGAGGAAATACTCAAACACATGACCTAACAAATCAGCGCTTTTTGTGCTGGTGTTTTGCAAAGTGGAATTGCCAATCAGATCAATCAACTCACCCAAACTCGTCGGGTCAAGTTCCGATCTGGAAAATACCTTTGGTAAAATGCCTTTTAGTGTTTTGTTCTCATGCTCAATCGCATCCATTGCATCATCAATGTACTTTCCAATAAGTGGATTCTTAGCAACCGAAATCAGATACGACCAACGGGCATTGGCTGGCACATAGAACACGTTTTCTGCCATATATTCCTCACGGTCTTCAGGGTCGGCTCCATTAGTTTGCTGCTTCACCAACTCATTATACAAACTTTCAAATGAGATGGATATGTATCTCAAAAAGATGAGTCCCAGCACAACATCCTTATATTTTGCAGCGTCAATATTCTTACGTAATTTGTCGGCAGCCTTCCAAAGTTGCTTTTCCAAAGGTTCTTCCTGTATTTCCTTTACTTTTGCCATTTTAAAAATCTTTTATGATGCAAATATAATAAATTTTCCTCAATTTAACTTCACCTTATAATAATTAATTAAAAAAGCCGCAGGTAACCCCCACGGCTTTTTTCCTTACAATATTAAGAATCTTACCACTATTCCGCTGTCTCCTCCACCACCTCCACTTCAGCCTTCTGGCAGCAGCTCTTGAACGGCCTCATGTCCTTCGGCAAGATGAAATAAATCGCCACGCAGAGACAGATGATCAAGAATAACCATCTGAGCATCCTCTTCCACAACGGAGCCTTCGTGGTGAACGGGTCTTTCGCCTTGACAACAGGATACTTCGCGATGCCTGTCAAAGTGGCGCCAAACTTGGTGTTGACCAAGATTCTCTGGTTCAATGCCCAACCGTTGGCATTCAAAATAGGAGCCAAATTGCGTTTTCTCAACTTAAGCCATGCCATAATCATGCTCGGACCCGAGATTATAGCAATGATTATCAAGAAGAATATCACGATATTGTACCAATGCGCTCCAAGCCACTCAAACAAGCCTCCAATAGCAGATGCTACCAAGCCTATTGCAAGTCCGATAGCTGCAAAGATACCGGCAAACTTGGCGATGTCGAACGGAGGCTTCACCTCTGCCGGCTTCGAGCCGTCGGCAGGAATCTCAGCGTTGTTAATCTTCGTGTTGGCGTCAGCCATCACCTTGGCGTCCTTCTCGGCAGCACGTTTGTTAATCATGTCCTCAACCGACTTCGCCATCTTGCGGTAAGGCGACCAGAATGCCTGACGGATGCTGATAGGATTATCGACAATCTTGGTAACTGTGGCGTTCCAGCCGAGACCGTCGTTGTCATAGAACACAGCGTGTTTGCCAACCATGATATCTCCCACGTCACCGTCTGTCACAACGGCTGCAATGGTCATGGTGCCAGGCCTGCTCTTGCAGGTGCAGTCGCAATACAAAATGTACATGTTGCTCAACGGTGCCATCGCGCCCTGCGCTCCCATGTCGCTAACCTTCACGCAGAGGTCGCAGGCGCGCTCGTCGATATACAAAGTACCAGCCTGGAAAATAGCCCTCTTCTGCGGTGAATAGAAATCAGAGAATGTCACGAAGTTTGTCAGCAAGGTGTAGAAATCTCTGTAGAGATGCAACAGCTTGTCAACCTTGTCGATGGCGTTCGACTTGCTCTCGAGAGCCTTGTCCTGTGCTACGAGTTCGAGCAGAACGTCTTTCTTGTTCTCTTCAAGGATCTTAGCAGCGGCGTCATAGCCCAGACCTTCAACCTCAGCACCTTTCTTGGCTCCCATCCAAGCGTTAAACGCGTTGAATTTCGCCAAGATGCTAACCCATTGTTCCTCAGTGAGATACTCCGCGTTTGGACATTCTTTGTCGATGACCGATGCCTTCAATGCAGCCATAGCGCCAGCCCATGCCGGGTTGATTTCCTTGCCCAACGGCAGCTTGTGCTCGGCATTGACACGTGCCAACGGATATGTTGCAATCTCAGTTGTGCTTGCAGCCAGATTGTTGCCACTTATTTCGCCAATCTTCGCTGATGAGACATCCAAGACCGATGCGCTGTCGGCGTTGAACGATGCGAGTTTGCAGCGCATGAAGAAATCTTCGATTTTGTCTTTCACCGCCATGCAAGCCTCCAATGCCGCCGCAGTGTCGTCGCCAAACGGGAAGATGTTGGCTTTGTCAGCGTCACCAGCCTCTTTCCATGCCTTGAAATCAGCCAAAGCGGTGTAGAAAGCCTCTATCTTATCCGTGTCGATGCCAGCGTCGCCGCTTCTGTCGGTGACACCGCCCATGCAGTCGATGATGCTCTTGATGAGAGCCTTCACCGCCTCGTCGTCAGCCGAATTTTCGGTGATGATGCCGTCGCCGTTGAAACGTGTCTTAGCAAAAATAGCCAAGCTGTCCGAAACGTCTGCAATAGAGATGTTGTCTTTCGCAAGTCCAAGATTTTCAATGATTTGCTTCGAGGTCTCCAAGAGATGCAAGCCTTCCTCATTTGCCGTGTTGAATGCCGCGAACGGGATGAAAGCTTCGCGTTTCAACAAAAGTTCCGGGTCGTTGATGACCGTCGTGAGCCATTTCGAGGCCGCCACAATTTCCTCGATGTGAATCTTGCCGTCACCATTGGTGTCGAGCATCGTCATAGTCTTTTCGTCAATCTCAAGACCTTTCAACGGGCAGCTTAAAGCCGTCCAGAGTTTTCTGTCAAGCTCATCCAAATGCATGATGTCCTGTCCCGACTCGATGTTCACCCTCGTGACACCGCCCACAGTCGAAAACTTCCAATCGTAATTTCCGTTTGATTTCATAATAAAAATATTTAACGTTCCTATTTATCTGTCATTCCGAGCCCTGCCAGGGGCGAGGAATCTCAATCAATTAATCTTTACAAAATTATAGTTAATATTTTCTCCAATACTAAGTATCGTGTAATATGCATCCGGATAATGGTCTTCCAAGGCATCAACCCTCAAATAAACCACATCCTTAAACGTCGTCAAATCCCTCGAATGCGAATGCCCCTGAAGCACCAGCGAGACATCGTATCTGTCGAACAAATCAGCCAAATCGTACGTCTCCTCAAGGTTGAAATTGCTGGTGTGACCCTGCGAACTGTCCTTCTTGAACAGATGCGTATGCGTAAACACCACGATATGCCGCAACCCCTCGTTTCTCTTGGTTTTCAAGATGTTTTCGAGCCACTCGCGCTGGTCAACACCCAGTGTGCCATTGCCCGAATCCAATGCGATATACAAATCTTTAAATCCGCTAACTGTCTGAACCTCAAACCAATACGTCGAAGTATGGAACCTCGACTTAAACTCAGGCCACTGGTCGAAATACAAATCGTGGTTGCCAACGGCATAATAAATCTTGCGACCCGCATCAGTCACCGGCTTCACATGGTCAGCAAAATAATCCCAATGCCCAGTCGCATTTATCACGTCGCCAAGACACAACGAGAACGGCGGTGCCATCGTATCTGCAAGATAATCAGACACATATCTGTCCAGATTATTAGTCGAAAAATCAACATGGATGTCGCTCATCGCATAAACCTCATACTCATCAGGAATGCCCGTATAAACATCATATCCGTGCTGCTCATTATACTCCATCGACTCCGCAAACCTCTCATTCACCGACTCGTTAAAGGTAAAAAACAACCCTTTATAATCGATATTTTTTCCACATGATGTCAGGAGAAACATCAAAACGACGGAAACTGTCATTCCGAACGCAGTGAGAAATCTTCCACCAACGTCGCTTCGCACTCTTTTATCTTTCATTTCAATAGTTTTTCTTTTAACTTTCGAGTTTCCTCGCTTCGCTCGGAATGACAAGTTTTGTGTTGTCATTCCGAACCCCGAAGGGGTGAGGAACCTCATAATTTGTAATTTACTCCAACTCTCAAAATCCCTTCATAAAACTTCACCGTCCCATGAAACATCCCTGCCGCCTGCAGCGTCCCTTCCGCCACCACGCTCCATTTTTCATTCAAATCATATCTTCCGCCAAGAGTGCAAATCGGCTCCCACATTCGCTCATATTCAAAATCACAGAAATTGCCGCCAGTCAGATACACATCCCACTGATGGTCAAACCCCATCACGCTGATAGTCAATCTGTAAAGCAGATTAAACGGCTCAGTGATGTAGTTGTCCAACGAATGCCATTCCCTGCCAAAAGCATCGATAGTCCTCGAAAAAACTCCAACCTGTGCCAGAAAATGACGCATCTTAAAACCAACACTGCCGGCATAAACGAACTCATAAACCTTATATCTCCCGAAAATCCTCGAATGCATCGTTCCTTCAACAAAAAGAACTCCGTTTTTGCATACCTCGAAATTCGGCCTCACACTAAGTCCCATCGAATATGTATTCGCCGTCAAAGCCTCCAAATTCAACGAGATATCGGTGTTGTCGATGTGTAAATTGCCTTTCAAATCAGCGCCGCCGTACCATTTGTAAGTGCCGCTGTAGCCTGCCAAACCCATCGCACCCACATCAGCCGAAAGACTGTGTTTCCTCACCTCCTGCGCATTCAAAAATAACGCCGAAATCAAACAAAACAGCAATAAAATATGTCTTTTTCCAACCATTTTTTACCATTAAAATATTATCATCGCAAATTTATAAAAAAAACTTCCTTATTTCACATTAAATTTTTTAGTATTTTTGCTACCTAAAAATTTTGGACATGAAAGATTTGAAAGAATACGTACGTTCCATACCAGATTTTCCAAAGCCGGGGATTATCTTCCGTGATATAACCACCCTGATCAACGACACCGATGGCTTCCAACAAGCTATTGACGACATGTGCGACAAGGTGAAAGACATTGATTTTGATGTCATTGCAGGTGCTGAAGCCCGCGGATTCATCTTTGGTGCCGCCATGGCTTACAAGATGCACAAGCCCCTTGTTCTGATTCGTAAAAAAGGCAAACTGCCAACCAGAGTCATCACACAGCAATATGACCTTGAGTACGGCACCAGCACTTTGGAAATGCATATTGACAGCTTCAAACCAGGCGCTAAAGTGCTCATTGTCGATGACTTGCTGGCTACCGGCGGCACTACCAAGGCAATAACACAGCTGGTGGAAAGGGCAGGTGGCATGGTAGCTGGCATCAGCGTACTTATCGAGCTCGTTGACCTTAAAGGACGCGAGCGTCTGACCGAATTCCCAGTCTTCAGTTCAATAACATTCGAAGGAGAATAATAATGTACGCGCTTTTCAAGAAAGAGATAAACAACTTCCTAAGCTCACTCATCGGAATAATGGTGGTGGTGGTGTTCCTGCTCATCACAGGACTGTTCCTCTGGGTGTTTAAAAGCGATTTCAACATCATGTCGTATGGCTACGCGAGCCTCGACAGCCTCTTCATTCTCGCACCGTGGGTGTTCCTGTTCCTCGTGCCTGCCGTCACCATGCGTTTCTTCGCCGAAGAACGACGCACCGGCACCATAGAGATGCTGCTCACAAAACCACTGTCCGACTGGCAAATCGTTGGCGCGAAATACCTCGCCGGACTGACACTTGTGCTGCTCGCCCTCATACCCACTCTCATCTATTACATCTCCGTGTCACGCCTCGCAATACCAGCCGGCAACATCGACCACGGCGGCATCTGGGGCTCCTACATCGGACTGTTCTTCCTCAGCGCGGCATTCGTCAGCATCGGCGTGTTCTGTAGCTCCATCACTAATAATCAAATACTTGCATTCATCATCTCCGTGTTTCTGTGCGGCTTCCTCTACATCGGATTCGAGTTTATATACTCACTCTCCCTCTTCGGAAAAATCGACCTTTTCATCCAGCAACTCGGAATGGCAGCACACTATAGCTCAATGAGCCGCGGAGTCATCGACACACGCGACCTGATATATTTTCTCAGCGTCATCGCTTTGTTTTTAAGCCTGACAAAACTAACACTGTCAAGCAGAAAATGGTAGGAGGCATCATGGAAAACAAGAGAAAAAATATCAAGAGAAACGAAATCCTATCACTGTTTATCACTCTGATAATCATAGTGTTAGTCAACATCATCGGCTCTTTCGTATATACCCGTTTCGACCTTACCTCCGAAAAAAGATATACAATATCCGACACCTCGAAAAATATCCTGAAAAACCTCGACGACTACGTCTATTTCCGCGTCTATCTCGAAGGCGACTTCTCCGCCGGATTCAAAAAACTGCGCAAAGAAACAAAAGAGATGCTCGATGAGTTCCGCGCCTACTCCAAATTCATTGATTATGAATTTATTAACCCTTCGGAAAGCAACGACATGGCCGAACGTCAGGAAACATATAAAATACTTTGGCAAAACGGCCTGAATTACTATACCGAAACAGTGCAGACCAACAACGGCATACAACAAATCATGGTGTGGCCGGGCATCATGATGAGCTATCGCGAAAACGAACTCGCCATCGACCTGCTCTCGGGACAGTCGGGACAAACACAGGAAACAGTGCTTAACAACTCGGCGCAAGACCTTGAGTATAAACTCATTAGCGCCATAAAAGAGATTTCTACCATCAATAAACCAACCATCGCCTTCACCGATGGACACGGCGAGCTCTCCGATATTGAAGTTTACGACATCGCCAATACTCTATCGAAAAAATACAACATCAAACGAGCCACGCTCAACGGCCAACTCAACTCATTGATGACCAGAAGCTTAGACAACGACAGCAACATCGTCATCAGACCTGCCTACGACGCTCTCATCATCGCAAAACCAACAGAGATTTTTTCCGAAAAAGATAAATTCATCATCGATCAATACATCATGTACGGCGGCAAAGTGATGTGGCTCATCGACGCCGTCAGCACCACCATGGACAGCCTCCAAAGCAAAGAATCGACAATGGGACTCGCACTTAACCTCAACCTCGACGACATGCTCTTCAACTACGGTCTGCGCCTCAATAAAAACCTGCTCATGGCCTATCCTTGCGCCCAAATCGGACTGGTGACCGGACAAGGCTCCAACATGCAAAGCGCTCTGCTACCGTGGTACTACTTCCCACTGCTCACACCAGCGTCGGAACACCCTATCGTACGCAACCTCGAAGCAGTGAAAGCCGATTTCGTAAGCTCTTTGGAACCAACGATTTCAGCTCCCGAAATACAAAAAATACCGCTTTTGAAGACCTCTGACTATACCAAAGCGTCGAGCTCCCCGGTATTCATCTCACTCGATATCCTCAACGAACGACCAAGTCAGCAGATGTTTCCGCAAAAAGGCCTGACAACAGCCTATCTCCTCAACGGAAACTTCACCTCGCTCTACGAATACCGCATGCCCGAAGCCATCACCGAATCGGCAGAAATGGGATTCAAGACAAAAAGCACTAAAACCTCAATGATTGTTATAGCCGACGGCGATATCATCCGTAACCAACTGGCACAACTCGACTACGCCAAGAAAAACAAACAACGCGTAGGCTCGCCTCTGGCACTCGGCTACGACCAATACACCAACATAACCTACGGCAACAAACAGTTTATCGACAATGCTATATCTTATCTCATTGAAGGAGAAGGACTTATCAATGTCCGCTCACGCGAGTTAAAAATCCGCCTCCTCGACATGAACAAGGTCAACAGCAGTCAAATCACATGGCAACTCATCAACGTGGTGCTTCCAAGCGCCATCATGATAGCTTTCGGAATTGTTTTGGCAATATTAAGAAAAAAGAAATACACTCGTTAATCAGTTTGAAGTTTGGAGTTTTAAGTGTGAAGTTAACTCCAAACTGCAAACTCCAAACTTCAAAATAATGAAAAAAAAGAATATTATCTCAATAGTAATCGTCGCGGCATTGGTAATCATCGCAGGCATCCTCATCGGCAATAACAGCTACCTCAGCTCTCTGCGCGACGAGGCTTCCGACTACACCGTATCCGACACAGCGTCAATAACAAAGCTCTTCTTCGCCGATAAAAGCGGAAACGAAGTGCTGCTGCAACGCGAAGGAAAAATCTGGAGAGTCAACGACGAATATAACGCCAATATCGGCATGGTCAACGAGATGCTCTACACCCTCAACCGCATGAGAATAAAAATGCCAGTGTCTGTTAAGAAAAGCGACAATATCGTGACACGAATGGCCAGCACCAACACCAAAGTCGAAGTTTACCAAATGCTTCCCCGTATCAACCTTTTCAATAAGATAAAACTGTTCTATCACGAGAAACGAAGCAAAGTGTTCTACATCGGCGATATAACACAAGACAACCAAGGCACCTACGTCCTGAAAGAAGGCGGCGACAAGGTCTATGTCGCTCATATTCCAGGACTTAGAGGCTCCATCAGCCCGCGTTTTACAGCAAATCCAACCGATTGGCGCGACCATCATATCTTCGCCGAGAAAATGGATGATATCCAATCTTTAAAATTAGAGATAAACGGCGACACACATAACAGCTTCATTATCAACACTATAAACCGTGCACAATACGAAATGGACCGCCTCGACGGCGAAAAAGTCGATTTCAACGACAATAAAGTGCTCACCCTTATGATGTCGTTCAAAGACGTGCGCTTCGAAGCGTTTATTTACGACATCGACCCTGCACGCCGCGACTCTATCATCAACTCGCCTTTCCAAGAAAGACTGACACTAACAACAAAAGAAGGAAACGTCATCAGCGTAACAACATTCCGTCTTTTCAACAACTCAGATATATACGATTATAGCGAGGAAGACATCGAAAAATATGAGGACATGATCAAAGATCCCGACCATAAATACGCCCTCCTCAGCGAAGGTAACGAGTTCGTCCTCATCCAGGATTTTGTCTTCGGAAAATTATTAAAACCTGCAGATTTCTACAGTAAAGACTACAAAGACGAAATACCGCAGGTTTATTATCAAGAACTTGAAACCGTAGAAAGCCGATAACCAGTTAGTCAGTTAGTCAGTTAGACTGTTTAACTGAACAACTGACTAACTGTCAACTGTCAACTATTAACTGCTTCCCCAATTTTGAGGCCTAGATTATAAAGTTTCTCAATATCATCTTCTCTTATCGGCGCCCCCTTCACCTCGACAAGCTCGCCCACGATGTTCCATTTGCAGACTTCAGCGTTCTCTTTTAACGTCTTGAGTCCGCCGCCACTCCACGAAGCACCGCCAAACAAACCGAACACCTTGTTCTGTGGCTTGTATTCGGCAATCTCATGCAACAACCCGACCATGTTCGGGAAAATGCTGCCATAATGCGAGCATGCACCCAAAATCACACCTTTATATTGCCAAATGTCGCTGAAAATGAACGATGTCTCGGTCTTTGACACATCATAAACCTTAATCTCTTTCACGCCGGCATCCGCCACGCCTCTTGCTACGATATCAGCCATCCTGCCAGTGTTTCCGTACATCGAGCCGTAAACGATCACCACGCCTTCTTTCGCCTCCTGCTTGCTCCAGGCAGTGTATCTGTCAATGACCCACTTCAGGTTGCTTCTCCAAATCAAACCATGCGATGGTGCTATCATCTTGATGTCCAAAGTCTGTACCTTCTGGATAGCCTTAGTCGCCATCATCGCCACCTTACCAACAATATTGGAATAATAACGGCGCATGTCAGCCTCATAGAAATCGAGGTTCACCTCGTCGTCGAAGATGCCTCCGTTCAATGCTCCAAAACCTCCAAAAGCGTCGTTAGAGAAGATTATTCCAGTGCTCTGCTCGTATGTAGCCATCGACTCCGGCCAGTGGCACATCGGCACCATGAAGAACTGAAGTGTATGATTACCAAGGCTTAACGTCTCGCCCTCAGCAACAGTTTTCTTGTTCGCAATCTCACCGTAGAAATTCTCCAACGGCGCAAATGTCTTGGCATTGCCAACCACAGTCACCTCAGGCCATTCCCTCAAAACAGCACCCACCGAACCGCTATGGTCTGGCTCGTCGTGGTTTACAATCAAATAATCGACTTTGCGGTCGCCCAAAATGCGCTTAATCTGAAACATATACTGCGCCATAAACTCCGGCTCCACCGGGTCAATCAACGCAACCTTTTCATCCACAATAAGATACGAGTTGTATGACACGCCATTCGGCAACTCCATGTGATTCTCAAACATCTCCGTCTTGCGATCATTCACTCCCACATAATAAATATTCTCTGCTAATTTATTGTTCATATTTTTATTTAAATTTTCATTAATTAAACCATTGTCATTCCGAGCGCAGCAAGGAACCTCATCACATCCCGTACTGACAAGGCATGCCTTGTCCCTACCGTCCTCTCTTCACGTCGGCTCCACATACTCAAACTCTTCCTTCCCGTGCTTGCACAGCGGACAAACAATATCATCCGGCAAGCGTTCTCCTTCATAAACCCATCCGCACACCTTGCACACCCAGCAACCTTTCGTCACCTTCTTGCTCGGCTTGATATTCTTCTGATAATAATCATAATTCACTGATTCTTTGTCGTTTACCTGCACCGCATCAAGTACGTCGGCGATAAACATCGTGTGTGTTCCAAGGTCTATCGACTTCACCACTCTGCACGCAAAATAAGCGTTGATATGCTTAGGCAGATACAGCACATGATTCACGGCGCGCAGCTCCTGCTCGCAGTCCGCGAATTTGTTTACGTTCCTTCCCGACTGAAAACCAAAGTGTTCGAACACCTTAAACGGCGTCTCCGTTGTCAACACATTGATATTGAACACGCACGAGTCCAAAATCAGATCGTGCGTGTAGTTTTTCTTGTTCACAACAATCGACAGACGCAGCGGCTCGCTCGTCACCTGCTGCACCGTGTTGATGATGCAGCCATTGTCAATGTTGTCGTAATTCGTCGTCAGGACATAAAGACCGTATCCAATCTTTGATAGCGATTTTGTGTCCATAATTTATAACTTCTAACTTGTAACTGCCAATTGCCAACTGGCAACTGCCAACTGGTAACTGGTAACTGCCAACTACTTCTGTTCAAAGTGTTCTTTTCCCACTCCACAAAGCGGGCATGACCAACTGTCCGGTAATTTGTCAAATGGTGTTCCTGGAGCGATGCCGTTGTCCGGATCGCCAACTGCCGGGTCATATTCATAACCACAGACGTCACAAACGTATTTTGCCATAGTTTTTAAGTTTTATTATGTTAATTTAAATCGTTGTTTCTTCTCAAATATTGCAATCTTTCAAAGACTTTCACATCGGCCGAAGCGCTGCATTTACCTTTGAAATCATTGATACTCTTAAAGTTATGTTTCTCCATCCATTTCTCGAGACCTGCAACCATATCAGCTACATGGTTCACACCTTTGCGATAAAGAACGCTGCACACCTGCACCGACTCAGCACCTGCAAGTATCTGACGCACAACGTCTTCCGCCGAATGAACGCCTGTCGAAGCCGACAAATCGCACGGAATCTCCTGCGCTGTGAGCAACGATATCCACCTCAAGGTGTTGCTGTTCTCCTCCTCCACCGAAAGTGCCGAACCAGGAACAACTTTCATGTGCTCGATGTCGATTGTCGGATTATAAAAACGGTTGAAAAGCACCAATCCTGCCGCGCCTGCCATGCTCAAACGGAATGCCAGGTTTCCTATGTTTGTGAAATGGTCGCCAAGCTTCACCGAGACAGGAATCGTCACCGTCTTTTTCACCTCGTTGAAGATGCTAACCACCTCATCCTCAATGTTTTTCGAAGGAACATCCTTGTCGAATGGCGACACCGCGATGTTCAGCTCCAACGCGTCGGCACCAGCGTCCTGAAGCTCCTTGGCAAAGCTCATCCACTCGCCTTTGTCGGCACAGTTGATGCTCGCGATAATCGGAATGTCAACGGCTTTCTTTGCCTCGCGGATGAGTTTCTCATAAATCGCAATCTCATTTCCGCGAAGGAATGTCTTCATATACAAATCCGCATCCGGATTGGAGTTATAAATATCGGTGTATCCTTCCTCCTTTTTAATATCCGACAAAATCTGCTCCTCAAAAAGCGATTTCAACACCACCGCTCCAGCACCTGCCTTTGCGCAATTCACAATGCCATCGACCGTTCCGGTAAATGTCGAACTACCAACAACAATAGGATTCTTAAGCTTTAATCCAAGATATGATGTAGTTAAATCCATAGTTTTAAATTTTTCAATCTACAAAGATAGGGATTTTTTGAGAAAAACAAGAAATTTTTGAAAAAATTCTTTTTTACGTTATTTCGCGTCGCGCACAAGCATCAGATATTGGGCAACCTTATACTTGTTACCCACATACCAAAGATTATATTCCCATTGATAAAAAGCATATCTCATATCGCTAATCTCTTCGTAAATGGCAGGATATTTCTTCTTGTCCATGTGCTTGTCCAAAAACGAAGCGATTTTTTTCACCTCAAGTTCTGTTGGAAGCCTCCAGTCTGTCTTTTCCCCGACATGACACGCCTTTATCTCTTTTTTAACCTCTTTCCAATAATATTTGGTGTCAGGCGACGGGAATGTTATCTGCAAATCCTCAACCTGCAGAATCCCCTGATTTAATTGATGTTTAATCTCGTTTTGCTCTGCCTCGTATTGCTTTCTGATGGCAGTCAGTTGCGCCTGTTCCGCCGCCTCTTTAGCAGCCTGCTCCTCAGCCAACTCCTTCGAAGTCTTGGCCGTAAGACCGTTTGCCAAAGCAACGCTAACCCTCAAAAGCTCGTTCATGTTGTCAAGCTTGGTGTTCACATTGGCCGAATTGATAATCTCAACGCTTTCAACGTCAATGAGCCTGGCCGAGACGTATTTTTCGCTATAAACATCGTAAATATCCGCCACGCACACATATTCAACACCGAACTGCTTCCCCAATTCCGAAATCTCACTGTCGGTAACCTCGCCGGTTCTTTGGTAGTTCTGCTCTTTCTTCAGCTCCGCCAAAAAACCACTCGTCCTCTCAACAGCAATGTATTTGCCGTTTTTCACAAACGCCTCCACCAGCTTGTCTCCCAACACCTTATTGATGCCATCGTCCTTTCCGGTGACATACACCGCCACCTTCTTCTGAGCACATAGCGTCACCGATAGCATCAACATGGTGATAAATATAAGTATGCCTTTTTTCATATTTTTATAATTTGTATGTTTTTCACGAAAACATTATCTCGTCAAAACAACCTTTAAGGTCTGATTCCCATTCTCCGTCTCCACTCTCACCTGATAAATTCCAGCACTCAAATTATTCAATACAAATTCTACCTCATTGATATTCATCGTATTAACAATCACACGACCTATATTGTCATATACCGTCATATCGGACTTGTCAACACCTTCTTTTAACTGAACCTTCACATTGCCATTGCTTGGATTAGGGAACACGCTGATAATCTCATTTTCAACCATAACATCCTCAACGTCAAGCATTTCCAATGCCGCCACAAAGTCCGGAATGCCGTAGCCGTCATAGTTGTTAGGATTGCCGGTATTGTTGCCAGCAGCACGCAATGCGTCGCAAATCTCCTGCACCGAAGCGTTAGGACTTGCTTGACGCAGACATGCCACCGCACCTGCCAACACAGGGTTCGAGAACGAGGTGCCGCTGCCATTGTAATAGCCACCCCATCCTGATGCGACGTAAGTGTCTTCACCCATCGCCATCACATCCGGCTTTATACGACCATCGTATGTCGGACCACAAGAACTGAACCAAGCGCGATTTCCACTTCCGTCAACAGCACCCACAGTGACGATATGCTCAGCGTCTGCCGGTATTCCCAAAGTGCATATGCCATCGCCTTCGTTGCCGGCCGAGTTTGTACAAATAATTCCACGACTTGCAGCAATCTCAGCACCAATAGACATAGGAGCTGTATGCCCGTCGAAATGCTCAAACGGATGATCCCACTGTGGCATGTCGAAATCAATATATCCCAACGATGTTGTGCAAATGTCAACACCAAGACTGTCAGCTAATTCCGCACCCGACACCCAGTTGTATTCCTCTACGATATTCTCACCGTTACCATCCTCTGTATGGAACAGATAAAACGAAGCTTTCGGAGCTGTTCCCACCATGTTGTTGGGATCGTAAGCGGCAATGGTACTTAAGCACGAAGTGCCATGTGTGCTCTGCGAATACACCGACTCCGAACCATATACGAAGTCACGGATACCAAGCAGACGACCTTCCTCACGCATATTATCAAAAGTGTGATGAGTGTCAGTGCCAATGAAACCACCGTCCAAAACAGCGATGTGAACACCTGCTCCATCATATCCCATAGCATGCAACTCATTGACTCTCAACTGATAAACCTGTGTCTCTGCACCACCATAATAACCTCTTGTCATCACTGGATTGCCAGATGCCTTCATCTCATTTTCCATCCAAATCTCCTTGTCACGCTGGGCTTCAGGATAATTCGGGCAATTGCGCACCGTCTCGACAAACTCCAATGCGTTAATGGCGTTAACCACATCCTGACTGTTGGTGTAAACCGACACGCCATTCAACCATTTCGATGGGTTCAAAAGCTGAGCTCCACATGCCTCAACAGCCTGCAAATACTGAGGATTTACCGGAATGTCATATTCGTCAATTTCGATACCTAGACGAGCCCTTCTCTCCAAAGCCCTCTGGCTCAAATATTCACTCGGATTATCAATGGAATAAGGCGAATTGGCCTTGTCGGTAAACTTCACCCAATAAATGTTGGTAGCAATCTGCGCCTTGGCAATCATCGCCACCATCAGTAAAATAAGGAATAATGATACTTTTTTCATATAACAATTTTTAATACCTTTTGTCATTCCGAACGTAGTGAGGAATCTCAATAACTTTGCAAAATTACAAAAAAATTCTGACTTCTGACTTCTATCTTCTGTCTTCTCAAAAAAAATTTGTAATTTTGCAGTCCGAAATTTTATATATAATTATTTTTTAACAATGAATAACGAAGAAAGAAACGGCAAACGTCAGCACGTTGCCAGAAGAAAAACTGCCGAAGTCAGAAGATTCAGTGACGAGAGATTGGAGCAGTTTGCAAAAGAAAAAGCTCGCCGTGAGGGCGATGAAGAACGCCATGAAAGAAAACCTTTCGGTGAAAAACGCAGCTTCGGTCGTCGTGATGACGAGAGAAGCGAAAAAAGAGCATTCGGTCGTGACGACCGCAAGCCATTTGGTAAGAGATTTGACAATGAGAAACCGACAAGACGCGGTTTTTCAAGAAGAAATGACGACGAGAAAGAAGAAAAACGCAGTTTCGGACGCGGTGAAAGAAAATCTTTCGGCGATAAGAAGCCTTTCGGCGATAAAAAATCATTCGGAAAGCGCTTTGACCGTGACGAGGAACGCCCGACAAGAGGCGGCCGCCGCGGATACCGCCGCGAAAAAGACCCGGAATTCGACCGTCCACGCGCAACAGGCGAAATCCGTCTCAACAAATACCTCGCCGACTCAGGCATCTGCTCACGCCGTGAAGCCGACGACCTCATCCTAGCCGGCGCCGTCACAGTGAACGGCGAAGTGGTAACCGAACTCGGCACCAAAGTGAAAACAACCGACAAAGTGGTTTACGGAGGCCAAACCCTCAACCGTGAAAAACTTCGTTATGTCTTGCTAAACAAGCCGAAAGGCGTCATCACAACATCCGACGACCCTTATGAACGCCATACCGTCATGGACCTCGTCGAAGGCGCATGCCAAGAACGTATCTACCCAGTAGGCCGACTCGACCGTAACACCATAGGACTCATACTCCTCACCAACGACGGCGAACTCGCCAAAACACTCACTCACCCAAGCCACGAAGTCAAAAAACTTTATCACGTAACACTGAATAAACCTCTCACAGAAAAAGACTTCGAACAAATAGAAAAAGGCCTCATGCTCGAAGACGGACCTATCGAAGTGGATAAAATCGACTACGTCACCGACGACCCTACAATGCGCGAAGTCGGCGTCGAAATACACTCAGGACGTAACCATATCGTGCGCCGTATCTTCGAAAGCCTCGGCTATGAAGTGATAAAACTCGACCGCGTCATGCTCGCAGGCCTTACAAAACAAAACCTGCCACGCGGACACTGGCGTTTCCTCACCAGCGCAGAAATCAGCATGCTCAAACGTATTGAATAATCGTAATGTTGCCATGAGAAAAATTATATTTATCGTTTTTATCCTGTTAGGATTCTTCTCTTCAGCCATCGCACAATCCGATACGCTGAAAGTGATGCAGTACAACCTGCTTAACTATGGCAACAATACCAGCTACTGCACGACAACAAACAACAACATCAACGATAAGGATGGCTATATACGTACCATCCTTACCGCCTATTATCCCGATATTCTCACCGTCTGCGAAATGGGAAGAAACACCTCTCTGCCGACAAGTTTTATCAATAACAACCTGAATATCAACGGAATAGACTACTGGATGACAAGCGCGGGATCCAACTCAAGCAACTCCTCGCTAACCAACTGCATATTCTACAACTCCACAAAACTTACTTGCGTAAGCCATTATATGGCCCAAACATATATCCGCGACGTTGACGTTTATAATTTTAAATTCAAAAACGACAACTCCAACAAAATCATCCTCACCTGCGTCATAGCACACCTTAAAGCCGGCACAGGCTCCGACAACGAGACCAAACGCAAGACAATGGCCGAAAACATCATGCGATACATCGACCTCAACTACCGCGAATGCAATGTCCTCATTATGGGTGATTTTAATCTATACACCTCACAAGAGCCTGCTTATCAGACACTGACGAATCAAACGGTTTATCCTAACTGCTATTTTATCGACCCGCTTTACCCCTACGGAGTCGGCACCTGGAACAATAACGGCCAGTATGCCAACTACCACACACAGTCAACACACCAATACGATGACTCCGACTGCCACTCCTCAGGCGGCATGGACGACCGCTTCGATTTTATCCTGATGTCGGAAAACATTTACGGCGGACGCGACGGAATACGCTACATCGGCGGCTCATACAACGCCCTCGGACAAGACGGACAACGCTTCAACAGAAGCATCAACAACCCCACTAACACCGTCGTGTCTCAAACAGTCGCAAACGCGCTGTTCAACAACTCCGACCATATCCCCGTGACAATGGAACTCGTCGTGAATTATAACGTCGATGTCGATGAAAACAACGAAAACATTCTTTGTTTCGACATCTTCCCCAATCCAGCTTCCGAAAACATCAATATCCGTTTCTATCAAGATAAAATTGGAAAAGCTAATATATTGTTATTCAATACTTTAGGACAATTAGTCTATTCCGATGCGATTTTTGTGAACGACTGCCTCAGCGAGCATGTCATACCCGTCGATAATCTTCCGAAAGGCCTTTATTTCCTGAAGATTACCAATGCTGACGGCTTGACCGACACAAGTAAAATAATTATAGAATGAAAGTTTTCCGAAAAATAATCGACGGATGTGTGGGATTCATGCAGAAATATCTGCCTGAACCTTTCATTTTCGCAATAATTCTTAATTTTGTCGCTATTTTGGTCGCTATGCCGGTGTGCAAACAAAGTATCACTGAAGTGGTAAGCAACTGGGGCGGCGGCGTGTGGAACCTCCTCGGATTCTCCATGCAGATGGCACTCGTCCTCGTCACCGGCGCTACATTGGCAGCAGCTCCTCCCATTAAAAAAAGTATCAGCCGTCTCGCCTCCTTACCGAAAACACCAGCTGGCGCTATAGCTCTCGTCACAGGCATATCCGCAGTGGCTTGCTGGCTCAACTGGGGCTTCGGCCTCATCGTGGGAGCCATCTTCGCCAAAGAAATAGCAAAAAAACTCAAAAACGTCGATTACCGACTGCTCATCGCCTCGGCCTACAGCGGCTTCGTGGTGTGGCACGCCGGCATCTCAGGCTCCATCCCGCTTAAAATGGCCTCCGACATCAACGACCTGGTGAAAGACACCAACGGCATCATAACATCAGTAATACCTATCGGAAACACTATCCTCGACTGGCATAACATCGTCATGGTGGTCATCGTCACAATAGCATTGGTGGTCATCAATTCCCTGATGCACCCAAAAACAGGCATCGTAGCCATCGACCCTGCCCTCCTCAACGACGACGACCCTGTAGGGGCGAATCATCATTCGCCCAATAATTCGACCGAATCATCCTTAACCCCTGCCATGAAATTGGAAAACAGCCGCCTTTTATCCGCCCTATTAGCCCTATTAGGCCTATCATTTCTCATCATCAGCCTATTTGTTAAAGGCAAATCCTTCGACCTCGGCTCGGTAATCTTATTATTCCTATTCCTCGGCATCATTTTGCACAAAACACCTAT
>CAJOEP010000027.1 GCA_905233445.1 uncultured Bacteroidales bacterium | reverse complement strand
GCCTCCTGCAGCTTGGCATTGCCGGCAATCTCTTTCGGTCCGCCTACGCCACCGCAGAAGATATGTCCTTTAAGACTTGACTTGTCGAAGCAGTCAATCCAGCCGGTGAGTCCGCACTCGGCGCGTTTCGGCACGAACTCCTCGTTCTCGGCTGCGGTGGTCAGCAGGTAGATGTCGCGGAACTTGTAATCCTTGGGGTACATCGCGTTCATGCGGTCGATGAGGGTCTTCATCTGGCCGCTCATTTCGTAGTAGTAGATGGGCGTGGCCCAGCAGACCACATCGGCGTTGAGGACGCTCTCCATGATGGCCGGCACATCGTCCTTGATGACGCAGGCTCCCGTCTTTTGGCACGACAGGCAGCCGACGCAGAACTTGATTTCCTTGCCTCGCAGCGAGACAAACTCCACTTGATGCCCGGCGGCTTCCGCGCCCTTGGCAAACTGCTCCGCCATCGCGTTACTGTTCGAGCCCGGACGGAGACTGGTTGAGATTACGATTACTTTTTTCATGGTTAAAACTTATCGGATGAAATTGGTGTATTTCGTCACTTCCTTTTCAGGCAGTCCGTTGCGCTCGCGCTCGGCGGCGATAGCGCGCATAAGGAAAGCCATGTTGCGGCCCAAAATGCGCATGATTTGTACGCCTTCTTCGTCTTGCATCACGTCTTCAGCGGAGTGTCCATGTACCATGTTCCAATAGCGACTGCTCACGATGGGCATCTCGCTGATGGTGAAATACTTGTTGAGCCTGTCGAAAGCGGCTGTGGTGCCGCCACGTCGTGCTGAAACGACGGCTGCGCCCACCTTCATTCGTTTGTCGAACGGGGTGCTGAAAAACAGGCGGTCGAGCAGGTTGGTGAGCGTTCCGTTGGGGCCAGCGTAATACACCGGCGAACCGACCACGAGGCCATCGGCTTGCTCAAACTTGGGTGCCACTTCGTTCACCATGTCGTTGAACACGCAACGCCCCAATTCGGCGCATTTGCCGCAGGCGATGCAGCCTCGGATGTCCTTGTTGCCGATGTGGACTATTTCGGTATCTATGCCGTTTTTCCGTAACTCTTCCGCCACAATGTTCAAGGCGGTGAAGGTGCAGCCATTGGCGTGCGGGCTGCCGTTGATAAGAAGTGTTTTCATATACGTTCTACTTAAAAAACATTACAAAGATACAACTTTTCTCCGAATGGAGAAAGAAAACAACCTTTTTTCAACGTCCCAACATCTCCATCCCCACCATCGGATTGGTGTCGATAAGCTTCAGCGACTTCACCATCTTGACGGTGCCTTCCTTGTATTTCTTGAAATGGGCGGTCTGGAGGTGGCTCTGGTAAGCCTCCTTGTCGGCATATATTTCCAAGATGTAGATTTTGCAAGGGTCTTCCTTGGTCTGCATCGAAAATAATGTCAGCACGCCTGGCTCCACTTTCACCGAGGTCTCCCCGACTTCCTTGGCGTAAACCAGATACTCTTCCAGATACTCAGGTACCACCTCGATTTCGGCGAGGCGGACGATTTTGTCGCCGTAGGTGCGAAGCGGCACATTCTCGCCGAACAGTCGTCGGGCGTTGTCTGTGAAGATGTCCTGTGGGTCAAGTCTGTGCGAGGCGAGACGCACCTCCAAGGCCTGCTTGCCGCTGATGAGCACCGGCTCGGCCACGTAAGGGTAGTCGCTGCCGTAGAGTATATGGTCGGGCGTGGTGATGGTGAGGAGCGCGTCAAGGACATCGTCGGTGGGCGCGCCGGCCAGGTCGTAGTAGAGCCGCGACAGGTTGGTATCGACATCCACGGGCTGCATGATGCCCTGTTTCACCATCACCTGCAACAGCGAGCGGAAACGCGGCAAGGCGTTGGGAAGAAACGAGCCGCAGTGCGGCACCACCACCTTCAGGTTGGGATAGCGCACCAACACATTGTGAGCTATCATGTTGAGAATAGCGCGCGACGTCTCGGCCAGATATTCGTAGCTTGCCAGCGGCACGTCGGCAATCAGCTGTGCGTTGACCGCCGAGGGCTTGTGCGGATGCAGGATGACGACGGCTTTTTGCGTGTCGAGGTAGGCCATCAGCGTGTCCAAGGCGGGGTCGCCGAGGTACTGTCCGTAGCTGTTGGTGGCCAACTTGATGCCGTCGGCGTCCAGCACCTCAAGGGCATAACGTGCCTCCTCCAAGGCGTGCGGCACGTCGGGCAGTGGCAGCGCGGCACAGAACATAAAACGCCCCGGATAGCGGGCCTTCAGCGCGGCACACTCCTCGTTGTACTTGCGGCACACTTTTGCTGAAGCCTCCGCATCACCGAAGAAAGGCTGCGGGGCGGGCATAGTCAGCACCGAAGTCCGGATACCGGCCTTGTCCATGAAGGCGATATGTTTTTCAGCATCCCAACTGGGGATGGGAAAACCCTCGTCCATCTCGGCGCCGTTGGCTTTGATGTAGTCGAGGTAGCCCTGCGTGACGGCGTGGCTGTGCAGGTCGATTTGTGCCAATGTGGGCAATGTGGAAAGTGCCATAAGGATAATTGTTACGATGCACTTTTTCATGTTAGTTGAGTTTCTTCCTTTTGTGGCTTTATTTCAGATTTGTCCTGAAAAACTCTGCCAACGTATCCCACGGGATATAGTTACCCTCGCCACCGTCGTAAAGGTCGCAGTGGGTGGCACCTGGGATGATGAGCAGTTGCTTGTTCTCTGGGTTGGGATTCGGTTTGCCGATGAAGTTGTAGCCTTCTGCTTGTCCCTCTACCATGTATTTGTATGCGGCTTCGCCGAAGTAGCGCGAGTGGGCGTTCTCGCCGTGCATCACCATGACGGCGGAGCGGATCTCATTGATATAATAAAGGAAGCGTGCGTTAGCGTAAGCCTGCGTTCCGATGACGCGCCAGCCGTCGTTGCTGTTGCCGCTGCGCTTGTGGTAGCCGCGCGGGGTTTTATAATAGGCGTGGTAATCCTTCACAAACTGCGGAGCATCCTCGGGCAAAGGGTCGATGACACCACCTGCCATCGCCATCGGGTCGGTAAGACGCTGCTTGGCGAGGGCCTCACGTGTTGCATGGCGTGACTCTTCTTTGTCTTCACTGTCGAAGTAGCCATTGCCGCTGACACGGGTCATGTCGTACATCGTGCTGGCCACGGTGGCCTTGATGCGGGTGTCGGCGGCGGCGTTGAGGGCGATGCCACCCCAGCCGCAGATACCGATGATGCCTATCTTTTCAGCATCCACATTGTCTTGTTTTGAAAGGAAATCAACGGCAGCCATGAAGTCTTCGGTGTTGATGTCGGGCGAAGCCGTGCGACGAGGCTCACCGCTACTCTCACCTGTGTAGGATGGGTCGAAAGCCAGCGTGACAAAACCACGCTCTGCCATTCTCATAGCGTATAGTCCGCTCGACTGCTCCTTGACGGCGCCAAAAGGCCCACTCACGGCAATAGCCGCCAATTTGCCTTCGGCATCCTTTGGTGTATAGAGGTCTGCTGCTAAAGTCAGACCGTATTGGGTTTCGAATGTCACCTTGCGGTGATTCACTTTGTCGCTCAGCGGGAACACCTTGTCCCACTCCTGCGTGAGGTTCAGTTCTTGTTTCATTTCTTCTTTGTTTTCTTTTGTTTCTATTGTTTGCGGTTGGTTGTTACAGGCAGTCATAAGTGCCACAACTGCTGCAAGGATGAGAATCTTTTTCATTTATGCCTAATTCTAATTACGCTTGCAAAAGTACACTTGTTATTTAAAAAAGGTATTACATAAATTGGCTAAATATATACCAATTTCGCAGAAATTGACTATAATATATAAGATTATGTACCATTTTTTATTGCTTTTCCAAATTAATCGTACCTTTGCATCGCAATGAAGAAGATTCTGAAAATAGATAATCCCAATGACTTTGCCCGATTTGTGGATGCTCCTGAGCTGCATCCACTGGTCAGTATTATCCACTATGACGAACTGGCTCCCTTCCGTCATAGCCTGAACAACTACGGTGTCTATGGGTTGTTTATCCAGCGTCAGTTTCCCAAAGATCTCTCGTATGGCATGAAGACCCTGCAGGTGAGCGATGCCTCGATTATTGCCGTTGAACCAGGACAGATTGGCGGCTTGGAGGACAATGGGGAGCGCATCTCGCTGAGCGGATGGGTGCTATTGTGGTCGCCCGAACTGCTGCACGGTTCTGAACTGGAACGTCAGATAGAACGCTACCAATATTTCTCTTATTTCTTCACAGGCTCGCTGCGGATGGAGCCTGATGAATGGCTCAGCATCACACAACTGCTCTCTCAGATGCGGCAAGAGTTGATTACTCACGAGGACTCGCCTTCGCTGAGAAGTCTATCTGCGTCAGCTCTCTGAGGAAGACAGTGGCAACAGCGACTTGCTGAAACGTTTTCATGACTTGCTGCAACAATATTTCCGCGAGAATCGGCAACTGACGCAAGGCCTGCCCACCGTTGCCTATTGCGCCTCAGAGCTGGCTTATTCGCCGCGTTATTTCGGCGACATAGTCCACAAGGCGACAGGTGGAACCGCCATTGGCTACATCCATAACTATGTCATCAACCAGGCCAAGAGCCTGCTGATGAACGGTCACAACATCAGCGAGACCTCGCGCCTCCTGGGCTTCGATTTTCCCCATCATTTCACCCGCCTCTTCAAGAAGGTGACTGGCCTCACGCCTAGCGAGTATTTGGGGAAATAGCTGGGTTGAGAGGGTGTATTGGATGATTATTTCAAAGACCCTTCAACCATTATTAACGATAGATCCTATTTCTCCAGTATTGGCTTTAAAACCAGGAAATAGATAGCCAACATAAAACTTCCGATTGCGATAGAATCAATGGGGTTTTCTTGCGGGTTTCATTCTTTCTGTCAATAAAAGTCCACACCCCACCAATGACTAACAAAACCAGTTGAACAATCATCCAAATATAAATGAAAACTCTCATATCTTAATAATTTTATTTCTATTTACCCACTTCCTGCAAAGATATAAAAATGTTTTAATTATCCTTATATAATCTTGACATTTAATCTTCTTTTTTTGCATCAGGCACCGCAAAAATGACTACCAGAACGCCTGTGGCGCCGGCGATGGGGACAATGATTCCGGCTACTGAGCCTTGTGGAATAAAGACGAAAACGGAAAGCAATACCATCGCCGTCATGATGCCGCAAGCACCGGCTTTTTGCGCTATTGTCATTTCGCCCCTACGATGATAGCTGCGGATGTAGGTGCCCAGCCATGACTTCAAAAGCCAGTCCTGCAACCGTTGCGATGAGCGGTAGAAACACCATGAAGCCAGCAAAAGAAACGGCGTTGTGGGCAGTCCGGGCACCACTACTCCCAAGGCTCCAAGACCCAAACTAACCAGTCCCAAGGCGATTAGTAATGCTTTTTTCATGCTATCTATTTAACATATTAACCACGAATAAATTCCTGCTCCGATAAGGCAAGGTATCAGTCCTATTAGCATACCCCAGCAGGATTGAATGAAATGATATTTCTTTTGGTGATAAGCCTCGTCCATGTGTTCGGTGCCAGGAAGACGAACCTTTTTCATATTCGCAAACAGAACCCAATCGAGGAAGAAGCAGTCGTACCAGTCTATGAAAAGCCAAATACCGTAGCCCACTCCCAACGCCGACCAGAAATCGTATGCACCAGCCAACCTAACCACTACAAGTAACAGAGCGAGTGCGATGAGTAGCGCCATTCCTTTCTTCAATAACACTGTCGGCGAGAAGAATTTTGATGGTATGCGCTCGTGGGTTTTGAAATACTCCTCTTGAATGTCCTCCGGGTAGTCAGCGATCCACCACACAGGATTCTTCACCTGCGGAATCAGAATCATTGCCGTGAAAGCCGCTGTCAGGATTATTGTTTCGATGATTATTATTGTCCAGTTCATTTCCTTTTCTTATTGTATTTCGCTTTAACTTTTTACCTTCAATTTCGACCAGGTTTGAAGCACTACCGATATGATGATGAGTGCGATGCCGAGGATAAACGAGAAGTTCAGCTCCTGATATTCGTTGAAAATAATCATGGCGATAATGATGCTATAAACCGGTTCAAGATTGTATGTGAGGTTGACCGTGAAGGCGTCAATCTTTTGTAAGACAATGATTTGCAACAGACAGAGACCGATGGTGCAGACGACAACCATAAACGCCATATATGGATAATCCAAGCCTTTATTGTCTTTTTGAGTCACTATCTTAAATATTTCTGCAAAGATATGAAAAATTTCCTTCAGCAACAATAGCAGCGGTGCCGCCGACGAAGATGTTTCCATCTGGTTGGATTCGGGTGGCGATGACCGAAGGCCGTCCCATTGCCTCGCCTTGGATGAAGGCGTCAACGATGAAGTAGTTCATAACGAGATTTTAGAGATTAAGAATCGTCTTGCCGACGTTGGTGAGGTGGTCGGCGACACGTTCGGAGTTCTGTGCCAGCGACAGGTATTCCGCCCCGACTGATGGCGTGCACACTCCACGCACAAGGCGTTCGATATGGTGTTTTGGCGCGTTCGAGGGCCTCGTGGTCGAGCTTGTGGTAGGCGAGCATAATCTCATTATACAAATCCACGATAAGCTGCTCCATCTTCTTGATCTCCACCACGGCATCATCAGAGAATTTAGCGTTCTGTCCCTTGAGTGCGTCGGCATATTCGACGATGTTTTCAGCATAGTCGCCGATACGCTCGAGGTCACTCACGGTGCGTATGGTTGTAATAAGATAACGTTGGTCAAAACTGTTGAGGCTCTTGCCGGAAAGCTTTACCGAATAATCAACCAGTTCTTTGTTAAGATAATTCAGCAATATCTCGGTTTTTCGGAATTGTTCCACCTCGCTGTAGTCCATGGTGGTGATGATATGAATCGACCTTTGGAAGTTCTGTATGGCGAGTTCTGCCATATTCTCGATTTCGGCCTTCAGCTGACGGATGGCGACTACAGGTGTGCTCAGCATCTGTTCGTTGAGATAACGCAGATGCGGCTCGTCGCTTTTTTCTTCAGGCGATTCTTTCACTATACGGCAAGCCAGGTTCACCAAGGCATTTGTCAACGGCATAGCTACCAACATGGTGCTGATGTTGAAAATGGTGTGGAACATAGCGAGCTGTATCTGAGGCGCTGAAGGGAACATCCTGTCAAACAGAATTCCAAACGTCCATTCATTGCCTGTTGTCACGCGTAACAGGAATCCTATCAGCATGAAGATCGCCACACCCATGATATTGAAAATCAGGTGTATCATGGCTGTTCGTTTTGCTGATGTGCCACTCGTCACGCCGGCGATGATGGCGACCACGCATGAGCCGATGTTGCTACCCATCGTCAGGTAGATGCCTTGGTCGAGCGTCACCAAGCCTGAGACGACCATAGTGATTGCGATGGATGTCATCACCGACGAGGATTGTATGATAGCTGTCAGGATGGCGCCGACCAATACCAGCAGCACGGCGTTGTTGATGCTTGCAAGAAACTGTTTGACTGCATCTAGTGCGGCGAATTCATCCATGGCGTTAGCCATCATCGAGAGACCCACGAACAGCATACCGAAGCCTGTCAGGATGCCTCCGACCTGCTTGGTGGCATTGCGTTTGCTGAATAGTGTCATAAACGCGCCGATGCCTGCAAAGGCCGCAAAGATGATTGTCGTGGAGATGCTGTTCTTGCCGAACATTCCCAACGCCACCAGTTGTGCCGTGACCGTCGTTCCGATGTTGGCTCCATAGATGATGGTGGCAGCTTGTGTCAACGACAGTATGCCCACGTTGACAAAGCCTATCACCATCACTGTGACGGCGCCGCTACTCCACTTGCTTTTTCCTGTCTTTGAAAACAGCTGCTTCAACCTTTTCGATGACACCGCCTCGAGATGGGTGCTCATCATCTGGCAGGCTACAAGGAACACGCCTATGCCCGCCATCAAGGTCAATATTGCAGTTAGAACGCTTGAAAAACTAATCATAATAAAGAATGAGCCTTATGGTTTAATAATCTCCTGCAAAGATAATAAAAATTATCCCATCACAACATTTTCATCAATATTTATGATTGAAAAGCTTTAAAATCACTAAAAATGATGATGTTTTGATAAGGATGAAGGCTCTAATTTTGCAGTCGGAAAATTAACTATTTGAAAATTGAATTATTAATTATAAAAATTTAAAACTATGAAAAAAGCATCAAAACTCTTACTTATGGCGGTCTCTTATCTCGCCATATTCATCTTGGGAGCCACCAGCGGAATGATTCATCCGGCATGCTACGCCTACGTCGGCGCGATTCTGCCGCTGCTGTTCGCTTTCGTGTATCTTAAAACGACAACTATGATAAAAAGCTTCGGCGCAGCCACTTTCCTCAACGGATTCTTACTCGTGCTGTTTCTGATAGCAGGTGAGGCCGACTGGACGCTCGTTATCGGCTTTGTCATTTTGACTGCGTTGGCCGAAATCATCAGGAAAATCAAGGGTTATGACACTATCAAAGGTGTGCGTGCCAGTTTCATCCCGTTTGCCTATTCGTTTTTCGCCTACACCTTCCATTGGTGGACCGACACTGAAGGCTCGTTAGCCGCTGCAGTGGAGGAAATGCCTGCAGGCTATGACGAAATGATGAAACCTGTCATCGACAACGTGCCGATGCTTATTGTCGTGTTGATTCTGACGATACCGATTTCGATATTGTCGATAAGACTTGCGGAACGGACAATGAATCGGTAGACAAAATGAAAAGTTTGGCGCTTTTTTATTTCATCATTATCACCGAAACCAGCCCCATCAGGTTACCAGCCATGTGAACAAATATGGCGAAGATGTGATTGTCGTGTTTTTCCTGATAATAACCGGCAATTAAGCCTAAAACAAAGGTGAAGACGAGGACTCTGATGATAAACATCATGTCGACACCCGAGGCGAGAAGCACCAAGTGTGCTGCGCTGAAAGTCAGGGCGCTTATCAACACCGGCAAGCTTATTCTTCTTTTAAAAACCTTAAATCCACAGTTGCTGAGCGGCTTCAGGTAGTTTTGGAAGAACCCTCTGAAAAGGAACTCCTCCCCTATGCTGGCAAGGATAAACACCGACAGGAAATTTTTCAAAACCGTAGTGTTTCGCATCAAAGGATGAGTCTGGATTGAGCCTGTGACAACGACAGAGATGATGTTCATAACCACGTTTATCACCACAGCGCAAAGGATTCCGAACAGTATCGGCTTGAAGATCTGGTCTAATTTCGGCATCGCAATGCGATATTTGACCTGCTTTTTGAAGGCTAAAATCAGCAAAATTGACAAAATCAGCATCGTGCCATGATTCAGGACCGAATCTTCGACGATGCTTGAGTTCAGCTGCCAGTGATGCCCCATAAAAATCGAGACAAAATAAACCACAGCGGTTAAAATCAATCCGCTAAGGAATACAAACAAAGGATTTTCTGCAAGTTTTTTCATATTTGATATAGTTTAAATGGAGTTGCAAAGGTATGAAAATTATTTTGTTCTTATGAAATGTCCTTCTTGAATGGCAGCAAAGGTGGCAAAAGTGCAAACCACCGCAGCGCTGTATTTCAGATCAAGGAACGTGATTGTCAGCGGGAGCACGAACAGCAGCAATCCCGTGATTTTGTTCATCGTGCTGTGAACTGAAACGAATTGCTTTTGAACGACAAATCCGGAGATGATATTGATTATTTTGATCAAAGCGATGACGCCTATCCAAACATAAAGCCAAACGGCGATGTCCAGCACAGGAAGCAACTTCACCAGACAAACAATGACAAAAACAATATCCGCAATCGTGTCCAACTTGGCACCCAACTCGCTTACCGTATGAGTCCGTCGCGCGACCCAGCCATCGACCATATCGGAAATGCCTGCTGTGATGTATAAGACGTAGAAAACTGGCGAAAATGCTGGGAAAAACAACAAGGCGATGCTGCAGAGAATACGGATAATTGTAATGATGTTTGCCATAAAATAATCAGTGTTCTCCTCTTTCTACCTGTTCATCAACCTGCTCTCGCCCCAATTGTATTGAGTATACGCCTTTTTGAGGTCGTTAGCTGAGCCTTCCACGCCACTGCCGCCGCTGGTTGCGAAAACTTTTAACGTTTTGCCGCTGAGGTCGTGGGCTTCGATGAAGGTGTTGACGATAGTCGGTGCGGTGTACCACCAAACAGGAAATCCTATCCACACCACGTCGTAGTCGGCGATGTTGTCGCAATGGCCTTTTATTGCCGGACGTGACGATTTATCTTTCATCTCGATGGTTGAGCGTGAGTTTTTGTCGCGCCAGTTGAGGTCGGCGGCAGTGTAAGGCACCTCAGGTGTGATTTCGTAAAGGTCGGCATTGAATTCTTTTGCCAGACGTTGTGCGGCAGCCTTGGTTGTGCCGGTTGCAGAGAAGTAAACTACAAGTGTTTTCATGTTAATTATTTTTCGCAAAGATATGAAAAAATTACAACAAAAGTTTTCAATGTTTTAAAATCCCCCATAATGATGACTCCCGAACCTAAAAATCCCTAAAAATGATGACCCTGGTAATTTGTGATGTGATGTAATTTCGCATCATGAATTATTAGGTTATTTTTTAGGAAATGAAAAGGTTTTTATTATCATTTTTTGCTTTGACAGCTTTGATTTCCTTCTCCTTGACGGAAAATTTGAAAGCTGCTGAAAACGACACGATTCCTGCTGAAAATCAAAAAGTTACAAAATCACGACTGACAATCGGAGGCTACGGTGAGGCGGTTTACACCCGCACCTTTTACAGTGATAACATGTTTCGCTACTCGCATCCCGACCGCTACAAAGATTCTCCAGGTTATGGCCGTGTCGACCTTCCGCATGTGGTCATCTTTTTAGGTTATGACTTCGGTCACGGCTGGACGATGGGCAGCGAGATTGAGTTTGAACATGGCGGCAACGAGGTGGCGGTGGAGATAGAAGCCGAAGAGACGGGCGAATTCGAGCACGAGATAGAACGTGGCGGTGAAGTCGCTCTCGAACAGTTCTGGATTCAAAAATCGTTTAGTAAAGCATTGAATATCAGGATGGGACATATCATCGTGCCTGTCGGACAAACCAACAATGCTCACCTGCCGACGGAGTTTTTCACCTGCTATCGTCCTGAAGGCGAGTTCACCATCATGCCTTGCACTTGGCATGAAACGGGCGTCAGCATCTGGGGAAAGGTTGGCAAATGGCGCTACGAAGCCGTAGTGGTTCCAGGCTTGAATTCAAACATGTTCAACAACGCCAACTGGGTGAAAAACGGTTGCGCGTCGCCGTATGAGTTTAAGGTGGCCAATAACCTCGCGGGTGCCTTACGCATTGATAATTATTCGATTAAGAACCTGCACATTGGCGTGAGCGGCTACATCGGAAACTCGTTTAACAACGACATAGTCACCAACGAAGCCGACAAATATAAAGATGTGAAAGGCACCGTGCTTATCGGCACTGCCGAGTTTGACTACAAGGCATACGGCTTTATTATAAGAGGTAACTTCGACTACGGCCATCTCAACGATGCCGACATCATCTCGGCTTACAACAAAAATCAGAATCACCAGAGCTTCTCGCCTTATCCGCGCTCGCTGGTGGGAGAGGAGGCAATGGCATTTGGCAGCGAAATCGGCTACGATATCTTCCATAATATCAAAAGGACTGGTGAGCGTAAGCTTTTTGTCTTCGGCCGTTATGACTATTACGACAGCTACATCCCATACGCATCGGCAATCACAATGTATGACTGGACAGAACGCCATGTGATGACCCTCGGAGTGAATTATTATCCGATAAAACAAGTGGTGGTGAAAGCTGAGTTTTCAGAACGATTCCTCAAAGAACAATATAACAACGAGCCGATGATTTCATTAGGCATCGCTTACAGTGGATTCTTTAACAAATAATTATAAAAAATGAAGAAGTTTTTTAAGACCGCAATGCTTATGACAGCCGCTGTGCTGTTGGCATTCTCATTCAACAGCTGCAAGAAAAGCAGCAAAACCACAGAACCTACAACCGACACTGACGCTGTCAAGGTTACCATCATCAACCAATTTCTTGACCACACGGTGAGTCCGACCTACACCAAATTGGCATTTTTCACCGATGAACTCGTCAACGACCTCAAGACATTGAAATCCGACATGACTCAGGCTAACGTCGACAAAGCTTGTGAATCTTTCCTCGAAGCCCGCAAATGGTGGGAGATGAGTGAGGCGTTTTTGTTTGGTGCAGCCTCCGACTTCGGTATCGACCCGCACATCGACTCATGGCCGCTCGACGAAGACGCTTTCAACAACCTTATGGCAAGTCCGAGCATGATTGCAGCTCTGGATTCTGAAGACGGCGACGTGGTGGCTGGCGAGCAACTTGGCAACGCTCTCCTTGGCTTCCACGGCATTGAATACGTGCTCTTCCGTGACGGTCAGCCAAGAAATGTCGCTGATCTCACCAACGACGATATGATTTACGCTGTTGCAGTGTCGGGCGACCTCCGCAACCGCTGCTTCCAACTTGAGGTGAGCTGGCTTGGCGACAACGCTCCGGCATCACATCGCGAGAAAATGGAAGAACTCGAGTTCAATACAACCGTCAACGGCGGCGACTTCAGCTATAGCGAGAACATGCGAAATGCAGGCAAGGCAGGAAGCACCTATGTTACTCTCACTCAGGCACTTCAGTCAATCATCGACGGCAGCATCGACATCTCTGACGAGGTTGGAACATCAAAAATTGGCAAGCCGCACACAGGCGAAGACCCGACATACGTCGAATCGCCTTACAGCCAGAAGTCAATCATCGATTTCTACGACAACATCACCTCTATTAAAAACGCTTACATGGGCGGCAACGAAGGCGAACGCGATGAATCGAAATCATTGCACGCATATGTTAAAAACATTGATTCTCAATTAGATAACAGAATCGTTGAGGCTATCGACAACGCTCTTGTAAAAATCAACAACATGGTGACTCCTTTCGTGTACAATTACACTGACCCGAGTGCTGGTGAAGCCATGGAAGCATGCCAAAATCTTTCCGATGTGCTTGCCGAGGCAAAAGACGCTATCAAAGACAACTAATTTTTCTAAACTAATTATAATATGTTTAAAATCAATCGTTTAACTTTACTTTTAACAGTCGGGTTATTGGTTTTCGGCATGGCTTCCTGTAAAAAGGAGAACAAAACCACGCCAACTCCTGTGACTCCTACTCCGGCTGTCGTTGAGGGCACCTATGCCGGCGGTGAGTTGGGCACCACGTTCAACAACACCCAGACGGCTTACGAAGACCCTACACCTGCCACCGTCAATGCAGGCTTAACAGCGCAGTTCAAGTACGGCGAGTATTTCTTCGAGCGTACCTACACACAGAACAACGAGCCGTTCAACGGCTTGGGACCTCTCTACATCCGCAGTTCGTGCATCGCCTGCCATCCTGGCTACGGTCACGGAATGAGGATGAATCGCTATCGTGCCGACGACTGGGGCAACGGCTATCTGCTAGTCTTCACTGACAGAAACGACACCTATCTCAGCTCGTACACAGGTATGCCTCAAACCAAGGCCGTTGCGCCTTTCAAGGCACCTCTCGACGAGACCAAGATTCAGATCAACTGGCTCAGCTACACTGACGAATGGGGCAACCAGTTTGCTGACGGAGAGACGTACAGCCTGACCTATCCAGAGGTTTACATTCCTGAGGATGCGTTCTATGTTCCTCTCGAAGTAGGCGGAAATCCTATCCCTTACAGCGATTTCGTGTGCCGTCTTGAGTCGACAATCGGCATCTACGGCACAGGCTTGATCGACGCTATTCCTGACGATTCGTTGAAGGCTCAGTATCAGAAAGAGTTCAACGACGGCTACATGCAGAACGGCATCAACCCGGGCATGTGGGCTGGCAACGACTGGGCTCCAACGGGTTTGTACGGCAACACCGACCATCCGAAACGTTACACTTACGCCCTCACTCGTGGTCCGCTGCAGGATGCACCAGGCGCCAACGCCATCTGGAACATCACCAACGTGACACACCGCACCAAGATGGGTCATTACATGACTGGCGCATACGCACTGAAGGCATCGCAAGACCCTGACGTTCAGGCTGAGTTTTACAACTATTTCCCTCAGTACAACCTCACTGGAAATGTAGAGAACGACATCTACAACTATCTCATGATGAACGACCAGATTCCAGCCGAGATGAAGGTGCCTGAGATGAAAGACGAAGACTATGTCAACTTTATGGTATGGCACCGCGGACTGGCTGTCCCTGCCGCCCGTAACCTCGACGATCCTGAGGTTCAGCGTGGTCGTGAGCTGTTCACCGAGATGGGGTGCGCCTACTGCCACCGTCCTTCATGGGAGACCGGCGACGATGTGTTCACCGACCCTGCAGGATTCTTCACCACCGCTGACTCGAGATTGCCTCGTTATCCTCACCAGAAGATTTGGCCTTACAGCGACTACATCCAGCATAAGCTCCACATGGAGAACGACATACGCACGGGATGGTGTCGTACCACACCTCTCTGGGGTCGTGGACTATCGGCAATATGCACAGGCTCAAGCGACCGCTTGCATGACTGCCGTGCTCAAACGGTGATAGAGGCCATCATGTGGCACGGAAACCCACAAAGCGACGCACGCCGAACAGTGGAAAAATTCCGCGAACTGTCGAAAGCCGACAGAGACGCCGTCGTGAAATTTATTGAAGCGATTTAAGGACACGAGACAAGAGACTGCGAGACACGAGACAGGAGATCCTAGTCCCGTGTCCCGCGTCCCATCGTCTCACGTCAAAATTTCTGAATCATGAATAAATATTTAAACAAAATATCCCTCGCAATCTGGATTATCACAATAATTACATTGATAATCAGCACATTGGTTAAAACCCCATTTTATGACAAATGGTGGTTTGTGACACTTCTCTTCGTGTTCGCAGCCTCCTTAGTTTATAACATTTTCAAAACGAAGATGTGGCAACAGATGTCAGTTTTCGGCATTCATGCCTCAATACTGATTATTCTGCTCGGCGGCTTCCTGACCTTCACCACAAGTCAAAACGGAAGCATACATCTTACTGAAAATGAACCAGTTAACACCTTTTTAGATGGTGAAAACCAAATCCAAATGCCATTTTATGTAAACCTGAAAAAATTTGATGTTGTCTATTATCCCGGCACTATGTCGCATGCCGATTATGTGTCGTATGTGGAGATTTCCGACAATGGCGACATCCTCAAAGAAGGCAAAATTTCGATGAATAACATCTTGAAATACAATAGTTTCCGTTTCTTCAACGAAGATTTCGACGAAGACCTGAAGGGCTGCACCCTCTCCGTACAACACGACCCATGGGGCATATTGTTTACCTACATCGGTTACATCCTTTTATCGATCTCAATGATTATCATTTTCTTTAAAAATATCATTAAAAAACGTGTGCCAAAACAGCTTAAAAGTCTTGTCATCCTGTTTGTGATGCTGATGTTCGGCACAATGGCTCATGCGCAGGAGCTCAAGACTTTACCGAAAGATGTCGCTGCCGAATTGGGTGACATTTACATCTATAACAGTGGCAGAATCGCCCCTATGCAGACCTTCGCAAAGGATTTCGCATGTAAACTTTACGGCAAACCGACCTACGAAGGCTATACTTCAGAGCAGATTCTGGCAGGCTGGATGTTCTATCCTACATATTGGAAAGGCACTGAGCGTCAACAGAGTAAGCGCGACGAGGTGAAACATCTGGTCGAGTCGTTTCAGACTGGAGCCATGACGAAGATTTTCCCTTGCCAGATGCCTGATGGCACCGTGAAATGGCTCAGTCCTAACGACAACCTTCCGGAAAACATGAGTGAAGACGAGTGGATTTTTATAAGAAAATCAATGAGTTATCTCAATGAACTCGTTGTCAAGCAAGACTATGCGACATTGACGGAAACCCTTCATAAAATCAAAGTCTTTCAGAAGAAAAACGGCGTCGCAGCCGATGGAACGACCTCGTTGCCGTCTGATTTCAGGTTTAAAACCGAGAAAATCTACAATGTCTGGTCAAAATACAACTACGTGGCATATTTCTCATTGTTCTTTGGGTTGGTGTTCTTCGTTTTGTATTGTGTTTTCACAGCTATTGGAAAAAATATGCCGAAATCGCTTGCAAATATCTCTGTATCAATAAATTGGATAATCTTTGCATTTTTGACGTTTTTAATAATCCTACGTTGGATTGTTGCCGGGCACATCCCGTTGGCTAGAAGCACCGAGACACAGCATTTCATGGCGTGGGTGTCGTTGCTCATCGCGGGCATAATGGCTTTGAAGAAAGACGGAAGAGTCAGTATTATCGCTACTGGCTTGATTGTCAGCGGATTGATGATGCTTGTAGCGGTGATGAGCTCGGCAAACCCGAAGATAACCCCGTTGATGCCGGTGCTTTCTTCGCCTCTGCTCGGTCTGCATGTCGCGATAATCATGGTAGCCTACGCCTTGCTCGCCTTTATGTTGATCAACGGCTTGGCGGCAGTGATTGTCAGGATTTGCAACAAAAACTCGCTGCTTGAGATAGAGCGCATGGCAGAGGTGTCGCGCAATATGCTTTTCCCTGCGGTGATGTGCCTCGCTTTCGGCATCATCATCGGCTCGGTGTGGGCCAACATCTCATGGGGCAACTATTGGGCATGGGATCCGAAGGAGACCTGGTCGCTCATCACGCTGATGGTTTATGCCATCCCGCTGCACAAAAAAATGGCTCCCGCATTGCAGAAGCCACTTAATCTCCATATTTTCAATATCTTTGCTTTCCTTTTTGTGCTGATGACATACTTTGGTGTCAATCTCCTCGGTGGAATGCACGCTTATTGATTGTATTACGGTGAATCATTATTTTTTCCTCACTGGAAACTCAAAATATGTGTCAGGATATGGTTCGTCGGTCAAATTCAGCTTGAGTTTTCTTTTCTGTGTTACAGGCTGTGAAGAGTGCCGCAAGACATAATATGAATAGTAGTTTTTTCATATTTGATAATTTTTGCAAAGATACTAAATATCCAATTTGTAATACACACATTCTTCTTCGCGGGCGGAAAGTGTTAACTGATGAAAAAACAGTGTCATAGTAAAAACAATCAAGCCGTAACTTGAAATTACGGCTTGACATTTAACTTAGAGCTTTTTATCCCAGCATCTCCTGAACGTCTTTCTCGAAATCCTTTGGCTCTGTGGTCGGGGCAAAACGCTTGATGACACTGCCGTCCTTCGAGATGAGGAATTTGGTGAAGTTCCAGAGGATGTCACCCTCTTTCTTCGCAGTCTTGCTGAGGCCTTTGAGCATGGTGTGGGTGGCCTTTGCCTTCAAGCCTTTGTATTCCTCTTTCGGAGCCTGCGATTTCAGATATTCGAAGATTGGATGTGCATCTTCACCGTTCACGTCTATTTTCTTCATCAGCTGGAATGTGACGCCATGGTTGATGCGGCAGAACTCAGCAATCTCTTCGTCGGAACCCGGCTCCTGGTGTGCAAACTGGTCGCAAGGGAAGCCGATGATGACTAATCCCTGGTCTTTATACTTCTGATAGAGCTCTTCGAGTCCGTCGTATTGCGGAGTGAATCCGCATTTCGATGCGGTGTTGACAATCATCAGGACTTTGCCTTCAAATTGTGCGAAGTCCATCTCCTCGCCACGGTTGGTGAGGGCTTTGAAGCTATAGATTGTTGCCATAATATTAGATTTTATTAGTTATTTATTGATTTTAGATAATTTTTCAATGAGTTTGTCAATGGCCGGGATCATTTGAAAGATTTCTTCCTCTTCGCCAGATTTCAGAGCCATATCATTGCGCATACTCTCATGGATGTCAACTGCCTTTTTCTGCATCGCCCGTCCTTTTTCGGTAAGCGAGACGATACGCTTGCGTGTATCGAATTCGCCTTTTGTACGGGTGATGAGGCCTGCCCTCTCCATGCGCTGAAGCAGCGGAGTGACAGTGTTTGTTTCGAGCAAAAGGCGTTTGGCAATGTCGCAAACAGGCTGCTTATCCTGCTCCCAAAGCACCATTAATACAAGGTATTGCGGATAGGTTAAACCGAGAGGGTCGAGATATGGATAATAAGCGCCCGTCATTAGGCGTGATGCCGCATAAAGACGGAAGCAGAGCTGATTGTCCAATTTCAGTTGGTCGTATGCCATATCAAATTTATGTCGTTTGCGATGCAAAATTACAAAATATTTTTATATCGTGAACGATATTTTTAAAAAATTTTCAAATTATTTTTTATTTTTGCATTTTACCATGAATATGAATATTAAAAACAAAATCCTATTTGTTCTGTTTGCTTTTGCGCTTTTCCATGTGGCGCAGGCACAATGGCAACCTATGAACGGGCCACAGGGACGCTACGTCAGGAGCATTCTCTGCACCGACAGCCTTTATTATGCCGCAACAGGCGGCGGCGTCATGGTGAGTAGCGACAAAGGCCTCAACTGGGAGTTCCGTAACAACGGACTCACCTCGTGCGACACGAAATGTCTAGTTACTTATAACGACACGGTGTTTCTCGCCACCGACGAGAACATCTTCCGCACCACCGACGGCGGCCTGCACTGGATACCCGACCCATACATACATAACCATTACGTCAAACACATACTGGTTCACAATGGTTCGCTCCTCGCCTCGACCTACGTTCAAGGTGTTTACCAATCAACTGAAGGCACTCAGGGAGAATATGTCACAGGCATTTTCCCGAGCGATGTGCGATATCCTTATTTCATGTCCGACAACGACGATGCTATTTTCATCGCCACTTACAGGCGCGGTGTATATCGTTCTTTTGACGATGGAGCTTCGTGGGAGTCGTGCAACAACGGCCTGGACAACGATGTCCTTGGCATCTACTGCCACAATGGGAAGGTATTTGCCACCGTCCTCGGACAAGGTGTCATGGTATCTAGCGACAACGGCGACACTTGGACAAGCGCCAACCTCAACAACCAAGCCAAAGGCTATGCCCACCTCGGCGACACGCTATATGCCGCCTGCATCAGTCAAGGAGTCTATGTCTCATACAACAATGGCGTCACTTGGCAAGATTTCAACTCCAACCTTGCGTCGAAGAACCTTTGGTGCATGGACGCCCGTGATGGTTACATATTCGTCGGCGACACCCAAGGCCATATCTATCGTGGCAACAGCGACGGCAGCGGCTGGATACGTACCAACACGCCCTCATTCCTTGCCTCGGTGGGTAACATCGGCATCAGCAACGGTCGTATCCTTGCCGCCACCCATGGCTCTGACATGTTCTACACCGACAACGGCAGCACCTGGACGCAGAGCACCAACATCGGGACGGTGGAAATACGAGGCATGATGGTGGAAGGCAACAATGTTTTTATCGGCACCGACATGCTGGGAAGTTTTCTCTCCACCGACAGAGGCACTTCGTTCAACTCGGCAGGAGCCGGACTGCCGGAGGCTCAGTGGCTTCAAAGTCTGCTGCGCTGCGGCTCACAGATTGTTGCGGGAAGCAAGGAGAGGATGTATGTCTCATTCGGTCTCGGCCAGCAATGGTACGTACCCACTTGTCTGCCTCTTGAAATTGATGTCGTTGACCTCACCTGGGACGGCAGCATCATGTATCACGTCTCATACGACGGCGTGCTGCGCTACAGCAGCGAGCAAGGCTCCAACTGGCAGGTCCTCAACTCCCCGTTTGAAGGTGTCAACTACACCACATTGCGCCACCACGACAACTATTTATATTTAGGTACCCGCGATCATGGGCTTCATTTTACCGACAACATGGGTGAAACTTGGCAAAATATCGACGCTTTGCCCAGCGATGCCACCATCAGGCGTATCACCACCACCGACACCATCGTCGCAGTGGGCTGCGAAGACGGCTCCATTTACCTTAAATATAATCATAGCGACGTTTGGCAACAACTTGACAATATTCCTGTTGATGGTCCCATTCTCGACATCTCCATTGATGGAGAACAGCTCTACGCCTCGCCTATGGCTGGTGGCATTTGGCACATTGAGTTGCCTCCAATGCCAGATGCCGTTGCAGAATTTAACGAAAAAGCATTGACTATCGCTCCCAACCCGGCATCATCGTACGTCGCCGTTTCTGTCAGCGAGTCGTTGCACAATGCTGAACTTACCGTTTATGACATTCAAGGAAAGGTCTGCTACAACTGCAAGATACAAGGCGACAAGCACGAGATATCAGTATCTGATTTCCCGGCAGGATTATATTTCGTGAAAGTTGTTGGAGAAAATACTTCTATTGTCCGAAAAGCGGTGATTCAGCAGTAACTTTTTATGTTTTCAGCAATGCGTTGCGCCACTTCCTCAATGGTCATCTTGCTCACATTGATGGTGAAGTCGTAGTTACGAACCTCATAGCGTGAGGCTCCCGCATAATATTTGGTATAGGTTTCACGGGCGTTGTCAACATCATCGATGCGCTGGGCTGCTGTCTCTTCATCGACACCATATTTTTCAGCCATTTTCTTAATTCGCACATTTCTGTCAGCAAAAATGAATATCTTCAAAGCATTCGGGTCGTCTTTAAAAACACGGAATCCGGTGCGCCCTACAAAAATACACGATTCTTTTGCGGCTATGTCACGCATCTTCTGAGTCTGAACATAATATGCCTCGCGGGATGTTATCTTTTTATTCTCTGGTTTGTATGTCTTGATACCTTCAATTGCTGCCTTGTCGTAAACATTAATACCGAGCAACTCTCCCAAACGGAAAGCAATTTTCCTTCCTCCACTTCCACTTTCGCGGTTAATCGTGATGATTAATTTACCCATTTTTACCCTGTTGATTTTTTACAAAATTAATAAATCAAAGGCATAGTTTTTCTGCACACATAAATGGTCGAATGCTTTTTACAAAAAATCGAAACCAATTATTGAAAATGGGAGGGGGTAATGAACAAAAAGTCGAGATTTTTAACACAAAAAGTCGAATGATTTTCTACTTTTTGGCCGTCATTTGGCTTCTAAAATACGTCGGAGTGACCTCATATTTACGCTTGAAGTCGCGGCCGAAGACTGTAAGGTTGGAAAACCCAGAAGCGGTAGCCACATCGCTAATGCTCATTTCAGGATTGTCGGTAATCAGCCGACAGGCATATTCAAGGCGCAAGTCACGGATGAAATCCGGCAATCCTTCGCAACATGAGAAAGCGGCACCGATACGACGTTCGTTGATGTGGAAACGGTCCATCAGCAACTGACGGCTGAAGTTATGGTTGAGGAAAAGTTCCTCGTTGCGGATGACATCGCTCAGATAATCAAACAACTGCTCATCGTTAAGCTCCTTTACATCTTGAGTTTGAAGTTTGGAGTTTGAAGTTTGTAGTTTGTAGTTATTGTTTATTTCCTTTTTATATTTCATAGCATCCATCATCTGTTCGGTGAGCACACGGTTCTTGCGGTCGATGGCGCGGCGTTGTATCAACAGTCGGATTATGAAACAAACCGACAATATCACCAAAACAAAACCAGCCAAAGCGAGAATTTTGTTTTGTTTGGCTTTAGCCTGTTCGTGCTCGGTGTTCATGCGTTCCTCCTGTAGCTTATAGCGTGCCGCATAATGATATGCCAGTCCCTCATGCTGCTTCCTATCGAGCTTTTCTTTTATGGTTACATAGCGATGCCAGTAGTCTGTAGATGCTTGGTAATCGCCTGCTGCTTCAGCGGCAAAAGCGCGATTGTGAAGCATAGACGCAAAATCGTGATTCATCGTGTCATTGCCCAAACGCTTTTCAGCCACGTCATAGATGGCAAGCATTTTGTCGTAATCGCCCAAAACAACCCATGTGTTGGAAGCCATCATACGTCCTGAGAATGTTTTGCCATAGTCGCTTTCTTCAAACAACGAAAGGTAATGACGGGCAGTATCTTCATCTCCCATGTCGGCATATGCCTTGGCAAGGAAACCATAAGCCTGGGCGGTATAGAAATTGCAATAGCCGTAGAATTGTTCATCGCTTGGCGGCATACGGAACGAGCCGTCGGCATATTCGTCGCGGTGCTCTCGGTAATCATCGATTTTTTCTATGATTCGCTGTGCAAGCGGGATAATGTTTTCAGGTTTGTTGAGTATGTCCAACATGTTTATTTTTCGCTTGAGTGCAATGATGCAGGCATCCATCTCGTTGAAATGACGTTGCTCGTCGAGAGTCCCTATAACGCCGCTGAGTTTGGCGAGACCTCTCTCTTCCTCTCCAAGTTTGGCCAAGCTGAATCCTATCTCTGCTTCGGTGCGCAACGCCTCAGTCTCCTCACCTTGCTGACGGCAAAGGTCAACTTTTTCTGTGGACCAGCGTATCCATTGCTCGTTGTCGCCACGTCGGCGCGTGATGGTAATAAGCAAATCGAGCACATTCTCACGATTAGCCGGATTATCAACAAAATCGCTCTGCATCAGAGCTTCACAAATCTTGAGTGCCTCTTCAAAATTCAACTCATCGACAGAATGGCTCAGCACTTTAGCGCGCAGCATCTTTGCGAGATTTTCATCCAGATTACCGACAATCACTGCCGAATCAAGTATTATCAATGCTCTTTCCGGATTATTGCCATATATTGCCATCGCCGCGTCTGCGGTGTATATCGTATCGCCAGGCTGAGGCTCATTTTTAATGCCATTGCCAGTGTTATTTACGCAACTGACAGCAAACAATAAAAGAAATAAATCTAATATAAGGTATATTTTTTTCATTACAGTTAATTTCTCGCTGCAAAAATACACAATTCTTTTGTTTCGATGAAAGAAGGATATAGAAAAAAACGTATATTTGCAGTGACTTAACTATTATTATTCTTAAATAATGAAGAAAACCTTTCTGACATTATGCCTTGTCGCTTTAGTTATCAGCGGCATTAAGGCTGAGCCAATCGAAGTGATGGTGCTGATGAAAGCGCGTTATAACCGCATCGAATTGTGCCATAGGGCAGAGTTTTATCGCACAAAAGCCGAACGTCGCGACTATGTGGTGAAGGAACTGACAGCATTCGCCGAAGCCTCACAACACGACCTCATGGTTACACTCAAAGAGTTGGAGCAACAGGGATTGGTTTCATCGATAAGCTGCCTATGGTCGGCTAATGCAATAAGCTTTACAGCCACAGAGGAAGTTATCCAAATGCTAACGGAACGAAATGATATTGAAAGCATTACACCTGTCAAAAACTACCAATGTATTCCGGAAGCGGAGACGACAACCGAGGTTACAGATATCTCCCGTTATGCTATCGCTCCGAACCTCACACAGGTGAACGCGCCTGATGTGTGGGAGCAAGGCAACGAGGGCCAAGGTGTGTTGGTAGCTGTGATTGACTCGGGAGTGAATTATAACCATGCCGATATCGCCGACCATCTATGGGATGGAGGCGATGACTTCCCGCATCACGGTTGGGACTTTGCAAACAATGACGATGACCCGATGGACGACTATGGACATGGCACACATTGCGCAGGTATAGTGTGCGGCGACGGCACTGCTGGCTTGCGTACGGGAGCCGCCCCTGAAGCTACTTTGATGTGTATTAAATGCACAGATAACGAAGGTCACGCCACATCTGTCAATATGGTAAAGGGAATGGAATTTGCCGTGGAACACGGCTGCGACGTCATCAGCATGTCAATGGGCGTGGCTCAAGCCGAAGTGGCAGAAAGAGAAATGTTTCGCCGTACATGCGAAGCACTTTTGGATGCAGGCATAGTCGGTGTATTTCCGGCAGGCAATGAACATAACCTCCAACATCTATGCCCTATCCCACTCAATGTTCGCGTGCCTGGCAGTTGCCCGCCACCTTATCTCGACCCGGATCAGATGGTAAATCCCGGAGGTTTGTCGTGCTCAATCTGCGTTGGATCTGTCGATGAAAACGACACTGTGGCGTCATCAAGTTCCGAAGGCCCGGTGACATGGCAGGACACTGAGTTCGGCGACTACGCCTACGAACCTGGCATCGGTCTCATCCGTCCCGATGTGTGCGCCCCGGGCGTGATAATATGGTCGTTGGATTACGAACACCTTAACGATTACGATTTTATGAGCGGCACCTCGCAGGCGACACCTTGTGTGGCAGGCATTGTAGCCCTAATGCTGCATGAGAACCCCGAACTGACTCCAGCTGCCATCTGCAAGATACTCGAAGAGACATCTTTGAAGCTGACTCCAACCAAAAGCAACCGCACCGGCGTTGGACGAGTTGACGCGCTTGCCGCTGTGACAGCAGCGGCTGAATGGACTCCGGCAGCTATCAACGAGAACTGTACTGAAAGTTTTACGACTCTTTGGCCAAATCCTGCCGACAAAATCCTGTATCTGAATATCAAGGATGGTGCAACCGTCAGAATTTTCGACATTAACAGCCGCATGGTGAAACGAGAAAGATACCATGGTCAACTTGATGTGAGTTATCTGGTTCCTGGCGTTTATACCATCAAAGTTGATGGTATTACGGTAAGGTTTGTGAAAGAATAGTCTTTCCAAACAGAAAGATTAACTCCGGTAATGTTGGCAATTTGCATCCTGCCGCAACACAAGCCAATACTGCCAGCATTATTACTGTGATATCACTTTTATAAATCTCTTTTATCATCATTTTTAATCTTGTAAAAGTATAAAAAATCCCTATTAATAGGGATGTCAGGCTATCTTTTTTCTTTGTAATTTTGCATCATTAAAAAATATACAATGACAACTCTCGATAAACTCGAAATAGGACAGGCAGCGGTGGTGAAAACCGTAGGCGGCAAAGGCTCGCGACGCCAGCATTTTCTCGATATGGGCGTGATTCCAGATGCTGTGGTGAAGCTGGTGAAATACGCCCCTCTCGGCGACCCGATGGAATTGCTCATTCATGGATACTCGCTCACTCTACGCAAAGCCGACGCCAAAATGATTGAGGTGGAACCACAAACCACGGTGACCGAGGATACAAAAGACGATTTCGATGCTAACCGTTTGTATATAAGCTCGTTACCAGACCATAACGCACACCCAGGACTCGGTGAGGAAGGTATTTATCACGATAAGACTCACGAAAATCCTGTTCCAAAAGGCACAATTTTGACGTTTGCCCTCGCAGGCCAGCAAAACTGTGGCAAGACCACGCTCTTCAACCAACTGACAGGTGCCAACCAGCACGTCGGTAACTTCCCCGGTGTCACCGTCGACCGTAAAGACGGCGTGATTAAAAACCATCCTGATACTCTTGTCACCGACCTGCCGGGAATCTATTCGCTTTCGCCTTACACCAACGAGGAAATCGTCTCGCGTGAGTTCATTTTAAATGAAAAACCGAAAGCCATCATCAATATTGTGGATGCCAACAACATCGAACGTAACCTCTACCTCACCATGCAGCTGATGGAGCTGGGCACACCTATGGTGTTGGCACTCAACATGATGGACGAGGTACGTAACAACGGAGGCTCAATCCTTGTCAACGAGATGGAGACAATTTTAGGACTGCCTGTAGTGCCTATCTCAGCATCGAAAAACGAAGGTGTCAACGAACTTGTCGAACACGCCATCCATGTGGCAAAATATCAGGAAAGACCTATTCGTCAGGACTTCTGCGACAAAGAAGACAACGGAGGAGCCGTTCACCGCTGCCTGCACAGCATAATGCACCTCATCGAGGATCATGCACAGCGTGCGGAGATACCGGTGCGTTTCGCGGCATCCAAGCTCGTTGAAGGCGACAATATCGTGCTTGAGGCATTGCAACTATCTCAAAATGAGAAAGAAACACTCGAACATCTCATAGCGCAGATGGAAGAAGAACGTGGCCTCGACCGCGCTGCGGCCATGGCCGAGATGCGTTTCACTTTTATCAAACGTCTCTGTGCCAAAACAGTTGTAAAACCTAAAGAAAGCAAAGAATATCAACGCAGCCGTCGCATCGACAAGATACTCACCGGCAAGTGGACCGCAATCCCGATTTTCATCTTCGTGATGATGGCTATTATTTATATTTCTATCGATGCCATCGGAGCACCTTTACAAGATATTCTCGATAATGGTATAAACTGGCTCGCAGACGTCTGCGGCTCTGCTCTGGCACGTTGGGACATCACTCCAGCGGTGCAGTCATTGGTGGTCAACGGTATCTTCGGAGGTGTCGGCACCATCATCAGCTTCGTGCCGATTATCATACTGCTGTTCTTCTTCCTGAGCATACTCGAAGACAGCGGCTACATGGCGCGTGTGGCGTTCGTCAGCGACAGTTTCCTGCGAAAACTCGGTCTCACCGGACATAGTATCGTGCCGTTGCTTATCGGCTTCGGATGCACCGTGCCTGCTGTGATGTCAACACGCACTCTGCATTCCACACACGACCGTTGGCGCACTATATTGCTCACTCCTTTCATGAGTTGTTCGGCAAAAATCCCGATTTACGCATTCTTCACAAGCTATTTCTTCCCTCATCACGGAGGCTTGGTTTTAATAGGATTATATCTTTTCGGAATCCTCGCTGGAATAGTTACTGCCTTGATTACCAAATGGTTCGGCAACAAAGGCGACGTGGCTCCTTTCGTGATGGAGCTTCCAAACTATCGACTCCCGAGTGCGAAAAACGTAGCGCATCTGCTTTGGGACAAGACCAAAGACTTCCTCCAGCGCGCTTTCACCGTCATTTTCTGCGCCTCATTGGTAATTTGGTTCCTGCAAACATTTGATTTCCAATTCAATATGGTTGAAAACGGCGAAGGCAGCATGCTTGCCGTCATCGCTGGATGGTTAGCGCCATTATTCAAACCGATAGGTCTCGGTGAATGGCAGATCGTCACCGCTCTCGTCAGCGGTTTCATGGCAAAAGAGAGCGTCGTGGCTACCCTCGAAGTACTCAACGCAATGCCTCTCTTCACCGTGGCGACATCCATTTCGATGCTGGTGTTCTGCCTCCTCTACACGCCTTGCGTCGCAGCAATGGCAGCAATTCGCCGCGAACTTGGTACTAAATGGATGGTTCTTGTGATCCTGTTCCAATGCTCGGTAGCATGGCTCTGTGCTTTCTTTGTCTATCTAATCGCTGGCGCGATCATTTAATTCTTCTAAACAATCCTTGCACAGACAATCACTATAATTTTTAGAAAGATTTGCCTTCGCACGGTCACTGAGGTGCACCGTTATACACCAGCAATCCTTAGAATGAATACATTCAAATTCTTTTCCGCAGCGAGGGCAAATCTTCTTCATATTTCAATTATTTGATAATTACACGTTCTGTATATACCATCGTATCGCATTTGACACGGATAATATACATTCCAGGTTCCAATTCCGAAACATTGATTTCATTTTCCGTTGATGACAGAACCAATTGTCCTGTAACGTTATATAAATCAATGCCCTGTAGAGACGATGTGCACATCGTCTCTACACGGATAAAATCATGCGCCGGATTCGGATACACCGAAATCATTCCATTTTCATTTTCATCAACGCCTTCAGGGAAATGTTCAATATCATGGATCACACCGACAGCATCAAGATCATGACCGCTCGATGCGAAAGGTGTAGGCCACGGATCGTTGATCGGATGTCCCTGGCAGTCATAAGTGGCATATTCTGGATCAATACAGCCAACGACATCCACAATACGCACATGAGTGATGCTGTTTTTGTTGAGAAGCGGATCATCCGGAACCTCGTCAAGTTCAAACGGAGTGCCGTACATTGAGCCATATTTGCTAGCCAAGTTATGAATCTCTGATGGGAGAATACATGCGAAACCACCTAACTGGGTATCTGTCTGAGTGTTGCTATAAGCCGGAAAACGGAAGAAATTCACACCATCGGAGCTTACTTCAACAAATGCAAGCTCAAGAAACCAATAATCGGGATTCTGAGCATTGGCGAATCCGTTTTCAAACACAGCAAAGTCAGGACCAGGCTGATTGCAGATAGGCGAAGCGAATGTCAGTGTTGCGATTCCTCCATCACCGAGACATGTAACACCATATGTACCACCTGGAGCACCTATGGCATTCACAGCAGGATAACCTGCACCTGCCATACCCAAGCTTGGGTTAGCAATATTCATTGGTCCCGGCTCAGCCACGCAGTCTGTAGCCCATGCCACGAAAGCCGACGAGTCAGCATGCATGGCTGTGGTGCCAGGCTGGTCTTGTGCAGGAGCAAACTGCGCCCACATGGCAACCGGCACCATAGCCAGCAATAAAACTAATAATTTTCTCATTTTACAACGAGTTTGATGGTCTTGGCAGCATTGTCAGTTCTCACTGTAACAAAATAAATACCCGCCTCAACATCTCTCAAATCAATTGTCGACATTGTCGTTGTCATAACGCTGCGACCTGTCATGTCGTAAATCTCAACGCTCTTGAGGTTTTCTGCATTGACATACAACACTTCTGTTGCAGGGTTAGGATAAACTGACAATGAAGCGGCTTCAACCTCGTTGACGCCTTCGAACGCTGTCACAGGCTGTACCGGTGTTTCCCAAACATATGTCCACTGAGCAATCTCGGTAGCGATAGTATAGTCGCCCCATTTCACAAAGTCGCCATTGACTACTGTTTGCTCGTCAAAAGTCAACCATGGTGCCACACCATTCAAATTGTACATGGCGTTATAACCAACAAGTTCATAATGAACTTCATTATAGTTGAATGTGAGGTCGGTAAGACTCATACCACCCCATGGAGACGGCTCGTCACTATAAGCGAAACGAAGGTCAACATCAGCTATAGCTTGCATCATGTCTTTAATTGTAACGCTTTCTGTAGCGAATCTGTAACCCCAAGCATAGCAAACATCCTCAGGTTCAGCGAAGTTGACTGAAAAGACCACCTCGTTCTCGCCTTCGCCAACCCAGTAAAGGATTTCTGAAGGGTCAATCATCGCTTCTTCGCCAAGAGCGTAAACAGGAGCAACTTCTTTTTCATAGACATAAATCCAGTTGACTGGATCAATCATGGTGCCGCAATGAGTGTCGCCTATTTTCACATACTCGCCATTAGCTACTGTTGCCACATCATAAGTATCCCATGTTGAATTACCGTTGATGAGATAAGTAAGCCATCCCTGTTCCACGAGACTCAAATCAAGAACACCGTCATTGAAATGCAAGTCGTTGATAAAAGAAGCACCTTCATAGCTGAAACGGTAATCTGCTGCCGCGATGTCGTCCATGATGGTTTTCAAAACGACATTCTCGCCGACGAAGCGATAACCCCAAGCCAATGCTGTGTCAGGCTCTGCCCAGTTTACGATGAACACTGCTTCACTTTCGCCATCGCCAATCCAGAATTTAATCTGTGAAGGGTCGATTGTCGCATCTTCCTGTGCGAAAAGGTTGGTCGAAAGAAGACCGAAGATTCCTAAAAGGAACATTAAAGTAAATTTTTTTACCATAATTTAAGATTTTTAAGGTTTAATAATAATTTTAATTACCTCAAAACCTCGTGGAAAAATGTTGGTAGGCCTTAAAAATTAAGGATAAGCCAGCTTTTATCCCGAAAGCTTTGTTTACGATTTGTGGCAGGTCTTCTGACTCGCTCCTCGAGGTCTGCCGCCTTCCCGAAATATCTTATTTCAGTGGCATTCTGGCAGATTTTAAGAGCTTACAGCAGCGGGAACTGTCCGGGATTTTCACCCGATTCCCTATTGAGCCTATTCGGCACCATAAATCGCTGCAAAAATACGAAAATTTCTTTATTCAAAAAAATAGTCTTTAGTTTTTAGTCTTTAGACTTTAGTCATTCTGCACTAACGACTAAAAACTAACGACTAAAGACTATGATTCTAATTCTACTGAAACCGACTCCATCTTTCCTCCCAGCGGCGGATTCATCTTCTTCACCTTCACCCAGGCGTACGATACCGCTGGAAACTCTTTTTGGATGGCGTTTAATATGCGTCTTGCAACGTTCTCAAGCAACTTTGAGGAAATCATCATCTCACGCTTCACAACGGCGTAAACCTCCTGATAATTGACCGTATCTTCAAGATTATCAGTCTCTTCCGCCTTCGAAGTGTCAACCTCCATGCTCAAGTCCACGCTGAACCACGTCCCTATCTTGCGCTCCTCCTCGAAGCAGCCATGATAGGAATAAAACTCCATTTTTTCGATACTAATGATAGCCATAACTAATATCTATGAGTTTCCTCGCTACGCTCGGAATGACAACTTTTTTGGGGGATGATAAACAAAAAGGGTTGTCATTCCGAACACCGAAGGGGTGAGGAACCTCATTTCAAAATTTCAATTCCTTTTTCAATACGTTTCAACGCCTCGTCTTTACCAATGAGTCCAAGGATTTCATGGATATGCGGGCCTTTACCTGCTCCAACCAGCATCAAACGGAGGCCGTTCATCACCGGTCCCATGCCGAGTTCGTTGCTTGTAATCCATTCGTTCAAAACCTTATCGATGTTCTCAGCGCTGAAATCGTCAATGTTTCTTATCACTTCCGAAGCTTGGCGCATCAAGTCGGCTGAGTTTTCTTTCCAGCGTTTTTTCACCGTCACCTCGTCGTAAGTGGTAGGCTCCTCAAAGAAGAAGAAGCTCTGATCCCACATCTCTTTCACAAAGTTGACACGGTCTTTCACCAATGCCGCTACCTTTGTAACGTATTCAATATCAGCGTCGATGTTCTTTTCTGTCTTGAGCCATTCCTGATATTCTTTGCCAACTTCCTCACTCGAACGGCACATCAGATATTCGTGGTTGAACCATTTTGCCTTCTCCACGTTAAATCTTGCTCCCGACTTGCTGCAGTGGTCAAACGAGAACGCCTGAATCAACTCGTCCATCGAGAAGATCTCCTGTTCTGTTCCCGGGTTCCAGCCAAGCAATGCGAGCATGTTGATGAATGCCTCGGCATAGTATCCCGACTGCTTGTAACCCGACGAAATCTCATGCGTCTCAGGATTCTCCCATTGCATAGGAAACACTGGGAATCCGAGACGGTCGCCGTCACGTTTGCTGAGCTTGCCGTTGCCGTCCGGCTTGAGCAGCAATGGTAGGTGCGCAAACTCAGGAGCCTCCCATCCAAATGCCTGATACAGAAGCACATGCAATGGCATTGATGGCAGCCATTCCTCACCACGTATGACGTGTGAAATTTTCATCAGGTGGTCGTCGACGATGTTTGCCAAGTGATATGTAGGCATGCCGTCCGACTTGAACAACACCTTGTCGTCCAAAGTGTTGGTGTTCACCTTGATGTCGCCACGGATGATGTCGTGCATCTCCACCACGTAGTTCTCCGGCATCATGAAACGCACAGTGTAAGGAGTTCCGTTAGCAATCAAAGCATCTACATCTTCCTTAGTCATTGTCAACGAGTTACGCAGCAACTGACGAGTCTCGGCGTTGTAGATGAAGGTCTTTTTCTGTGCCTCTGCCTCTTTGCGGAGGTTGTCGAGCTCCTCAGCTGTGTCGAATGCATAGTAAGCATGGCCTTTTGCGATGAGCTCGTCGCTGTATTGTTTGTAGAGAGGCTTGCGGTTGCTCTGTTTGTAAGGACCGTAAGGACCGCCCACGATGTCGCTTTCGTCGAACTTTATGCCGCACCAGTCGAGCGATTTTATGATATATTCCTCGGCACCCGGCACAAAGCGTGTCTGGTCGGTGTCTTCAATGCGGAGCAGCATCTTTCCGCCGTTTTTCTTCGCGAAAAGATAGTTATACAAAGCGGTTCTCACGCCGCCGATATGCAACGGTCCGGTCGGACTTGGAGCAAAACGAACTCTTACTTCTTTCATTTTTTCAAAATTTTTGCAAAAATAAAAAATTCTCTCGCAATTTAGTTCGCTAACGCTCACAGATTTCGCAGATATTTTCTGCTGTTTCTGCGTGAAAATGGTCTTCCGTACCAATCCGTACCATTTTTTCTTGACAAAATTCTATAAAACAGCTATTTTTGTCGTTTTAAATTTGGTATGAAAAAACTCAAAACTTTATTGGTTCTCGGCATCATCGTTTTAATGATTATTTCTTGCTCGAACGGCGTTTCAAACAAGACATCGCAGCTTGAACTATCGCCAGAACTTATTGAAATCGACAGCGTCATGCAACAACGGCCCGATTCGGCATTCATGATGCTACTCGACACAACCCGTACGGACAAGGCATGCCTTGTCCCTACCGGCAACCATTATTATTATCTCCTTGTTTCCGAAGCGCTATACAAAAACGACGCTCCGCAGCTTGTTCGCACCGAACTTCTTGACGCTCTCGCCTATTTTGACAGCGTTTTCAAAGCTAATCCCAAAGACGAAATCGCCGCTATACTCTCAGCCCGCTCCCATTACATGAATGGCGTAGGTTATTATGAAAACGACAGTGTTTTCGAGGCTTGCCAGCAATATTACAAGGCTCTCGAAATCGTGCAGCCTTTCGATTGCAATCCCAAATTTATTTCGTTGATTTACACTCGTTTGGCAAATATCTATTCTGACAAATTCCTCATCGAACAGGCTATCGTTTTCTACAAAAACGCACTCGAATACAAAAAACGTGACCCTCGCTCAAACTTAGCTAACACATTATTTTTCATAGGTTATGAGTTTGAAAAAGGAGAGAAAGCCGATAGCGCAATCTATTATTACAACCTCTCTTTGGATAATATTTCCGACACTAACAGCCTTCTGTATCGAAATGTCATAAATAGGAAGACAATTGCCACATATACTGTTGATAATGATGGAGAAAAGGCAATAAAATCATTAAAAAACATTATCAAAACAGGTGAAGACTATGAGATATATGACCGGTATTTAGGTCTTGGTTATATTTATATTCTTGAAAATCAATATGATACCGCTCTCATTTATCTTAACGAGGTCTTCAACGACGCTCCTGATATTTTCCTTAGAACACAAAGCGCAAACCACCTTTACGAGATTTACAACCATTTAGCAGACACCGTAAAAGCGGATTCCTACTCGCGATTCATCACCGAAAACACTCCGCCTGAATTCGGGACAAAAGCCGACGAATGGCAGCTCACCGGCATGTTTCAAGATTATCTCAAACAAAAACACGAGCAAACTCTGGCATTGGAACAACAGAAAAAGAGGCACGAAATCACCATTATTATAATTGTTGCAATCGCTATAATAGTTGTAATTGCTGTCTTTTTGATGATTCGGCACAAAAGAAAACTTAACACTTTCAAAAAAGAGGCAAACATGGACGGCTATAACGCCTTTATCAAAGAGCCTGTTTGCCAATATATCCTTGAAACAGCGCACGAGCAGCAGTTCAAGTCGAAGATGGATTGCACCATTTACAAGGATTTCGCGCTCGACAAGGAACAGCTACTGACGTTACGAACCACGGCCGACAACCATCTTAACGGCTTCACGGAGCGTATCAGAAACAAATATCCGGAGCTCACCAACGATGATGTCAACTATTGCGTTTTGTATCTGCTCGGCATGAAAGAGCCCGACATCGCGGCATTTATGCAAAAAGCGTACTCAACCGTAAGCGACCGCAGCCGCAAACTGAAAAAGATTCTTACTTCCGACTTCGATCTTACAACAACATTGCGCAACATCGCAATCGAATGACAATCGTACCTTTCCGTACCCAGTTTTCCTTGACATAGCTGCTTTTTGGAAATAATTTTGTCGTCGGAAACAAAAGTGTATAACTTAAAATTTTTGCTATGAAAAAGATTACCTTAATTATCATTGCAGTGTTGATGGGATTGGCACTCAACGCACAAATTTCAGTTTGGGACGGCACAGCAGAACGTTGGACTCATGGTAGTGGTACCGAAGACGACCCTTATCTTATCGAAAACGCACAACAATTGGCTTATTTGGCTGTTCAAACTAATGAACTGCATTATAGCAATTACGAATATCACAACATGTACGTCGACACTTGTTTTCTTCTGACTGTCGACCTTGATTTGTGTGGTGAAAACGGCCTTGAATGGGAACCTATTGCACAAGATGGTATCAGCCTTCAAACCAGGTGTTTTGGAGGTCATTTCGATGGCGGATATCATACAATATCGAATATGAATATTAAAGACGGAAGTGGTAGAAAATTTATAGGTCTGTTTGGTCATATTGAAGACGGAAGTATTAAAAACATTACTATTAACGGTGCAAACATAGACTTACCGAGTTTTCATCTCTTGGGAATACCAGGTGGTTTGGGCATTCTCGTTGGATATGGTAAGAATGTTACTGTAGATCATTGTTTCAATAATGTTAGCATGGTTTTAGAGTATGGAAGCTTTGAGTTTGGCTCATTGTTTGGTGGATTATTCGGTCGTATGGAGAATTCTACAATAACCGATTGCCATAATAATGGTAATATGACAATTTTAGAAGTAAAAACGAATTATTCAGGACTGGCTTTCGGTGGTATTTGTGGAAGCTTATATGAATGTAATATTGATTATTGCAGTAATCAAGGAAATCTATTTATAACACAAAGCGGAAATAATAATTTTGCCGAGGGGGAGTTTTGTGGCGGTATAGTCGGAATAATGTCAGGAAGTATGACAAATTGCTATAATACAGGTTACTTAGAAGTGAATGTTGCCATTAATGAACCTAGCAGTTTTATCGCAACAGCATCGGGAGGACTTGTAGGAAGCACAATGTCAGAGAAAGATTTATCTGTGACGAATAGTTACAGCGCTACTGATATAAACATTACAGGAGAAAACATTCCTTCATTTATCGGAGGTATTATCGGATATAAATTTGATGACGCTCAAGCAGTCTCAACGAATTGTTATTATCTTGACATCATCGAAAGTGATAATGAATACGGCATCCCACAATCAGAAGCTTTTATGAAAACCCAAGATTTTGTCAATTTGTTAAACGCTAATGGTGATTTTTACGCAATGGATATAATGAATGTCAACAAAGGTTATCCTGTTTTTGAAAGATATTATTCCGTAGAAGAAACTGATTTTGCAAATGGAATAGCTGTTTACCCAAACCCAGCGAAAGACGTTGTAAATATCACCTTTTCCAACAATGCAAAATGTCGTTCAATTGATATTTATTCCATCGACGGCAGATTAATGAAATCGCAAAATGATAGTTTCAACAAAATCAACATCGCCAACCTCACCTCAGGTTTATACCTAATCAAAGTGAGAATGAACGACGGAAAAGAATTCACAGAAAAGATTGTTGTAAAATAAAATATGTAGGTTAATTGTAGAATACATCAAAGTATTTCTGCAACTTCACAGGATCAGTTTGGTATATATTGTCGCCGTAGTAGCAGTCAGCAAGAACCTCATAAAGACGACAAAATTCTCCAAGGTCATGCTTGCCTCGTTGAGCATCAATGGTTAAAGATAGTAGTTCCAAAGCTCTGTCAGCAGCACGATGACATTGTTCGATGTTTCCTTTACTTTGCCAACGGTTCGCACGCGATACCTCGCTGCCGATATTCAGCATCTGCTCCGCTAAAGTCATCGTAGCCCACCTTCCGGCAGCTAAATCTGTATGCTGATAGTTGCTCATTTTATCAATGTATTAACGACTTCAACAATACGCTTACGAATGGCAGGGTCCTGAACATCACGACTCCTATTACCTTGATATGGACGAATATTGATAAGCGAGTCAAACTCAATAAAGTCTTCACCTTCCATCTCAGGATATAAGTTTATTCCCCACAAATCCGTCTGTTCCGAACCTTGCGAAAGCATTTCTTTTTCAATGTCAGCATGAAGCTCAGCATCTAGACCGATTATCACTTTTTGAATGTCAACAACAGCTTTAATCATGTCACCAAAATAACCTGGCAACATTTCATTTAATTTATTACGACTTATAGGCTGTGAAGTAATTTTCATAACTACTATCTATATAATTTCTGATTGCAAAAATACAAAATTTGTGAAAACTAATGTTATTTTTATGCAAATTTCGTATCTTTGCAAGTTTATAGTAATATGTCAAACTCTGCACTGATATCGAAAATCGAGCGCTTCATCAGGAAGTTCTACCTCAACCGCCTCATCCAAGGCGCGCTGATAGGACTTGTCTTGATAATTGCTTTATTCTTGATTATCAATGGAATAGAGTATTTTTCATGGCTTCCGCATAAAGGCAGATTGATTCTGTTACTGCTTTTTATCCTAGGCACACTGTTTGTCACTATCTTCTACTTTGCAATCCCTGTCGTCAACCTCATCCGCTTCCGCAAAAAGATGTCAGACGAGCAGGCGGCTGTCATCATCGGAAAGTTTTTCCCGGAAATCAGCGACAAACTGCTGAACACTATACAACTTTCAAATGAACTCTCGCAAAATGCTAACAATGAACTGCTTGCAGCGACAATCGAGCAGCGCACCGAGCATCTGAAGCCTATCAATTTCTCTGACGCTGTCAACCTGAAAGAGAATTACAAATACCTGAAGATATTCGGATTAGCATTTGTTGTCTTAGCAGTTACCCTATTATTTTTACCTGACTTTTCCAAGAAACCGACACAGCGAATTATCAACTATTCACAGGATTTTGAAAAACCTCTGCCCTTCTCTGTCGAGCTTTCCGCAACAAACCTCGAGACATCGCAAGGTAAAGATGTGGAATTTAGCATCCACGTCACCGGAGAGCGCATTCCAGATGCCTTTTATATCAAATGTAGAGACGTTTCCCGAAACGTCTCAACGGGCACCCATTTAATGAACCGCCTGAATACCAACGATTTCCGGTTTATTTTCAAAAACGTTTATCAAAACGAGGAATTCTACGTTGAAGGCGGCGACTATCGCAGCCAGATGATAAAACTCACCGTCCGCCCAAACCCAACGATGCTGTATTACGAGGCAAATCTGACGTTTCCGAAATATATCCACCGCAAAAACGAAACATTGAATGGGAAGACACGCATTATCGTGCCACAGGGAACCAACGTGGAATTTGTTTTTCATACACGCGATGTCAATTCATTGAAAATCAACGATTCAATACCTTTAGAAAAATCAAATGACAATTATATTTTCACATCGAAATACACGAAAACCACGAAATTCAACGTCACATTACATAATAATTGGAACACCACAGATGCTATTCCGTTCACCGTCGAGGTGATTCCAGATGCATATCCCGACATTCAGGTGCAGAATTTCCACGAGGATTTCGCTAAACAGACGTATTATTCTGGCCTCATCGCCGACGATTACGGCTTCACTAAACTTCTATACCATTTCGAAGTTGACAGCAAACCGAATCAGTCGTTTGTGAAAAACATTCCTATCGACAAGCGCAATACTCGTAATTCATTCTACTATAGCATTGATATTGATACACTTACGCTTTTTCGTGGAGATGAAATAAAGGCATATTTCGAGATTTTCGACAACGACGGCATCAATGGTCCGAAATCGAAGCGCTCTGAGGTGTTTTATCTGGTTCTGCCGACAACCGAGCAACTTGATTCAATAGCTGACAACGCTGAAAATCAAATACTTAACAACCTCAATCAGCGTTCTGATGAACTGGAAAACCTCCGTAAGGATATCGAGGATATGCTTCGCGACCTGATGTCGAAAAAAGACCTCGACTGGAGCGACAAGGAAAAGATGAAAGAGCTTCTTGAGAAACAAAAAGAGGTGCAGGAAGAGTGGAACAAGATTCAAGAGGAACAGAAGGAACTGTCAGATTTCATTAAGGAAAACGAGCTTTTCAATGAAGATTTAATCAAGAAACAGGAAGAGATAAACAAGCTTTTCGACGAGGTCATTCCCGACGAGATGAAAAAACTGATGGAAGAAATCGAGCAGCTTTTGAACGAGATGCCACGCGACAAGATGCAGGAAATCATGAAGGACCTCAAGAAAAACAACGATGCGCTGCAACAAATGATGGATCGTAACCTCTCGTTATTGGAACAGCTCAAAGTCGAGAAAGACATGAACCAGCTCATGGACGAGATGCAGAAACTGGCTGACGAACTGCTTGAAAAAACTGACTCCATATCTGCACAAGACGCTGAAAATCAATTTAATCGACTTGAACAGAAACTGGATTCCATCATTGAGAAAAACCTGGGGCTAAGCGACCCATTCGAGATTAAAAAAGACGAAGAGGCTTTCTATGAGATCGGTCAAGACCTCGAAGAAGCTCATGAGTCGGAGGACGGCGGCGAACACGACAGCGCCAACAAGCAGAAACAGAAAGCCGGCAAGAAAATGAAGGAAATGGCCGAAAACATGAACAACCTCATGATGGGAGGAGGCATGGACCAACTCGCAGAAGACGCCTATCTTGTCAGAATTCTGCTTGAAAACGTGGTACGCTCTTCCCATGCCGAAGAAGAACTGATGAAAGAAATCAACCTGATGAAAAAAGACGACCCAACTGTCTCACAAAAGATTTCACGCCAAAAAGAAATATCCGAAAACTTCGCTATGGTTGAAGACTCCCTGCGCAAGATGGCAATGCGTCAGGTTATGATTAAAAACTTCGTATTCAACGAGTTACAGATTATCGACCAACAGTCAGAATCGGCAATGAACGATATCCTTGAACTGCGGTTCGGGAGTGCCACACAGAAACAGCAAAAGGCTATGATGTCGATGAACAACCTCGCCTTGATGCTAGCAGAGTCACTGAACGAGATGGAATCGTCGATGGACGGACAAAGCAACAGCTCTTGCTCAAAACCTGGAAAATCGAAAAGCAACCAAGGTAAACCCAAGAGCATGAAAGACATGAAAGACCTTCAGAATCAATTGGGTGAACAGCTGAAACGTATGCAACAACAGATGGAGCAGATGCAGCAAAACGGCAACCCAACACCTGAGATGAGCGAAGAACTGGCACGAATGGCTGCCCAACAAGAGCTTATCCGTGAAGGCATGCAACAAATTCTCGATGAGATGAAAAAGAACGGCATTCTTGGAGACGACGGCATCAACCAAATCATCAAAGACATGGAAAAACTCGAGGAAGACATTGTAAATAAACGCATTACGAATCAGACTATAAGACGTAACAAGGAAATCATGTCGCGAATGCTGAAGGCCGAAAACGCGCAACAGGAACGCGAAAAAGAAGAGAAACGCAAGTCTGACGAGTACAAAGGTCCCGAAAAGAGCCATAATATCGATGAGCTTCGTTACGAGGAGAGCATCAAGAAGCAACAGGACTTCCTGCGCACGAATCCTATTGAGTATCAGCCGTTTTATAAACAAAAGATTAACGAATATTTCTTTAAAAAAGGTAATTAATCAAACGGATAAGGCATGCCTTATCCCAACGGGACATAAAAAGAAGCAATAACAACAACATAAACAACCAGTAAGGATAAGGCATGCCTTATCCCAACATAAAAAGAAAGATGATAACGTTTCAAAATATTGATATCGAATCTCCTGCGCTAAACCAGCGCCTTGCTAAGGAATGGATTGAAGAGTTTGTCGCTTCTTACGGCAAGAAAATCGGCGAGTTGTACTACCTTTTCTGCAGCGACGAATACCTCCTGGAGTTCAACCAGAAGCGCATGAACCACGATTTTTACACCGATATTGTGACGTTTCCGCTGAACGATTGTGAGGAATATCTCTCGGGTGAGTTTTATATCAGCATCGATAGAATTAAAGACAACGCCGAGCAGATGGGGAAGCCTTTCAAAGATGAGTTTCACCGTGTTTTGGCTCATGGCGTGCTACATCTGATAGGCTTCAAAGATAAGACGGATGAAGACGCAAAAGTGATGCGAGCACAAGAAGAAAAATGTCTTGAAATGCGATATAACAAATTTTAAATCAATGAATTAACATAAATGTTCCACGTGGAACAATCTAAAATATGATATTTGAAAATTACGATATGATAGTGGTCGGAGCGGGCCACGCAGGATGTGAAGCAGCAGCAGCGGCAGCTAACCTAGGAAACAAGACTTTGCTCATTACCATGAACATGAGTTTCATGGCCGCGATGTCGTGTAACCCCGCCGTTGGAGGCATCGCCAAAGGTCAGATAGTGCGCGAAATTGACGCATTGGGCGGACAGATGGGCATCATCGCCGACAAGACCATGATACAGTTCAGGATGCTTAACAAATCCAAAGGTCCGGCTGTTTGGAGTCCACGCGTGCAGAGCGACAAAGCAGCATTCTCGGCTGAATGGCGCAACACACTCGAACACACCAAGAACCTCGAGTTCTGGCAAGACCACGTTGACGGATTGTTGGTTGAAGGTGACCAAATAAAAGGCGTGCACACCATGATGGGTGGCGACGTGCATTCCAAGACCGTCATCCTAACCAACGGCACATTCCTCAATGGTAAGATTTTCATCGGAGAGAAGTCGTTTTCAGGCGGCAGAATAGGCGAGTCGGCAAGTCACGGAATAACTGAACAGCTCGTTGAACTTGGTTTTGAAGCCGACAGAATGAAGACTGGAACACCTGTCAGAATCGATGGAAGAACCATTGATTTCAACAAGCTTGCAGAACAGAAAGGCGACGAGGAAATCACAGGCTTCTCGTTCATGAACGTGGAAAAACCACTGAAACAACGCTCATGTTACATCGCATACACATCGTTGAAAGTGCATGAAATACTGCGCAAAGGATTTGACAAATCGCCGATGTTCACAGGCAGAATCCAAGGCATTGGCCCACGCTACTGCCCAAGTATCGAGGATAAAATCGAACGTTTTGCGGGCAAAGATTTCCATCAGTTGTTTGTGGAGCCGGAAGGCGCTACCACATGCGAGTATTATCTCAACGGGTTTAGTTCCTCATTGCCGGAAGACATCCAGTATGAGGCATTACGCAACATAGAAGGCTTCGAAAACGCAAAGATTTTCCGTCCTGGTTACGCCATTGAATACGACTTTTTCCCGCCTGAGCAACTCTATCACAGCTTGGAAACTCGAAAGATTCATGGTTTGTTTTTTGCAGGACAAATCAACGGGACTACAGGCTACGAAGAGGCGGCTGCACAAGGTCTTATGGCGGGAATCAACGCTCATCGCCTCATTCACGATGAAGAACCAGTAGTTTTACGCCGCGATGAAGGTTATATTGGCGTCCTCATCGACGACCTCATCACCAAGAGTGTTGACGAGCCTTACCGTATGTTCACGAGCCGAGCCGAATACCGTATTTTATTACGTCAAGATAACGCAGATGCCCGATTGACACCACTGGGATATAAACTCGGTCTTGCCACACAAGAACGTTATGAGCGTTTTCAGCAGAAACAGCAAAAAGTGCAGGATTTGATAACATTCTTGAAAGAAACCAACGTCTCACCAGAGGAAATAAACGCATTGTTGGTAGCTAAAGAAACACCAGAAATCGCAGGAAAAACCCGTTTGGCACACATACTCACACGTCCGCAGTTGAGTCTGATGGAGATGATGGAACATGTTGAGTCGTTGAAAGGACAATATGATTTTTCCGACGAGATGACGCGAAGTGTCATCGAGGAGGCGGAGATTTTGGTAAAATATGAAGGATACATCGACAAAGAACGCGAGGTTGCAGATAAGCTGAAACGCCTCGAAGACGTGAAACTCAGTCCCGACTTCGACTATAACGCACTTCACTCACTGACAATCGAAGCACGACAGAAGCTGACGAAACACAAGCCGCAAACCCTCGGCCAAGCATCTCGTATCAGTGGAGTCTCGCCAGCAGACATATCGGTCCTGGCAGTATTTTTAGGGAGATAGGTGTAGAGAATGTTTCACGTGGAACAATTTTTGGAAACAACAATAAAACAAGGATATTATGAGCACTAAATGCCCGTTTTGTGAATCAGAAAACACAAGGTCTTACCTGAAACTGAAAGACTATTTTCTATCCCAGGAAGATTTCGAAATAATGGAGTGCGATAACTGCAAACTGCTGTTCACCACTCCCCGACCGGACAAATCCGTAATCGGAAAATACTATAAATCAGAAGATTATCTGAGTCACAACGAACACAAAAAAGGCCTGGTGCCATGGATCTACAACCAGGTGAAAAGAGTCAACATTCGCAACAAATTTAAGATAGCGTGCAAGGGATTTACAAATCCACAAATCTTGGATTTCGGCTGCGGCGTGGGCGATTTCCTGCATTACGCACAACAAAATGGCTGTGAAATAATGGGCTGCGACATGAGCGAAGAGGCACGGAAGTTCTCATCGGAAAAGTTGGGTAAGACCACGGTGACACCTGAAGAAATCTTCGCCCTCCCCCACTCCACTTTCGATGTAATCACAATGTGGCATGTGCTCGAACATATCGATAATCTTAAATTTCAAACTGAACAACTTCACCGTTTGTTAAAAGACAACGGACGACTCGTAATTGCAGTGCCAAACTATAAATCATATGACGCACAATATTACAAAGACAAATGGGCTGCATACGACGTTCCGCGTCACTTGAATCATTTTCATAAAGAGTCGCTGCAAAATATTTTTGCCGGCAGTTTTGAACTCGAAACGATCCATCCGATGAAGTGGGACGCATTCTACATCTCCATGATGAGCGAAAATTACATAGGAAAAGGCAACTCATTTATAAAAGGAATACTCACAGGCTGGAAATCAAACTGCACGGCTCGCAAGACGGAAGATTATTCGAGTTTGATTTACGTTTTTCATAAAATTGGATTTTAGCCCATTTTTAGCCGTTTTAAGGCGTTTTGGATTTCAAACGAGCTACGTATCAAAAAATTTAAGAAAATGTCTTAAAAACGAGTGAATTTTGGAACGATTTTTGATAAAAAACAGATAATGAAAAAGATTTTTGTCATACTAATTGCACTTGTTCTCATCGTCATCACCGTTTTTGTGCATCGGAGAAATGAAAATCGCGAGAACGCCGAGATGGAACGTTTCGCCCAAATCATCGCCGACGAGACCGACGAGGATTTCGAACAAACCACAACCGACATCATCGAAAAAATCAAAAACGATGACTTGTTCAACTCATGGGTCAACGATGACAACCTGCCTAGTGACGACAGCATCCTCTCCTACTTGGATTCAAAATATTTCAACAATGATTTGTTTGATTATTATAACAAAACCCTTATCGTTTGTGATTCAAGCAGCATAATTGTACAGTATGACATGGGCGTTAATTGCGAAGCCATCTACAAGTCCGTGTTGGCCGAATCATTACAAATTAACGAAAACCTTTATCGTAAAGACGACTCTACATCCGACATTTATTATATTGTAAAAGTTAAACTTAATGATTGGCAAAATCTTTATATTGAATTTTATAATCAAAAGATTTTCAATAAGTTTAGTGTTTATGCCGACTCTACAAAACTCCAAAATCTACTCATTCCGAATCTTAAAAACTATTCCATAGCTATTTACAATAACGACATCCTTCATTATAAATTCGGTAACTATCTATTTCCAAATAACATCAATAACTTCATAGCAAAAGAAGATGGAATTCATAAAGGAGAAAATTATAAACATCTGATTCTAAATGATTTAGAAAATCAAAAAACAGTGGTTGTCACAATTGAATCGGTGCGTTGGCTGAGATATGCCACGCCGTTTTCAATCATTTTCATCGTCATACTCCTCACCTATTTCCTTTATTCTTACCTGAAAAACGGACGCAAGAGCATCTTCAAACAAAGCTTTCATGGCAAGATGCAGCTGATGATTCTCATTATTCTGGCGCTTGTATTTTTCTCCATTGGCATTGTCTCTTACCTGTTTTTGAGAAACAACGTCATGAAAAAAACTCAGATTACCCAGTACAAACAGGCTAACATCATCAGGAATAATTTTGAGCAGAATATCGCGGAATATGGTGTTTCGGGCTTAAACGATTTGGTAATGATTTGGAACTTGTCGGATTCATTTTTCTGCGATATTAACATTTACGATAACAACGGTTTTCTAATCAATTCTTCCATGGCTGTAATAATGTTTGGTGATACCATCAACAAGGCCGCTTACCGAAATATTGTCGATGAAGAAGCCGGATATTTTGTGCAAACCGAATATTATAAAGGCGAAAAAAACACCTCATATTATTTCCCTATTCTTGACGAAAACAACGAGCTCGCAGGCATTTTAAATGTCATATATTTCGATTTTAACTCTGAATACGACGACCAGCTATCGAATTTTGTTATCAATTATATCAACATTATCCTGGTACTATTCGGCATCTCGGCAGTCATTGTCATCTTTATCACAAGAAAGACTCTTAAACCATTGAAAATAATCGAAGAACAAATGGGAAAGATCAGTCTTGACGGGACGAACGAGCCTATCGACTTCAAAGGTCACGATGAGATTGGAGCCTTGGTGCAACAATATAATAATATGTGCAGACAGCTCGAGATTGCTGCTAATAAGCTTGCACGCAACGAACGTGAGAACGCCTGGCGCGAGATGGCTCGTCAAGTTGCACATGAAATAAAAAATCCTCTAACTCCAATGCAGCTGAACATCGAGTATCTGCAGATTCTTTGGGACAGAAAAGACCCTAAGTTTGGGGATAATTTCAAGCAAACCCTAGCCTCACTGCTCGAACAGATTGAAACGCTATCGAGAATCGCCACCGCGTTTTCAAATTATGCAAAACTGCCCGACAACTCCCCTACTTCCTTCGACCTCAGTGAGCTTTTGAAAAGTACCATAAAACTTTATGATGTCGAGAAAAATATCTCTATCACATTGAATTACAATGAGAAAGAAAATTGGACTATGTTTGCCGACAGAAACAATCTCGGACGGGTCTTTGGTAACATTATCAAAAACGCGATACAGGCAATTGGCACAAACAATGGACATATAGAATTGACACTGAATAAGTTAGGTGAGAGGTATATAATAAAAATATCTGACAATGGCTGCGGCATCAGCGATGAGGACAAGGCAAAAATTTTCTATCCGAATTTCACGACAAAATCGAGCGGAATGGGCATCGGACTATCTCTGTCACAGAATATAATCCAGGCCATTGGCGGAAACATATCGTTCACCAGCGAAAAAGGGATTGGAACAGTTTTCACAATTGATGTGCCTATATTAAAAGAAATATAATATATTTGCAGTTTAAAACGTTAATGGAAACGTCATGAGCAACAACCCTATAAAAGCCCTCGCGGGCCAGACAGTAATCTACGGCATGGGTACCATCGTGCCGCGACTGCTCAATTATCTCCTAGTGCCGCTCTACACGCGCATCTTCGTCGCCGAAGTATATGGCCAGATCACCGATTTGTACGCTTGGATCGCCTTCCTTTTGGCACTTCTTACCTACGGCATGGAGACCACGTTTTTCCGCTACACACATAAAGAAAACCCTGAAAAGGTTTTTAACAATATCGTATCGTGCATTATTCTTACTACAGGAATCTTCCTCGTTTTGTACGCGTTTTTGTATAAAAACTTCGCGCATCTCATTAAATATGAACACAACTCGCAATATGTTCTGTTATTGGGAATCATTGTGGCTCTCGATGCTTTGACAGCCGTTCCTTTTGCAAAGCTTAGAAAAAACAACAAAGCCAAGTTATTCACAATCATTAAGATAGCTAATGTTTCGCTGAATATCGGCTTGAATCTGTTTTTCCTCTTGGTAATACCTGAAACAGCTCTTGCCATATCCGAAAAAGTGTTCGGTCCGCAAGCCGGTTTGCTTATATGGGTGCTGATTTCCAATGTGTTGTCAAGTTTGTTGAGCCTTGTGTTGCTCATTCCTCAGTTCAAGGGATTCCGTTTTGAGTTCGACAACAGCCTTATCCGCCCGATGCTTGCCTATGCACTGCCTATTTTGCTTATCAACCTTGTGGGAATGGTCAACGAGGTGGCCGACAAGATTCTCATCAAGTATCTGACACCTATTCCAGATTCCGGAATATTAGCAGCTTTAGGCCTCACGGCAGAAGAATACGCACTTCAGCAACTCGGAATCTATGGAGCCAATTTCAAACTCGCAGTGCTGATGACTATTTTCATCCAGATGTTCCGTTACGCCTCCGAGCCTTTCTTCTTCGGCAAGGCAAAAGACCGCAACGCACCTGAACTTTACGCCAAAGTTATGACATATTTCGTGATTTTCTGCCTGCTGATATTCCTCGGCGTGATGCTCTATATCGACATTTTGAAATATTTCGTAGGAAGAGGCGGCAGCGATTATCACGAAGGCTTGGTGATTGTTCCTATAGTGCTGATAGCCAATATGTTTTATGGAATTGTATTTAACCTTTCGATATGGTTTAAGCTCACCGACAAAACATTTTCAGGCACAATAATTTCAATTGTGGGAGCTTGCATCACATTACTTTGCCTGTTCGTTTTGGTCCCGCGAATCGGATATCTCGGTGCCGCCATCGCCCATCTGAGCTGCTACACGGTTATGATGCTTATTTCATATTTCTGGGGCCAGAAAGTGTTTAAAGTGCCGTATCAAGTCGGCAGAATCGGTTTTTATACCGTTTTTGCTATCGGATTATATCTCCTGAGTAATGTCTTCGCAGATTTTAGCATGGGTTTACGACTGACTATCAACACATTACTGATAATTTTCTATCTTGGCACGGTTTTTGTAATTGAACGTAAAAATCCTTTGAAAATATGAAATTGAATATTGTAAATAAGTCGGACAACGCATTGCCAGGCTACGAGACAATCAACTCAGCCGGCATGGATTTGAGAGCATATCTCCCTGATGGTGAATTAGTTATAAAACCAATGCAGAGAGTCTTGGTGCCAACGGGATTGTTTATGGAGATTCCGGTAGGTTATGAGGGACAGGTGCGCCCACGCAGCGGATTGGCAATCAAAAACGGCATCACTGTTTTGAACTCGCCTGGCACAATCGACGCGGACTATAGGGGAGAAGTGAAAGTGATTTTAATCAACCTTTCTGATGTTGATTTTGTGATTAAAAGCGGCGACAGAATCGCACAACTTGTGATTGCGAAGTGCGAACAAATGGAAGTTATTGAGGTTGAAACACTTACGGATACCGAACGCGGCGCCGGAGGTTTTGGACATACGGGAAAAAGTTAGCAGTTGGCAATTATCAGTTGGCTGTTAACTAAATCTTTGAGATTTGCGAATTATTATTAGAAATATTTTTAATATGAAATTTAAATTATTGATATTCAGCGTTTTATTGGCAATTTCAGGGGTTCTTACGGCTCAGAACGAAACTCCGGCTGACACTATTGTCAAGCAGGATTTGGCGAAGAATGCTGAGTATTTCTCGAAAGGCATTTCGGAAAAATACAACGAGAACTACCCAGTGGCTATTTACAATTTCGAGCAAGCGCTGAAATATTATAACGACGATGACGCCAGCATGTACGAACTTTCGGAGCTTTATCAGCTCGCCGGACGCTCAACAGAGGCTTTTTATATGATCAACCAAGCCGCAAATCTGCAGCCCGACAACAAATGGTACCAGAAACGACTGGCTACATTCTGTGCACAAAATGGTGATTATCAAGCATTTATAAAGATTTACGACAAGCTCATAGAAAATGAACCCAATAATTTGGAATATATCGAAGATTATATAAATGTGCTGCTTCGCATAGGCGACTACGACAAAGTGATTGAAAAACTCGACGTTTTAGAGCAAAATATCGGCAAAAACGAATATATTTTCCTGCAAAAGGCGCAAATTTTCGGTGAGCAGGGCAAAAAAGAACAAGCCTTAGCCGAAATAGAGAAACTCGTCGAATATATGCCCGAAAACACACAGTACCTCGCAATGCTAGCCGAGTCATACCGAAAAATGAACCGCAACAAAGACGCATATCAACTATACTTGAAAATCAAAGAGTTAGAACCAGACAACAAGTATATAAACGTGTCTTTGCTCGATTATTATTTGAGTTATGGCAACATGGAAAAAGCCTTCGAGGAGTTCTTGGCGGCCATCAAAAACCCCAATCTCGAATATGAAACAAAAGTCCAGATTTATCTGCTATATTTTCAACGTCGCGACAACAACGAAATCGTGGTCGATGAAGGTAAGGTGGGAGAGGCGTTTATCGAGACTCATCCAGATAAACCATTGGGTTACACTATTTTAGGCAACAAATACTATTTCAGCTACGACTTCACGAAAGCCAAAGGATTTTACCTCAAATCGCTTGATTATGACAGCACAAGCTACGTCTCGCTCGGTCAGCTTGCATACTGCTGCGCCCAACTGAACGACTTTAAAAACACGGTTTACTACACCGAAAAAGTGATAGAATATTATCCTAACCAACCTCAGGCATACTTTTTAAACGCTCTTGGATACATATCTTTAAAAGATTTCGAAAAAGCTCTGCAATCACTCGAAAAAGGCAGAAAATTCACTGTTCAGAAAGAAGAAATGCTTGATTTCGACAACGCGATTGCCGGAATCTATTACGATATGAACAACCGCGAGAAACTCTATGAGACATTCGACAGAATTCTCAGATATGACCCCGACAATATCCTGACATTAAACAACTACGCATATTACTTATCGCTTGATAACAAAGAACTTGACAAAGCTTTGCAAATGTCGGGAAAGACCATAAATGCCGAGCCGAAAAACCCTACTTATTTGGACACTTGCGCATGGGTTTTATACAAACTCGGGCGCTATGACGAGGCAAAATCATATATGGAAAAGGTCTTCAAATATGACAAGAAACCTCAAGGCATTAATTATGAGCATTTGGGAGATATCTTATTTAAACTTGGCGATACGAAAAATGCTGTAAAAAACTGGAAGAAAGCCAAAAAAGCTGGAGGCGAAGTGTCGGAATTTCTCGAGAAAAAAATAAAAGACGAAAAACTCTATGAATAGAAAACTGCATATATTAGTGATTTTCAGCGTAATAGCTATTATACCTATAATCAGTACAAGCTGTTCGTCGAAAAAAGCCATGACCAAGACCAGTCTGCGCGAGTTTACCGCCAACAGACTTATCAAAGAAGTGGAAAACAACGCATTTGAGTTTAACACTTTACAAGCGAAAATGAATGTGAAAATTGAGACTAACTCAAAAAGTTTCAATGTAAAAGGTCAACTGAGGATGAAAAAAGACAGCATCATCTGGACCAGCATATCGTTGCCGTTGGGATTGGAAATTTTAAGAGTGAAAGTGTCGCCGGATTCGGTGTTTTTCCTCAACAGAAACGACAAAACCTACCTTTGTGAAAACATCAACGTGTTCAACGATATTTCCCCGATGATAACCTCTATCAGCTTTATACAATCGGTACTTGTTGGCAACGACATCAACCTTCGCGAAAGCGACAATTACAAAGTTGAAATTAATAACGGACAATATATTTTATTGATTTCCAAGAAGTTAAGAAAATCAATAAAACAGAGCGACGAAGACTGGAAAATTATGCTCAAAGACCTATGGATTGACCCTACGATGTTTAAAATAACCAAATATTACATTAAGGAATACAACGACAACACACGTAAAATTGAGATACAATACTCTGATTTTATAGAAGTTAACAAAAAATACATTCCGACAAACATCACAATTTTGATCCATGGAAACGACTATTTGAAGGCAAATATCAATTATTCGAATATCTCTACTGACGAAAATATAGATTTCTTTTTCAACATCCCAAAGAAATACGACAGGATTTTTAAATGATTAAAAAGCTCAAATATATTTTTCTTTTTTTATTGATGTCATTCAGCGTCAACGAGTTATGCTATGCACAGACTGCCAATGAGCTTGAGAAAAGGGTAGGGAAGCTGCAATCGGAGATTAAGACATCGCAGAAACTTTTGCAGAAAACATCACAAAACAAAGAGGCCACTTTGCGTGAAGTCGAGCTTTTACAGACACAAATCAACAAACGACAAGACCTCTTGAAGGCCTATCAGAGCCAACTCGATAATTTGAACAAGGAAATCAAGACATATAAAAAAGACATCGGCAATCTACAGAACGAACTTGAGAAAAACCGTAAAGAATATGCTGATTTGCTCGTTATCAGTTATCGCAACAGAAACAATCTCAACAATTTACTCTTTATTTTCTCATCCGATGATTTCAATCAGGCGATAAGAAGACTGCGTTATATCAAGCAATTTAACGAACTTTTGAAACAGAAAATGTCGGACATTGAAGGCAATAAAACCGATATAAAGACGAAAATGGAGCTTTCGGAAGCTGACAAAAAGCGCGTCGAAAAACTCTATGCCCAGCAAAAAAAGGAAGTTAACGCCCTTAACAACGACAAAAAATCACTCAATAACAAGATTACACAGCTGAAAAAGAAAGAGAAAGACATAAAAAACGACATAGCCAAGAAAGAGAAGCAAACCAAGGAATTGCAGGCTAAGATTAAGAAAATCATTGAGGAAGAGCTTGCCAAGCGCCATGCTGACGCCACTATTGACACTAAGCTGTCGGCATCTTTTGAAAGCAACAAAGGAAAACTTCCATGGCCCGTTGCCAGTGGTGTTGTAACAAAAAAATACGGCAACAATCCACATCCGACACAACCGAAAGTCGTCGTTAAAAACAACGGCATTGACATCACCACCGATCAGGGCGCCAATGCTTTATGCGTGTTCGACGGTCAGGTCTCAACAGTTTTCAACACCGGTTCCACCAACGTTGTGATGGTCAGACACGGCACGTTTTTCACGCTTTATGCCAATTTGGACAAGGTTTTTGTTAAAAACGGCGACAAGGTCAAGACGGGGGAGAAGCTTGGAGTTATTCATACCGGCGCCAGCGACAATGTCACCTCATTACATTTCGAGGTATGGAACGATAAAAACAACACAAATCCTGAGACATGGCTGAAGTAGGGACAAGGCATGCCTTGTCCGTACGGGATAAAAATTAGAAATATGAAGTATAAAAGTGTAATTCGAGTTTTATTGATATTCAGTGTGATAGCAATTATTTTCGCATCGTGCTCGAGGGCGTATGAGCCGAGTAACTATTCAAAAAAAGGGGAGAAGTGCGATTGCTCGAGGTGGAAATAGTTAGTCGGGATGACAAGATTCGAACTTGCGGCCTCTTCGTCCCGAACGAAGCGCGCTACCGGGCTGCGCTACATCCCGAACCCGATTTTTTCGGACTGCAAAAATACAATTTTTTTTAATTTGTTTAGAATTTTCCGAAAAATATTTTTTTCTTGCTTTTTTAAAATACGATTTGTAATTTTGCAATTTGAAATATTTACCAAAAAATTAAATAGGGTACTTATGAAAGTTCTTACCAAGAAATTAGTTTTAAGCGTCATCTTGATGTTATTCGTGGGCAGTGTATTAGCTCAAAATTCAGGTTCATCAAGAAGTAATGAAAGAAGAGGTGGCAGCACAACCATAACACCAGTAAAGACCACTAAGACAAAAACCCCAAACAAAATCGTGGGTGACTGGTTGGGATTGAGTTTCGGTGTTACAAGAAATGACAGCGTCAAATCGAATTCCTATTATATCCACGCTCTTGAATTGGGTCCTATGTTCGGTGACTCACCGTTTTTTGTGACACTTGGTATTGCTCCTGAATACATATATCACAGGCTTTATCTGACGGAACAAACTTTGGAGACAAAGAGTTGGAACCTTCATATTCCAGCTTATGCTGGTTTACTTATCGGCTTTGAAGATGATTTCCATATTGTTTTGAGAGCCGGTGCCGTGTATAACTATCTGCTTTCCTCAAAAGACAATATCAATGGCAAGCTTGATTTGTCAGGTGTGAAAAGGTCAACATGGGATGCCTCATTTAGAATCACCGTCGGTTTCGACGGCATGAATTTGCTAGCACAATATGACCTTCCAATAAGTGGCAGCGACAGGAAAGGTGTTTGGAGATTCGGTTTCTGTTTCGGCCTATAGTTTAATGCCTGGCAAAACCCAGTTTCTTCTCTATTTTCCGTTCCCAAACAAGCAATAATGACATTGCCCAGCGGGAGAGGAGCATCCAAAGGAAGCTGCCTCCGATGGCTGTAAATAGCAGCAAATCCTCGAGGTTGCTGTGAGAAACACCGATATGGTGGTTTAACAAATCGTTTTCTTCTTTTGTTGTTGTGCCTGTTTCAGCTTCGTCAATCATAACCGCGGCACCGTAAGCCAAACCCAGGGTGTTTGCCACAAGCCACAGAAACGCCGTGCGTGGCGGGAGACCGAAGAAAATCATCACAGGCTTCAAGAAATTGGAGATGTGCTTGATGATTCCGAATTCGTTGAGAATACGCTGCAAAAGAGTGAGGGCATAAACGAGAACCACCATCAAAGCAACCGTTTTGAGAGTGCGGAATGCCCAAGATTTCATAAACTCGACAAAAACAACATTAGTGTCATTAGAGACCTTAGCGACACTAGTGATTAGTTCACCAGGCATTATTTTATTTAAAACAAAAGCCAAAATAAAAGCTGATAACGTTCTGATAATCACTATTCTAACGGCAGAAGAGCCGGTTTTTGCCTGAACTGTGGTCTCGACAATCATGTTATGGGAGCAAAGAACCATCACGGCGAGGATGGTGGCTTCACGCATACTAAGTTCGAGCGTGCTCATGACGGCCATAGCGGTATAGCAGTTGACGAAATAGCCCGAAACATAGGCGAGAGCGGCTTCTCCAGGGAGTCCGAAACTCGAGAAGAGCGGCGTTAAAAGCTCTGAAATCCAGGCGATTACGCCGAAATATTGCAGCAACATGATGCCAAACGACACTCCGACCATGATTTTAGTGAGCCACCAGATGGTCTTCAGCGCGCTGGGAGTAGCAGAGCGCACACACGATAGTATGCGCTCTGTAAATTTTTGATTATCAGACATATTATTCAGCTATTGTCATCTCATCTATAAGACGTTGGCAGCCTGCGTATTTGTCGATGAGGAACAACACGTAACGGATGTCGACGCTGATGTTCTTACAAATCGACGGGTCGTAGATGAGGTCGCTCATCGTGCCTTCCCAGGTGCGGTCGAAATTGAGGCCTAGCAACTCTCCGTTGGCGTTAAGGATAGGGCTGCCGCTGTTACCGCCAGTGGTGTGGTTGCCAGCGATGAATGCAACGTGCATTGTGCCGTCTTTGTCAGCATAACGACCGAAGTCTTTGGTATCGTAAAGCTCACGCAATCTTTCAGTTACGACGTAATCGTAGATGTCAGGGTTTTCCTTCTGCATGATACCGTCGAGGGTGGTGAAATGACGATATGTGACAGCGTCTTTCGGCTTGAAACCGCCCACCTTGCCGTAAGTCACGCGGAGGGTGAAATTAGCGTCAGGGTAGAGGTTGCGCTCAGGATAGACTTCAGGAATCATCTTCATCTGGCCTTCCATGTAAACACGGCGCAGGTTATTGATGCGGTTTGTGCATTCTCTTGATTTTGGCATGACATTCTCAACATAGAAGTCCATCATGCTGTTAACGGCAATAATAGCCGGGTCTTTAGCAAGTTTCTTTGCCTTTGAAGGCTTGAAACTGTCGAGAATTGCAACGACTTTTTCTTCTGATATCAGAATTGATTTTCCAAAAAGATAATCGACATAAGATTTTACATCACCTTTGAATTTCGTGTCTATCTCATTCAAAATCTCAGGACGGAAATCTTCAGGCTGGGCAGCGCGATAAGCTGTAAGCATAGCCACAGCCACTTCTTCATCGATAGGTTGATAATAATCCTTGAAAAATGCGGTAGTTTCTTGTCTCAAATCATTTATAAGTTCATCGATTTCCTCTTGCGGAGTGTCTTTTGTCACATCTGCGAGCTTTGCGAAATTGGCGGCAAAGTCTATAAGTTCGATAGATAGACCAGCTTCGGTGAGATATGTCGTGGCCATGCGATATTTCTCGTATTCTTCATAGACAGGAGTGAAGTCGCGGAGAGCGTGCATATATTTCATGCGGTTACGGGCTTGCATACACCAGTTGTTATAAGCCTCTTCGAAAGCCTGTTTTTTCTCAATTCCTTTGAAATTGCGGATGCCCTCGATGACGCCCATCCATTTCTTCCAGCCGTTGCCCAAGCCAGCATGTTTTGAAGCATATTGGATTCTTACTTTTGCATCTTTTTCCTGATATTTGTTGTAGATGTCAAGAATTTGTGTGCGGAGGTCAACTACCACAGGATAAACCACGTTAGCCTCTTGATTTACAGCAACTGCCGGCAGATATTCGTTGGTGCGTGCAGGGTAGCCGAACACGAATGTGAAGTCGCCTTCCTCAACTCCATTCAAAGAAATAGTGAAGTGATAATCAGGCTTGTATGGCTGGCCATCTTTATAGATGCGGAAGATTGAGAAGTCGCCGGTGTGACGAGGCCATACCCAGTTGTCGGTGTCGCCACCGAACTTGCCGATATTTGAAGGCGGTGCACCGACCATGCGGACATCTTTAAACACCTCGTTATACATCAGGAAGTACTGGTTTCCTTGGTAGAATGACTCTACGGAAACTTCGTATTCCGTCTCTTTTTGCATTTCTTCAACGAGTTTTTTGATGTTTTCTTTCACAATTTTTGCACGTTCTTCGTCTGTCGTCTCTTCAGTGACGTTGAACAGTATTTTCTCTGTGACATCGACCATGTTTTTCAGCATGATGGCTGTTAGTCCCGGACATGCCAGTTCCTCTTCAGGAGTCATGGCCCAGAATCCTTCGGTGAGGTAGTCATGTTCGACTGTTGAGTGTTTCTGAATCCAACCATAGCCGCAGTGGTGGTTGGTTAGAAGCAGTCCCTGATCGCTGACGATCTCGCCTGTGCAGCCGCCTCCGAAGAGCACCACGGCGTCTTTCATTGAGCTGTGGTTGATTGAATAGATGTCGTCGGCGGTTATTTTCATACCCATAGCCTGCATCTCGGCCTCGTTTTTCTGAAGCAGCGCAGGAATCCACATGCCTTCGTCAGCACGAGAAATGGTGCCGCAAAGGATGATTGCAATTGTTGTTAAAAATAGTTTTTTCATATTAATCATGATGATATTGTTCTCCTTTTAATATTGTAAATGCTCGATAGAGTTGCTCTGTGAATACGAGTCGCACCATCTGATGCGAGAATGTCATCTCCGAGAGGCTGATCTTCGCATTTGCTTTGTCGTAAACATCTTGCGAGAAGCCGTACGGACCGCCTATGACGAATACAAGTCGTTTGCAGCCTGTATTCATCTGACGTTCAATCCATTGCGAGAATCCGCGCGAAGAAAAGGTCTTGCCGTTTTCGTCGAGAAGAACTATTTCGTCGCCTGCCATAAACTGTGCAAGAAGCAGCTCGCCTTCGAGTTTTTTCTGCTGTGCCTCCGACAGAGTCTTACGGTTTTTGATGTCGGGGATGACCTTCATCTCGAACTGCGCATAATGCTCTAAACGGCTGATATACTTTGCGATACCAGTCTCGAGGTAAGCCTCGTCGGTCTTTCCTATCACGAGCAACACTATTTTCACCTTGCAAAGATAGTAAATTTTTCAATTTCCCGCACAAGCGGCAGTCACAACACTAATTTTTATGCCCTCAACCTGAAACAATGCCTTGCCAGCCGACATCAAAGTGGCACCGGTGGTGAGCACGTCATCGACAAGGAGAACGTGCTTGTTTCGCAGTTTTTCCGCATTTTTAAGTTCAAAAATGTCTTTCACGTTTTGCCAGCGTTCCTCACGGGATTTTTTAGTTTGGGTATCGGTGAAAACTCTCCTCATCAAGCATTTTTCTGCAATCGGGATGTTCATAATTTCGCTGATTCCTTCGGCGATGACATGACTCTGGTTATATCCGCGGATTTTTTCCTTTTTTGGATGAAGCGGGATAGGTATAATAAAGTCAATTCCTTGATAATAAGGAGCTTTTAATAAACTTTTTCCAATTTCCTGACCTAAAAAGATACCGTTTTCACGACAATGATGATATTTCAGTCCATGAATGAGATGTTGCACTTTGCCGCTTTTGCTGAAGAAAAACTCAGCCGACACCGCGTTGAACGGCATCTGGCCGAAGAAATTCTGAGCCAGCGGGTTGTCGGGGTTTGTCTCATAATGCGTTTTTGGCATCAGGAAACGGCATGTGGTGCAAACGGTGTCCTCGCCTTCGAGAAGGAGATTGCCGCAAGCAGCGCAAGTGCGAGGAAATAATAAGTTGATAAGTGATTTGAATAGTTTCATATTTTTTAGTTTATAGTTTTAATAATGAGTTTCCTCGTGCTTCGCACTCGGAATGACAACGGTTCTTTTTATGTTTCGGTTGTCATTCCGAGTGCAGCGAGGAATCCCGTTTTAACACTGCCGATTTCACTTCAATCCCGTCGAGTTTACCGAGCTGTCCGGTGAGCGAGCCTATCTCGTCGGTGGTGCCTTCCACAACGAGGTTGATGAGGCTCATTCCTTCGGTACGAGGCAACCCGAGGCGCCCTATCACGATATCGGAATGTTTCGAGATAATCGCATTGACACTCGGTGCCGACTCACGGTTTTCGATTCCGATGATGACTGTCCCAATTCTTTTTTCCATAAGTTATTTTTTATGCGATAGTCGGTATTCCGTCAATGACATGCTGAAACGTTCGCGGAAAAGTTTTTGCAGGTTACGCGGATTGAGTCCCACTTTTTTGGCGACGTCGGCGACTTTCATATCAGGATTTTCGCAAAGCAATCTGCAAGCTTCCAAAATACGGTTTTCATTTTCGGAATCTTCCTTGATGTCTTCTAACATCGTGTTTTGTTTTGTCCTCTCGTCAATAAGTTTGACAAGGGCAACGTTTTTCTCTGTCAGCTTTTTCTTTTGGAAGACGGAGTTATTATACAAGAAAACTATAACCAGCAGGGCTAAAAACATCAATACTATTATGATGTTTTGCATACGGTTTAACAAAGTCTGACGCTCAATTTCCATCTGTTGTTCCTGGGCGCGATAACGTGCAGCATATTCGTGGGCTTTATTCTTTTGAAAATCGCTGTTAATCAGCTCGCTCACCTTAGAATGACGTTTCATGTAGTCATATGCCAATTTATACTGTCCGCGAGCCTCGGCTGCAACAGCGCGGTTGAACAATATTGTGGAATAAGTCTCTTTGATTGTATCGTCTTTCATATAAGACTCAACCTCGTCATAAATGGCGAGCATCTTGTCGTAATCGCCCAATTTGCACCATGTTGGTGAAATCATCATTCGTCCGTCGAAAGTCTGTCCGTAACGGCTGTTTTCAAAAAGTCGGAGATAATAATGGGCGTTTTTGATATCATCGGTCTCAGCGTAAGCTCTTGCAAGATATGCAAACGCTTTTATACGATAAAAGCTGCAGTAATCAGGCACATTAGCCGCTTTAGGTTCACGGTATGATCCATCGTGAAAGTCTTCGGTATTCTGTTCGTAATCGTCAACTTTTTCAATTATTTTCTGTGAAACCGGTATGATTTCTTCATAAAGTCCAAACTGTTGCAACACATCCACTTTACGGCGCAAAGCGATAATGCAGGCGTCCATTTCATTGAATCTGCGTGTTCCATCAAGTTCGCTTATCACATAATCGAGTTTTTGCAATCCCTCATCCTGACGACCCAGATAGGCAAGGATAACGCCAATTTCCGCCTCTGTACGCAAAGCCTCAACCACATTTCCATTATCACGGCATAAATTGGCTTTCTCTGTCGACCATTTCAACCATTGTTCAAAGTCTTGTTTTCTACGTGAGATGGAAACCAATAAATCAAGAACTTCTTCAAGGTTATCACTATTTTTGACGTAGTCGCTATGCATCAATGACATACATATCTTCTGAGCAGAATCAAGATGCATACCCTCAAATGTCATCGTGAACACTTTTGCACGATAATACGAGGCTAGATCACGCGACATGTTGCCGACAATTTCCGCCGAATCGATTATCAACAGAGCCCTGGTAGGGTTGTAGTCGTAAACATCCATGGCTGCTTTGGCAGTATAGAGAGTGTCCGAACGACGAAGTTCATGGTATAACTTATTGTTATTAGTGCAGCTCATCGTCAGCACAGCCAGAGATATCAGTAATGTATATAGCAATTGCTTCATAGTCAAACAGTTTTACGTTAAAAAAACGGTGCAAAGATAATAAAAAAGTAGAGATGACATGATGTCATCTCTACTTTTTTATCTTACAATAATATCAATTGCCCTTTTTAGTCTATTTTTTCGTTAAAACGACTTTCTTGTTCACCATCTTGCCGCTCTCTGTCGTGCCCTGGATGATGTAGACACCGGTGTTGAGCTGGTTCAAGTCATTGCACTGCATGACCTGACCGTTGACGTTGAAGACTTTTACTATAGTGACGATTTCTTCATCTTCGAAGATTTCTTCCACATCCAATCCCTGGCCCATTGAGCCGTCGACGCCGAAGTTCTGGGCGTAGACATTGCCGTTGTCTTCGTCATTAGCCCAGACTATGATGCATTGTCCATTGTGGAAGCCAGAAATGGAGTCGGGGTATTGTCTCATATATAAGGACGAGCTCAGTACGGTTTGCCACAGCACATTGCAGTCCATGTCCATGCCAATAGCCTCGATGGTGGAGTTGGTATCAAATATACCCACACCTTTGAAGTAAGTCACAGCAAAACCACTGCCGTCTTCAAAGGCGGCAATTAATGGCTTACTAATATGGTTGCCATCGTTGTAGAAGACCATTACGCCCTCGTCCCAAACGCGCTCACCTGTGGCAGTGATGCGGTTTACAAATACTTTATATTCATATTGACTGCTACTTTCCTGTACATAGGTGATGAGCAGGTCATGAGAAACAGGATCAACAGAGGCATAAGGATCAACATAAACGTGGGCTAGGTCAGTAGAGTGTACTGTGACGCCAAGGGTGTCGCTGATGGTGCTGTTGCCGTCGGCATCGTAGTGGAACACACGGACGTTAAATGGCTGTTGAAGTGACATATCCCCTTGATTAATGTACACGTAAGCACCGCCTAAGCCGTCTGGCTCCACTTCCTGGCAGTAGGTCCCTGTATTGTTCATTTTTCCCATCAATTTAACGTCAGAAACGGTTTGTGTGCCGTCTTTGGCGTAGCCCGTGAGATGGATATCCACGATTGAACTCATCGAAGTTCCATCTTGGTAAACATATACATGTTCGTAGGTCAGGAAAACGCTGTTGTCATCGCGGAGGACGAGCTTTCCGAACATGCATTGGGTGGTGTCGTTGTCCGGTTCGATGGTGATTAGTGGGTTCAACGTGCCATCGGCATTGACATACTGCAGATAAAGATTTTCGTTGTCAGAGCCTAAAGCCCAAGCTCCGCTTTCGTTGCTGGCGATGATTTCAGCGCGGTAGCCGCCGTTGCCGTCGAAAAGGGTGACGCCTTGTTCGCCCCATGCGTATGTGCCGTCGGGATGGAGTTTCAAAGCCACGGTTACGTTGTCGGCGGTGGAGAAACAGCTCAAAACATCATGGTCGGGGGTGATGGCCATAGAGGTACCTGCCGAATGAGTAAAGAAATCGAATTGATTGAAGCGGATGCCGTTTTCGCCCCATTGTGGAGTGCCGTCAGCGGTGAGACGTTGCAATGTAGGGGCCACACCGTTGCCGCCCCCAAGGGAGTTCCATTGGACGTAAGTGTCGTTGGTCACTGCGTCTGTCATGATAGAGAATTCGCCAGGAGTCGTTTGGTTTTCAAAGTTGCTGATGCGGTTGTTTGTGGCCGGGTCATCGGTCCACTGGGCTTGTAGCGCAAATGAGGCTACCATAGCCAATAAAAGTAAAGATAATTTTTTCATGTTGTATAATTTTAGTTAATAATTTGAATCGTCTGCAAAAATAAAAAAATAAATATAAATAAGTAAGAGGAAGACAAAAAATTAGCGGTTTTTCAGATAAATGGTTAGTCTGAAAGACAAATTGTTACATAAAAAGACAAATTGTTATAAGCCTTAATTCTTAGTTCCACGGAACTCCGAGGGCGTCATTCCGAACTTTGTCTTGAAGCTGCGGTAGAATGAAACCGTGTTCGAGAAGCCGCTTGCCGTGCACACCTGTTCCAAGCTCATCTCCGGATGTTCGTTCATGAGGCGGACGGCATGGTTGAGACGAAGCTCGCGCACAAGGGTGGTTAGTCTTTCATATTCGCTACCATGTGAGAATGCTGCGCCGATGCGTTCCTTCGACAAACCAGTGATGTCGATGAGCGTCTGGCGTTCAATCTCACGCTGCTGCTCCTGGGCATGGAAACGGGCGGCATAAAGATGTGCCTTGCCCTGCAGCAACTCCTCGTTAAGATTTTCAGTAATACTGATATAACGTCTCCAATAACCATTCGCCTCAGCATGCCGACCTTGTGCCTCACCAATCCTGGCACGCGATTTGAGTATGCGGGCGAAGTTGTCGTTCAAGGTGTCGTTGTCAAGCTTCCGCTCCACCTCGTCGTAAATGGCAAGCACACGGTCATATTCCCCCAACTTTTCCAAAGTCGGTGTCATCATGAAACGTCCCGTGAGACTCTGCCCGGAGGAAGTGTTGTCGTAAAGCGAAAGATAATATCTTGCTTTATTTTGATTGCCAGTGTTTGTATATGCTGCCGCCAAATATCCGTAAGCCTTTCCGCGATAGAAACTGATATAGTTTGGACGACTTGCTTCTGAAGGCTCGCGTATGCTGGAATCATGATAGTTGTCAGGGTGTTTCTCGAAGTCGGTAAGCAAATCGAGCATGTGCTCGGCGGCAGTGATGGCTTGGTCGTAATTCCCTTTCTCTATACATATCTCAGCCTTGCGTCTCAGCGCGATAATGGAGGCGTCGAGTTCGTTGAACTTTATCGTGCCGTCGAGATGGCAAATGACAGAGTCAAGTTTTGCAAGTCCTTCCTCCTGCTCACCTATGCGAATGAGGAAAGCGCCTATCTCGGCATAGGTGCGCAAAGCCTCGGTCTCTTTGCCGTTATTGCGATAGAGGTCGCTTAACTGAGTAGCCCAGTGCAAAGCCTGCTCATAGTCCTTTCTCAACCTGCAGGCATTCAGCAACACTTCCAGCACCTCCTGTTTTTGACCGGCATCAGCCAGCACCTCGTCGTTCTGCATCAGCCGTTCGGAAATCAAGATGGCAGTGTCGAACTGCAAAGAACCAACCGCTTTGGAATAGACTAAGGCGCGCAGATAATCCGCACGTACATCAGTTATGTTACCCAATATTTCCGCCGAGTCGATAATCTGCAACGCACGTTCAGGCTGTCTGCTGGTTGCGCAACAATAACTTCCGTGCAGGATGTCAACACAATCGCAAAAACATATAACAATATGTATGTTGTTTTTTTCATAGAATCAAGTCGCAAAAATATAAAAAAATTAAATTTAAACAAAAAAAAGACGTCTATTATGACGTCTCTTCTGAAATTTTTGTACATCCTCAGGGATTCGAACCCTGGACCCATTGATTAAGAGTCAATTGCTCTACCAACTGAGCTAAGGATGCATCTTTTTTCAGGCTGCAAAAATAGTACATATTTTAATACGCACAACAAAAATGTTAAAAATATTTTTCTACACCTATTTTTAAATTCAATAAGACGGATTTGCATCCGTTCTACACAAATATTTTATATTTTTATTTTCATTGAAAACTTTTTACTACTTTTGCAAAAAATTTGAAAACAACAATTTAAAATAAATTTACTATGGCATTCAACCTCAGAAACAGAAACTTCCTGAAGCTTTTAGACTTCACTCCAGAAGAAATCAAATTCTTCCTCAAACTCGCTGCTGACCTTAAGCACGCTAAATACACCGGCACAGAACAGCCACGCTTGAAAGGCAAGAACATCGCCCTCATTTTCGAAAAGACTTCGACACGTACACGCTGCGCTTTCGAGACAGCAGCTTACGACCAGGGCGCTCATGTCACTTACCTCGGACCAACAGGCTCACAGATTGGTGTTAAGGAGTCAATGAAAGACACAGCACGCGTTCTCGGACGTATGTACGACGGTATCGAATACCGCGGCTTCGCCCAGAAGACAGTGGAAGAACTCGCACAATATGCTGGTGTTCCGGTTTGGAATGGCTTGACCAACGAGTTCCACCCGACACAGATCCTCGCCGACTTCCTCACAATGCAGGAGCATGTCGACAAACCTCTCAACCAGGTAACATACGCTTACATCGGCGATGCCCGTTTCAACATGGGTAACAGCTTGATGGTCGGCGGCGCAAAGATGGGTATGGACGTCCGCATCGTGGCTCCAAAAGAGCTCCAGCCTTCAAAAGAACTCATCGACACCTGCAAGAAGATCGCTAAAGAGACA
>CAJOEP010000026.1:27902-28615 GCA_905233445.1 uncultured Bacteroidales bacterium | reverse complement strand
AGCAACAGTTGATGAGTTGGCAAATGTTACCGACGGAACAAGTCTTGATTTTGATAAGTTTTTCCGTTTAATAAACAGTAAGGATATCAAGGAATTGTCCGACGACGAAATGAAAAGATTGAATAATAAGCAAACCGAATATAAATCAAAAAATGCAAGAAAAAGGGAAATAAGAAGAGCTGAAAAAGAAGCAATGCTCAAAAACAAATCAAACGTATTATGAAAAAACCAACACTTAGAGCAATGGAGCAAAATAAACTCTTGAGCAAAAGTAACAAACAAGAGTTAAGCGAAAGCGACTTCAAGCATTTTGATATTGTAAATGTAATCAAGAGAAGATGTAGAATAATCTTTAAAAATAGATTTGAGGCACACATTTGGGATAATGTCAACACAAAGGCAGTCCGTTTGAAAATCAAACTAATAACATTGAGGGCTATTTTAAAGTTTACAGATGCAAATGGCGTTGTTGATATTGAAGCTCTGGTAAATAACATTGTAAATGAATCAAGGAAGGAAGATTAACCCAGTTAATCAATTCCCCCGAGTTCTCCTAGTTCTCAGAGTGCTCCGAGTGTAAAAAACAATTCCTCCAAATCCTCTAAATCCTCCGCTGGAGGATTTTTAAATATCCGTTTAAAAAAATTACTAATTTTGTGGTTGTAAAAATTATCACTATGAAAAAGTTTGTCACCAGCATCCTCGCCATTTTA
>CAJOEP010000026.1:0-27878 GCA_905233445.1 uncultured Bacteroidales bacterium | reverse complement strand
GTTGTACTTCTCGATGTAAGAACCGCAGAAGAATACGCCGACGGTCACATTCAAGGCGCAATCAATATCGATGTTAAAAAAGATGATTTCGTGGAGCAAGCAAAATCTATTCTTCCAACCGACAAGACGATTGCCGTTTATTGTCGTGGTGGCAGGCGTTCCGTTACAGCAGCTGAAAAATTAGTTGCCGAAAAGTATAAAGTCGTGAATCTCGAAGGCGGAATTATGGCATGGAAAGAAGCAGGTATGCCTGTTGTAACTGATGAATACGAAACCGACACTTTCACAACGGCAAGTGGAAAGACAGTCAAATTCCATGCGCTCGTTCACTCCTCAATCCGAATCGAGTATGACGGCAAGGAAATACAAATAGATCCTGTTGCGAAATTGAACGACAAGACTATCAACTACGCCTCAATGCCTAAAGCCGATTACATTTTCATCACCCACGAGCATTTCGACCATTTAAACCAGGATGCAATCGGTCAACTCACTGGTGAAAACACGAAGCTGATAACGAACCAAAGCTGTGCAGACATCCTCGGCTATGGCACAGTGATGGCTAACGGTGATGTGCTTCAACTTGCTGAAGATATAACGGTTGAGGCGGTTCCAGCTTACAACACGAGTGAGGGGCACCAACAGTTTCACCCCAAAGGAAGAGACAACGGCTTCATTATCACACTCGACGGCTTGAGAATCTACATTGCCGGAGATACTGAAAATATACCAGAAATGGCTGATATTAAGGACATTGATATCGCTTTCCTACCATGCAACCAACCATTTACCATGACAGTAGAACAACTGGTCGATGCAGCAAGAGTTATCAAATCGAAAGTGTTGTTCCCATATCATTACAGCCAAACCGATGTTAGCGGAATACCCGATCTGCTTGAAAATGATGGGGTAGAAGTTAGAATCAGACATTACGAATAGAAATGTTTGTTGGTGAATTAGGAACATTTGGTCGTTAGCACCTTATGCCGTTATATCGTTAATTCTCCGCGGCTTGATGGTTTCTACAAAATACGATGCCCCGTTTCGCCGCTTTTCAAATGTTTCGTCTTTTGGTTCCTGCTTCTATACAGTGTACCCGTTCCAATTGTGAGTGTGTAGGCGGGAAAGCGGTGTTCGCTTCCGCGCTGCCTTAAAAGCCTTTTTGCCCCCTGCAAGGGCTTCGCGAGCTGGTCTAAAAAAAATCTCCACCTTTCGCTTCTCATCAGGTAGTATTTTTTTTGCCCAGCCCTTGCATGGGGAACCCCGCTTCGTGTTATCGTGGCAATTGATAACCCGCTACCATGTTCCCGGGTAAATTGAACGCACTTCAAAAAGGCTTTTAGGCGGCAGCTTGGTCGCTCGCTCGGGGCTGCCTCTCGGCGGGGTTTCCGTCCAATTCAAACGACACTGCACCTTGGGAAAGAACAGCACAACAAAACACTTCGTGGTTCCAAATCCCGCCGCCAGCCCCTTGTGTTAAAGCGCGCCGCCCGGCGGGGTGGCAGGGGTCTGCCTTTTTCAGCCGTCATTTAGTGTTTCCGTAAAACACAACGTTTTTCATTCTTTAATGTTTGTCAGTAATTCAAATGAGACATCGGCTGCAAAAGTCAGCCCCTAACAGCTGCGGGCTACTCAGCGGTTTTCATTCCGTCTCGCTTTGATTGCTTCTGCAAGTCTCAATTGTTGTGTCATCCGTTTTGTGTTTTCGTTGAAAAAACCGCCTCCGTGCCACCTCCCAGCTGCTGCCACCCCGCACGCGCGTCGCGCGCACCCTACAGCAAAAAACTTCGTTTTTGCTTCCGGCCCCCCCGTCCTATCGGCCGGGGGAGGCACGCGGTGCGACCTCACTTGAGCTGCGTCCGGTCATTTCATTTCCCTCCCTTGCCCAGACCCACATGTTTTTTGGCGGCTGCTTCTTTTGATTGTTTCCGAGTAATCCCGAGGTCTCTTAGTTCTCTGAGTGCTCCGAGTTTTTTGGTCTCTGCTCAATTCAACGTTTTCGTCATCATTGCATGCCGCAGCATCAGTATAGCGACAGCCGTCTCCCAGCGGGAACCCTCGGCTGACGCTACACTCATGCTGCTTCAGCAAAACACAATGCGTCTCTTTTTTGGTTCTGTCTTCTATTGAAAGTTCCTGAGCAAAGGCAAAATCTTTCGTTCCGTTCATCGTCTAACTCCGCTCCGTTAGACGCTTCTCTTCACTCAAGAATTTGCCGACAGTGCGTAGTTCCCACCCAACCCTCCCTTTTAGATCTCGTTGTATTTGATTGATTCTGAATAAATTGAATGTGTATCGTCCTGATTATTGTTTACAATTTTTTAGTCAAGCTATTTCAGGACATTTCCGAGTTCAAAAAAATATTATATTTGCAGTTGGTTATTTTCGATTAGCATTATGATTGACCAGATTATCAACTACAACAAGACTTTCGTAGAAAACAAAGGCTACGAAAAATATCTCACCGACAAATATCCAGACAAGAAACTGGCTGTGCTTTCTTGCATGGACACCCGATTGACAGAACTCCTACCAGCTGCTCTCGGACTGAAAAACGGCGATGCGAAAATTATCAAAAACGCCGGTGGTTTGGTGATTTCTGCTTTCGATTCTGCAATGCGAAGCCTGATTGTAGCCATCTATGAGCTTGGTGTAAAGGAGATTATGGTTGTCGCTCATTCCCATTGCGGAGCCTGTCACATGAGCTACGACCACTTCCACCACGAAATGATTGCCCGTGGAGTTACTGATGAGACGCTTGATACTATTCGCAAATGTGGAATCAACCTGGATCATTGGCTTGAGGGATTTAAAGACACACCTGAATCAGTCCGCAAGACCGTAGATACCATAAAAACACATCCTCTCGTACCCAAGGACATCGTAGTTCGTGGTTTCATAATTGATTCAGAAACAGGAGCTTTGGAAGAAATTGTATGATGACAATCGACACTATCAACATGTGCTCTCATTTGCAAAAGAAGCTGTTTGAAGAGGATGGCGTATATCATCATCTTTGGGAGGCTATTCAAGACGACCCTGAACTGACTGCTGTTGTTAGATCCCGACAGCTTCATATATATCGGAATGGAAAGAAGGTGCTGGTTTTGGCAGGTAAATCAGCTCCAAAAATCATACGGGATGATAAGATTTGTGTAATGCTGGTATAATAATTAGGAGGTAATGACTATGATTAACTATGGACTAAAAGATAGAGTCGCTATTATAACCGGTGCGAATAATCCTCAGGGAATCGGTGCTACAACGGCATATGCTTTTGCTCGTGAAGGTGCTAAGGTGGTGTTGATTTATAAAAAAATCGAGAGGCAGTTTGATGATAATAAAACCGACAAAAACGGAGCTGACAGATATTTCAAGGCTAATGCTGGGAATGCTAATGTTGTTGAAAACAGACTAAAGGAAATGAATTCCGATTATCTGATACTCGAAAGTGATATTACTGATGAGAATGCTGTTAAGGAAATCTATTCTAAAGTCCTTGAAAAATACGGTAAGGTTGATGTCTTGGTCAACAATGCTGCAGATGGAGACATGGACGGCTTGGATACCATTGAAAAAATTACTCAAAAAGTGATTGACGACACTTTTGCAGTCAATGTCAGAGGCCAGGTCCAACGCAAACAGGCTGGATTGATGAAGAACTGGAAAAAGCTGTTATTCCGTTAATACCAATGAGCAAGCTGATTCAACCGGAAGATATAGCCGAAACCATATTGTTTTTGGCAAGTGAGCAGGCTAAAATGATTACAGGTCAAGTAATTAAAGTATCAGGAGGACATGCTTTGTAGAACAATCATGAAAAAACTATTACTAATCGCCTTGGGAGTTTATGGAGCGTCACAACAACACTCCGAAAGACTGGTACGCTGATTTTGATGCAGGTATTCACACTGTATATATTGGTGAAGTCATAGGATCGTGGAGGAAATAAATCATGTCTGAACACTGGCAAATATACGCTGACTGGAATCCGTGGCACGGCTGCACAAAGATAAGTCCCGGCTGCAAATATTGCTATGTTTATCGCCAGGATGAAATGTATGGCAGCGAACTATCAAGCAGCGAATGCCGTAAGACTGGCAATTTTTACCTCCCGATAAAGAAAAATCGTGACAAATCATGGAAAATCGAGAGCGGTAAGATAGTTTTTACGTGTTTTACTTCAGATTTTCTTCTTAAAGATGCCGATCAGTGGCGGCCTGAATGCTGGGAGATGATAAAACGGCGCAGCGATCTCTGGTTCTTCTTCTTCACTAAGCGTATCGACCGTTTCATGGAATGCATTCCCGACGATTGGGGCGACGGCTACAACAACGTAATTGTAGGTTGCACCGTTGAAAATCAAGAGATGGCTGACTATCGTTTGCCGATATTCCTTTCGCTTCCAATCAAGCATAAAACAATTATTGTTTCTCCAATTATTACGGCTGTAAATCTTACATCATATCTGAATGAAACCATTGAGGAGGTCTCGGTCGGTGGAGAGTCGGGCGTAAATGCACGTCCTTGCAACTACGACTGGATTCTCGACATCCGCAATCAATGTGTTGAAAAAGAAGTGCCATTCCGTTTTCACCAAACCGGTGCTCATTTTATAAAAGATGGAAAGATGTACCGGGTTCAACGATGCTATCAGCTCAGCCAGGCTCACAAAGCCAATATCGACTACAAAATTGGTAGTTACCTCGTCCCTGAAAAGATAAAATTCGAATGGAAAGACAGTGATTATCACGATTAGAGTAGCGTAGTATTCTTGCCCGAGTTCTCTTAGTTCTCTGAGTCCTCCGATTTTTAAAGAAAAAGTAATTGATTGGTGGCCGTCAAAAACCAGTCAAAAATCCTAATAAAAAAGCCTTAAACCACTGTCTATCAGTAATTTAAGGCTTATTTTCCTGTGACCTGGCTGGGGTGTGTCTCCATGAAAATCAACTCCTTGCGTAAATTACTTATTTTCCTCGCTTTCCCTTATTTACTGCACTATTCCATTGCATCCAACCACTAATCATCCATTTCATCTGACACCTCTTATCGTCACTTATTAGCAAACAAACACGCCAAAAATTCCAACTAACACGCCAAAAAATTTTTGCTTTTTTTTTTAAAAAAGTTGCCTAAAACCTTTGATAATTAAAGGATTTTTCGTATCTTTGCGTTGACTTAAAAATTTCAAAGTATGGCAACAATTATTACTACTTTGTCCACAAAGGTGGACAAGGATTCAGGATTTTCCGAAGTCCTAATCCGTTTGTTTTCAGGAAAGCGAATCAACCTTCGCGCCAAAAGCAACATCTTTGTTAACTCTACACATTGGGATGCTAATAAACAAGCCATTGTCATCCCTCGTTTCAGACTCATGACAGCCGAGCAAAAGAAAGTCATCGCTGAACTACAAGAAAAAAGTGTCAAGCTCAATGATCTGAAGCTCTACATCATGAACGCTTTCAATGATTATGATGATGGTAGGTCTAAGCTTCCACAAGACTGGCTCAAGAACACCATAAGCAATTTCTATGATCTTCCATCTGAAGTGGAAGAAGAACCAGCTATAGCTCCCGAGCCTGTCGTCACCAAGCCCATTAAACCCATTAAGCCAACAACCCCTAAGCCTGTTCAAAAAGTTAAGCATGTGGAAGTTGCAAAGGCTCCATCTCCATCATCTTCTTTTTTCTCCGTCTTCTCCGACTTCATCGCCAAAAATGAGGTCTCCGAAAACCGCAAGCGTCATTATCGTGTGGTCTTTCGAGCCTTGCAGCGTTATGAAGCATACAAGAAAATCCAACTCAGCTTCGACACCATCACTGGCGAGACCCTCAAAGATTTCGAGCGTTATCTCGGCGAGGAGCATGAGCTTTATGCTGCCAAGAAACTCAATGCAATATTGAAGATGTATCCCGAGAGCCGTGAAATTCACCAGCGTGGCAGCAACTATATCAAGGATATGATGGGCAAGCTGCGCACCTTCTGTCGCTATGCAGCTGGCAAGGTCAAGGAGATGCCTGTCGATGTGCCATATTTCACCACAAATCCTTTTGATACCTATTCAATCGGAACCCAAACGCCATTGGGAACGCCGTATTTCCTTACTATCGAGGAACGCAACCAGTTATATCACACCGAACTTGCTTCCGAGCGCCTCTCACGCCAACGCGACATCTTCATTTTCCAGTGCCTCATCGGCTGCCGTGTCGGCGATCTTATGCGCCTTACTTGGGATAATGTGGTAGGGGATGAGCTACATTACATTCCATCGAAGACCTGCAAAAACAATCCCAAGACCATCATTATCCCATTGCATGAAATAGCTTTGGAGATTATCAATAAATATAAGGTGCCTGGCAGAAAAACCTTGCTGCCGTTCGTCGCTCAACAGCAATATAACGAGGATATCAAGACCATGCTCACTCTTGCTGGAATCACTCGCAAAGTCGTCATCATCGACCCGAAGACCGACAAGGAAGTCATCCGCAATATCAACGATATCGCTTCCAGTCACATGGCTCGCCGTACCTTCGTGGGCAACTTATATAATAAGGTGAAGGATCCTAATCTTATCGGCTCGCTCTCTGGCCATGTCAACGGCTCAAAAGCATTCGCCCGCTATCGTGCCATCGACATGAATGTCAAGAAGGAACTGGTGTCTATGTTGGACTAAAGTGAAAGGAGGCGTTATGAATTGTTATGGAAGACTTCACCCTGTTGAATTTGATGAGGAATATTCTTGGAAACTCAACGATATCTCGGCTCGTGATTCATCAGTCATTGCTTGCCGTTTCGTGGGCTATTGCATCGACAACCAACCCGACGACACTACAGAAGACATTTACACTCCTTTCTTCGACAGATATTACAAGGACAGAAAAGAGCTTTTCCGCAGGCGAAATATCCAAAATATCAGTCTGATTCGAAAGCCCAAATTGCTCGAGGAATGCTTTCTTATCGAGCATATCGACGACGAAAAACAAGGTTTTGAAATTAGCAAAACCTTGTTTGCTTTTTTAAACAAAGACAAGTCCGAGTGGTATCGGGCGTTATATAATGGCTACATGGAATATCTTCAGGAGCGCAAGGATGAGCTTAATATCACCGATGAAGCTGTCAACAGGGGGCGCGACTGGATTTTTCCTCATCTTGTCGATAGACTCAAATTGGAGGAGCTGTTCGTCCCTTCATTCTTCGACAAGAATTTCTCAACTGTCGATATGCTGACCCGAAGCGAACGCCAATCCCGCTTCGATGTCCTGTGCAACCGCATGGAAATGGTGCTGTCCGACGAAACCCCCGTCACCAACCGAACTGTAGGCGCCATAGCATATATGATTTATTCCAGTGAGTTTGTCAAGCCTGTGTATCGCAAACCATCAAGGGCAGGGGAGCGTGGTCATTTCAGCCAGTTGCTAAAAACTATTTGCGATATCGTAAAACATGATTACCCAAGTGACCTGCGATACAACAAATACAAACCCTCAGTGGAACTGATAGAAATCTTCAGTACAGTTTTGAACTATTTTTAAATCCCCTTAACGAACAAAAAATCCCCTGTTCAATCCCCTAATGTCAACGAAAAGTGCTGAAAATCAGCGCTTTTCTTTTTATGCAAAATCCCCTGAAAAGGGGAAGTGCAATCCCCCTTGCATTTTTGCATCGTCAAACTTTAAAAAACACCTATTATGGATCTTAACATTTTAGTTAACGAGGCACCTCAAATCAATCTCACAGTCACTGCTGTCGATTTGAAGGATTTTGCAAGCCAGCTCATCGAGCAAACCAAAGAGGATCTCGAACAGTCCATCACCAGTGGCCGCAACGAGACCTATCTCACCACCGAGCAGACCATGAAAATGCTCAACGTCTGCAGTACCACTCTCTGGCGTTGGAAAAAACGCAAGTATCTCCGTCCTGTCCGCGTAGGCGGCAATGAGCGTTACCGTTTGTCTGACATCAATAAAATACTGGAGGTGAATCATGAATAACATTCCACTTGAAGACTGGCTCGACAGCCAGGATGTAAAACTTAAGCTTCACATCTGCGACCGCACCCTGCAGAAGCTTCGCGACAATGGCACTTTGCCGTTTACTCGACTCAACAACAAAATCTATTACCGCCGTCAGGATATAGAACAGATCCTTAGCAACAATTACACAGGCAACATCATTGATTTTACAGGTCATGGAAAAACCATCAAATAACCCAGCTCGCTTTTCATTCTTCCAAGCGCCCATCCAAAACACTGTTCCTTTGTTGGAAATGACACTGGCCGATGCCTATTCTTACATCACCGGCCCGACCGCCGTTGCTCGCACTCGCGAGCTTCGCTCCATCACCGACATCAAGCAGGCACGCAAGTTCAAATCCTCCAACTTCGACTATGTCACCTTCAGTGGTCTATTCGCAAAGCGAAGCGAAAGCGCCCTCATTGCTCACTCAGGGCTATTATGTCTCGACTTCGACCATCTCGAAAACCTCGAAGAGGTGCGCCAGCAACTCCTAAACAATGATTACCTCGAGACCCAACTATTATTCACATCCCCATCAGGCAACGGCCTCAAATGGATAGTAGAAATTGACTTATCCCAAGCATCTCATCTCGACTATTTTCTCGGCATCCAAAACTACCTGATGCTCGAATACAGTCTCCACGTTGACCCCTCCGGCAAAGACATCTGCCGTGCCTGTTTCCTCCCACACGACCCTAATTGTTATATAAATCCCAAACAATTATGAAAAAAGAATTCAACCCTTTAGAATGGAAAGATAAAAAAGACTCACATGGAGGCTCGTCAGAGCCTCCCATCTCATCTCATATCCCAGCCCATTCGCCCTATTTGACCCATAAGACCTATTCCTTGGAAGAAGAAGTCGAGGCGCTTACCAGCGCCGTAGAGTCAGCTTCTGTTGATATCGCTCCATCATACAGCGATTGGCTCTCTATCGCTTTCGCCCTCTCCGATGCCCTCGATGAAGGTGGTCGTTCCTACTTCCACCGCCTCTCTCGCTTCTATCCCTCCTACGATGAGCGAGAAGCCGATAAGCAGTTCACTGCTTGTTTGCACTCCCACGGCAGCGGTATAACAATAAACACCCTCTTCCACTTGGCGAAGCAAAGTGGAATCACCCTTCATAATAACTCCAGCGTTCGTTATCCCGAAATCACGTCTCGTGGGAAATCAAAAAATTCCGCTCCTTCGGAATCTTCGGAATCATCGTATTCTTCGGAATTCCCCAATTCCTACGATTCCCACGATTCCGAAGCCATGCCAACTTTCTCCCAAGACATCTACGGCCTCTTGCCCGATTTCCTCACTCAAATTATCAACAAAGCCAAAAACTACGAAGATGCAGATCTGCTGATTCTCGGCACCATCACTGCCATATCCGCCTGTCTCCCAAACATCTCCGGCATCTATGCTGAGCGTGAAGTCTTCCCCAACTTGTTTCTCTTCGTCTCCGCCCAAGCCTCAGCAGGCAAAGGTCGCCTCACCCTATGCCGTCACCTCATAAAACCCATTCACGATAACCTCAAGCGTCTCTATTCCATCGAAATGGACGAATACAAAACCTTACAAAACGAATATTCTCAAGATAAGAAAAACCGAGAACCTCCTATTGAACCTCCTATCAAAACCCTACTAATCCCAGCCAACAGTTCTGCTACTTCGGTATACCAGGTATTAAATGATAATGGGGGAGTAGGTCTCATTTTTGAAACCGAAGGCGACACCCTCGCCAACTCTTTCAAATCTGATTATGGTAACTTCTCTGACGGTTTCCGCAAAGCTTTCCATCATGAAATGATTTCCTATACCAGGCGTAAAGACCGTGAATTTGTCGAGCTAACAAAACCTCGTCTTTCAGCTCTGCTCTCCGGCACTCCGCACCAAATCTTGGCGCTTATTCCTGATGCCGAAAATGGTCTCTTCAGCCGTTTCATTTTCTACAACATGAATCTCAAGCTCGAGTGGCGCGATGTCTTCTCGGAATCCACCGACTGCCTCGACGATTATTTCATCAATCTTGGCCAGCAGTTTTTTCAATTTTACCAAACTCTTCAGCAATCCCAGCCAATCCGCTTTTCGCTCTCCACCAATCAACAGCAGCAGTTCAATGTTTTCTTTGCCGAAATCCAAGAGCAATATGCCAATCTCTTTGGTCTCGATATTGTAGCCTCAGTCCGTCGCCTCGGTCTCATCACGTTTCGCTTGGCAATGATTCTCACCACGCTCCGCCTCATGGACGGCAAAGCCAAATCTGATGTCATCGTCTGCGACGACACCGATTTCCGCACTGTCCTAATCATGGCTCGTGTGCTCCTTCAGCACACTGCTCATGTCTTCGGCACCCTTCCAGCCGTCCAATCCGACCAAACCGCCAAACGCCCCAACGCCATCATGCAAACATACTTCAACAGCCTCCCACAGGAATTCGACCGCTCAGCCTACCTTTCCGTTGCCGAGCGTCTCAATATCCAGCCTAGCACTGCCGAGTCCTACATCCACCGTCTCTGCGCCTCCGGCCAACTCCAACACCCAGCCTACGGTATCTACACAAAGCCTCATTGAGTCCGTTAAAACTCAATAAACTTCTCCCTATTAAAACTCACATGCTCATTATGTAAAACATAGCCAAACTGATTACTCACACAGTGAGTCTTCCCTATAATCTTGTCGATATTACGGTGCGAATGGCCGTAAATCCAATAATCTATACCACTGCGTTCAATATAATTGGCCAGTTCAGCTGTGAATGCACCGTTAATCCTGCTGCCGCCAAACTCCGGCGACATCAGTTGGAACGATGGCACATGATGCGTTACTACAACCTTATGCTTTACATTACTCTCAGCCACCGACCTAACAATAAAGTCAAGGCATCGCTGATGCTCCTTGTTGAATTCCGAAAATGTCAACAAGTCTTCGCCATACATAATGCGATGAAAATCGGTCACACTTTGCTCCGTCTGATAAGCATCTTTCAGGTCAATGTGTGCCCACAGCGTAGAGACAATTATGTCAATATCCTCATCAATGCGAATCACTTTGTTATAGTAGTAATGCACGTTCGGTCTAATCTCCCCAATCAGTCCGTCATGCATCGTCTGCAGGTTGTAGTATTTATAAAACTCATGATTGCCCAATGCCACTATTACCTGCCTAAAGTTCTCCGATGCCCAATCCCAAAATGGATGTGTGCGGTAGTTGTCATCTCCAAGATATCCGATATCTCCAGCCAGCACAAGCACGTCACCCCTCACATCCATCGGCTCTTCTTGCTTCAGGATGCGCCAGTTCTCACGAAATTCCAAATGCAGATCTGATGCGTATTGTATTTTCATTATTTTTTAGCTACAAATAATCTATTCAACTGTTCCAACAAAGCTTCCACAAATGGAACATCCCTATCGATCGACTTTGCCAATGGGTCGGCAAGTGTGTCCCATTCTTCTCTTATAGTAGCAACAAACTCATGCACACATTCAACAATGGATGTTGGTGCATCTATTTCTCCGTCTTCCATTATAACCACATTTTTCAACACGTCCGAACGGTGTTTCTTGATATCCTTGCTGTTAACATGTTTTCCGTTGGCCTTGTCTTGCATAAGATTCAGATAAGCTCTGACTTTCAGGGCGATAAGCGCCGCCGAATCTGCATGTCTTATGCCATCTGTCAGTTTGCTATGGCTAATTGTGAAATGATAATAGTCGTCATCCATTATGATAGCGCTCAAACTTGATGTCTCCTCATCCACAGGCAATGGCTCTATTATCAAACCTTTTGGCTCACCAAGGATGTCAGGATGACGCGACAGCAACTCTATCATTTCCGGATAACCCGGTCTTCCGTTTACAAAACGGTAGAGTTCGTATTTCGGCTTCTCACCCTCCTCCTGCTTGCGCTTCTCAGGACGATAGCCGCCTTCACGAATAAACTGCCAAAAATGCTCCGAAAAATCTGTAGTCATCTTCTCAACTACAACAATCATGTCGATGTCGTGCGTAGCTCTCGGACGCACTACAGTTCCTGTCATGGTAATGTCGCAAGCCGTACCACCAATAATCACATAGTTATCTGAATATGATTCAAATGCTTCTCTAAATTTCCCTAAGCCTTCCATTCTAATTCATTTATTAAACGTTCAACTTCTTTTTCCACTCTAGGGTCATTATCCCTTTTTAATGATATAGCCAACGACAGTTTGTCAACCCATACTGCGTTTGCGGCCTCATTCGAAACAGGAGGATATTTCCACACTTCAATCATAATATCCCCATCAAATTCATTAGGCCTAACCAAAGCACCCGTCTCTTCAAATTCCTTCAGCTGCTTTGAACTCATCATAATCATCCTCTCAGGGTCTGGATTAAGCATGGTATAATGTGCAAGGGCGTTGATACTGCAAATTGGGAATCGCATGTCCGATTTAAATTCGTCGCAATACATCCGCGCCTCCACTGGGTCAATCAGCATTGTTTGCACCTTATCCCAAAGTCGTCGTCCATCTTCCGCAAAATGAATCACTTTTTGTTTTGGGCCGTCAGCTACCTTTTCGCAAACACCCAAGTCAGCAAGGTATGTTATACCCAGCGCAATACTCGGATATGAATACGGAACCTTGTTCCCGATATCGCGCAAAGTCTTTCCCTCCAAACTCTCCACCTGCAAATGAAAAAGCAACAGATACTGCGCCACCGGGCTCAGTTTCTTCGCCTGTTTAGTCTTTCGCATACGCTCATTAGCCACCAGCATGGGCAGGTGTGCATATTTGTCCGAAACAACAAAATACACATTCTTGTCTATAAGCCTTTGCCTTTCGTATGCTGGGCATTCCGACAACAAAAAAACCACAGGCAACCCAAACTTCTCGCTCATCTCATTCGCTGTAATCGCCAGCGAGCGAGGGGTGCCCACCTCACCTCGGGGCTCTGCAAACATCAAAGCCACTCCATGAAAGTCACCATCATAAAATCGATACGAAATCGAATCTCCTATTCTGATGCCTTTCATCTGCTCCTTGGTTCTTTCCCTTAATTCTACAGGTCTTCCCGATATAACAACTGTCTTCATTCTAATTATTTTTGCATCATTCTAAACATCATTAGAACGATGCAAAAATACTAATAATATCCAAACCATCATCTTTTTTTTCAAAAAAATTTTCTTTTTCCCTTTCATTCTTTTTTGCCCAACCTATCTCGCCTCTGCCAGCACGAACTTATACCCCGAGTGTCTCAAGTTCATTACAGCAAGCCTTTAAAGTCTGCATTTTTATCCCACCAATTCCTATAAATCCTATTCGTCCTATCGGACTTATTATTCCTATTAGCCCCATTATCAGCAATTTTTATTACCCGATTGCACTTATTTGCATTATGTTGAAAACTTTTGCAACAATTATTTTGATTTATTGTTTTCATTTAATAACTTTGCACTCGTAATTTGCATCTTAACTATGGCTGATACTTTCCAATCTTTTTGCAGCTTTATAAAGCAGGAGTTCTTCTCTTCGGAATCAATTGGAGAAGAAGTATCATTTGCCGTTGATAAATACACTATACATAAATTTTGTAATAAAGATAATGTATCAGAAGAGGAATTGCTTGATTCTGTACATAAAGTATTATGGTATTACAGACCTTCTATATCACATATAATAGGAATATTAGCAATTCAATTATATGCAGCTTCATTACGAGAGAATAACGATGGATATACCGAAAATAATTATCGCGACAGATTGTCGATACTATTGAATTGGTACATTACTGATTTACAAAGTTGGATGACTCAATGGCAGGATTATTATTGGCAATCTCTCTATAATTGGTGCACAGATAATGGTTTTGAGATTTTCAAATGTTCGCCTAAAATCGGCAAAAATCGCTATGTCCAATATCCTATAGAACATTCCAAATCGGTTTTCACCATTGAAGATTTGTTGTATATAGCAAAATGCTTCGTAGACAACAACTTACTACCAGGAGAAGACATATCTTTCAAAGAGTTTAAAAGTATAATAAAAGATTATACCATAAGAAGTTTTACCCAAACGAATCATGGCAAAGGCGTTATTTACTATTCTCGTAGAGCTGATGATTACCTGCGACAAGTTTATAATTTTTATCTTCGTTGGGATGGTTTATATAAAGATAGAAACACTCAAAGAAGGATTGTAAATCGAAAAGATACGACAGAGCGGCAATTGTATATGACCGATGATCTTAATGCATTAGAATTTCGTACTAAAGATATGGTGTTACAAGAGCCAAGGTTGGATATTAATAAATTAACATATGATACGATAAAAAACGAGTATACTTTTAGGAGGAAATATAATTCTGTCATTCTTTTCAAGCAAGATGATGTCTACGATAATTATTGGCAGGAAACAAGATATTTGACTCCTGGCAGTATCGGCAGAGCCTTGATATTCAAAGAGCACTCATCATTGTTTTTTTTACCGCAAGATATATTAAAACAATCAAAATCAATAATCATTGTGGAGATAAGAGAAGATAACGATCCATTTGATTGTTATTCTGAAGAAAAACCATTTTCTGTTGTTGGTGGATTAAAGATTGGTAGGGATACATATCTTTTAGGAGCTGGACCCAATATAAGTGTCTCGAAAAATGTGCCGTTTTGGATAAATGGTGAAAAGTATAAAGGTATAGGCGAATATCCAATTACAGAAAAAGGGAAAAATATTGTAAAATTTAGAGACTATCGTTCAATAGAAATTAATATAGTCCCTCATTTTGAACATCGACATATTTGGACTGATAATTATACACATTGGCATTTGGACAAGAAAAACGCAAAATGGGAGCCGTCTAAAAATGAGGGCTTGGTAATGGGATCGGATTTTTCTTCAATGTGTACTCCTGAAACTCAAGATGGAGTTTTAAAACGCTGGGCTAATTTCCATTTATTAAGGTCGAAAGCCGTGGAAGAAAAAAACATTGCAATAAAACAATTAATAAATAGCGACCATGAGTATTGATCAATTTGAAATAGAGGATCTCCGCTTCGTCGGATATGTTAAATATCTTCTGCATAGTGCCAGAATTGATGTTTTGGGATATATGAGAGGGCATAAGATTTATTCTCTTTCTCCTGAAGAAGTACAACAATTTTTTCCGCCAGAGGGGGATGTTTTTGCATATAATTTTGAACTTCGTTATGCTCCGGGGTCATGTAGGTTTATATCTTTTTGTGTAAAGGATTCAAATAAATTCGATCAGGATGACGATAAAACCAAATATGAAATTGACTATAACAGAAACATTGATATTAATGTTGGTGAACCATTAAAAGTTTTACCAATAACGCCCACTGATGATGGCGATTTCAACTATGCTTTATTTGAATCTCATGGTACTTTTAATTATTCATATCCTTTATTCATTAGATCAGGAGAACGAGTATTCCATTATAAACCTGGGTCTAATTCAAGATTGCTCGATTGGTGGAATATTTCTAACGTAGATATCCTTTCAAGTCACGGTTATAAGATTGTCGTTAACAATGGCGGTAATCATCCTTATGATGGACAAATTGATTTAACTACTGATGAACAATTAATCACGTGGTTTTTCAATAAGATTATTGAACCAAAATGGGATGAGATCTGGGCTGAAGGTAAGTTCAATGACGTTAATGCTGAGATTCGTAAAGTTTTTGAAGGGGTAAAAAGCTTACCGTTATCGATTATTGAAAGTAGATTTTCTCGACTCGTCAAACTTACAAAAGCCTTCAATCTGGAGTCAGACAAAATAAAAGCAATAGCAAATGCCTCTTGGTTAAAAAACTCTATTGATAAAACAATCGATGACAAAAAAGAGATCTTTTTCAAAGAGTTTAGTGCTGAAATGAGTGCTGAATTAACTGCATTGGAAGATAGTCACAAAAAAGAAATAGATAATCGAAATGTGCAATTGCAGAGAGAATATAATCGGATAAATGGTGAGCATCAAGAAAGGATTAAGGGACTGGAGCGAAAGATTACTGATAAAGAACAAGAACTTCAAGATGCGCAATCAAAACTAGAAGCAATTAACAATGAAATAGCAGAAAAACGTGCGGAATCCGAGCATATAGAAACAATTATAAAAGAAGCACAAGAAAGGAAAGATAATATTGTAAAAGATTTTTCTGTGATTAAAGATGTTTTGGGAATTGGTAATATGGCAACTCAGGTATTAGAAAACAAAGCGGTTGTTATAAAGCATACTATTGAAAGTGTTGAACTTTCCAATGATGTAATGCCCAAATATAAAGCGTTTGAAAAAGCACTAGAGAATAATATCAAATATAATAGCATCAAATATCACAATGATTTAAATAAGAATGATGATATTGGCTTGCCTAAGATAATTGCAGGATCTCTTTATAATAACAATATTGTCTTATTACCGCATGCTTCTTTGGTAAATATCATATTATATGCTACAGGTAAGTGTAAGTATATTATTGAGCCAGTTTGTGTGAACTGGAAAAGTTTTGACGATTTATGGGTAAACGGATTGGCGGATATAGTATCTGTATCTAATAAAGAACCCGATATTATACACTACCTTGTTTTACAAAACATAAATATGTCATATCTTCCGACATATATGCAACCGCTTATCAATATTCAGAATGGAATATCCACATACTTTCCACACACACAAATCGGATTTCCACAAAATTTGAGGGTTTTGTGCACCATCACTAATGAGGAAGTGATTCCGTTAAACAAGCAATGCATATCATCTATTGGATGCATAACAAAAGATTGCGTTGAAACAGATTCCAAAATCAATCCGTACAAAGAAAAGATATATGGATACCTAAATCCGAATTTGCTGAATGACGTTTCCCTCGCTGAAGACTATCCTAAAGTAAACAATTATCAAACGTATCTGGATGAGTAATAAGGGGGATATATTCAACCTACAACAATTGTTGTATCAGTATATTGACAGTTTCGAATATCGGAGCTTGCAATCAATAGCTGATGCATGTAATAATTTGCTACCTTGTCAAGATAAAGTCAACCGATCTGTGTGGAGGACTTTGTTCTATCCACTGTTTTACTCTGGGGTAGTGGACTTTATTGGCAAAAACAAATACGCTATAACTGAACCGCTAATATTATTTAACAAAAAGAATTATTACTATATAAACTGCAAACCAACTTTCGATTATCAGATCACTCCTTTTGTTGGGATTGTCTGTTCATATAAATGCGATGATACACTGGGTGTGGAGCCCAAAGAGATAAATACCTATCAGATACTGAAAAGTATTCCGTCTATTAAAGCTATTGTAGAATCATATCCATCGGTTTCAGTAAATGATGAAAAGTTTGATTTATATGAGCCTTCATGGACTGGTGGTCTTGCGATAATAAAAGATGGATCTGCGAGATATTTTATATCAGAAAACAATGGTTTTCATCGTGTGCCAGCCAGAGAGTCTAATCCCGAAGCTTCTTTTCGAATACCATATTGTTATAGTCAGGCCATGAATAATATGACAAATGGTTGTTATTACTCATCAACACAAGAATTAAAAATGAGAGCATTTGCAATGCCAATATTGATATACCGCATACTTCTTATAAAATCAATGAATAATGATATATTTCCTAGTAATAATGGAGAACATATCATCTTCCAGAATGTTACATTGAAAGAGTTTTCGGAATTAAACAGAATCTTCAATAATTCAATTAGATATGAATAATCCTGTCAAAATATATAAAAGTTTATACAACACCTATATAAACTACATTAATAGTGGTCTACCTTTTTTTCGTGATGAGTTTAACGAAGAGAGAAATGAATTGTTGAAAGAACCGGGAACAATAAGTCAACCACCCATTATTGAGCTAGTGCCCAAATATCAAGAGAAAGCCACATTAGAAGAGTTTTGCAAAAACGAAAATGTAACATTAGATATAAATGATTTTGTCAAATCAGGCTTGTTCGGCAGCACAACATCAGAGAGACGATTATACACCCATCAATATGCATCTCTGCGTGAGGCTTATGTAAACAGGAAACACATAGTGGTTACTACAGGTACTGGATCAGGTAAAACTGAATGTTTTTTGTTACCGATATTTGCGGACTTAATAAGTGAATCTGCATTATGGGATTCACATCGAACAAGAGCAATGCGAGCAATGCTTTTATATCCATTGAACGCATTAGCTGAAGATCAAATGCTTCGCCTTCGTAAAGCTTTAAATAGTCGGACTCTTGATTCGAATGGTGCGTTAGATTGGTTGGATAAAAATCGTTGGGGAATAGGTTTTATTTCGGACGTTATACTGGAGCTACACCTGTTAGTGGCACTAAAGATAAAGCGCAAGATAGATTGCGAGAGGAGAGGAAGCAGTTGATTGTTGACTGGGAAGCTGCAAAATCTGCTGTTAATGAAACAGGGAATTCTGAGCTTATATATCATGTGCCTAATATGGAGAAAGATTCTGCTGAAATGTGGGATAGATTCTCTATGCAGGCTAATCCACCAGATATTTTTATTACGAACTATAGTATGCTTAATATTATGTTGATGCGAGAAACAGAAAACAATATTTTCGAATCAACAAAAAAATGGCTTAAAGAAGATCCCTCACATGTATTTCATTTGGTTATAGATGAGTTGCATACATATCGTGGAACTGCTGGTACTGAGGTCGCATATTTAATTAGACAATTATTAGATCGGTTAGAGCTAACACCAAACTCAAAACAAGTTCAATTCTTAGCATCAAGTGCTTCTCTTGAGGAGAATCAACAGACCATTGATTATTTGTCTGAGTTTTTTGGTGTTAACAGTTCTGATTTTTTTGATCGTTTTTCGATTCTTTCTTCTCCCAAAGTTCCTGCCCAACCAATGCCATCAATCAAGTTGCCAATTGCTGAACTAACGTCATATATTAATTCCAATAAAGAAGAACAGGAGGAAGATAATCTGTTATTAGAAAAGTTGGGATGTAATAGTTTTTATGATATAACAAGGAAATACTGTATTCTTGATTGGTTAAAATACGCATTAAGCTCAGAAAAAGGAATAGTTGCCAAAGATATTGATAAATTATCAGAAAAACTTGGTGTAACACAATCAGTAGTAGCTGCAATAGTTAAGATTATCTGTAAAAGTAAAGACAACCAAGGAATATATATCGCACCATTACGTGTACACTTTTTCTTTAGAAACGTAAGCGGATTATGGGCTTGTACTGATCCTAATTGTACAGAAGTTCATCAGCATTCTTTTGAAGGGCGAACAATAGGTCGATTATACAAACGCCCCAGGGGATTTTGTGATTGCGGTAAAAAGGTTTTAGAGGTGCTTGTTTGTGAAAATTGTGGAGAGGTTTATTTGGGAGGATATAAAACAGTCAGTGGAACCAGATTGTTTTTGCGTTCCGAATACATTCTTAATGAAACCTCTGACAGTTATTGTATTCTATGGAAAAAGGACTCAAATGATCAAGGTGTACCAGAGGGTTGGTTCGGTGTTGATTATAATAACGCAACGGGTGAATATAAAGCAAACCCAGATGGTGATTATTTCTTATATGAGAATGTCTCAAATGATGGTACAGTAATACCTAATACATGCCCCAACTGTGAGGTTTCATATAAAAAAGGGGCATCTGAAATAACTCCTATTAGAAAACATGGCGCAGGTTTGCAAAAAATCAATCAGATATTAGCTGATGCACTAATACGCGCAATGAGGGCAGAGGGAGAGGCAAACACAAAAATAGTTCTTTTCTCGGATAGCAGACAATCTGCTGCCAAGCTCTCGGCTGGAATTGAATTAGACCATTATCGTGATGTACTAAGATGGTCAATATTAAATGCATTAAATAAGACGGATGATGATTTAGAGTTTCTTCGTAATATGCGCAATAAAAACGTGTGGGATCAAGGTGATGTTGAAAAAATGAAAACATTGCGCAGAAAAGAGAAATACAGAGGCCTTATTGAATTAATAAAGGATGAAAAAGACGGCTGGAGTACTGATGATGATATTAAGCGATTGCAAAATTTGTTGTCCGAAGATACTGGAATAAAATTAGATAATATAGAAAATGATGTTTTTTCAAAGATATTATCAACAGGTATGAATCCTGCTGGTCCCAAACCATCTTATGGTGCTGACGGTCATTGGAGTGATATATATGATTTTAATTCATTCAATAAGAAGAATGATTTGCCTGATTCCAAAGACGAACTACACATGAGAATAAGGAAACAGAATAAAATCGAACAGCTTGCGAGCATTTTTGGTAATAGAAAAAGATCTTTCGAGGAATTAAAATTAGGCTTTTTTACTCCATCACAACCGATAGATGACCCTTTGATGTCAAAATTGGCGTGCAACGCAATAAGGGTATTAGGTGAGAAAAAACGTATTTCTGGGATACCATCAAAATATCCATTATCTGATTCTTTCCCGCAAAAAATGAGGAAAATTGTGGGAGCAACATACAATATAAAACCGTTCGGTAATGAAACTACAAAAATTCTTGAGGAATTAAAGGAGATACTGCGCAATCGAAATATTATTAGTAAAGATGTTGTTGAACTAACTGGCGAAGGAATATCATTTGTAAGAGCTGCAATTGGTGATAAGTATTGGACTTGCCCACGTTGTAAAACAAACCACTTACATGACAGTAATGGCGTTTGTATCAATTGTCAGCATTCTCTTAAAGTAGGCGTAATCAATAATGATGATAGAAAAAACACCAAAGATTACTATTTGAGTTTACTAAACAATACAGAAAACGCATACAGACTTAGATGCGAAGAAATGACTGGTCAAACCTCCAAAGCTGATTCAAGGAAAAGACAGAGACTATTTCAAGGCATTTTCTTGCAATCTGAAAATCATTTAGTTGATGAGATTGATTTGTTAAGTGTTACTACTACCATGGAAGCAGGTGTGGATATTGGCTCATTATCAGCTGTTATGATGGGCAATGTACCTCCACAAAGATTCAATTATCAACAAAGAGTAGGTAGAGCTGGACGTAGAGGCAACCCATTGTCAATCGCTTTAACTGTAGCTCGAACGACGAGTCACGATATTACAAATTTTTTCGAATATGAAAGAATGGTGTCGATTCCACCTAAAGATCCATATTTGGAGGTTAGAACAAAAGAGATCGCAGAAAGAATGGTCGTTAAAGATGTTTTATATAGATCATTGAAAAGTGATTATGATGGTGAGTGCGTTCATGGTAATTTTGGAACAATTAAAGAATGGAAAGATAATAAGATAGTAGTTAAGAAGTGGATAGATGATAATCAAAAGACAATAAAACATATTATAAGTGTTATAACTAGTGGAACAAAAATTTCGGAAGATGATAAGAGTGAGATTTTTGATTTTGTGAACAATAATCTAGTTGATAGAATAACAGAAGTTGTTAACAGTAATGATTTTACTCAAACATACTTAAGTGAACGTTTAGCAAATGCAGGGCTGTTGCCCATGTTTGGATTTCCAACAAGAACAAGAAATCTGTATTTGTCGGAACCCAATAAATTACCTTGGGATGATGTGGTTGCAAGAGACATAGATATGGCAATTAACTCATTTGCTCCAGGTCATGAAATTGTCAAAGACAAACGTATATATAAATCTGTTGGTATAGTGGAATATGAATATGGTAAAAGCCACATGGTCGCACCCAAATACAATTCATTAAACCCTTATTCAAAAAAAATGTTTAGATGCTTCACATGTGGTTATTCTACAATTAGTGATAACCAGATTCATGATTGTCCTGTTTGTAATAATAATATGGAGGAATCCAAGGTGTGTTCGCCATTGGGTTTTTGTGTTGATTATAACAAAACTCCAGAGGATTTTAATGGCAGTTATGATTGGTATTCACCAAATAGTGATATTAAACTGGATTCCGAAAGCCATCTAGCAGATATGAAGCCCGTTGGAAATATGAGAATACGGAACAATAAGATACCTGCGCAAGGAATAGTTCACTTAATAAACGACAATAATGGTGAATTGTATCACTTGGGAAAAAATCCTTCGGGCATATATCTCTCTCCATCAGCATTAGGCTATGATACTCCGTTATCAAATGAGAATAATTACGCTTTTGTTTCAACAAAGACTACAGGAGTTTTGGCATTGTCAATAATAGATTGCCCAGATATGTTAAATTTGTCACCTATTATGCGAAACAATCCAAGAAACAGTAATGCTATTCGTTCTGGCTATTTGTCTTGGGGTTATTTGACACGTAAAGCTGTGGCGGATTATCTTGACATTGATTCTTCGGAGTTATCAGTTGGTTTTAATATTACTCCTGAAGAAAAAAGAGCAGAGACTTTTTTTGTTGAAAAATTAGAAAATGGAGCAGGATATTGCAATTATCTTAGTGGACGAGAGTATCCAAATGTTCCATACGATGCTTTGATCAAACCGTTTATAAAAGGAGGTTCATTATATAATCATTTAGTAAAGACTGATCATGGTAAAGGCTGTCTCTCATCTTGCTATGATTGTATTCGTGATTATTCTAATCAAGATATACACAATTTATTAGATTGGAGATTAGGGCTGGATTTAATAAACCTTGCAAATGATTCCCGCTATATAATAGACTTTCATGCTGAGTATTGGAATCAATTTGTATTTGAAACTACTAGAAAAATTCTGACCAAACAAGGTTTTAAGAATATTCAAGAGAACAATGGAACACTTATCGGAGAAACACTTTATGGTGAAAGGTTTATTCTTGTACACCCATTTTGGTCTGAAAAATATATAAATGAAATAACAAATAACGAAGTGAATGGTTATAAATACATTTCTGTTATGGACATATCAAAATTAAACAATTGAAATTATGAGTATTATTAAGGCCGTGGCGTCTCAAGAAGCATATTTGCGTCATAAAGGTGAATACATTAATGTGGCATTTACTATCAAGGATGTCCCACATGTTTTAAGACTTGAAAATAATTATATAAAAAACAATAATGAGTATCGCAATATAAAAATCGGTGAGCTGCTCCAAACGATTGGTAGTAATACTAGCAACGAGGAGGCTGTTGATTTGGGTGGTATTGATATTAATGCATTAAAATGTGGTCCAAAATTATATAAATATCTTGATGAATGGGCAGCGATTCAAAACATATCAAATGGAACGATTAGGTTTAAAGAACCGTCTAAATGGGAAGATGGTTTTGAAAAAATGTTTTACCAAGCAGACTTCTCACAAATAATCTCATCAGATTGTGCAAAATATACTCCTCGATTTAATGCTTGTTGTTTCACTTATCAACATGAAACCTATGCTGCTTGGAAGATGTATAGAAGTAATTGGAATAAAACAAAAGGTCGGGTTGTTTGTTTTGAGATCAATGAAAAGAAATTATTATTGGAATTAAGTAAATATGCCGTTGAAGAGGATAGTACTATATACCAAGGTTATATGGATTATCGTATCGAGGATGTTGACCTCAAAGAACTATACAAAAAGGGTTCCAAATATCATGATATTTTCTTCAAAGATTTTTCTCTACTAAACTATCTTTCTCTGATGTTACTCAAAAGAAATGCTTTTTCCTATGAACAGGAAACTAGATTCTTTGTGATTCCCAATAATAAAATAGTAAATGAAGTATTAGATATACCAATTTCACTAAAGCATATTGTTAATCGCATTATATTAGGTCCTAATTACACTAATAAAAAAATGAATGAATTTATAAAACACTGTAGAAATCATGGCTTGGATTGCGATATTGTCATTAGCGAATTAAGTCAAGAATGTCAAAGGGTTATAATGATAGAATCATAAGGTATTATAATCTTAATTGTGTCGTGACACAAGAACTTTTACGATAATCTATTTTTTCAGAAGGATTAATTATTGACAGGGTAACACCAGAGGCTTATGTATTATTGCTAATAATAATCCAGAAGTGTACCACTAAAATAATTAATGTTACTTATCCCGATTGCCTGATAATTCTGAAGCTTTATTTGGTGATTGTTTACTATACACCATCCTCTGAAAGTCAACACCAAAAGCATATCCGTGGTCGGCAAGAGTAAACCCCAACGATGAGTACAGGCTGATGAGTTTCGGCATGTCAGGATCTACAACCAATGTGATTTTATAGTATCCCAAACCAAGTCCTCGTTCTATGACATCCTGTATCAAAGCTCGCCCAATACTACATCCACGATAAGAAGGCAACACGGCAAGAGTATCGAGGTAATATTCTCCCGGACCTGTCTCTAGTTCTGAATTGGTGTCGAGTTCCATGATGTCAGGCCAAAGCTCATTGAATGTCCGATGACGAAGGTCTTTATAGATTTCACCGGGATAGCTTAGAATCGAACCCACCACAATGCCATCTTCCTCCGCCACACGACTGTTTTTGTAAGTGTAAAGCAAGTCGCCACGTTCCTCGCATTCAGTAAGCCTCCGATAAATCTCTATGTTTTCTGGAATGTCGCTCTCAAAATCATAAAAATGCATCCCGGCCATCACACACTTGGCCAGAAACGCAGCATCTGAAGGTATAGCATTTCGGATTATCATAATTTTTTTGCAAAGATAGGGAAAAAACAAGTAATTTTGCATCATTCAATAAATAGTATTAATGATTGGCACATCCCACAAAATATGCTATCTTATTCTGCCAGAAGGAATTAAAGAAAACCTATCAGCAGAGTTGGAAATGCTGTCAGAGAAATATGGAGTCTCAATTGTTATCGTTAACGATGTGAATTGGAACGATGACATGACACCTTGGCCAGCCGAAGGAGTGTTCAGAAAAGCCAAACCATTCGGAGGCAAAGCGGCATTGTTTCTTGAAAAACTCACAAAAGGAATTATTCCTACCACAGAAAAAGATTTGGGTATCAACAATGCGGAAAGGACAATTGTAGGAGTGTCGTTATCAGGAATGTTTGCTGTTTGGGCAGGTTTCAACGCCGACGCTTTTGTCAATATTATCAGTATATCAGGATCATTGTGGTACGACAACTTCACCGATTGGATGAGCGAAAAAAACCTGTCATCAAGTATTAAAAACGTCTGTTTGCTTTTAGGTGAAAAAGAGAAAAATAGCAAGGATAAACGGATGGCAACAGTAGAGGATAAAACCTTATCAGCCGCCAATATTATGATGAATAACAGCCAGGCATCGGTAACATTCGAGCTTGTCGAGGGAACACATTTTTCACCGATCACTCCACGATTGGAGCGAGCTTTTGAGGCGGTATATGGAGTAAAATAGCTTTAGAAAACGTTTGTTATATAATTGTGCCCGAGCAAGCACAATCAATTGTCATAGTGTGAGGGCGGGAAAGCGGTGTTCGCTTTGCTTTTTGCTTAAAAGGCTTTTTGCCCCCTGCAAGGGCTTCGCGAGCTGGAGATAAAAAATCTCCACCCTCCGGGTAGTATTTTTTACCTCCAGCCCTTGCATGGGGTAGCCCGCTCAGTGTTCCTGCATCACTGTTTGTTTCCGCTGCCCCTTAATTACAGGGGCAGCAAGCCCGCTACCATGTTTTTTACTGAATTGAATGTATTTCAAAAAGCCTTTTAGGCGCAAAAAGCAAAGCTCACTCGGGGCTGCCTCTCGGCGGGGTTTTCAGATAATTCAATCGTCACTTCACATTGGCAAGTCAAGGCATCGCAGAATGTCGCTACTTCCAAATCCCGCCGCCAGCCCCTTTTGTTAAAGCGCGCCGCCCGGCGGGGTGGCAGGGTGCCAGCTTTCAAGCCGACCTATAATGTCATCGAATAGCACAATGCATCTGCATTCATTGATAGTCTCTACAAATTCAATTGTTACTGCGGCTTCAAAAGCTGTCACCTTTCAGCGCAGGGCTACTCGGCTTAACGCCTCCGTGCCACCTCTGCGCTGCTGCCACCCCGCACGCGCGTCGCGCGCAACCCCTCAGCAAAAAGCTATCGTTTTTGCTTCGGGCGCCTCCATTTCATTCCGGCGGCGTGCGCAGAGCGACCTCGCTTGCGCTGCGTCCAGTCGCTCCGCTTCCTTTCCTTGCCCATTGGCAAGTTTTCTGTTCTTCCACGTTTTGGTTTCTGTGCAATTGTTTGTTATCGGCTTCTACACATTGCCGCGGCATCAGCTTGATGGAAGCCGTCTCCCAGCGGGAACCCTCGGCTTCCATCAAGCTCAAGCCGCTTCGTACTGATTCAATTGTTTTCTTTTTTCTTTGGTTTACAGCTTCGATTGATGGTCTCGGCTCCAAGGCAAAAGCTTCGGCTCCTTTCAGCACTCCATTTCGCGGTTCTGGAATCCGTTTCCCTGAGGGAACCCTCGGAATCCAGACCGCTTCATTGCGTGCTTCCCTCGCCCAAGCATTTGCACACAGTGTGTAGTCCCCGCCCACCCACCCCTTTGAGGGGCGTATTTCTTTGAGCGTTTCTGCATAAATCAGAGGTCTCTAAGTCCTCGTAGTGCTCTGATTTTCTTGATTAGTGATTGATTGGTGATTTCAAAAATTCAAAAAAAGTTGCAAAGTTAGCTCGTTCCGCTTGTCCGTCAAGGTCAAGCCCTACGGGTTGCTTCGGGAAAAATCTTCCTTTTCTCCGCTTCGCTACGAAAAGAGTATTTTTCGCTCGCAAACCTTGACTGACTGCGCTCCTCTAAGCTGGCAAAAAAAAGCATCTTTTTTTTATTTTTTTGTTTTGTTGTCCGTTTTGGTGAAAAATTTTAATACTGCTGTCGCAACGTCCTGATTCATCCTGATTGACTTAACTCTGCATTCTAATGCATAACCCTGCATTCATCACCGAAACGAGCACATCGCTTCGGTTTTTTCGTATTATTGTGGCGCAGCCTGGTAGGAGAGGGGACGTGTCAATACCAAGTCCCTACCAACTCCGTACCAAGGCTACCTAAATTAACTTTTTTATCAACCTAAAAACAATTAAAGATTATGGGTACAATCAAACAAGGAATCCTTGGAGGTTTCTCCGGAAAAGTTGGAACCGTTATCGGTTCATCATGGAAAGGTATTAGCTACATGCGTGGACAGGCGCAGCACGTCAAAAACCCTCGCTCGGCAGGTCAGGTCAACCAGCGCACCAAGTTCGCTCTCGTTATGGGCTTCTTGCAGCCAGTCGTGCCGTACATTCGTATCGGCTTCAAGTCGCAGGCTGCCAAGCAGACAGAGTTCAACGCTGCGTTCTCTTACACCATCAAAAATGCCGTCACAGGCAGCTATCCAAGCTACGCTCTCGACTTTACTAAAATCGTGGTGTCAAAAGGTGGCTTGACACAGGTGACAGGCGCAACAGCTTCGTGGAACAACAACAGCAACGAAGTCAAAATCGACTGGACCCGATAAGGCCATGCCTTTCATCTACAACAAGGCGAAAGGCGAGACCATCTACGACACTGCTGGTGCAACCCGAGCCACCCACACCCAGAGCCTCACTGTCCCTAACGACTGGGAGGGCGACAAGGTTGAGGTTTACTTGGGAATGGTGTCGGAAGACGGCAAGGAAGTCGCAGACTCCATCTATCTTGGCGAGGTCACATTGACCCCAGCTTAACCTCTAAATCCGCTGTACCATGGGAACTATCAAACAAGGCATCCTCGGGGGATTTAACGGTAAAGTTGGTACGGTTGTAGGCTCCAGCTGGAAAGGCACAGCCTACATGAAAGGTCGAGTCCAACATGTCAAGAACCCTCGCACAGCGGGGCAGGTATACCAGCGCGAGGCACTAAAAATCCTCGCGCTGGCTTTAAAGCCTATTTCTTCAACGCTCAACCTCACATTCAAAAAGTCGGCAAACAAGATGTCGGGCTACAACAAAGCCGTGTCA
>CAJOEP010000025.1 GCA_905233445.1 uncultured Bacteroidales bacterium | reverse complement strand
TATTTCCAGCATCGCGGCAAAGACCGTCAGGTGAAATTCGAGTCATGCGGCCGTGTAGTGATTGAAGACGACGTCGAAATCGGAGCTTTGTGCGCAATCGATATCGGAGTCACAAGCGACACCATCATTGGCAAAGGCACCAAGATGGACAACCACGTCCAAATCGGTCACGATGCCAAGGTCGGAAAGAACTGCTTCATAGGCGCTCATAGCGCGGTAGGCGGAGTAACAAGAGTGAAAGACAACGTGACCATCTGGTCGATGTCGGCAGTCAACAAAGACCTCGTCATCGCTGAAGGCACAACAGTGTTGGCCTACACTGCCGTTGACAAAAACACCGAGCCTGGTGTAACTTACTTCGGTCAGCCTGCCGATGAAGCTAGAAAGAAGATGAAAGAAATGGCGTGCATGAGAATGCTGCCGGATCTTATAAATAAGATTAAATAGTTAAAAATGTAAGAGCCGCTTAAAAAGAGCGGCTTTTTTTATGTGATGCTCTAGAACAGAAATCTAATAAAAAGTCTCTCAAAATAGTATGAGAAAAAAGCGAAAGAATATTTTTGAAAGATTTTTAAATAGATTTTGTGGATTTTGAGCCGAAGGCAACCTAAAATAAGAAAAAGATGAAGTTAATAGTCTTCATATTAGTTGTAATCTTGCTTCTTAAATGGGATAATCTCAGTACCGGCAGGAAGTTCCTTCTGATAATCATAGTCGTGTTTTTATGGAATTATAGGAAAGACAATGATGAGAATCACCAGAAGATTGTATTTGACAAGCCTGCGGCCTGTTGGGAGGAAACTCTGCCATTGGGTAACGGACGTTTGGGAATGATGCCCGATGGCGGCGTTGAAAAGGAGACTATCGTCCTTAATGACATAACCTATTGGTCGGGATGGGAGGACGATTACTCGAATCCTAAAGCTTTGGAAGTACTTCCGGAGATTAGGAAATTACTTGCCGATGGAAAAAACTTTGAAGCGCAAAGCCTTATGTATGAAACGTTTACATGCGGGAATAAAGGTTCAAATTACGGCAACGCGGCAAATACCAGCTACGGATGCTATCAGACACTTGGCAATCTGCTGATAACATATTCTTATAACGACAACGCTCATTCAATCATTGAATATCATCGTGAACTGGATTTGAATAATGCATTAGCAAAAACTGAATTCAAAAGAGCGGGCGTACAATACAAACGCGAGTATTTCATATCAAGAAAAGATGATATCGCTGTTATTGAAATGGAGGCAAACAAGCGAGGAAAGATAAGTTTTACTGCTGAATTGGACCTAAATATGATCAAAAACGGCGTAAAATCCAGGAGTTTGATTGATGTTAAACATAAAGGCGGAACCGTTGAATATCTTGACAACAAGATTGTTGTTAAAAACGCATCCAAAGTATTATTGATATTTTCTTCTTCTACAAATTTCAAAAATAATGACTTTGAAAGTTTTGTCGAAGAGAAAATGAGCTATGCGAAAGCTCAATCGTATAAAAAACTTAAAAAAGACCATTTGAAATCGTATAAAGAGCTTTACGACAGAGTAAGTCTGACTTTGGATGACGAAAGAGCTGCTTTGTATTTCAATTATGGTCGGTATCTGTTCATTTCTTCGACAAGAGAGGATTTGTTGCCGCCTAATCTGCAAGGTTTGTGGGCAAATACAGCGCAAACTCCCTGGAATGGCGACTATCATTTGAATATCAATTTGCAAATGAACCATTGGCTGGCGAATGTATGCAACCTTTCTGAGCTTAACAAACCTTTGATAAATCTCACGAAAGGTCTTGTCGAGTCAGGGGAGAAGACAGCGAGGGATTTTTACGGCGCGGAAGGTTGGGTGGCGCATATGATGACCAATCCTTGGAAGTTCACTGCCCCGGGCGAACATCCTTCTTGGGGTGCGACAAACACAGGAGGCGCATGGCTGTGCCAGCATCTGTGGCAACAATACGAATATACTCAAGATATTGATTATCTGAAAGATATATATCCCGTAATGAAGGGCTCGGCGGAGTTTTTCCACTCGATGATGATTGAAGAGCCGACACATCATTGGCTTGTGACTGCCCCGACATCGTCGCCTGAAAATGCTTTTTATGATGCTGAAGGTCATGAGGTTTACGTATGCATGGGCTCAATTATGGATGTCCAGATAGTGACTGATTTATATCAGAATGTGATAAAAGCCAGCGATATTCTGCATGAGGACAACTCTTTTGCTGAAGTTTTAAAGTCTGATTTGATGAAGTTTCCTCCTATGCAAGTCAGCGACAGCGGTTATCTTCAGGAATGGCTTGAAGACTACAGGGAGGTGGACATGCATCACAGGCATGTGTCGCATCTTTTCGGACTGCATCCGGCAAATCTGATAACTGAGACTAAGACTCCAGAGCTATATGAGGCTTGTAAAGTGACTTTGAATCGTCGTGGTGACGGAGGAACGGGCTGGTCAAAAGCTTGGAAAATAAACTTTTGGGCGAGATTGCACGATGGCGACAGAGCTAACAAATTGTTAACCAGTCTGTTAGACGAAAACACCTATCCGAATATGTTTTGTGCTCATCCGCCATTTCAAATCGATGGAAACTTCGGAGGTGCCGCCGGAATAGCAGAAATGCTTTTACAATGCCATGACGGATTCATTGAAGTGCTGTCGGCCTTGCCAAGTGTATGGAAATCAGGATGTTTTAAGGGATTGTGCACCATCGGCGGAGCCATTGTCGATTGTGAATGGGAAAAAGGCGTGGTTAAAAACTTGAGAATCCATTCAAAAACAGGCGGCTTTTACAAGGTTAAATACAATGGAAAAACAATAGAAATCCATTTAAAAGCCGGTGGAAGTAAGAGATTATAATAAAGTTTGAAGTTTGGAGTTATAACTTTAAACTTCTAACTCCAAACTCCAAACTGATGGTTTTAGTATTTCATCATCTCGATGAGGTCAACCATTCTATTTGAATAACCCCATTCGTTGTCGTACCACGACATGACTTTTATCATCTTGCCCATCACCATGGTGCTGTCGGCATCGAATATTGATGAGTGCGGGTTGTGGATGATGTCGCAGCTCACAATCGGGTCTTCAGTGTATTCGAGGACGCCTTTCATCGGGCCTTCAGCGGCCTCTTTCATTGCAGCGTTAATCTGTTCCTTGGTTGCTTCTGTCTTAAGGGTGCAAACGAGGTCAACCAATGAACCTGTCGGGGTAGGGACGCGCACTGCGATGCCGTCGAGCTTGCCGTTGAGTTCTGGGATTACGATACCCACTGCCTTTGCTGCACCTGTGGTGGTCGGAATCTGTGACATGGCGGCTGAACGTGCACGGCGAAGGTCACTGTGAGGGCCGTCCAAAATAACCTGGTCGTTGGTGTAGCTGTGGATGGTTGTGATATAACCCTGCTCGATACCGAAGCGGTCGTTCAGCACCTTTGCCACTGGTGCGAGGCAGTTTGTGGTGCAGCTTGCGTTGCTGACGCATTCGATTTCGTCGGTGAGCTCGTTGTTGTTAACACCGACAACAATAGTAGCGTCGATTTTATCTTTTGAAGGGGCTGAAAGGATGACTTTCTTGGCGCCGTTCTTGAGGTGGTCGCCGTAGCCGCCCTTTGCGCTTTCCTTCGAGCGGAAGATACCTGTTGACTCGACAACTACATCAGGTGTCTTGCTCCATTTGATGTTGATAGGAGCACGCTCGGCTGTAACTGGGACGCGTACACCATTGACTATCAAAGCGGTCTCGTCGTACTCGACTGTGCCAGGGAACTTGCCTTGTGTTGAGTCATATTTCAGAAGATGTGCCAAAACCTTTGTGCTTGTGAGGTCATTGATGCCAACCACTTCAAGGTTAGGACGCTCGCAGCAGATGCGGAAAACGTTGCGGCCGATACGACCGAAACCGTTGATACCTACTTTAATCTTTTCCATTTTTTTCTATATTTAAAAAATAAAATTCAAGAATTGAAAAATTCAAAACGCAAAGATACAAATAATATTTCTATGATAAAAAAGAAAATTATTTTTTTATATCTTCTCGAGGCGGAAGGTCTGCAGCTCTATCATGTCGCCGACTTCCTCTATTTCATGCCAAGGTGAGACTATCTCGCCAAGAACTTCGGCTTCTTCTTGGGTGTCGAAATAGGCTTTGCCTTTCTCGATTTTCCAGTCATAGCATTCAGCGAACATCAAGCCGTCTTTAAGCTGTATCTCGCCGGATTTCACGGCTTCGTCAATCTCTTCCTGTGTAACGCCTTCCGGAATCGGCACCAGCAAGTATATCTTGCTCTCGTCGAATTCTACTATGGTTTTGGCAGCGTGAACGTATTCAGTGTCAATATCCTGTTTGGATAAGAAATCTTCAACATGTAACCATTCGAAGTCCTCTTTCTTGTCGTTATACCACAGCATTTCTGCGACGCGCCATTTCCCGATAAAATCTTTCATAATAATTAATTTTGATGTGAAATATAAAACTATTCCAGAATGATTTTTTCAGTCATTCCGTTGCTTTTTAAAAAATAAATCCCGCTTTCAATATGTTGTAAATCCAATATAGCAATACCTGATTCATATTGCTTTTGAAGGACTGTTCGCCCTTGAATGTCAACAATTTCGATGGTACCAGTGGAGTTTAATTCGATTTTGATTTCTCCTGTAGTTGGGTTCGGATAAATATTCAGACTTCCTGTCGTAGGTTTTTTTACTTTGTTGACTGAATTTTTGCCGGTGAAGAAATCATGGATATAGTTTATATAGTCTATATCGTGTTGATTTTCATTGTGGAACCATGTATGGTCGCCTCCGATGACTTTCAGATGCTGCAACTCTGCGTTGCCTTGATATCTGTATCTCACGAACAACAGTCCGTCGTTTTGCGTGTCAGGTAATGTGTCGATTATCGGCTCGTTGGTGCAGCCGTTGGCGTTAATCCAATAGTTGAGGATGTTTTCGACGCTGAGTCCGAGTTGGTATCCGAAATACTCCGAGCCGCCATCGTAACCCACAACAGGGTCTGTAGTTCCGTGGATATCGAGGATTCTGACTGGCGCGACTGCAGTGTGGTTGGCCATGAAAGTGGTGATGAGTCCACTAACAGGAGCTGCTGCGTTGATGCGGTCGCCATGCTCGATGGCCATGCGGTGCGACATGAAGCCACCCATTGAGAAACCTGTGAAAAATATACTGTCTTGATTTACAGGATATTGCGTTGCCAATGAGTCGAGGAGTGCCATCAAGAAACCGGAATCATTGGTGGTGCTGGCGGTGAGACCGGCGTTCCACATCGAGCCGTAGCCTTCGTTTAAAGCCTGCGGTATGACGACCATCCAGCCGTAATTGTCGGCAACCTGCTGGAAATGGAACTCGTTGTCGAGGCGAGTGATATTGTCGCCCAATCCGTGCAGGAAAAACATCACTGGAAGTGACTCGTAGTTCTCGGGAGTGCGCACAAGATATTCTCTCTGAACGTTCTGCCACTCGAAATTCTGAATCTGCGCGAAGCTATTTGTGCCAAAAAAAATTGTTAAAACTGTGACTAGTAATAAGTTTCGAGTTTTCATGATGAAATTAGTTTGAATTATTTTTGCAAAGATACGAATTTTTAATATCTTTGCAAAAAGATTAATTAATATCATGAGCAAAATTTTTGAAAACACTATATATATCAAACAATATCATTCCTTTTGCGGGACTATGATTCTTGGCTCTTTCGATGGCAAACTGTGTCTTTGCGACTGGGCTGATGGCCGTCGGCGTGCTTCAATAGACCAGCGTTTGCAAAGAATGCTAAATGCACAATATATTGAAGGTGTTTCGGATGTTATTGAGAATGCTCGACAGCAACTTAACGAATATTTTCTGCACCAACGTCGTGAATTTGATATTCCTTTATTATTTGTCGGCACCGATTTTCAGAAAAAAGTTTGGAACGAGTTGCTGAAAATTCCTTACGGGAAAACAATTTCGTATGGCGATTTGGCTAAACGAATTGGCATGCCAAAGTCCGTTCGTGCTGTCGCTAACGCCAATGCAGTCAATGCAATATCAATAATAGCTCCCTGTCACCGTGTCATCGGAAGCGACGGTAGTTTAACTGGTTATGGCGGAGGTTTGGAAAGGAAAAGATTTTTGCTGGAATTGGAGATATACATTTAGCAAACAATAAACTGTTTTAGAAAGTTCTTTCAGTGTATGCTCGCGTTCCTCCATTGTACGTGTCAGTTTTATGGCTCCGCCAGTAATCACATAACATCCGGGCTCAAGTTTTATAGCATATAAACGTAGCCAAGATGCATGTCTGCTTTGCTGCTCGGGACGAGCTTTCTCTTTACCAAGCCTCATGTTCTGCACAAGATAATACAATTTTTAATATGTACAACCAAAAAGTTGTATAAATTTTAAAAATTTAAAATGTTTTTGTGTTTTTAATTTTTCTATCTTTGTAACAATTTTAAATATAGGACAAGATGGAATCAAGAATTTCTATAGCTGTTGAGAAGAAAAGCTGTGGCTATAACTGCGCGCAGGCATTGATTTGCACGTATTGCGATTTGGCTGGAATAGACGAGGAGACGGCTCGAAACCTCGGTGCGCCTTTCGGGATTGGTATGGGCAACATGGAGGGCACTTGCGGAGCTATCACTGGTGCCGGAATGGTACTTGGACTAGCATCTGACGACAGAATCAAAGCGATTCGTGGAATGAAGCAGATTATGAATAAGTTCCAACTTCGCAACGGTGCCACGCAATGCAAACTCCTCAAAGGCATCGGAACTGGTGTGGTGCTTCGCGACTGCTCCGATTGCGTGGCTGATGCCGCTGAATTTCTTGAAGAAGAATTGAATAAGTAATAATTTTATCATGAGCGAGACATTTAAATCACAAGCTTTAGAGGCTAATTTAGCCCAGACTCGATATAAAGATATCTTTATTCCTGAAGAGCATCAGGCGTTTATTGCATTGAGCGCCAATTACTTCGGCATAAATAAAAGGGCAAAGGAGTGCATCACCGAATATCATCATCCGCTGTCGAACCACACCTTCGTGACCGAGGAGCTTCGCAAAATGCTGCTCGACGATTTCTGGTTCTACACCCGCGACGACGTTCCAGCCGATACGCTGAAACTGCCTCTCGAGATGATGTGCAGCCTGCTAAAACCAGAAGTGGCACTGAAACTGCGCCTGAATATCGTCGTCACGCTGATGGAATTTATCGATACAGAAGTCAGAAGCCAGAAGCCTGAAGACAGAATTATTGAATTGACATTCAATATTTTAGAAGATAATTTTGAATCGAATAAGGACTGTTTCATACTAGCGACAAAGCATGCTGAAAGATATCTAGACAATGTTGCCAAAAACGAAAAATACAGCGAATCGGCTTGCCACATTTTGCGACTGATGCAGCAGGAGAACTATCGTTATTGGCAGTCGACTTCTGAGGTCGAGAAATGGGTTTCTGACAATGCTAACATTCTTTCCGATGAAGAGAAAAAGGTGATTATCAATGAAGTTGGCGAACCTTATTTCAATAAATTGAATTCCGATTTAAAAGCTGCCCAAAATTGGGAAGCATTGGCGGAAATGCCTCATTTTGAACAGGTTGCGAAGCATTTTTCCGAATCGGAACAGCTGTTCCCGAGCTTTATCACAAAGTTCCATTATGTGTTTTATTTGCTGCACATCCCCGGCATGGAGAGCCAGCGCGAACGCCTGATATGGAATATGGACCGCATGATGCGCGACGCCATCGACGAGTTGCCGCAAAACGAACTGAAACCGTTTATCGACACTATTTTTGAGCTTTCAAAAGAATTGCGCAAAAATTACATGTCAGCGGTGCTGGATTTCCAGCTCACATTGGGCAAGAAAATCATCGATGTCGATACCACAGAGATGAAGGAAATAGTGAACCATTTCGAGAAGAAACTTATCGAATTCGGCTTCGTCACGCCCGGCAACGTTTTTGTTAATGAAGACTGGCAACTCTCTGTAAATAAAGACCATATCAAGAATATACGAGTCTGGCTCGAGCTTATCGAATACTCGAAAACACCTCTCGAGAAACTGCTTTCGTCGTTGATTGTCAACCTCAAACTTGGCGGTATTTTCCTGAGCGACACCGACCTGTTCCAACGCGAAATCACGAAAATTCTGAACTCCAATATCACACCCTATTATAAAAAGGTGAAGCAACTCTCGCGCATTTTCCCTGTGTATTTCAATGAAATAGGGGCGGAGGGCGAGATTCGAAACGTCACCACAAACATGGACGAAATCGGGCTGCGAAAGGACAAACTCGTGCATTTTTTGCGCAAACAGGTGCATACCGAGAGCAACAACACCCTCATCGCATTAACTTTCGACGTGTTCAAGTTCTGGAGCGACGGGAATGTCGATGAATTGAAGCCGATTTTGCCGAAAAACGTGTTCGAGTCTATTGATATGGAGAGCGAGTATTTCGTTCATATTCACAACCTTGTGCAGACGATGTGCGAGATCTCGAGTCTCAATCCCGAGGACGTGCTGATGCTTTCACGCGATGATTATGAAAGCCTCATCAAGAAAGCCGAAGACCGCATCAAACTCGAAGAGACTCTGTATGACCGTGAGCATCAGAGACTTATGGACATCCGCGATTTGTATGCTTATCTGAGAGAGAAATACAGCTTCGAGTCGGTGAATATTTTCGCCTATCTGCGTAACTATCCATTCATCTCCGACAAGGAAATCGACGAGTTCGAAAAGGCTTATAAATCAAAGGATTTGGACAAATCCATAACACTGATTTACGCCTTCATGGACAAGCTGAAGGAAATAATTTTCAATCCTGAACAGAGCGAAGGCTGGGAAAACATCTATCACAAACGCCATATTGCAATAGGCATTCCGTCGATGTACGGCACTTATCGCGAGAATAAATTCGAGGCTATGGGCTTGACGTTCAGGCTCGAACGTGTCGCAACGCAACTTATGGAGAAGGTGGTGCAGAGCATCAACCTCGAATACATTTCTGAACTTACGCTGAATCAGATTTACAAGATTTTGAGCTATTTCCGCGACGGCTTGGCGCTCGATGGCATCACAAACCAGAGTTTCAACTCGAAACTCGACATGTTGCGCTACAGTTTGACTTCACGAAGCTTCTCGTTTGGCCAGTATATCAATATTTTCCAGTTTATCGCCGAAGACGTAAGACGAATCATCATCAAGTTCTTCCTGAAATCGTACGAATATCCGCTTAAAGTGGTCATCCCGCAGCTTTTCGACGCCGACAACAAGCTCAGCGAGCGCGATCTTGCGGCTTTGATAACTAAAAAGTCAGAAGAATTTCACCGTGATTTGTTATCCGATGCCTTCCTGATGCAGCCGCTCGACAATTTCATCGGCCGTATCCTTAACTCATTGAGAACCATGGAGTCAACGCTCGATGCAAAGCTCATCAACGACATCATGACGTACAACTCCGAGATGCTGATAAGTCCGTTCTGGGAACCGACGCCGAAGATGGACAATCAGGTGTTTATCGGCAACAAGGCCAACAACCTGAAAACCCTGTATTTAAAGGGTATGCCGGTACCTCCTGGATTTGTGATTACTACCGAGGCGTTCCGTCGCAACGAGACAATTAACACCATTCCTGAGCTGAGAACCGAGATTCATGGAATGCTAAAGCAATTTATGGCAAAACTGGAGGAGATTTCTGGCCGAAAATTCAATAATGCAGAGGCTCCGCTGCTCGTTTCGGTACGCTCGGGTACCGCTATCTCGATGCCTGGCGCCATGGATACCTTCCTAAACGTGGGCTTGAACGACAATCTTGTTGAGACAATTGCGGAAAACCCTGAAAAAGCTTGGGCTACATGGGATTCATACCGTCGTTTTTTGCAGAGTTGGGGCATGGCAAAAGGTATTCATCGTGACTTGTTTGATGAAGAAATAAATAGATTCAAATCGAAATATAAAGTCAAGCAGAAGGTCGATTTCAAAGTTGTCCAGATGCGCGAGATGGCATATTCATATAAGAAAATTCTTGAAAATCATGGAGTTGTGCTCGAACAAGACCCATTCAAACAGATTGTGGATTGCGTGAACATGGTGTTCGATTCGTGGAACTCGGAACGTGCGCTGGCATATCGCCGTCATCTTGGGATTTCAGAGAATTGGGGTACCGCCGTCATCGTGCAGCAGATGATTTACGGCAACATAAGCGAGGTGTCGGGCACCGGTGTGGTGTTTACGCAGAACCCGCATCGTGAGCGTCCGGGCGTGCATCTGTACGGCGACTTCACCATGCGCAGTCAGGGCGAGGACATCGTGGGCGGACTCGTGAAGCCGTTACCGATAGGAGAGACCCAGCGCAAGGCGGCGAACATCGAGGGACCTTCGATGCAGACAGCACTTCCTGAGATTTACAAGAAGATTTATTCTGTCGCAAAAACCCTGACTGAAGACCTCGGATACGCCCCGCAGGAGATGGAGTTCACATTTGAATCCGACAAGCCTGAAGACTTCCATATCTTGCAGATTCGCGACCAGGACCTCAAGCTTGAAAGCACCGTCAACGCCTTCGTGCAGTCGCCTACGGAGATGAACCAGATTGGCAGAGGCATGGGCATCGGTGGCGGAGCCATGAACGGCATCATCGCCTTTAATGAAAACGATATCAAGACTTTACGAGCCAAATATCCTAATGAAAACGTGCTTCTTGTTCGCCCCGACACCGTTCCTGACGACATCGGTCTCATCTTCGACTGCGACGGTTTGCTAACAGCACGTGGCGGTGCCACTTCGCATGCTGCCGTGACTGCGGTGCGTCTTGGAAAAGTCTGCGTTGTGAGTTGTATGGAACTGATGGTCGATGATGAGAAGCATTGCGCCGAGCTGAACGGACATAAACTCGTCTCAGGCGACAAAATCGCAATCGACGGTAATCTGGGACTGGTATATCTTGGCCATTACGATACAGAAAAAATGAAAGTCGGAAACGGATATAATTATTAATTTGCAAAAAAAACACATAATATTTGTTTATGTATTAAAAAAATAGTATTTTTGCATCGTAAAATGTAAAGTAAACAGATTTTTAACAAAAAATTATTATCATGAAAAAATTACATTTATTAGGTTTAGGAATGCTCGCACTCGTATTAGCAAGTTGCGGTAGCTCAAAGAATGTTCCTATTGAAACAACTATCAACAAACAAACAAGCCTTGAGGGCGAAAAGGTTGTTGTTGAGGAAACAGTTTACTCAGGCGTTGAGATGGTCGACGACCTCAGCGAGGATGGTACACAGATGGTGAAAGTGGCATACAAGTGGTATGCTGGTATTGGCAAGGCCGATGATAAACAAACAGCTATCGAAATGGCTGAACTTGAGGCACGCGCAACAATTTCAAGAATCATGCAGAACGCAGTGTTGGCTGAGTCAGAACGTGGTAGCGTCGTTAACAATGGCGCAGTTCAGAAAGCCCTCACATCACACTGGCAGCAAGTCAGCATGAGCATCCAGAACGCATGCGAGCCATTCGGCAAAACAAAGATTGAGTACAGCCAAACAACAAGAATGTACACTGTTACACAGAAAGTCGGTATCCGTGGCGACAAGTTCCAGAAGATGCTCAACAGCGCCGGCAACTACAAGCCGAATGATTTGCAGGGTGAGGAACTCAAGCAGTTTATCGAAGTGAACAAATCAATCATGGAAGCAGCTAAAGGAGGCAAATAAACCATGAAAAACATCTTAGCGATAGCATTGTTGCTGTTCGCCGGATGCTTGACACAAGCACAGAACTATCCGTCGGAATGGGTGAAATATACCACCGACGGATATTTCCATGACATTGAGAGCGCTCAGGTCAAGCAGGACGCTCTCGATTTGGCACGCACCAATCTCGCAAAACAGATACAAGTGCGGGTGAACGAGGTAAGCCAAATCGACAAGAACGTAATCGACGGACGCTCATCCATTTATTATAATTCGTCAAAAAGCTTATCGACGGACGTTGATATGAACCTCGCCAAGTCGCTGAGCCAGTACAACAACTCCAACTCACAATATTACGTGATTGTGTATATTAATAAGGTGGAGGCTTGTACTTATTATGAAAAAGAAATAAACATGCTTGTCAGCAACATCAACAACTCAATTGAGATAGCTGACAACTATGTCAACAATGGCTTCAAGTCAAAAGCAAAGGAAGAACTGCAAAAAGCTTTGAATAAGTTCGATGAAGCTGGCAAACCGTTCTTCTGGCTCAACGTTTTCGGACTTGATGAATATAAAATCAATAATTATCTCTCAAAAGTTCAAAACTGTGAGAGAACCGTAAAAGCCAAACTCGCCGATTTGGAATATGGCACAACATATTGTGTGGTATGCAACGCCAATAATTTCGGCAAGAACTATCCGAAACTTAAAAACGAAATAAAAGGCGAATTGTCAGCATCGGGTTGTAATTTTGTTGACGATCCTAAAAGTGCTGATTATGTGATTTATGTCGAGGCATCGTCAAGAGAATACAACAAAGTGAGCAACGCTGGTGGAACGGCTTATTTCACCTACGTCGACGCCGCGATATCCATCGACAAAAATGCAACCGGACAACGCATCTATGAAGACGAGATTTCTATAAAAGGCTCACATACATTGAGTTATGATGAGGCAGGTCGTGACGGTTTCAAGAAGATAAGCAAGGAAATCAGTAAAATGTTAAAGGAAAATATCAAACTATGAGAAAGAGTATTGTCATAACCATTATATTATTAATGGTGTCATTGGTATTGCCGGCTCAGAAAAAGGTGGCCGTCATGGAGACAAAATGCGATGCTAACGTCACCGAAATGCAGAAAAAAATGGTGCGCGGTGGCATGGAGGTTGCAGTCGCAAACGCACCTGGCTATGAAGGCTATGACAGATCCGCATTTGATATCCTTATGCAAGAACAGAATTTCCAACGCTCAGGTGCCGTTGACGATACACAGATCAGAAAACTCGGTCAGATGGCAGGCGTTCAGTATGTTCTTGTTACAGAAGCAAGTACTGACGGCAGCGGCTTTTTCATCTTGGCAAAACTCCTAGACGTTGAAACCGGACAGTTTGGAAAAGTTGTAAATACCTTCTGCAACGCAAACGGAATGGATATCTACAACGCTAGTAATGAATTGGGCGGACAGTTGTTTGAAATCAGAACAACAACGCCAATAACACCAGTTACTCCAATCACTCCAGTAACTCCTGTAACTCCTGTTACTCCAGTGACTAAATATGATGTTAACGAAACAATCAACGGATATACGTTGTGCGGCTGGCAGACATCGGATTGGGAAAACACCGCTGTCGGATTGACATCGCTGAAAACCTCTATCAAAGATTGGGGCGAAGTGAGAACAGGCGCTTTCCTGTCGGACGGCACCGGCATCGTGATTCAAGGTACAAACGGCTATTCATATACCGGAATGGGTGATTTGTACAGCACATTGAAAGACAAAATCAAACAATACAATAAAGACGGGGAACGTATCAGTGATGTGACTTTCAACAGCAAAGGTCATTACGCCATCATCAGAGATGACACCGGATACGGAACAAACGGTCTTCCATCGGAATTCCTCGATAAGCTTAAAAAGTGTAATGAAGATGATGATGCCATTTTATCTGTTTCAATTGATAACTCAGATAACTGGGCTTATGTCTCAGACAAATATTTCAATGCGTCAAATAGCAACGATTATAAAGTGATGTGCGACGCACGCGACAAATTTGGACGTATCTATTGTGTGTGCCTTACGACAAAAGGTATCGTCGTAAGCTGCAAAAACGGCGTTTATTTTAAAGGAGTCCCAACAAAAGTCGTCGAAAATCTGAGAAGTTTTGTTAAAGACGGTTACATCCCGAAGGTTGTCAAGTTTACCGACAAAGGCACTTGCTTGATAACAGACGGTGAAAAACATTACACATACTTTATGTAAATTTGAAAGAAATATGAAAACTTTTAGAATATTACTTTTAGCTGTAGCATTCATGATTGCGGGCACCATGTTTGCTCAAACCACAAAGAATTATGAGTTGCAAGGTATTAAAATGGTTGAAACCTTGAATGACGACGGCACTGACATGGTCAAACGTCCATACCGGTGGTTTGCGGGAATGGCTGAAGCCGATATTGAGTCGGTGGCCATTGAGATGGCTCAACTTGAAGCGTATGTCACTGTTTCACGTGTCATTGAGAACGCCGTTTCAACAAATGCAGAGCGTTCAACGGTCGGTGTTGACGGAAAGGTTGCAAAAGCCATCAAATCACATTGGGAGCAGGTGAGTTTTAGCATTCAGAAAGCTTGTGAGCCATTCGGAGAGACTCAGGTGACATACAACGCTCAGACAAAGATGTATTCCGCTATTGCAAAAGTCGGAATTCGTGGTGACCGTTACGTTAAATTGCTGGATGGCTCTAAGAAAGTCCAGCCGGCTGGTCTTTCTGGCAACGAGTTGCAGGAATTTCTCGATATGAACGAAGCTATAATTGATGCTGCTAAAGGTAATTGATAAAAGCGTCAAAGCATAAAAAAACAAAGGGTGAAATTCTAAAGAATTTCACCCTTTGTTGTAAGTCGTCGGTAGATTATTTGAAGTATCTGTTATATAGTCCTTCAAAACCTTTGCCGTGACGAGCTTCGTCCTTTGCCATCTCATGGACTGTGTCGTGGATAGCGTCGAGGTTGCGTTCTTTTGCCACGCGTGCTATGCGCATCTTTTCTTCGCAAGCGCCGCATTCGGCAACCATACGTTTGTAGAGGTTGGTCTTAGTGTCCCAAACGACATCGCCGAGCAACTCTGCGAAACGAGCGCAATGGTCGGCCTCCTCAAAAGCATAACGTTTGAAAGCCTCCGCAATCTCCGGATATCCCTCACGGTCGGCCTGACGGCTCATGGCCAAATACATGCCAACTTCAGTAGCTTCCCCCATGAACTGTGCGTTTAAATCCTTAATCATCTCTTCACCGGTGCCTTTCGCAATTCCGAGAACATGTTCGGTAACAAAATTGAGTTTTGCGCTTTCGTCGAGGACTTTCCATTCAACGACCTGTTTGCACTGTGGGCATCTTTCAGGAGCTTCTTCACCTTCGTGAACGTATCCGCAAATCGGACATACAAATTTTTTCTTCATGATATTTTATTTTTAGTTTAGAAATTTATTTTTTTAGCTATTAGCCATTAGCTGTTAGCCATTAGTCGTAGTTTTTTAATGGCTAATGGCTATTACCTAATGGCTATTTCATTGCATGTTTATATCCATTAACCTTATTCCAGTCGCCGCGGGTGAAATCTGGCATCTTCACAGGCATACCGTGATGTGTGATAGATGCGCGAGTCATCTCGCCAATGCATGACCATTCGGCAGCGTCATAAACGTCCTGGTCAAGCGGAAGACCGTTGTGCAGACAGTAAATCAATCGGTAATCCATGATGAAGTCCATGCCGCCGTGACCGCCGACTTCCTTGGCCTTGTCCTCGATTTGTTTTGCGATAGGGTGGAGGTATTCGCTCATGATTTTGTCGCGGACATCTTTAGGAACAAAGCCGTGCACATTCAGATGCTGGCCTTCTGCAAGGAATCCTTCAGGAAGATTCTTTTCCATAAGTGTGAATCCTTCAATTGGATATTTGTTTGCAAAACCTTCAGTACCAGTGAGTTGGAACAATCTGTTATATGGTCTGTAAGTATATACATTATGCTCAATCAAGATGGTCTTGCCCTTGTTGGTCTGAATCATAGTGGTGGTCATATCGCCATTGGCAAACTCAGTTGTTCCCATCATTTCTTTTGCAATTACCTTACCGTTATAAGATGGTGTTGTCATCGAAACGAGATATTCCATCTTATCGCCGCGGTGGATGTCCAAAACCTGGCAGATAGGTCCGAGACCGTGTGTCGCATACACATCGCCGCCATATTTCTGGTTGAAATCGAGACGCCAGTTATTCTGATATTCATGCCAATACGGCTCGAGGTTATGGATATAGGCTCCTTCAGCGTGAATAACCTCGCCGAACATACCTTGTTTTGCCATATTAAGCGCTGTCATTTCAAAGAAATCGTAGCAGCAGTTCTCGAGCATCATACAGTGTTTGTGGGTCTTTTCAGAGACATCGACAAGTTGCCAGCATTCTTCTATTGTCGTTGCGGCAGGAACCTCCACAGCCACGTGTTTGCCGTGTTCCATCGCGTAAACAGCCATCGGAACGTGTGTCTGCCAGTTAGTGCAGATATAAACAAGGTCGATATCATCGCGCTCACATAACTGTTTGTAAGCTGTTTCTCCAACATATTCGGCTGCTCTCGGGAGACCTTTTTTAACAAGAATGCTGTCTTGTACCATGTCCACTTTTGCTTGTACAAGGTCGCATATAGCAACAATTTCAACACCGTCTATAAATGTCATGCGGTAAACGGCATCATAGCCACGCATTCCAACACCTATAAATCCAATGCGTACATTTTGAATTGGCTCAGCGGCAAAACCAAGCATACTCGTCTGACCATCAGCACGTTGCGGCTCGTCAAAGACTATAACATTATCTTTAATCTGGTAGTTTTTACAGTTTGTCTTGTCGCATTTGCAAGAAAACATGGCGACGACGAGAAGAATCATCGTCAAGAAAGTATTCGTTTTTAAGTTTTTCATCATATAAAATTATTTTGGTGTGTAAAATTAAATATTTTTTTCATTCGTTCAAAAAAAAATCTATAATTTTACAAAAAATTTGTGATGAAAAACTTAGTTGACATAGTTTCAAGGTTCGAGATTTCCGAAAAGGTGACCGATGTGAAGCCGATGGGTGAAGGCTTGATTAACGATACATACAAGGTCTTTATCGAAGGTGATAATAAACCGAAATATGTTCTGCAACGTATCAACAATGCGATTTTTCAGGATGTTGACATGCTTATGGATAATATTAATAAGGTGACGACACATCTCCGTAAGAAAGGCAAAAACACACTTGAATTTCTAAAAACTGATGCAGGAAAAACTTATTATTTTGATGGAGAAAAGTATTGGCGACTGATGGTTTTTGTGCCAGATTCGATTACATATCAAGCAGTTACACCTGAATACTCGTATATTGCTGGTAAGTCGTTCGGCGAATTTGAGTCGCTTTTGTCAGATTTGGATGAGCCTCTTGGCGAGATAATTCCTGATTTCCATAACATTGAATTCCGATTGAAACAACTTCGGGATGCGGTTCGCGAAGATAGAGTAGGTCGAGTGAAAGAAGTTCAATATTATCTTGATGAAATCTTTAAACGTGAGAAAAAAATGACATTGGGCGAACGTCTTTTACGTGAAGGGAAGCTGCCAAAACGAGTTTGCCATTGTGATACAAAAGTCAACAATATGCTTTTTGACAAAGAAGGCAACGTACTGTGTATCATTGATTTGGATACTGTAATGCCAAGTTTTGTCTTCTCAGATTACGGCGATTTCTTGCGTACTGCCGCAAACACCGGCTTGGAAGATGATCAAAATATCGACAATATCGACTTCAACATGGAGATTTTCAAGGCGTTTACAAAAGGTTATCTTGAAGGCACAAAAGATTTCCTCCTTCCAATTGAAAAAGAAAACCTTCCGTATGCCGCAATGCTGTTCCCATATATGCAAACTGTTCGATTCTTAGCGGATTACATCAATGGCGACACTTATTATAAGATTAAATATCCGGAACATAACCTCGTCCGCACCAAAGCACAGTGGCGATTATTTGAAAAAGCAGAGGCAAAAGAAGAACTAATGAAGTCTGTAGTTTGCAGTTGACAGTTACCAGTTAACATATAACTGCCAACTGGTAACTGCTAACTTATAACTATTCCGTAGGAATATCCTTATTTACATTTTTATGTCCTATCAAAGCAAAGAACAGTATGTACGCTGCGCAGAACAAGACCACGACGTAGCTTGTCATGTAGCTGCCTGTCCAGTCGGCGACAAGTCCTTGTAAACCGACCATAATGGCGAAACCGAACACCATCGTCATGAAGATGCCTGATGCCATTGCGGTGTACTTGCCCAGGCCTTCAGTTGCGAGGTTGAAGATGCTTCCCCACATAACTGAGGTGCAGAGGCCAACAAGAATAAATGCGAAGATTCCGACAGGGACTTCAGCCCAGATAACTGACACGTTTGCCCAGTCGATTCCAGGAACTTTGACCATGAGGCTTGTTGGAGCAAACATTCCGAACAAAACAAGCACTATCGAAGCGATGGAAACTGTGGTTACCATTGCCTTTGACGAAACTTTGCCACCGATTGCGCCACCTATGAAACGTCCGATGAGCATCATAAGCCAGTAAACTGCCACGATGAGACCAACAATGGTTCCATTCATTCCGAAACCAGGAGTTGCCGCATCAGGAGTTGCTGTGAGATACTGCATGATGTAAGTAGGAGTACCAACTTCAATGCCTCCGTACAAGAAAATGGCAAGGATGCCAAGTTTAAAATGACGGAATGAGAAGGCACTGTATTTGTCCTTGACTTCTGATTTCACTTCGACAGGCTGTGCGGGTTCCTCAATCTTAGTGAAGAGAATCACGATGAATCCGATGACAAAGATTGCCAAGGCTATCATCAAAGCAGGTGTTGCGTCGGAAATCTTAGCTTTTGTCGCCTCTCCGATGAGTGCGCCCATGATGATGTAAACTGCAACGGCAGCCGCAGAGTTGAACACGCCGCCGATCTGGATGAGCTGGTTACCTTTGTTGCCGCCGCCTCCAAGGAGGTTCAACATCGGGTTGACAACTGTGTTAAGCATGCACATGCAGAATCCTGCGATGAAAGCGCCGATGAGATATACGCCGAAGCCTGCCCAACCGGATGCCCATTGCACCAAAATACCAACAATACCTACTGCTAACGCAATAAGCGAAGTCTTTTTATAACCGTATCTCTTGATGAGCATACCCGATGGGATACCCATGATGAGATAAGCGATGAAATTGCCGTAATTGCCAATCTGCGAAAGGAAATTGCTAGCTCCGTACTGGTTTTTAACGATCACAGCCATCGGCGAACAGAGGTTCGTGACGAAGGCTATCATCGCGAACAGGGCTATCATCACTATGATTGCACCCCATTGTTTTGCTTTTTCTGCCATTTTTTTAAGAATTTAGAATTTAGAAGTCAGAAGACAGAATTTAGAATTACCATAATTTTTTAGGATATGTCCCCTTATCAATGAGATTTTGAATTTTCTTCACGACATCCGGCTTATCCTCCTTGTATGTCACGCCAAACCAAACGGCATCGCTCGACAACACTTTGAGTTTTGCCTTTTTAGCGTTAATCAAGTTATTGACCATCAATGGGATGTAGAACTCTGCCTTGATGTTTGTCTGTGCTGGACCATCCAAGAACTCTTTGAATCCAGCCTCGAGATAACCCAAGAAATCAGGGGTAAAACCGAAGAAGTTCATTGATACCAAGGTGTCGAGTGGGAGAGAGTGTTCACCGGTTTCATCAGTGTAGGCTGCACCTTCAGATGTCTTGGCGATAGAAGTACGTTCAACTATTGTCTGCAAGAAGTTGCATCTGTTGGATGTGCAAACGCCGCGAGATACTGTGCCGAAATCCGACAGGGTGTTCTTCAGCTTGTATGCTACCATCGAGTATGCACCTGTCTTGCCTTCGCATTCCATCAAATACTTTGCCAATACTTCATAGGCTTCTTTTCCATAGAAATCGTCAGCGTTGATGACTGCGAACGGTTCATGGATTACGTTGGCCGCCATCAATACGGCGTGGCCTGTTCCCCAAGGTTTTACACGTCCTTCTGGCACAGTGTAGCCTTCCGGGAGGCACTCAAGACCTTGATACACATATTCTACCGGGATTCCGAACTTCGCGCTGCTGTTCACTTTTTCGAACGCCTCGGCGAAATCTTTACGAATCACAAAAACGACTTTCCCGAATCCGGCGCGTTTCGCATCGTAAATCGAATAATCAAGGATTGCTTCATTGTTTGGACCTACACCGTCCATCTGCTTCAGGGCTCCATATCGCGAACCCATTCCAGCTGCTAAAACTAATAATGTTGGCTTCATTTTATTAACTTTTATAATTATTTCTTCTCAACCTGTACGCGCAACGCATGCGTTGCGCGTACAGGCTTCATTCTATGCGACGTGCCCCATCAGAAATGATGACATCATACACTTTTGGATAATGCATAAATTTATTGTTAAACTTCTCTTTCGCTGTAGCGATAAACATGTCGTAAAGACCTTCTTTCACAAGGTTTATCGTGCATCCGCCGAATCCGCCGCCCATCACGCGAGAGCCGGTGACACCGCATTCTTTCGCAATGTCGTTCAGGAAATCGAGTTCTTCACAGCTTACTTCATATTCCTTGCTCATGCCGTAATGTGTGCCGTACATGCGATTGCCAACAGTTTCATAATCACCTTTTTCAAGGGCATCGCAAACATCCAGAACACGTTGTTTTTCACCGATAACATACTTTGCGCGCATATAATCTTCTTGCGAAATCTCATTTTTAACCTCATCTAGCATCTGCATCGTGGCATCACTAAGATATTTTACTTCAGGATGCTTTGCAGCGATATGAGCACAAGCATTTTCACATGATTCACGGCGTTTGTTGTAAGCCGACGATGCCAATTCATGTTTCACGACTGTGTCAAGTAAAACCACTTTGTATCCCTTAGGGTCAAATGGAAAATACTCAAACTCCATGGTGGCACAGTTGAGTCGCATCAGATGGCCTTTCTTACCGAAAATAGAGGCAAACTGGTCCATGATGCCACATTTCACGCCGCAGTAGTTGTGTTCTGTTGATTGCCCGATGCGTGCCAGTTCGAACTTATCGATACCTAAATTATATATGTCATTCAAAGCGAATGCGAAGGTGCTTTCCAACGCCGCTGACGACGACATCCCGGCTCCAAGCGGTACGTCGCCTGCAAACACGGTGTCGAAACCTTTTGGATTAAAACCGCGTTTCTGCATCTCGCGCACAACACCGAAGATATATCTTGCCCAAGACTCTTTCGGCGCATCTTCTTCGCGCATCCCAAACTCGCTTTTTGACTGATAGTCAATAGAGTAGGCTCTAATTTTATCAGTTCCGTTGGGATTTATCGCGGCGTAAATGCCTTTATCGATGGCTCCTGGAAACACAAAGCCTCCGTTATAGTCGGTGTGCTCTCCGATAAGGTTGACTCGGCCTGGCGATGTGTATAGGCTTAACTCATTGCCAAACAACGAGTTGAACTTTTCTTTTATAGTTTTGATATCCATGTTATTTCTTTATGAAAGCCTTGATACTCTTCTCGTTTTTGCCCAAAACCTCAATCATATACATTCCTGACTCAAGGTTCGAAAGGTCGAGAACGGCTTCCTTATTATTAATTGCCATTTCCATAACCTTAACGGAAAGAACATTATAAATGCAAATATGCTGAATATCTTCTTCTGCATTGATAGTCAAGAGATTATCGACTGGATTAGGATACATCTTGGTCTCAAGAATATTCTCGCTAACCGACTGTGTGATTGTATCCGTTGCCACTACTTTCACGTTGTCGATAAACCACGAATAGGTTAAAACATCGCTGCCGTTGTTGTGTGCACGCCATCTCAGCCTGATATTTTGTCCTTGATAGGTGGACAGATCGAGATGGACCGGCTCTTGGAACTGGTTGACCCATTCAGGTTGGTCAACGGCATCCCAAAGTGTTGTCCATGTACCTGTATTAGTGTTCAAGACATCCACTTTATAATGGTCATAATATGTCGATATGCCGTATTGGCAGAATGTCTCGAAAGTAAGTGCTGTCGGACGGTTGATGGCAATAAGAGGTGTCACTAAACTCTCGTCCTGTGGTCCCCATTCTTCCGACTCGTCCCATTCAACGCCGGCCATTCTCTCGCCTTGTGGAGGGACTACATAATACTCGTCACCGAAATAGTTAGTAGCGTATTCGGCTCTGAATCTGTACCAACTGAACCAGCTCATTTGCAGTGATTCTATCGACCATCCCAATGGAGGGAACTGCTCATCCTCGAAACCTTCCAAAAGGATAGGAGCCTGCCAATCCCAATGCAAGTCGTACGGGTCAGAATCAGCAGTGTGACCCAACTCATCCGCCATGTGGAACACAATGCTTGCTGTTGTATGATTTGGCTGTGCCGGCAATGTCGCCACAAAGTCGAAGTTTGACTTTGATAATTTATTTAATGTGATATCATAAGGTTGACCGTCAATGGTGTATGTCGCTTGCATTTGGTTCGGAACATCCGACTCATCGTAAACTCTCAATGTAATGTCCATCGGGGTATCAGCCCAAGTCTGTGTACCTTTCAACGATACAACTGTAGGCGGATTATTGTCCTGTGAAGTCGAGTTGATGTGGATATCGTCAATGCAGAGATTCCAACCATAGCCGCTAACACCTTCTATGATGATGAATCCGTAGCCTTCAGGACTATCGAATGTATAGCTGTACTCGTACCAGTCGCTCGTCTCGCCGACAACAGGCTCCATCATAGTGTTGCGGTGTACAGTTCCGAGCAGAGTGGCATCGGCAATATTTGCAGTAGGAGAGTAATAAACGTTGATTCTGTCAGGACGGTTGATGTTATTGTTGAAGTTGCGATAAATCCAATAACGCACAGTGTTGTCTGTAGCACTGAACTGCATCTTTGGTGATACCAGTAAAGCGTTGTTGCCTTCAGCATTGGTGAAGCAGTAAAAACTAGCCATGGCAACGCTTTCATCGTGTGGTGTGCAAGCAGGCCAGTCGTTTGAGGTTTTGCGTTCAAACGCGTAGTGGCCATTGAGGATTACGCTTTGCCATCCAGCCGGAGGGAATGATTCACCCTCAAAACCTTCTGTCATCGGGAAGGAGCTGAAAGGTTCCAAAGCAGTGATGGTGAAATCTGCCGATTGTGTCGGAGCCGAATGCGACGATGTAACATTGAAAGTGGCATGCAGCGTCTGATTGTTGGATAAATTCATAGGTAATGTGGTTTTTGCGACCAGCTCAACAGAAGTGTTGTATGGAACGCTCACCTGATTAACAATTGAACCGTTTTGGTAGAACTCAATCGGCAACGAGCTTGTATTTGTCAATTGATATGTGTCTGATTGCTCGCCTGTGTTGTTGAGTCGGAAGCGCAGATAAGCCGGCTCTCCGAAATAGGCCGTTGTGTCGGCGGTAAGTTGCTCGATGTTGAAACAATACTGTGCAGTATGCTCAATCACGACATCGTCAATCGATAGATACCAAGCGAAGTTATTGGCTGAGCTATGGAAACCCACATAAAAGTTTCCTGTACTTGTGGCCTGAAAAACTCCAGAAACCTGTTGATATTCAGTGTTGTCGACAACAAACATCGGGACAACATTTATTGTCATATTTGCTGGATTGGCTGCGGAACCTGCCTTGACTTCAAGGTCGAAGTGGTCGGTATGCCAGGTTACATACCAGAACGAAACGCGATAGTATTCACCTGCCGTCACATTAATTTGTTTGTAAGTCCACACATCGGTGTTATATGTAGCGTACATGTACCAGTCGCCGTTGTGAGGCTTGCGTCCGCGAGCGATGTTGTCGTCTGGAATGGTGATGCCGGCTTTCCATCCGTTGTCAGTGCAAATCCAACCGACAGGTGTCTGGTCAACAGTGTTACCAGTCTCAAAACCCTCATCTACAATGACTTGCGAATACGTCATCGTAGTGATTAACAATGCAAAAAGTGTCAAGCAAAGTTTTCTCATTTCTATAATTTTTTAAGATTAATTCCAAAACTAAAATAACTTACAAAAATAGAAATGATTTTTTAAAAATGCAAGACTTTTTTTAAAAAAGGATAAAATCATGTAAATCTTGTTAATCTTGTCTAAATTAAATGTATTTTTGTGTCATGAAAAAGATACTATCGATTATTATTGCTGTTTTGGCTTTGTTTTCTTGTACTAAAGCTCCGAAACCTTTGTATCCATTGCCATCTGACGACCAACTGGAATGGCAAAAGCTTGAGACTTATGCATTTATCCACTTCGGGTTGAACACTTTTAACGATTTGGAATGGGGTTACGGTGACACTCCGGCATCGTCATTCAAGCCTGAAGACCTCGACTGCGAACAATGGGTCAAAACACTTAAAAACAGTGGTATGAAAGGCGTTATACTCACCGCGAAACATCATGATGGGTTTTGCCTATGGCCTACAAAATCAACCGATTACAATATCAGCAACTCGCCATATAGAAATGGAAAAGGTGACTTGGTGAAAGAGCTTTCTGACGCTTGTCGCAAATATGGACTGAAATTCGGAATTTATTGTTCACCATGGGATAGACACCATGCACGCTACGCCTATCCTGAATATGTCAATACATATCATCAGCAGATCCAAGAGCTTACGAGCAACTACGGCCCGCTTTTTGAGTTTTGGTTCGATGGTGCCAACGGTGGTGACGGTTATTATGGCGGTGCCAACGAAAAACGCAGCATAGACCCTGATAACTACTATGATTATCAACGCGCAAAGGATATTGTGCTGGCGAAAAACCCTACAGCAATGATATTCGGCGGACCATACCAAACTGTGCGATGGGTGGGTAATGAAAAAGGGGTCGCTGGAGCCACAAATTGGTGCAACGTACCGAAAATTTCCAGTAAAACTCCATTGAGTATCAATATGTATGGCTATGAAAACGGCTCCGAATGGATACCGGTTGAGGTCGATGTGTCAATCCGTCCGGGATGGTTTTATCACTTGAATGAGGACAAAATTGTGAAAAATGTTGATGAACTCTGCGACATATATTATAATAGTGTTGGACATAACGCCAACATGCTTCTAAATTTCCCTGTAGCATTAAACGGGAAAATTCATCCAACTGATTCGACTAATGCCATTGAGTTTTACAGACGTATCTGTAATGAGTTGAGTAATAACGTTTTAGCTAATGCAAACGTGCAAGCTGACAACGAGCGTGGTTGCCGTTTTAAAGCTTCAAATGTTATTGACGGTAATGATGAGACTTATTGGGCCACCGACGACGATTATCCATATGGAACAATCTCATTTTCAATGGATAAACCAGTGACAATAAGCCGTGTGATGCTTCAGGAATATGTGAAGCTGGGGCAGAGGGTGAAGTCGTTTTATCTCGAAGGCTGTAAAGACGGTAACTGGTTCAGAATCAATACTTATGATGAGACAACGACTGTGGGTTACAAGCGCATTGTGCGTTTCAATCCTGTGGAAGTCGATAAACTTGTGATAAACTTTGAGGAAAGCCGAGGCCCGTTGTGTATCAGCAACATAGCAGCTTATTGATTTCCTGAACTTGTGGTTCGACAGGCTTTGTACCGTCATTGTAAATGACGAAGTCGGCTTTAGAAATCTTCAAATCCTCATTGAGTTGAAGCCGCATTCTCGACCTCACATTCTCCTCAGTGCAGTCATCGCGAAGCATAACTCGTTGTAAACGAATGTCTTCAGAAGCTGATACAAATATTATTTTGTCGAAATATTTACAATAGTCTTTTTCAAAAAGAATAGCTGACTCATACAGCACGTATGGTGTTTTCTGCACATCACACCATTTGTCAAAATGTTGATTAAGAGCGGGATACAGAACCGACTCGATAAATCTCATCGCATCATCGTTTTTGAAAAGATGGTAGGAGAGTAGCTTCCTATTCAAAGTGCCGTTGTCAAAATATACTTCTTGGCCAAAACGACTGATTATCAATTCTTTAACGGACGGAATAAGATACAACTTCTTTGTTTCGTCGTCAGAATAGAACACAGGAATGCCTAATTTCTCGAATATTTTGCACACATAGCTCTTGCCGCTTCCTATGTTGCCTGTTATTCCAATCTTTTTCATTGCTGAATGATGATGTATTCCACTTCTTTCGGGTCGATGCCGATGATTTGGGTGTTGTTTGGGTAAAGCACCAGATTTACTGGCAAAACATCATTGAAAAACATGTCAGATGTATCAGCTACAGCCTTGAATGACAATTGGTTAATGATTGCGTAGTCTTTCATTGCCACTATATATCGTACGGTAGCCTTGCTAGGATAGAGATGCATGCTGACACCATGAGGAATCTCTATTGGGATAACAACCTCTGATTCTGTGTATTTTTCAATGATTGCTAACACTTCCACTTCGTCGATGTCAGCCCTGAGCTTATCGTCCAATTCAATTTTTGTGGTGGCAACGACGTTTTTGTTCACATTTTTTCTGGTTATGACTTTGGTTCTGACTTCTTTCGTATTGTTGACGTCTTCAATCGAGCCATAAATGGTGATGGAATCTGGTGTTGAAGTTGGTTCGCCGTAGTAGTTATACTGTTTTTCGAATGAAAAGTTCGTCTCAGGTACTATTTTTACCTTCTTATAAGCCAATCTGTTCATGCTAAAATACTGGATATCATCTGTTACGCTGATATCTGTTGTATTTGATGACATATAAACCGCAATTTGATCTATGATAAAACGGCTGCTATAGGAATATAGATTGTTTTCGGTTTTCTTATATTTCGCATCTTTCAAAGAGATGTCAATTTTACGGTTTTTCTTAGGCTCAAAATAATAGTTTAGAAGCTTGAAACCCGTTGTTGTTACCGTAACAGTTATCTCTTGATCGTTGTTTTGAATCAGTTGAGAGGCGGGGACGTCAACGTAATGAATGGCAAAAGGAACAGTAACTGTATAAGTGTCCGACAGTTTTATTATCAGCCACAATAATGCTGCAATCAGGATGCATATAAGCATTCCGCTAAAACTGCTAACACCTTGTTTCTGTTCTTCTTTTGCCATTCTATCTAAAGTATTGCTTTAAGATATTACTTTTTTGCTGCGGCAACTGGTGATGCCGATATTGCCGACTTCTCAACCTCTATTTTCACGTTGCTGTCAACTGAAACGAGTACTGTTGTCTCTTTCACTTCGACCACTTTGCCATGGATGCCACCTATTGTAACGACGTCGTCTCCTTTCTGGAGCGCCTCACGGAATTTCTGTTCTTCTTTCTGTTTCTTATTTTGCGGACGGATGAAGAAGAGCCAGAACACCACGAAAATCAATGCAATCATGATAAGTCCTGAATAGCCGCCACCTTGCTGTTGTGGCTGAGCTTGGAGTAAAAACATGCTTAATGTGTTCATATTTAAATATTTAAAGATTTAACATTCAAAATTAAAAATTATCTACTGTTTGCACCTGAGCTTTGAAACGCAGGATTGTTTCGGAAGGGTTGGTATTGGCTTTCACGATAACACGTTTGTTTTGGAAGCCCTTGTGTCCTTTGCTGTCGTATGTAATGCTGATGCTGCTTTCTTCGCCAGGTTTTATTGGGTCTTTCGGGAATTTAATATCGGTGCAGCCGCATGTGCGTTCTACTGCCGTGATAATCAGCGGGGCATTGCCGGTGTTTTTGAATCTATATGTGAATGACACCTGCTCTCCCTGTATTATCTTACCGAAATCGTGTTCCAAGACCTTGAATTCAATCTTCGGTTCTTTTACGTTCTTGCTTTCCGTCGCCGATGCCGGATTATTCACCAAACCAGTGTTGATCTTGCTATCATCACTTCCGCAAGACACCAACAGAACCGCCAATAATAAAACGTATAATATCTTTTTCATTTTTTTATTATGCTAATTAGTAATTGGTAACTATCGTCCTGAATTCCAAATCATAACACTTCCTTTGTAACTATAATTCTGCGTTTGTCCTTTGCAGTCCAAAACATAGAAATATGTACCGTCGGGAAGCTTGCCGCCATCCCAGTCGTTTCTGTAATCGCTTGATTCATATACAATTCGGCCCCAGCGGTTGAAGATTACGAGTTTATGGCTAAGAAAATACTCGTTCAGGTCGTTGATGGGTTTTCCTTCGTCGCCATAACCTATCTCGAAATAGTCGTTTATGTTGTCGCCATTAGGTGTGAAAATGTTCGGAATCTTGAGTTTTACAGGCAAAACATTAATGCTTGCGGTAAAAGTCGTGTCGCAACCTTGGTCGTTAGTGACCGTCAGTCGGGCGTTGCCTTGACCTTCCGATGAGAACGAAACCTTGGGATTGGAGCTTGTGAAAGTATTGCTGTAGCCGTCGAATTCCCAGAAGAAATTGGAGATTTCGATAATCGTATCGTGTGGGATGGTATCCAAATCGACAAAATGAGTCTCAGTATTTTCAAACTGCCATGTAACGAAAGGATTATCAAGATAAACAGTGTCTGACGGATCGGATGATATCTCAACAGTCGGGTTCGGATAGGCTTTCAGCCTGACTGTATCGGTCTGCGAGCAGCCGTATTCGTTGGTTACCGTCATTGTGTAGTTGGTGTAGGCACTCAAACCCATAGCTGTTTGCGGGTCATCAAGATATTGGATTGGTAAAATCGGGCTGTTCCAATGATATGTGAAACTGGAGTATCCGCCCCCTGTTGCCGTCGCTCTCACCCTTGCAGTCTTGCCGTTGTCGTTGGTTCTGTCAGAACAGGTGTAAGTCAGTTGCCTGAATTGAATATCGAACTTCGGTCTCATCGTAATGGTGATGCTCGGTGCCGGATAGCAGATGATTTCGCCCGTAGCAGTATTCCATATTTCTACGCTGTAAACCGAATTGTTTTCGGTTATCTTTACCAAAGCATTGGGGCCATTACTGATGGTATCGCCATTGTGAATCCATGCGTACGAGTAATTTACATTGAAATCAACGCTCATAAACAGTTCGTCATTGTAACACACCGGCATGGTGACGCCATCTTCCAAGTGAATCTCGCACTGCGCCTTTATCTCATTGAATGATAATAACATTACTATAACCAATGCGATAATTTTATATGATTTTACGAATTCTTTCATTTTAAAAACTTTAACTTGCAAAAATAATAAAATTCTTTTAATTAATGCTGAAAAATTAAAAATATTGTGCTGCCGCAAACCTTTATACCCTTAAAGCCATTAAGGGCATTAAAGCCCTTAAGGCTGGCGGCATTCTGTCTTGTTAATACAGTTTAAAACCATCATGCCAAAATAACAGGAAATGCTGCCAAAATTTCCGATTTACCCCTTTGGATTACTTTTTGATGTGTTTCAGCAAAACAATAGAAAGGAGAAAAAACAATGAATAACAACCAGTTTAACAATCAACAAAACGGACAAGAGAAAGCTCTGGACAGGTTCGCGCGAAACCTCAACGAGCTCGCTGAGAAAGGCAAACTCGACCCGGTGATCGGCCGTGATGAGGAGATACGTCGAGTGCTTCAGATTCTGTCTCGACGCACAAAAAACAACCCTATATTAATAGGTGAGCCAGGT
>CAJOEP010000024.1 GCA_905233445.1 uncultured Bacteroidales bacterium | reverse complement strand
GTGACGACGGTCAATAATCATATCCAACGGACCTCCATTTGGTCCCATCATTGGCAGGCGGCGTGTAATGAACGCCTGGTGCTTGACAGGATACAAACCTGTGTCTAATCCGAGCATATCGTTGAACTTCTCAGCACCCCATCCCATTGCGTTGACGAAGTGATCGCAGGTGTATTCAACATAAGCGCCTTCGTGTGTGCGCACCAATGTTACATAATGTCCACCGACTTTCTGCACGTGCAACAACTCGCAGTCTTCAAAGTAGCGGCCGCCATTCTGCACGCCGATGGCACGAATATAATCAATGACACGGCCTGGTGTCGCCTGCCAGCAGTCACGAGTAATCAAAGCATGGCTGTAAGTGTCTTTTTTATCGTCCCACAACGGTGAAATCTCCTTCTTGAAGTCCTTGCGGTCAATCATATATGCATCGCTCCAAGCACGTGAAGCATCGAGTGATTTATAGGTTGCCTCATCATGCACCAAGTTGACAATCTCGTGGTTGTGCACCGCGATATCAGCGATATCAGGGTTCGAGAACGCCGGACGACCGCCACCGATGCAACGCCACGAAGCACCACGGCTGTAGTTGATCATCACAGGCTTCTTGCCAGCTTCCGAGAAGTAACGGAACAAAGCACTACCAGCGATACCGCCACCAGCAATGAACACCTCAACCTGTTCCTTCTTCACGTCGTTCATCTCAGGGAATACAAACACTTCTTTCGTCTTCGGATTGTAAAGATCGCCAAGGCTAACCTGATTCGATAATGGAGCACGCGGTGTTGCGTCGCCAACAAGCTCAATGCCATAAGAACGCAAAATCTGACGTGCGCGTGGAATACAACGCTTGCCACGGCATGGGCCCATTCCCATACGGGTGATATGCTTCAACTCATCAACAGAGATGGTCTTACGGTCACCTATGACGCTCAAAACCTTGTCAAGCTTGATATCTTCGCAATGGCAGACATATGTCTCACCCTCGGCTACTTTCTTTTGTGCAAGTGGGGTCGTAAGCTCCTTATTCTCATTATACCTATCTTTCAAGATAAATCCCTTGACATCGGTCAACTCAAACACCCTACTCGCCTCACCTGAAGGACGTGACGAACGGGCTTTAACTCTTGCCACATTGGTCTTGTTCGACTTCTTAAGGATCTTTTCTATGACGCCTTCGCCAATCTTTTGTCCATCATTATCAACAAGATACACTTCTGCACCTTCCTGTGCTTCGTATTCGATAGGCAGGAAGCATATTGACTTCTGAACATCATAGCCGAAGATTGCAAGACCTGGACAGCTTGAGACACACAGCATACAGCCAATACACTTGTTGTAGTCGATGGTCGGTGTGCTGCTCGTTGAAGGCTTGCTGATAGCACCTTGAGGACAGCTGAACGAGCAAGGATTACAAGCAAATCCATAAAGACAATCAGCTTGCACGAAAGCCTTGAGTTGCATACGCTCAGGAGTCGGCAGATTCGGCTTCTCAAGCAATCTTACCGGATGCTGCTGTGAATCAATATATTGTCTTGAAATCTCAAGGTAATCATCATAATTGAAGCGGACACCGATGGCTTGAGCTACCTCATAAGCAACCTGTTTACCTCTCAAAACAGCACTTGTACCTTCGCCAATTCTGATGGCATCGCCTGCACCATAAGTATTGAGGCCAAACACCTCGCGACCCTTAACAAGCAACTGATTATCAGGAATCAATCCCGTGCAGATGTTGATGATGTCGATGTCATCAATGATTTGTTCAGTGCCAGGTACCGGTTTAAAGTTCTCGCATTGCGCGATGACAGCACCTGTGATGCCGGTATAATCTTTATTAGGAATTGCACGCACCAGTGTGTATCCTGTCATAATCGGGATGCCGAGACGGCGTACACGGTTAGCCTGCACCGGGAATCCTCCCTCACGTGGCATGGCCTCAATGATAGCTTTTATCGTAGCACCAGCCTGCATACCTTGGTATGATGTCAAGTAACCGATATTACCTGCACCAACAGTAAGAACTTTCTTTCCAAGTAAAGTATGCTCCTGATTCATCATCTTCTGGAACACAGCCGCAGTATAAACGCCCGGCACATCGTCATTTTCGAATGTAGGCATAAATGGCACTGCACCAGTGGCAACCACAAGATGTTGAGCATCAATGTATCCCACCTCGCCTGTGACGATATTCTTGATAGCCACGCGACCGCCTTCAAGGAGATCCCACACTGTAGTGTTCAAGAGAATACCCTCATGGTTGTCGCCCGCCAAAGTCTTCGCGATGTCGAAACCACGCATTCCACCGAATTTCTTCTCTTTCTCAAAGAAGAAGAATTGGTGTGTCTGCATGTTGAACTGACCGCCGATATTAGCGTTGTTGTCAACGACTATATTACTGATACCGAACGCGTTAAGCTGCTCGCGGCATGCAAGTCCGGCAGGACCCGCCCCGATAATGGCGACCTGTGTTTTGTAAACCTTAACCTCACGCTTTTGCTGTTCCTTGGCATCAGGAAGCACATTGGCCTCATTGTTGATTGGCTTTACCTCCTTCACGCCATCAACTAAAGTAATGCAGATACGGCGAATCTTTCCATCGACGAGCATCTCGCAGGCACCGCATTTTCCGATACCGCAGTTGAGACTTCTGTTGCGTCCGTCAAGACTATGACTATGAACAGGATAGCCTGCCTGATGCAAAGCGGCAGCAATGGTGTAGCCCTTCTTTCCCACCACCTTTTTGCCATCATAAATAAACTCTACTGACTCGCCCTCGGCGATGTCCAGAATAGGATGTTTGGTTATTTTGTACATGCTTTTCAATTTTGCAAATTAGAAATGCAAAATTAAAAAGGTGTTTTTACAAAAACAAGAAAAAAATGAAATTTTTAAGACTTTAGTCATTAGACCTTAGACCTTAGCAGTCACTGCTAAAAACTAAAGTCTAAGGTCTTTTATCTTCTTCTCTTTATAACTTCCCTCAAATATCTCAAACTTCTCAAACTTGCACTCCAACGGTCCATTAAAAACATCGATTTTTTTAGATGGTTTCAGTCCAACAAGTTTCAGGACGTCCTTGTTCGAACTGATAATCCATGCTTCGAAGCCCTTGAAATTCTTTTTCAGAGCATCGCCGATGCCCTTATAAAGATTTATGATGTCTTTTTCTTCCAGCCTCTCTCCGTACGGCGGGTTGATTATCATGATGCCACCACCTTCAGGAGGCACCATCTCAAACATATCTTGTTTGCTTAACTTGATGTCATAATGCAGATGCGCATTTTCAATATTGGCTCTCGCAATCTCAACAGCTTTCGCCGAATGATCCGATGCAAGTATCTCATAATCAAACTCTTCCATTTCGGCACCAGCATCCAAAAGGACATTATGCCACAAATCCTGGTCGAAGTCGTGCCATGTCATAAAGCCCCATTTCTTACGGAAAAAGCCTGCCGGAATGCCCAATGCCAACATCGCCGCCTCAATCGGAATAGTACCCGATCCGCACATACAGTCAACAAAGTTACAGTCACACTTCCAACCTGTGAGTTTAATCAATCCTGCAGCCAACACCTCGTTCATCGGGGCTTTATCGACGCTCTTTCTGTAGCCTCTCTTGTGCAACGACTCCCCAGAGCTGTCGAACGACAATGTGACTTTCTCATTTTCAATATGCACATTGATTCTTAAGTCGGGATTGTCCACATCCACCGATGGTCGTGCCCCGAAATGCTCGCGGAACTCATCAGCGATGGCGTCTTTCACTTTCAGAGCCGCATATTGTGAGTGGGTAAAGTAATTTCCACTCACAACAGCATCAATAGCAAACGTTTCGTTGATGTTGAAAATCTCGTGCCATTTGATTTTGAAGATGTTGTTATACAACGCCATCTCGTTGCGCGCCACAAAACTCGTCACTGGCTTCAAAATCCTCAAAGCCGTGCGGCAGCAATAGTTAGCTTTGTACATCAACGCCTTGTCGCCCTCAAAACTGACAGCGCGATACAAAACCTCAACATTCTGAGCTCCCATGGCTGTCAATTCCTCGGCGAGGACGTTTTCCAGCCCCGCCATAGTCTTGGCAACCATCTTGAAAGTGTTTCCCATCTTTACAGATTCTCAACGATTCTCTTCTGCCACTCTTTGAACTGCTCCTCTGTAGGATGCATCTTCTCGCGTCTGAAGTCAAGGTCGCCCTCCTTCTGCATCGGCACGAGGTGGATGTGGGCATGTGGGACCTCAAGTCCAATAACCGCCACTCCGACTTTTCTGCATGGGATGGCTTTCTTTATCGCCACAGCAATTTTCTTCGCAAAAACCATCATTTCAGCGAGATCCTCATCCGAAATGTCGAAGATGTAATCCTCTTCCTTCTTCGGAATCACCAAAGTATGACCAGGAACGAGCGGACTGATGTCAAAGAATGCGAAAAACTTGTCGTTTTCTGCGATTTTATAGCAAGGAATCTCGCCTGCCACTATTCTTGAAAATATCGATGCCATGATTATTCTCTTGTTATTTCAACAATTTCAAACAAAATCTTTCCTACTGGCACCTGGATTTCGCACTGATCGCCTACAGCTTTGCCAAGAAGACCTTTTGCTATCGGTGATGTGATGGAAATCTTTCCAGCCTTGAGGTTTGCCTCCTTTTCAGGAACGATGGTGTATGTCATCATCTGTTTTGTCTTCACATTCTTGATTTTCACCGTCGAAAGAATCAAAACTTTTGATGTGTCCATCTTTGATTCGTCGATGACGCGGGCGTTGGCTATCGTAAGCTGAAGCTTCACTATCTTCATCTCAAGAAGCTGCTGTGCTTCTTTTGCCGCGTCGTATTCAGCATTCTCCGACAAATCTCCCTTATCGCGTGCTTCCGCAATAGCTGCTGCAATTTTCGGACGTTCATTAACGCAAAGATTCTCTAATTCGTCCTTCAATTTCTGTAATCCAGCTTGTGTAAAATATTCTACTTCTGCCATATCTTGTGATTTTTAATTGTAAAAAAAGAGACCCTTACGTTAAATAAGGGCTCTTTTTTTCCGTAAAATTGTATGCAAAGATACAACTTTTTTTTGAGATACAAGAATTTTTTAGAATAAAATTCTTGCGCCCACCGAATGTGTACCTTTCCAGTGTGCTGTGTCACGGTATGAGTAGTCGATACAGACCTTCAAACCCTTCTTGTTGAGAGGAGCTTGAACTGTAGCACCGCAAGAGAAACCTCTATTGACATTGGTGCAGTCTGCATCTTCAATACTCTTTGTGACACCGCTTTCGAAGGTGTAACCGGCGCGGAGCATGAGGATGTCACGGAATGAACCCTCAATACCGCCGATAAACTGATCCTTTGAGAATGCGTTTGAGTTGAAGTTGAATGCCAGAGTCAAACGGCTTGCGTGTTCAAAGTTGAAATCGTATGCCGCTGCGATATTCAGCTGTGTAGGAAGCTCAAACTCATCGGCGCGCTGCACCACTGTGATGTTTGATGACATTCCGTCTAACAGAACTGAATATGCAAGACCGTCGCCACTGTACTTCATGGTAGGTCCGATGTTCTTCAAGGCAATACCGAAATGGATGTTATCGGTAATACCTGTAACATACTGGATACCAGCGTCCAATGCGACACCTGTTCCGGTCATATCAGCAATTGACTCGCTGATAATCTTCAACACAAATCCACCGTGGATACTGTTTGAGAACGACTTCGCAATTGCGATGTTGATGTTCATCAAACTTGGTTTGTATGTACCAAGACCACCGTCCGGGTTTTCAGTAGTTGTCTTTTGAATCTCACCGAAACTCATTGACATAACCGACAAACCGGCAACGATTGATTCGGAAACGCGGGTCAAGAAACCGAATGACACCACGCTTGTTCCTGAACCGGCCAACCAGTTAGTGTATGAGAAGTCGATATCCATAGTGTTCACGAATGAGATACCTGCCACGTTACTCCAGATAGCCTCAACACCCTTGATGGATGCCATACCGGCATTGCCCCATCCTGATGATGCTGCCCATGGATTAACCAACAGCTCATTGGCACCAGCTTGACCTGCTCTATCCTTATTACCTGCGAATGCTTCTGTGCTCGCGAATCCTATAATGATTGTCAAGCTTGCTATTACGATAGTTCTAAATAACTTTTTCATGATCGTGTAAATTTAATTTGTTCGCAAAATAATTAGAATGTATTTAAGTCAACCTGACGCATTGCGCAATAGAACTTAACAGTATGCTCACCGCCGTTCACATTATCCTTAACATGGATGATGTAAATGCCGCTCGCAATAGGTGTGTTGGCATGGTTGGTCAAATCCCAATCTAACGAAGTCACAGACGAGTCGTCTTTCTTGAACTGACGAATCTTAGTTCCGTTAGCAGTGTAGATTGTCACGACGCACTGGTCAGGAAGGTTTACAATCTTCACCTTGTGTGTCAATGCATTCGGCTCGTAGTTCGAGTATGCATAGTATGGATTTGGTACAACATTGATGAGATCGAGGTCAGATTTACCCTTTTCTGCATTATTGTATGTAGGACCATAACCCTTTGTCGTGAATGCGTAATATGGGTAAAGACCCTTATGGTCAACTGTGTCAACCAGTTCATCATTGTCAACATCGAGTAACATTGTGCCATAACCTGATCTGTATGGTTTTGCAATACGTACTGCAATCTTAACAGGGTTACCACTCTGTAACCATTCTTTGCCTTCGACAGCCATTGGCATACCGACCCATGCCGGCAATGTCCAATACATAACCTTAAATGGCTTCTTGTTGATGTCTTCGATATACTTCAATGATTCAAGCAAGAATTTACCGCCGTCGTATGCCGGAATCTTGTAGTTCAAGTAGTACTGACCGCTTGAAAGAACAGGACCATTCTGCATCTGGAAGATGTACACATAGTGTTTACCACCGAATATCGGGGTGCCGTCTATCTGGTTGAAGACTACAGGGTCAGCTGTCAATGAACCGCCTGCTGCTGATGTCTCTGTCACCGCTGGTGGGTTGAACAACATGTCACGTCCGTTGAGTCCAGGATAGAATGAGTCTTCACCGAAACCAATGTTCAAACGTGCACCTGTCTCAACATCGATGACATAACCCGGGAACCAACCCATACTGAATGGGCTGATATAGTTTGCAGCCTCCGGATCGTCGCTAACTCCCATTGCCAATGCCTCTTCATATGTTGCTGCTGCCGGATTGCCGTTCTTGTCAACTGACGGAGCTTTACGCAAACCAAATGGCTCAGCATTGTTCTCTGATAATTTCTTATCCAAACACATTTCAAACACTGGGCAACGAGTCCATTTTGACTTGTCTGATGTAAGAACAATATCAATTGAACCGATTCTTGTGAATACAGTATCCTGACGGCAGTTAGCATCATAAACAGGACCTGGTCTGTTAGCTGTAGCACTGCTTACTGTTGTGAGCAAATATGGTGCCCATGATCCTTCAGCAATCTTCTCATAGTTGCCATTCGGGTCATAAGGTTTTGAAGTACCACCTGATGATGATGACATCTTATAGTCGTTGTTGGCTGGGTTGTCCTGGTCAACATATGAACCGGCACGAATCCAGTTCAGTGCGCTTGAAGCCACAGCATCACTATCTCTGATACCTGAGAGCCAACGGTATGAACTGTCGGCATATGTAACAGATGTTGTGATGATACCATTGCTTGGAGCAAGAGTTGCATAAACAGTCTTGGCATCTGAGCTGCCAGGGACACCGCCTTGGGTACCAACCTTGTATGGTCCAATGTTCCAGCACTGCTCGATATTGATTGAAATACCTCTGTCGAGGAATATCTTTTCGCTTGAGAGAACTGTTGTCGTGTCTGATTCAAACTCCTCACCTGTTTCAAGGTCTTTCAAAGTCCATTTGAACACATTCTTCTTTGCGTTATCACCTGTGATAGCGACATCGCCTGTAACATGTTCAATTGTAGCCTCCTGATAGTCGTGGAACCAGATGGCATAATCTGTAGGTTTAACATTCAACGGGTCAACAATCTTGACGTTGACAGGGCCGAAACCTCTCTTGAATGTCGGATGGTAGATGACCGGATAGTCAGCATCACCAAACTGATTTGTCTCGCTTGCGATTGGACGCTCCAACAAAGTCTTAACGTCAGCGTCTGACATTTCAATTCTGTTACCGCCATTGCCGATACCTGTCCAACGTGTAATCACAGGCTGGTCACCATATGTTGAGTTGACAACTGTACCGTTCACAATCTTGTGAGGGATGGCTGAATACAACTTAATATTTTTACGACCTGCGAGGAACGGGAGTTTCTGACCGTTACCTTCTGTTGTCTCAGGGTCATATGTCATATAATTGTTATATGCGTAAGCCACTGCCATGAAGTAGTATGTGTGGTGGTTCACAAGACTTGGGTCGTTGTTCTTTGTAAACTGGTCTTGTGTCACGACAAATGAATGTGACACGCCGTCGTCAGCACCTTCGACCATGAGTGTAGGAACACTATGCTGGAGGTCTTCATTGTAGATGAAGTTGATGATTCTACCGACGCTGTTCTTGACGTCGCACTGGAAAATCAGACGAGCTTTTGTCTCATCGTTGATTTCGTCGATGCTGACTTCCTGGTTAGCGAGCTGGTAAACCATGTAACCTTCGAAACGATAGTATTGGTCGAGTGTATCCGGGATGTTAGGATCTTTCTCTTCGTATTCTTCGTTTGCGTTGTTTGATGTCTCAGAATTTGACAGATAAATAATGAGTTTCTTGTCAAGTTCGCGGATTGTCAAATCCGGTGCGCTAGGACCATCGAGTACTTTGAAGCAGTTATCGAACATCTGCTGGCACTTATCATCGACTTTACGGAGCAATTCCACAGAAGCCCAAGCTTTACCTGTGTTTGCGCGTGCCCACGGCACACCGAAAGTGATGTAGTTGACAGCACCTGACTTCAAGGTGAAAGGACCAGCTGACTGCATGAAACGACGGTCGTTAACAGGGTTAGGACCACCGTTGTTACCGGTTTCTTCGCTCCAGTACTTACCGTTTTGTGCGAAGATACCGCCTGGTGTCAAACCGCCTGTACCCCAGTTACATGGGTCAGAATCGAATGGGAACATGAAGTCGCATTCAGGGCCCACTGTACCGGCTGCGCCTGGGACAGCTGTACCACCGAACTGCATTCTTGCGCCGTTCTTCCAGATACCTCTAAGGAGGAGGTAGTATTCAGCAGCGACGTCAGGGTCACCGTTGATTGAAGAACCGGTGTTATCGTGATACACGAAACGGCGCATACCGTAACGTTCGTCGTCCTTGATACCGTTTCCGAAGTTCACACCGTTGATACTCTCATCGCAGAGTTGGTTTCCGAGTGAGTCGTATTTCGGGTTATCTTCGCCATCCGGATCGAGGTAAGGGCCTTGGAAGAAGTCGACACCGACCGCTGGAGGGTTGGCACCGTAAGCTTCTGTCTGACCGCTACCGTCGATGGCGGCACCATTGTAACCGTAACCGAGACCACGTGACACGTCGCAACCGACGTAGTCGTCCTTAGCATAACCAAGGTCAACGTCAGTCCAAGGTGAGAAGTATGTGTTTGTCAAGGTATAGGTTGAACGGTTGATAATCTCGTAGCTATAGAATGTCATGTTATTGATCTCATCATTTGTAGCGAATGCAAATGCTTGAGCTCTGATTTCCATACCGATAGCTGAGCCGCCTGTCTCAGTGTGTGAGTTACCTTTATCGTTGAATACCCACCAGATTGTCTGGTCACCTTTGATGACTTGGTCAGAAAGGATTGAACCATGGACTGTACCTGCCAATTCCTCTTCCATTGTAGGGGTCTGTGTGTGGCAGAGTTCGTTGGTGATGTCATAATAAGGATAGTCACCCTGTGTCGGGTCGTAGTTGCCATCACCGTCTTTATCGAAGAAAGGAGCGAGGTAGTAGCTCATTCCTCTCGCCGGGTCGCCGTGTGCTGGCCAGTTGAGAATGTTAGCCGGGATTTCATAACCAACGGCTGGGATACCGTTTTCATCACAGTGTTGGAGGAAATCATCGACTTCGGCACGAGTGATGTTGTACATCTTGTCGTACTCCATACATGTAGCGGCATCGATAGAGGCTGTACCGTCGGTTGTAAGAGGTCCTGTCCAGAAGTCGTTACCTTTCTGACGGAAACGGATAGCGGCGCACTTCAACTGGTTGTTGATGTCCATACCTGCAATCCAGAGAGAACCAGCATACAATGATGTTGCGGAACCGTTGGCCGGGATGTAGTACTTAGCACCTGAGCCGCCTGGGAGATCCCACCACATATCACCACCAGCGTTGACACGTACTCTAGCGTTGTTGATATTTAACCAGGCAAACGTTGAAGATGGTGTACATCCGGCAGTGGTTTGTTTCAGATTCCGAGTTTGAGGGCCATTCATCTGGACCTTCTCGGCTCTTACTTCAGTTACACTTGCAATAAGAAATGCAACAGTTAATAAACGAATTATAGTCTTCATATTATCAGTATTTATTATTCTGTTTAGAAGTTAAATATCATACCAATTCTGATCTGACGTGGTGCAGAATAGTTGTATTGGCTGTTGACATACAAGCTGTACAACTCTCTGTAAGCGTCAGCGCTTGTCTGGTTGGCTATTTCACGCTGCCATTCAGGAGCTGAGAGGTAGCCATCGTCATCCGGGTTACCGGTTGCTGCATAGACATCTATGATATTCTTTGAGTTAAGCACGTTGAGCACCTGGAGATAAACGTTCAGGTAGGCTGGACGTTTGTCGCCGTCTTTCTTACCGATGTTGAGGTTGATATCCTTGTCGAGACGGAGGTCAAAACGGAATGCCCATGGGAGGCGTGATCCGAAGTATGAACCCTTCAGCAAGTTAGTACCAGGAGAAATTGGTGAGTTGATGTTGCTTGCTGCTGTGTAAGGAGTACCTGAACCGCCCTGCATTGTGATTGCAAGACCTGTGTTGGCGAGCCACTGGATAGGCTTCTTACCTGACTTCTCGCGTTTTGAGACAGGACCGTTATAGTCTTTGCCGTCAGCGAAGCGGTAATCCAATGTCACGTTGAACTGGTGACGACGGTCCCAAGGCATTGAGAATGTTGAACGCAAGTTAGGAACACCTGCTGCAATCAAAGCGCTCATGGTTGATGTTGAAGCACCGGTAGCGTTGGTGTACTGTAATGTGTAAGATGCGCGCAAACGCACGTTCTTGGTTCTACGCAAGTCGTATGATGCTGTGATACCTTTAACAGTACCGAAGTCCAAGTTACTGTATGATGTGTAATCCTTTGGATATGCACCGGTGTAGCGGTACATCTGAATCATGTTACGTAACTCCTTATAGTAAGCGGTGATTGTCATTGATGACGAGTTGGTCAACTTCTGGGTGAAACCGAGCTCATAGTCGATAGTCTGTGAAGGTTTCAGAGCCGGGTTGTTGAGTGTACCGCTTTCCTGCTCGAAGTAGTAGTAATCATAGATGTTGGTGTGGATGTTAGATGGGCGCTGTGTCAACACGTCGTAGTGGGCGAAGAACAAAGCGTCGTCTGAGATCGGGAATGAGAAGGAGATACGTGGCATCACTGTCCATTGTGGGCTGTAGTCCTTGAATGACTTGATGTCAACGTGTGACTGATCTTTATCTTTGACCCATGCTGTGACACCGCTACCGGCGTTCAAAGTGGTCGGGTCGGCGATTTCAGCGCCTTCTGCATTGTACCATGTGTTGTCGTTACGATAACCCATAACTGTTGTGATGTCCTTGATATCGTTGACGTAAACAGCGTAGTCGCTTCCGATGTTGCTCGGGACATCGACTGTTGTACCGTTAGGAAGAACGAGTTTACCATTACCGTTCATCCTATCGCCCACTGTATAGTAATCGTAGAGGATATATGGGTCTTTCAACACTTTCTGATTAGCGTCGAAACGGTCGACACGGACACCGATGTTGAAGATAAGGTCTTTGAATGCGAACTTATCCTGGATGTAACCTGCCATGTAGATTGGTCTGAATGAACCGACAGGACGTGTATAGTTACCGTTTTCGTCTTTTTCTGTGAAGAAGTCTTCGAAGCTAGGTTGGCTCTTGAGTTTCTTACCGAGGTAGTCATAGCCATAGTATGAGACGTATGAGTTACCATCCTGTGTCAACTCATCTGGAGTGAACATGCTGATATCGAAGCCATCCTGGAGATATGCTTTGTGCATGACACCGTTCTTGTCATAGTATTCAATTGAGTTATCGTTGAAGTCGTATGAGTCGGTGTTAATCCAGTCGACGCCTGTGACGCTGAGGCCGAGGGCTGAACGGAGGTTCTTGTCGAACTGATATTGGTCTGCAGCGTTGTAGTTTCTGTAGAACTTGATAGTATCGACGAATCCGTCGTAGCTGACGATTTCAGGGTTGTTGACATCCAACTGGTCGATATGGAAGTTGGCGAGGTTTCTCATGAGGTACCACATGCTGTATCCGGCGATGCCCCATGATCTGCTGTTACGCTGTTCATACTGGAGACCGAACTTCACTTCGTGGTTACCGAGTGTCATAGCTGTTGCGAGGTTCACGCTGAACTGGTCGCTTTCGCTATATGCGTAATTTGACTGGATTGTACCAGGAGCTGCATACAGTCCGTAGAATGCTGATGGCGACTGTGAGTTGAGCAGACCTTGGCTAAGCTGAATCTCGTCGAAGTTTGTATAGTGACCGGCCGGGTCCTGATACAAGTCATAAATCATCGATGTGTAGTTAGCCAGCAACGGGTTGAAGTCTGATGCATGGAATTTCACCAATGTATCATAGTCCCATGATGTTGTTGTGAACACGTTTGTATAAGTGTGACCGTTGATGGTGATGGCTGTGTCAGACATAGCGTATGTAGGAGTTTTGAAACGCTCGTATTTACCGAGGTAGCCGTATCTCCATATGTCTTTCTTATGGTCTGGGTCATAGTTTGAGCTGTTCACTCTTGAGTAGTCAACCTGCAAGCTGTAGTAGAAGTTCTTGATTAAGGAAGTGCTTTCAGGAGCGGTTGGGAATCTCTGTGTGAAACGGCCATAGACGCGCCAGTTCTGGTAGTCAGAGATATAGTTCTTGTCGAAGTTGAAGTATTCCTGAGCACGGCTGAAACCATGGGCTTTTTGTTTCATGTATGCGCCGCCTATTGAGAGGTTGATGGTCTCAGTTGTACGGATGCTGATACTACCGGTAGTATTGACTGTCCAGTTTGATGTGTTCTGTGAGTTTTTCACATATTCCATCGATCCCATTCTGGTGAATTCGCCGTTAGGATAAACGCCTTGTCCGTCGCTAGAGAGGCGGAGCGGGTGATCTTTTATGTAATCGAGCCAGCTGTCGGATGCTTTGTAGTGACCGATTGCTGAGATCGCGCCGTCTTTGTTACGTGTGAACTCGCCTGACACGAAGAAACCGAGGAGAGCTGTTTCTGACTTCTTACCTTTGATGAGAGGACCTTGGGCGTTGACGCCGACTCTTGTGTGGCCGTAGCCGTCGATTGACTGTTCAACTTCCAATCCTGCTCCGAATGTTCTCGAAGGGCCTTTTGTTGTCATGTTGATGATACCGCCGGTGACGTCGCCGTACATAGCTGGGGTACCGGAGAGCATAACCTCGACTTGGTCGATAGCTGACTGAGGCACCGAGTGGCTACCGATGACGCGGACACCGTCGATGTAATAAACTGTACCTTCAGAACGTGCACCACGCATGTTACCGACTTCACCGTCTTGTGAGAACACGCCACCGACGGTAGCAGCGACTGCTTCTGCCGAACGGTTAGGCATCTTCGCGATTTCCTCGGCGGTGATGGTGGCACCAGCTGAAGTCTGGTCCTTTGAAATCAAAGGCACCTTGTAATCGACAATCTCAACGGCATCCAGCACTTCCGACTGCATGCTCATCTTGATGTCCTGGAAGGTAATTTTGTTACCTGGGATAACAACACCCTTCATGACGACGGTGTTGTAACCAACGAATGTTGCTCTCAGGTCGTAAGTTCCCGGAGGAATAGGGTTGATGTCGTAGTTACCGTCAAAATCCGTACTAGCACCACCAACTTGAGTACCGCCGTTTTCCAAGACGACGTTAGCAAAAGCGACAGGCTCGCCGGTATCCTTGTCAGTGACGACACCCTTGAGACGACCTTGTTGTGCAAGCGCTAACGACCACGACGTCAGCACGATGCAGAGTAAAAATAGTAATTTTTTTAACATACCTTGAATTTTTATGTTATACTACTCAAATAATTTACCTTTTTTCAGTGTATATTTTTAGCGTTCAAAAATACAACATTTTTTTCAATCCGACAAGCAAATTATTTTTATTTGGGAAAAATATTTTTCAACATTTCGAGTTAAACCATTGTAACACGTTAAAAATAAACATTTTATAATTTTAAAAATACAACGTTTTTTTTTCTCAAAAATTAAAAATTAGGGTTTTACAAAAGATTTTTTATAGTTTTTTCGACCTCTTTTTGATTGAATTTTTATTAATTTTGCACCAAAATATTTTTGAAATGAGAAAATTTTTGAAAATCTCGATGATTTTTTTTGTCGCTTCAATGGCAGTTTTTGCCGTTTCATGCGACAGCAAACTTGACAACCAGATTGTGATAAGCACTCATATCAACTTCAGCATTTTACCAAATTCCATTGAATATCAGGAGCTTAATGCTACAGGTGGTTATATGTATCTGACGGGAGAGGGCGACAGCTATGGTATTATTGTATATAGGTCACAGCCAGATGAGTTTAGGGCGTATGACCGCAAGCCTTTTTACAACAAGAGTTGTCCCGACAACCGTTTGTCGGTTGATTTGCCATATATTATTGATGAATGCAATCATAACGAGTACTATATTCTTGACGGTTTTAACGCGAATGGCGACGGCACCCATGTTTATTGGTATCGGACGGACTATGACGGGACTGAATTGCACATATATAATTGAAAAAAGCGGCTTAAGCCGCTTTTTTCAATATCTGTAGATGTCAGCCTTATAAGGGCCTTCGACAGGAACGCCGATGTAGTCGGCTTGTTTCTGTGTGAGTTTGGTGAGTTTCACACCTATCTTCTCGAGATGCAGTCGCGCCACCTCTTCGTCGAGGTATTTCGGCAAGCAGTAAACGTCAACAGGATATTTGCCACGTTTCTCCCAGAGGTCCATTTGAGCTAAAGTCTGGTTGGTGAACGAGTTACTCATCACGAAGCTGGCGTGGCCTGTTGCGCAGCCGAGGTTCACGAGACGGCCTTCAGCGAGGATGAAGATGGCTCTGCCATTAGGCAAAACGTATTTGTCGACCTGCGGTTTGATATTGATTTTCTTTACGTTAGGATAATTTTCCAGTGCGTTGACCTGAATCTCGTTGTCGAAGTGACCGATGTTGCAGACGATGGCTTGGTCTTTCATGTTGAGCATATGCTCAAGGGTGATGACGTCGCAGTTGCCTGTGCAGGTGACGAAGATGTTGCCTTCTTTCACTGCTTCTTCCATTGTGGTGACTTCGTAGCCTTCCATTGCGGCCTGCAAAGCGCAGATCGGGTCGATTTCGGTGACGAGCACGCGGGCACCGTATGAACGCATTGACTGTGCGCAGCCTTTACCCACATCGCCGTAGCCAAGAACCACGATGACTTTACCAGCCAGCATTACGTCTGTAGCGCGTTTGATGCCGTCGGCAAGTGACTCGCGGCAGCCGTACATATTGTCGAACTTGCTCTTTGTCACTGAATCGTTGACGTTGATAGCTGGGACGAGGAGCTTACCGGCTTCTTTCATCTGATAGAGACGATGAACGCCAGTTGTCGTCTCTTCCGACACGCCTTTCCAGTTGGCGACTACTTTGTGCCAATGTTTAGGATCCATCTTGTAAGTCTCCTTGATGACACCCATCAAGGCTTTTTCTTCGGCGTTGGTAGGCTCCACTTCGAGGAGTTTCGGGTCGTTCTCGCATTCGTAGCCTTTGTGTATCAGGAGAGTTGCGTCTCCGCCGTCGTCGACGATGAGGTCAGGACCGTTGCCATCGGGGAATGTGAGGGCGCGCATGGTGCACCACCAGTAGTCGTCGAGGGTCTCGCCTTTCCAAGCAAACACTGGGGTTCCGCCAGCCACGATACCTGCGGCGGCGTGGTCTTGTGTCGAGAAGATGTTGCAGCTTGCCCAGCGAACTTCAGCGCCGAGAGCTTTCAATGTCTCGATGAGACATGCGGTCTGGATTGTCATGTGGAGCGAGCCGCTGATGCGAGCGCCTTTGAGAGGCTTGCTGTCGCCATATTTCTTGCGAAGTGCCATCAAGCCCGGCATCTCGTGTTCTGAAATTTCAATGTCTTTTCTTCCCCACTCTGCCAGACTCGGGTCGGCGATGAGATACGGAAGGTCCATTCTTTTAAGTTCTTCTTTCATATTTATTCAATTTTTTATTATTCAATTTTTTTTGACGCGAGACACGAGACACGGGACGCGAGAGTTTTACCTCAATTCAAAAACGACGGCGTGTTCTAGGTTGACATCGCCATTAATATTAATAAGGTATCCGTCGGCGGTCTTGGTGAGCTTTGCTTTAGCCTTGCTGCCGAGGATTTTTACCTTGTTTTTATTCAAATTTGCATTGATTTTGATGGAGTTAGGCAGCTTATCGCCTTCGTCAAGCATATATATCGCGTAAATCTTGCCGTTTTTCTGTGTAAAGCGTACCTTTCCGTCGCAATAAGGATAGAAAGGACGTGTGCCGTAGATAGCTTCTCCGTTGATTTTCATCCACTTACCTATCTCATGCATACGTTCAACGGCTGTTGGAGGCAGCTCGCCCTCAGGTGAGGGACCTACGTTAAGCAAGTAGTTGCCGCCTTTAGCCACGACATCGACCAGAAGATGAATTATCTTATTGGTACTCTTGTAGTTATCTGTCTCGACATACGACCACGAGTCGCCCATTGACATGCATGTCTCCCAAGGGAACGGAAGCAAAGTATCAGGCACCTGCTGTTCCGGAGTCTGGTAGTTTTCATATTTTCCGTGCACGGTGCGGTCAACGATGATGAGGTCGGGGTTGGTTTCGCGAGCCATCGCTGCTATTTTCGGCATATTGATGTCTTGGATGTAGCCTTTGCAGCCGAGCCATTCACGATATTCGTCGTTGAGGCTGTACTCGGGGCGCACCCAGCCTCCGTCGAGCCAAAGGATGTCAATGTCGCCGTAGTTGTGAGTCAACTCATGGATTTGGTTGTAGGTAAAATCGCAGAAACGCTGCCATCTTTCTGGATATTTCTGAGGGTCGTAGTTCACGTTACGGTCGGGTGTAGCCCATTGTTCGGCCCAGTAATCGGGATGATGCCAGTCGGCTTTGGAGAAATAGAGACCTGTCCAGAAGCCTTGATTACGAAAGGCATCAACGATAGCACCAGTGATGTCGGATTTTTCATTTTCAGAAAAAGGACATGAGGGGTCAACGGTGGAATATGTTGTTTCCTTGGTGTTGTACATACAGAAGCCATCGTGATGCTTGGTAGTGAAGACGACGTATTTCATTCCTGCTTCTTTTGCGAGCTTCGCCCAAGCTTCAGGATTGAATTTTATCGGGTTAAATGTAGTGTTAAGTGCCTGATAATCAGCTTTATACTGAATATAATTGGCTCCGCCGCGGTTAATCCAGTCTTCGTTACAGATTGACCACGACTCCACCACCCCCCACTGAGCGTACATGCCCCAGTGCATCATGAAACCGAATTTCAGGTCTTGCCACTCGGCGATGCGGTTGGTGATGACGGGGTCGGTCTCAGGTTGAGTGAGGTCCTGAGCAGTGACGGACGTGACGACACCTATTAATAATATCGCAATTATTAGTTTTTTCATCCAACCACGATGTTGATGATTTTCTTCGGGATGAAAATGACTTTGCGGATGGTGACGCCTTCGAGCCATTTCTGTGCTTCCGGTGCGTTTACTACCGCGTTTTGGACTTCGTCCTGCTTCATGTCGAGAGGCAGTTCGATGTCGAAACGTTTCTTGCCGTTGAACGAAACAGGATAAGTGAATGTATTTTCGACCACGTGCGATGCATCGAACTCAGGGAATTTCTGGTTGACCACGCTGTCGTTATGGCCCATCTGATGCCACAGTTCTTCGGCGATATGCGGTGCGTAAGGTGAAATCATAATCGCAAGAGGTTCAAGTATTTCGCGTTTATTGCACTTCATGTCGGTGAGTTCGTTGACGCATATCATGAAGGCGGAGACCACGGTGTTGAACGAGATGCGCTCGATGTCTTCCTCTTCTTTCTTGATGAGCTTGTGAAGAACTTTCAGTTCTTCCTTAGTCGCAGGCTCATCACTGACTTCAGTGTAGAGTTTCCAGAACTTCTTCAGGAAACGGAAAGTACCTTCAATTCCTTGGGTATCCCATGGTTTCGACTGCTCAAGTGGTCCGAGGAACATCTCATAGAGACGCAGGGTGTCGGCGCCATATTTCAAGACCAAATCGTCAGGATTCTGGACGTTGAACTTCGACTTTGACATCTTCTCCACCATCCAGTCGCATACAAAGATATCATTGCCATCCTTATCTTTTTCCTTGATAAAGTGAGCGTTATGGAGGTCATCACGCCACTTGCGGCAAGCATCGATGTCGAGGATGTCGTTACGCACCAAGTTGATATCCACATGAATCGGATCGCTGAACAGCTCACGATCTTTGACGTTTTTGGAGACAAAGATGATGCCGCGCTGGTATTCCATACCGTCAACAAAGGTAGGCACCTCCTTGCCAGCAATCAGGTCTTTTATTTTTTGCTCGACAATATTGGTACCATCACGATAATCATTCAAGACATCGATATTAGGCACCAATAAAAGCTTGTATCCTTTGCTTGTAGCATACTCCTGCCAAGCTCCTGCCACTTTTTCAAGGTTGCCCATACGGTTAATCTCAATCAAGATACCCTTTTCAGGACAGAAGAAATCGAATTGACGGCGTCCGTCTTTGAAACCTCTCACAAACTCTACGCCCAAGCGTTTGTCCTTTATGATATTCCACACATCATATTCGCACATCTTTTCCAAATTGACACGGTATGCGAAGCTTGAGCGACCTTGAATCATTCCTTGGTTGACCATTTTCTGGAACGGCTCGTCTTTGCATGAAAGGCCGATATCGTATAGGAACTTGCACCAGAAGCGGCTGTAGATGAGGTGACCTGTAGCATGTTCGGCGCCTCCGATGTAAAGGTCAACATTCTGCCAGTAGTCGTTTGCTTCGCGGCTGAAATATTCCTTGTCGTTGTGCGGGTCTTCATAGCGGAGATAATAACCGCTAGATCCAGCAAAACCTGGCATTGTGTTCGTTTCGATAGGATAACCTTCTTCGGTGACCCAGTTCTTGGCGCGTGCCAGAGGCGGCTCGCCTGTCTCAGTAGGCTTGTATGCGTCGATGGAAGGCAGCTCGAGTGGCAGCTTGGACTCATCCATTGCATAAGGCATTCCATCTTTGTAATAAATCGGGAATGGCTCGCCCCAGTAGCGTTGGCGGCTGAAGATGGCGTCGCGGAGACGGTAGTTTGTCTTTCCTTTGCCGATGCCGAGTTTCTCAAGCTCTTCAATCATTCTGAGGATAGCTTTTTTCACTGTCAGTCCGTTGAGGAACTCCGAGTTGACGAGTACGCCTTCTTTAGCGTCGAACGACTCTGTCCATGTTGCAGGGTCTGACGGTTCCTCGCCAGGTTTTGCCACCACTTGGATTATTGGAAGGTTGAAATGGCGTGCGAATGCGAAGTCACGGCTGTCGTGAGCCGGCACTGCCATGATGGCGCCTGTGCCGTAGCCCATGAGTACGTAGTCGGAAATCCAGATCGGGATGCGTGTTCCATTGAACGGGTTGACGGCATAAGAACCTGTAAACACGCCGCTGACTTTCTTCACCTCTGACATACGTTCACGTTCGGAGCGGTTCTTTGCCCAGGTGACATATTTCACCACCTCCTCGCGTTGCTCGTCGGTGGTGAGCTGGTCGATCATCTCATGTTCTGGAGCCAGAACCATGAAAGTGACGCCGAACAAGGTGTCGGCACGTGTTGTAAACACCTCAAAATCAATATCTTTATCAGCAACTTTGAAGAAAACGGAGGCGCCCATCGACTTGCCGATCCAGTTACGCTGCACATCTTTGATAGACTCGGTCCAGTCGAGGGTTTCGAGGCCTTGGAGCAGACGCTCAGCGTAAGCGGTGATACGTAACAGCCACTGTTTCATTGACTTACGAATCACAGGATAGCCACCACGCACTGAGAGACCATCTTGAACCTCATCGTTGGCCAAAACTGTTCCCAACTCAGGGCACCAGTTCACCATGGTGTCGGCGAGGTAAGCGAGGCGGTAGTTCATCAATGTTTCCTGCTGTTCTTTTTCGCTCATCGCATTCCACTCCTTAGCGGTGAAGCTTAACGGCTTTGTGCAAGCCACATCAAGACCTTCAGTGCCTTGTTTGCTCAGATAATCAACGAGTTGCGAGATTGGCTGAGCTTTTTTACATTTATTGCAATAGTATGAGTTGAACAGTTGGATGAACGTCCATTGTGTCCATTTATAATAATGCGGGTCGCTGGTGCGCACCTCGCGGTCCCAGTCGTAGCAGAAACCGATTTTATCCATCTGCTCACGGTAGCGGTTGATATTTTTCTCCGTGGTGATAGCCGGATGTGTACCTGTCTGGATAGCATACTGCTCAGCCGGAAGTCCGTAGGCGTCGTAGCCCATCGGGTGAAGCACGTTGAAACCTTTCAAACGCTTGTATCGGGCGTATATATCAGATGCGATATAGCCCAGAGGATGTCCCACATGGAGACCCGCGCCCGACGGATAAGGGAACATGTCCAACACATAAAACTTCGGCTTATCGTGGTCAATATCAACATGATAGGTTTTATTTTCACGCCAATACTCCTGCCATTTCTTTTCGATTTCTTCAAAATTATATTCCATAATAAAACTTAAATTTTTCCGTTAAAAAAAACGTGTAAAATTACAACATTTTTTGCTACACACCTTTATTAATTAAAAATTTTGTATTTTTGTGCTATGAAAACGAATATTTACATTCAGAAAAAATGGTGGAATCTGGCGCTGGCGGTGCTGGCGGTCATCATTATAACCATATCGATATACTACACAAACCATTTGGTGAAGCGTTTTGCGGCGCAGGAGTCGAAGCAGATTGAGATGTGGGCTGAGGCGATGCAGAGCCATGCCGAATTGATGAACTACACCAAAGGTTTCTTCAACGAGGTTGGGGAGCAGGAGCAGAAACGCGTGCAATTGCTGGCGAAGGCTTATGAGAGTTTCCTTGAGGCCGGTCCTGAGGAAAACACTTCCATTTATCTGGAAATCATTCAGAGCAACATCTCCATTCCTGTAGTGATTACTGACAATGGCAGGAAGATAGACCTTTCCATCAACCTTCCGGAGCATTTGAAAGACAAGACCATTTTTGACGATGAAATGATTCAAGAATTCAGCGAATACCAACCGATAAAAATAGACCTTTTCGGCAAGACTAAGTGGCTTTTTTACAAAGAATCATTGATTTTCACTGAGTTGAAAGGCGTTTTGGACGATTTTTTCACTCTTTTTATCAACGATGTCACCGACAATGCCGTTGGTGCTCCTGTCATCATCATCGACAGTACGGAGAACAGCGTTTTAGCTTATGGCAACTTGGACTCTATTAAAATGAAAGACAGCAAATTCGTTGATAATCAGATACATACTATGCAAGAGGAATGTGTCCCGATTAAGGTAAACTATCTTGACAACAACAAAATTTACATTTATTACAGGCGTTCGGATTTGTTATTACAGATGAGATATTTCCCTTTTGTACAGATACTGATTTTCGGTTTGTTTGCTCTTTTGGCATACCTTTTGTTCAGTTATGTACGGCGTTCGGAGCAGAATCAGGTGTGGGCAGGCATGGCCAAGGAGACGGCGCATCAGATTGGCACGCCTTTAAGCTCGCTGATGGGTTGGGTTGAGTTGTTGAAACTGGAGGAAAAGCCGTTCGTTGGGACGGCTGAGATGGAATATGACATTGACCGCTTGAACACTATCACCGAGCGATTCTCGAAGATAGGTTCCATCCCGACATTGGAGAAAACCGACGTGGTGGCATCGGTTGACAAGACGATGAAATACTTGCAGCGAAGGTTCTCGTCGAAGTTTGAATTCGACATACAACTTCCTGTACGTGAGATAGTTATACCATTAAACGCGGCATTGTTCAGTTGGGTTTTGGAGAACCTCACAAAGAACGCCATCGATGCGATGACTGACAAGGGGAAAATCACGGTGGAGTTGACCGAGGACGATGCCAATGTCTTTCTCGACATCAGCGATACCGGCAAAGGCTTGCCACGCTCGATGTACAAGCAGATTTTCAAGCCCGGTTACACTTCAAAGAAACGCGGTTGGGGATTAGGTCTCTCGTTGGCGAAACGAATCATCGAGAATTATCACAAAGGAAAAATATTCGTAAAGAGCAGTACGCCGGGTCAGGGCACCACTTTCAGAATCGTTTTGAAAAAATAATTACGAATCATGGCTGTTCTTTGGATAAAAAGTTGTATTTTCGTAGTTTAAATTTTTGACATGGCATTATACGACAGATTTCAGGATAAAACGCGTAAAAAGCTTGCCGTGCTTGTGGATCCCGACAAGCCGACTGATGCGCAGATTATATCAATAGTGGAAAAGGCGAAGGCGGCAGATGTCGATTTCTTCTTCGTTGGCGGCAGTCTGCTGGTCACCGACAGCCTCGACCACTGCATCAAACTCATCAAGGCGAACTGCGACATCCCGGTATTGATATTTCCGGGTAACTCGTTGCAAATCAGCAAATATTGCGACGGTTTTTTGTTGCTTTCATTGATATCCGGCAGGAATCCCGAGATGCTGATTGGCAGGCATGTCATTGCGGCGCCTTACCTTAAATTATACGGCAACGAGATTATTCCGACTGGTTACATGCTCATTGACAGCGGCAAGGCCACTTCGGTGTCATATATGAGCGACACCACGCCGATACCGCACGACAAGGACGACATTGCGATGTGCACCGCATTGGCTGGCGAGATGCTAGGATTGAAGCTGATATATCTGGAAGCCGGTTCGGGTGCGGCGATGCCTGTTTCGGCGAGCATGATTTCGAAAGTAAGCCAGATGATAAGCATCCCGCTGATTGTGGGAGGTGGCATCAAGACGCCGGAAATGGCGGCAGACGCTGTGAAAGCCGGAGCCGACATCATAGTGATTGGGACGGCGTTTGAGAAGGAGCCGGAGATGCTGAAGAAGTTTGCGGAGGCAATACATTCCATCAGTTAGCAGTTAGCAGTTGGCAGTTGGCAGTTAGCAAAGGAAAATACTAAATCACAAAAATATGAAAAAATCAATTATTACAATTATTGCAATGATGTTGATTGTGACATCGTTTGCGCAGGAGAAGAAGTTTTTGACGCCTGTTGACGCGTCGTACAACAACCGCAGCGTTTATCCGGTTGGCAAGAGTTACAAATGGCTGGGCGACACCGACAAGTTCGTTTCCAACGAAGACGGAGAGCTGAAATTCAGATCGCCAGGTGAGAAATCGTCGCATTCATTATTAAACCTCGACATGCTCAACGCTATCGCCAAAGACAACGGTTTGGATGAATTCAAAAGACTGCCAAACATCACTTGGACCAGTGAAAACGGCGGTTATTTCTACAAGATGGAAGGCGAAGAAAGCATCTCGCTTAACACATTGAATATCAACGAGAAATCCATCACAAAAGTCACATCATTCCCTGCCCAAGCGGAGAATGTGACGCTCAACGAGGCCTCGATGAGGGTGGCTTACACCATTGGCAACGACCTTTACATCGCCAACGGAGCTAAAAACATCCGTGTGACGAAGAATCCGGAACACGTCATCGCGGGACAGTCGGTGCACCGCAACGAGTTCGCCATCGACGGCGGCATTTTCTGGTCGCCAGACGGCAGCAAGCTCGCTTATTACTCGATGGACGAGAGCATGGTGACCGATTATCCGCTTGTGGATATCACCACACGTATCGCTGAGGAGAAACCGATAAAATATCCGATGGCAGGCATGACCTCGCACATCGTGAAGCTACATGTTTACAACGTAAAGAAGGGTAAGGATGTGGTGATGAAGACCGGCGAGCCTGAGGAGCATTACCTCACCGCCATCACTTGGAACAACGACAACGAGAAGGTGTATATCGGCATCTTGAACCGCGGCCAGGACACGCTCAACTTCAATGAATACGACGCGTTGAACGGCAAATTCATCAAGACTATATTCCATGACGAGGACGCTCAATATGTTGAGCCTCAAGGACCTGCACATTTCTTACCAGGCAGCACTACAGAATTTTTATGGCTTGCCCAACGCGACGGATATTATCATCTATGGCTGCACAACACCGAGACTCTCGAGGCTCGTCAGATTGAAAAAGGCGACTATGTCGTGACCGCTTTCGAAGGCTTTGACGGCAACGGCAACGCTTACTACACTTCGACAGAAGTAAGTCCTTTGCAGCGTCATTTCTACAAAGTTAACATAGCCGACGGCAAGAAGACACGCATAACAGGACAGCACGGCACTCACAGCGTCATTCCGAGCAAGAGCGGCAAGTTCTTCATTGACAATTACAGCAGCACCGACGTGCCGAGAGCGGCCGAAATAAGAGACGAGAAAGGACGTTTCTTTGATTTTCTGTACAAAGCCGAGAATCCTCTTGCCGACTACAATCTTGGCGTGACCGAAATCGACAGCATCAAGGCGGAGGACGGACAGCTTCTTTACACAAGAATCATCAAACCTTACAACTTCGACCCGGAAAAGAAATACCCTGTAATCGTTTATGTTTACGGAGGTCCTCACGCACAGCTCATCACCGACACATGGTTGGCAGGCGCGGGAATATACCTCAACTACCTCGCGCAGGAGGGATTCATTGTGTTTACTGTCGATAACAGAGGTTCGGCCGACCGTGGAGAAGCTTTCGAGCAGGTGATTCACCGCCAGTGCGGACAGATGGAGATGCACGACCAGATGACAGGCATCGAATATCTCAAGACCAAGCCGTATGTCGATCCTGAGCGTATAGGTTCTGACGGCTGGAGCTACGGCGGATTCATGTCGACATCGTTGAAACTCAACTATCCTGAGACATTCAAGGTGAGCGTGGCAGGCGGTCCGGTCATCAATTGGAAATACTATGAAATAATGTACGGCGAGCGTTACATGGACACTCCGCAGGAGAATCCTGAAGGCTACGAACTTACGGCATTGGACAACAAGACCGACAAGATTGAAGGCAAGCTCCTGATTATCCACTGCACCACCGACCCTACTGTTGTTTGGCAGCACAGCCTGAGTTTTGTTGAAAACGCCATCCACAACGGCAAACTCATGGACTACTTTGTGTATCCCGGCCACGACCACAACGTTTACGGAATGGACAGGGCACACTTGATTATGAAGATTACTGAATACTTCAAAGAGAATCTGTAGTTTGAAGTTGCAAGTCATTAGTCGTCATTATTGAATTGCCACCTTTCTGCGAAAGCTGAAGATTCAATAATTGACGACTAATTACTTAATGAAGTTATTTGTTGTTAAAACCATATAAAAATCAGTCTCAAAATTTTCTTCGAAGATTTAAAGGCCTGATTTTTATATGGTTTTAAAATTATTGTTAAATTTGCCTCGTGAAACGGCTGTTATCATATTTTATTATTATATCTCTGCTTCTTGCTTGCGGGAAGCGGCCCGAGCCTGTTGTGAAGCCTCAACCGTTACCGTTTTTCATTTCCGACACTCTTTTGCGCATTGACAGCCTCATGCAGACTGACGCCGACTCAGCGCTTGCGATTCTCTTATCGATGCCGCGTACCGCCAACACATGCGTTGGCGCCCTTCTCATTTCCGAAGCCCTTTTCAAAACAAACAACCCGCAATATTTTCGCGACGAATTGCAAATGGCGATGCGATATTTCGACAGCCTTGCGGTGCGATATCCCGACAATGATGATATTGTGATGTTTTCGGCACGCTCGCATTACATGAATGGCGTGGGGTATTACGAAAGCGACAGCGTGGTTGATGCCTGCAAGGAATATCTGCGCGCTTTGGATATAATGGAAGACCATTTTGAAGAAAAGGAATTTGTTGGCTACAAGGCGAAGTTCATGGCGTTGACATATGGAAGGCTTGGTGATTTGTTTTCCGACCAATTTATGGTTGCACCGGCAATTGATTGTGGCAAAAAAGTATTGTTTTACTGCCGGATTGAACCGACTTCAAAGTATGGAATTGCGAATGCTTTGTCAATGATAGGAATGCAATACCATGAACTTGACTGTAAAGACAGCGCATTATATTATTACAAACAGGCTTTAGAGGCATTACCCGATTATGACAACCGCAGATACAGAGGCATTGTTTCATCTCTAAAACTGCTTGATTATCAAATGGGTGAAGACCCTGGAATAGCGTTGGACAGTTTGAGAAGCATGGTTGCACAAACCAACAATTATAATGAAAAACTAACACGATATCTTACTGTCGGATTCATTTTTTATAACGAAAAACAATATGATTCGGCTGTAGTTTACCTCGAAAAAGTATATACTGACAATAACGATTTTTTGTCGAAAATGCAAGCGGCCGAATATTTACGTGAAATATATCGAACCCAGGGCGACACAGTAAAATCAGACCAGTTTTCCCAAGTTTTGGCCGACAATGCGTTGAAGGAGTATGACAAAAAGGCCAAAACATCAAATGCCAATGAGCTGTACCAGCAACATACAAAAAACACCGCAAACAAAAGATTCATAAAAGAGAAAAGTGCCACAAGAATGCGAACAGCATTAATTATTTTACCAATATCGGTTTTGTTTGTTGCAATAGTGTTTCTGGTCACTCGGAAATGGGGTAAAAAACATGTTGCACGACATAAGGCAGCTTTAGAAAAGGCCGAGGATTCGCTTTCTGAAATCAAGATGAAAATCGAAGTTAAACAGTTTGTCGACGAGCCTATATGTCAAACCATCTTGGATATAGTAAAGGAACAGCAGTTTAAATCGAAAATAGATTATATTAACTATAAAGCTTTCGCATTGCATTATGAGGACCTTATGGAGCTTCGGATGGCAGTGAATCTTCATTACGATGATTTCACAATAAGACTCAAAGACAAATACACAGAGCTTACTAACGATGACATTGACTATTGTTGTCTATACCTACTTGGGCTGAAAGATGCCGATGTCTCTGCATTCATGCAAAAAGAGTACTCAACAATACGTTACCGCAGAAGTAAAATAAAAACAATCTTAAAAACAGATAGAAACCTGACCGAAGCTCTTTATAACGCAACTCATTTATCAAATACAACCAATTGATTGACAATATATTAGAGTGGTTTTCCTCCATTTCCCTCCTTAATTGTCTTGTTCGGTTTTTATTGTGTCTGTATTTTTGTACAGAACAAAAATAAAAACTATGATGAACAAAATTAAATGTATGGTATTGCTGTTCGGATTCATCCTACCGACAGCATTTGGTTTCGCAAACAGCGAACTCACAACAGAAAAGGATGGGGTTGGTACAATTGTCATTAATAAAAGTGGTAATGATGGTTTTGACCGAAGCGGCACAATTTCCGCTTCAATCAACGGACACTATCTTAATGTGTTTTTCTCTGAAAGCCTAGGTGAGGTTTCTGTTGAGATTTCCACTGTTTCAGGTACCACCATCAGTTTTACAATAGTTCAAACGCCAACAGGCTATCAGTGCCACATCCCCAACACCGGCAATTATATCGTAACATTCACTTTACAGAATGGCGATGAATATTATGGGGAGTTTGAGGTAACAGAGTAACTAATTATAATTTATCATGAAAAAAACATTAAAACTTATTTTGACGGCATCATTATTGGTGATGTCATTAATTGCAAACGCGCAAATCAAAGTTCATCCTGACAGTCATGTAAGTATAGGGACATTATCCGATTCATGGGATGTAGGCGTACACATATACCCTCCAGGATGGGCTGTCTTCAACACTCAATCAACAGCATCATGGCACATTGTGACGTTAGCGACCCCAGGAGCATTAAAGGGTAAGTGCTGGATTGTAACTGCCCCCAATAACAAAAACACTCATAAGTTTTATGTAACAGGAGACGGTCTTGTTTATAAATGTGGTACATATACCATGTCGGACAGAAGTTTACAAAATGAGGTTGAACCAATTAATAATGCAGGGACAACACTTGATTATATTAATGGTATATGGTATACACCAACAGAGCTTAAAGTAAACACAAAAGACCCACCAATTAGATATGCTGGTGTTTGTGCTCAAGAAGTGGAAAAAGTGCTGCCAGAAGCCGTAACGGCAGATGAAAACGGCATGCTTCTTGTTAACTATGAAACATTAACCGTTTTCTTAATTGAGGCTGTGAAAGAGCAACGACAGGAGATTCAAAAAATGCAGCAGATTCTTGAGAAACATGGTTTGAATGAATAAAAAACAATAAATATATTGCCTATATGAGAAAATTTGTTTATTTTTGCATATTGTTATTTATTGGTATAAATTCAATGGCACAAGCAGGATTAAAAGATACCATAGACAATGACTTACACGCTTTGGAAAAATATCTATATTTTCAATACAACCCCACTCAACTTCCTGTTGATGCTGGTTGGATTAAAGACGATGTATATAGTGATGAATTTGATGAATCTGTTTTAAATGGAAGTAAATGGAAAAAATACGATTTATATATACATGAACACAATTTAAATGTCGGCTGTTTAAAAGAGAATGTGAATGTAAGCAATGGAAAACTTATATTATCAGCATATTACAGCTCTACAGGCACAATGATGCCTCACCAAGGTGATTCGCTAAATATTCATTATTTAACTGGTGCCATCATATCCAGAAGATTAATTCGATATGGTTATTATGAGATTGAGTGTTATCTGCCCAAGAATCACCATCTCAGACCTTGTTTCTGGGCTTGGGGAGAAATAGGCCAAGGACAACATGATGAATTCAATGACTATAATGAGATAGATGTTAATGAAAACCCTGATGAATCACCATGTGATATTCAACAAAACATATACACCAATTATAAACATCCTAATCCTTCGGGTACAAGACAACATCTTACTGTTTCTGATTCGATTATGGGAAAGACTTCTCGTTTTGGTGTTGAAGTATTACCATATGAGATTGTGTGGTACATAAACGGAAGAGTATCGAGCCACTTGAGATATACTATTGATACAGCAAGTGCTAATGGTTTTAGCATGTTTACATATTCTGACATAACCAAAACAAGACCAATGTATATAAGATTATCTTTTAATATGAGCGTTGTTACATCAGTGCCTGGTTTGCCGACACCTTATGAGGATTTTACTGTTGAGTATTTCAGATGTTACAAAATGGAAAGAGGCAGGCAAAACACATACCATCCATCGGTTTTCACACCATCGGCTGAATCGTGTAAAGTATATCCTAATGTGATACTCGGTGGAAGCGGATATACGGCTGTAGTAAACACTTCCACTGCTGTATGGGCAGAGCAGTCGATAATATTGGATGAAGGATTTACTTTGACTGCAGGAAACACATTTTCAGCTAGAATAATACAGCATGGGACAGAAAATCCGGCAACATCACCATTGTATATAGGCAATTATTCTTATTAACCTCCTAAACAAATATTATTATGAAAAAACTATATTTAACAATTCTAACGATTCTTGTTTCAGCCATAACTCTTGCACAACGGCCTGAAACGATTCTACAGCCTTTACAGATAATAACATATACCGATCACTCGGGGTTTTCCCCAAGATTAAGCCTATTTGAGTACAACGACAATGGCGCGCTGACCAAATTTACGATGTTCGAGGAATATGAAGAGTGGTATGATCTCAGTAACACAGATACAGTTATTTTTCAATATGACAATAGAAATACTATAGTCAATTGCAGCTGGTTGAGTTATCGCCCCATGTCTTATGACCTTGATTGGGAATGGTATGGTTATCTATATAGATACAATGAATACAACCGATTGGAAGAATTGGATACATACAATAATGTAACTTCTCAAGTAATAGAAAGATGGATACCTGTATATGACGAACACGACAGGGTGATATCGGATACTTTTTTCAATAAAGCATATTCTGATTATTACGGAAGCCTAAAATTGAAACAAACAAGAGATTACATCTACAGTGACTCAGAGAAGGTAACAGTGCGCGAACAATATAATACTGATGGTAGCCCAAAGCATAAATACAGAATTACACAAGTTATTACACCTGAAGGAGCCATTCAAAATGTCAAATGGGAAAAATACGATTATAACAACAATGTTTTTGTTAATAAAAAATTGATTAATTATATATATTCCAATAATCGACTTGCAGCCGTTGAAACAAATGTGTGGAATGAAACTGGGAAATGGTTACACAACCAAAAGATTACTTATACGAGAAACTCCAATGGGCATATTATATTAAGTGAGTATCAGTTGTGGAATGGTGAATTTTATACTAATAACAAAAGAACATTGTATGATCTTAATGACGATGGTTATCCGTTAATGATTTGTTTTCAAGACTATTCATATGATGAAAATAATTGGATTCCTGGATTCGGTCAGAGCAACAATGAATATTACGGTGGGGAATATGTAAATTATTATATTCCAAATTATTATAATGATATACTTGTTGACTCTGTTTTTACACAACAGCATCTACGTTTCATCAACAATCATTTAACATCTAGTGATGCTATGAAAATAAGTAAAATAGAAATAAACTATGTCGAAACTCCCAATCCGCATTACGCTGTTAATGAAAACGAAGATATAAAAGCGAAAATCTATCCTAACCCGACAAACGGCATAGTCAATATTTCGGGAGAAAACATTGTAAACGTTGAAATCGTGAATATCATGGGACAGGTTGTCCTGTCGAAGATTTGCGATGCCGACGAAACCAGTATCGACATCTCAAGCCTTAACTCTGGCGTTTACCTGATAAAGTTGAAAACTAAAGACGGCAAGGAATTTGCGGAACGAATCGTGAAGGAATAACATGCGCAGAGCGGGAATATATCATATAAAACAACCCGAATATTCCAGTACCTGGACCGGCTCGCCGGCCCGTCCTCCAAAGTTCGACCGAGGCTTCACCGGCCATGAGCACCTCTTCGCCTTTGGCCTCATTAACATGAACGGCCGAATGTACGACCCGCTGCTTTCATCGTTCCTTTCTCCAGATAACTATATGCAGGACCCTACAAGCCAGCAGGGATTCAACAGGTATGCCTATTGTATGTACAACCCATTGAAGTATGTTGACCCGAGTGGATATAGGTATTATGGATATGATGAATCATATATGTACAGAGTAATAGACGAAATAACACAACAAGTCCTACACGAATGGTACAGTGTTTATGATATGGCGGTGGCATCGGTTCAGTTAACTATTAATATGGCTTGCGGACT